>NZ_JADEYP010000026.1 GCF_020295405.1 Sphingobacterium bovistauri
AAAGGAAATAATAAGTTATATCAATTACTATAATAAGGTTAGAATTAAATCAAATTTAAAAGGAATGAGCCCGATAGAATACCGAGCTCATTATTTCAAAAAGATTGCATAAATTCGTCTAACTTTTGGGGGGCAGTCCAATTTAAGTCTCCTTTTCTATTTATATAGAATATTCTAATATTATTTAGCTAATTCCTCAGCGATTGCTTTACCAATTTCAGCAGGAGACTCAACGACACGGATACCACACTCGCGCATGATAGCCATTTTTGCCGCAGCTGTATCGTCTGCACCACCTACGATAGCACCAGCGTGCCCCATACGACGTCCAGGAGGCGCTGTTTGACCAGCGATGAAACCAACAACTGGTTTAGTGCCATTTTCTTTGATCCAACGAGCTGCTTCAGCTTCCATACCACCGCCGATCTCACCAATCATGATGATACCTTCAGTTTCTGGATCGTTCATTAACAATTCCACAGCTTCTTTTGTTGTAGTTCCGATAATAGGGTCACCACCAATACCGATAGCGGTAGTGATACCTAAACCTGCTTTAACAGTTTGGTCTACTGCTTCATATGTTAATGTACCTGACTTAGAAACAACACCTACTTTACCTTTTTTGAAGATAAAACCTGGCATGATACCAATTTTAGCTTCTTCAGCTGTGATGATACCTGGACAGTTAGGACCGATCAAACGAGAATTTTTGTCACTCAAGTACGATTTTACTTGAATCATATCTTTAGTAGGGATACCCTCTGTAATACAAACTATTAATGCAATGCCCGCAGCGGCAGCTTCCATAATGGCGTCAGCAGCGAAAGCTGGTGGAACGAAAATAATAGAAACATTAGCACCTGTAGTATCAACAGCGTCTTGTACTGTATTGAATACCGGACGGTCTAAGTGAGTTTGACCACCTTTACCAGGTGTAACACCACCTACAACTTGCGTTCCGTACTCAATCATTTGAGACGCGTGATAAGTACCTTCTGTTCCAGTGAAACCTTGAACGATAACTTTTGAATCTTTATTTACTAATACACTCATTGTTCTAATTTTTAGCAGAGCAAATCTACTATTTTGTAACGACTTCTGGAAATATTGCTTACTCTATTCGGTCTTTTTTTTATCAGAACTTTATTTTCTTTAGCACATCCCAGAGGACAATTCCTATAGTTACTGATACATTAAAAGAATGCTTTGTGCCAAATTGAGGTATTTCTATGCAGCCATCTACTATGGACATGACTTCTTCATCTACACCATGAACTTCGTTTCCAAATACAAAAGCATATTTTGTATCTGATTCTATTTCAAATTGTTCCAATGATATTGAATCTTTAGCTTGTTCAATAGCTAAGATTTTATACCCTTGCTTTTTTAATTGATCGATAGCTTCTGTTGTTTCTTTATAGTGTGTCCATTGTACAGACTGCGTCGCTCCTAATGCCGTTTTTTCAATTTCACGATGAGGTGGAGTAGCTGTAATACCACATAGGATGATTTGTTCGATAGCGAATCCATCTGCTGTACGAAATGCAGAGCCTACGTTGTGCATACTGCGTACATTATCTAGTACTATAGTAATAGGTGTCTTCTCTAATTCTTTGAATGAATCAATATCAACTCGATTGAGCTGATCCATAGATAATTTTTGCATGGCACAAAAATACTTATTTTACCTTTAATATAGATGGAAGCTGTATTATCTCCATAATTTTATTTATCTTTGCTTCGTTAATAGAAGATTCGGAAAGAAACTTTAAAATAGATTTTGAATATTCAAGAATACTCGTTATTTTTGCAGTCCGAATTTAGTATAAAAAGTATAATAAAAAAATATAGCTAAGAGAAATGGCAAATCATAAATCAGCGATTAAAAGAATTAGAGCTAACGCTGCGAAGCGTTTAAGAAACCGTTACCAAGCAAAAACTACGCGTAACGCCATCAAAAAATTACGTACTACAACTGATGCTACTGAGGCAAAGGAATTATTACCTCGTGTTGTTTCTATGCTTGATCGTTTGGCTAAGAAAAACGTAATTCACAAGAAAAAAGCATCTAACAACAAATCTAAATTAACTAAATTAGTTAACAAATTAGGTTAATCTTTAGATACTAAGATATATTAGGACACTAAAAAGTGTCCTTTTTTTGTTGTTTATATTTCAATACTTAACATTAAAGGCTCGATTAATTCGAGCCTTTAATGTTAAGTATGTTTTGGATAAGGGTATTGAGCTTCTCTGGTTGTTTTTTATACTTTTCTAAATCATATAGCTCAACCTTACGAAAATCTATTGGGTGACTTTCTGACTGTAGATAAATGTAACCACCTGTAATAGGTTGGCCATCTTTTTTTACAGCTGGATTATGTCCATCAACCATATCGCCTCCTATTTGAGGTTTTGAATATTCAATTACAGTCTGACCTTCCAATACATGGCGGATAACAGAGTCTCCTAATACAACGAATTCTGCTGTCACCCATTGATCTCCGTGATAGGTCTTTGATTTGGCGTTTATACAATGCGGTGTAAATAGTTTATCATTCATGACTACATGTGTGCCAGGAGTACACAAATTTGAAGTTGTGCGTATCGATTTAGGGTCATTATCACCTCCTAAAAATTGTGCTTCAATAGAAATGGGGAAGTTCTGGTCTTTCCACATTGTTTTTGGGTCCTGACCGTGTAGCATAGCCCCGCTATTGCGCCATGCCCAAGCTTCACCCTCTGTAGCTTGCTCACCTATGAATCTATATTCAACACGTAACACATAGTATGAATAAGGTGTATTGTATGCAATATGACCATAACGGAAATTAAATTTATCATATTGGTCATATCTCACCTTCATCATACCATCCTCTACACGAAAGGTATTTCCGAAGTTTTCTCCAACCTCATAATTTCTAATTTTGGGTGTCCAATTTTTTAGATCTTTTCCATTAAAAAGTTGAATGGCTTTTGGAAGATCAGTACTGGACTTTACAGATTTTTGTGGTGTAGAGCAAGATAAAATAGATACAGTCGCTAATGTCGACAATACAAACGCTTTAAGTCTCATATATTTAAGTTTAGATTTGAGTTATTTATAGTAAAGTATTTTGGTGTTTCACATAATCACTTGGGCGAACGCCAATTACTTTGTTGAAAGTATTACTAAATGTTGGTAAGCTACTATAGCCAACTTTTAGTGCTACTTCATTAACACTTAGTTTTTCATCCAAAAGCAACTTTAGTGCTGTCAACATACGCAAAATAGTGTAATATTGGATAAATGACATGTTTAATTCTTTTTGAAACAATCGAGCGAGTGTTCGCTCACTTATATCAAAGTTGTTTGCCAATACTTTGAAGCTTACGTTTTCGGAGATATTGGACTCTAAAAACTTGATAATATCCTTCAATTTTTGATGTTGAGGATACGGCAATGCCAATGGCAATTCTGATTGCGATAGTTCAGGTAGGATTAGCTTAAATGCTTTTGCGATGGAATATTTAGGTTCCTCCACCGGGAAAATATTACCATTCCAACGATTGGTAAACATGATTAGTTCGATCAATAAATCACTAACTGGATAAATGTTTATTTTATCAAAAAAATCTGTATCTGTTTCATATTTAGGAAAATATAGATTTCGCATCACAACGTGTGAAGAACTAGGATGTATGCTGTGTTTTATTCCAGCCGGAATCCAAATATAATGTCTTGCTGGTAGAAAGTAAGATTTATTAGCTGTTTTCAAAAAGACAACACCACCCTCCGTATATAAAAATTGCCCTTTCTTATGTATGTGTTCACCAATATAACTATCTCCCATTAATGCGTGATGACAATATATACTATCTTCGAATGCATCAACCTCGGTCATGTAATACTTATTTACATATTCCTTTTCCATATCTAATAATTTGAAACAAATTTCTAATTTTTAAGTTAAATAACCAAAAAGTAAGTGTTTGGTCACTTTGATTTTTGGTTATTTATCGTTATTTAACCACTATTATCGTGCTAGAATATTCATTAAAATAATGTTTATGAGTGATTTGACAGATTAGCAAAATAATTTTAATGGTATTAATTGTTATTAAGTCGTTGTTTTTCAATCGCTTACTTTATTTTCAGCGTTGTGAGATAATTAACTGACTGAAAAGAATAAAAATGACATTTTATTAATGAGTAATATTGTAATGTTATTTGATTATAAGGTAGATAACATCTATTAATTTACGTTTGAATATGAGTTTAAGTAGAATACGTTTAGAATCTTTGAATAGTAAAGTTATGTCTGCTCAAGAGGCGGCGGCTTTGATTGAGGATGGTATGGTCGTTGGATCTAGTGGTTTTACTAAGGCGGGTGATAGCAAAGTCGTATTACCAGCTTTAGCTGAAAGAGCAAAAATAGAACCTTTGAAAATCACGTTGATAACTGGAGCATCACTTGGACATGGTACCGATGGTAAACTAGCTGAAGCCGGTGCTTTAGCAAAGCGTATGCCTTTTCAAGTTGATCGAATCTTACGTGATAAAATTAATGCTGGTGAAATACTTTATATCGATCAACACCTGAGTGAGACGGCAGAATTAATACACAATAAAAATATTGCTGGTGTTGATATCGCTGTATTAGAAGTTGCATGTATTGAAGCTGATGGTAGTATTGTTCCTACGACTTCAGTAGGTAACTCAGTTACTTTTGCGGCACTTGCAAAAAAAGTGATTTTGGAAGTGAATACAGCAGTTCCATTAGAAATTAAAGGTATTCATGATATCTATCAGGCTGAAGATTATCCAAGAAGAAATGTAATTCCTATTGTAGCTTCAGAAAATAAAATTGGAAGAAAGACTATCGCATTAGATCCCTCAAAAATTGTAGGTATCGTGATGTCAGATATTGAAGATAGTCCTGCTGATATAGCAGAACCAGATGATAAAACTACAGCAATAGCAAATCACATTTTGGGTTTCTTTGAAAATGAGGTTAAATTGGGGCATTTGACAGAAAGTTTATTGCCTTTGCAAGCAGGAATTGGTAAAGTAGCGAATGCTGTTTTGACTGGATTTAAAAATAGTAATTTTAAAAATCTGACCATGTTTTCTGAGGTGCTTCAAGATAGTACTTTTGATCTTATTGATGCCGGTAAAATGGATTTTGCGTCAGCTTCTTCGATCACAGTTTCAAAGGCTTGTTATGATCGTGTTTTTTCTAATTTGGATAAATACAGAGATAAAATGGTCTTGAGACCTCAAAATATTTCCAATACACCTGGGCTTGTACGTCGATTAGGAATCATTGCTATCAATACTGCTATAGAATTTGATATTTATGGAAATGTAAATTCAACTCATATTTCGGGTACTAAAATAATGAATGGTATTGGTGGTTCGGGTGACTTTGCTCGTAATGCTTATTTAAGTATTTTCGTTGCGCAGGCTGCTTCAAAAGAAAATAAAATATCGCATGTACTACCAATGGTATCTCACGTTGACCATACTGAACATGACGTTGATATTTTAGTTACAGATATAGGGTTGGCAGATTTACGTGGTTTAGCTCCACGTGAGCGTGCGAAAAAAATCATTGAGAATTGTGTTCACCCTGATTATAGAGAAGAGTTACAGTCTTATTTTGATAGGGCTTGTGAGCGAGGTGGACATACACCACATCTTTTGGAAGAAGCATTTAGCTGGCATTTGCGTTTATCCGAGACGGGTACTATGAAAAAGAATTAATATTAATACTTTCTTGATTTTTATTGAATAGAAGTCGCAATTTATATTGCGACTTTTTTAGTGTATTTTCTTTTACGTAAGTATTGTTGAGTAATCCCTAGGATAAAAAGAAGTAGTATTGGAAATACAACATTTATTAGTTGCCATTTTAATTTGTCTTGCTTGACAATTGCTTGATCCAGCAATCTCAATTTTACTTCTCTGTTGCGTAGGCTAATGAGTTTTTCGTCATTCGCTAAATAATCTACAATGTTTTGTAATAAAGTTTTATTTGCAAATTGTTGTTCAGTAAACCTATCCCAACCTAATGGATAAGGCGATTGGTCTTTTGTATTTATTTGATTAATTAACCAGTCACCATCTGATATGACAAACATTTTAGCCGGCTGTGATATATTAGATAAGTCTACTGCGTTATTAATACCAGGTGGCGTTGGTCTATTTTCAAAAATATAAGGAAAATGACCAGATAGCATTACAGCTACAGCTTTCTGCTCACTACGGAATGTATTTATGTCAGGTTGTTCTTCTACGATTTGCAGCGAGATTCTCGAGCCTGTTTTATATGTTTTTGAAAAGGGAGAAGACTCTAAGATTATTTCTTTTTTAATAGTAGGGGTCGCAATAGTATCTATTGTTCCTATAAACTCGGATCGTATACCATCCAGATTTTTAACCGCAGCATGTGTACGATTTGGCATTAGGATAGGATAGAAGAACCATGGGGTTAATTCAATTTGGGGCTGACCATTTATATTACCTACTGACAGTGGAATTTGAGCACAATTCATATCGGCAATCAAATCATAATTTAATCGTACCCCATACAAAAATAGTTGGTCATCAAGATTTAATTCTTTTCCGAGTAAAACTTGATGAGTTGATTCTCTTAAATTTTCAATATCTGCATTGACTTGATCAATTGCCCATATGACTGACCCTCCATTTCGCACAAAATAATCTATTTTGTATTTGTCACTTTCTGAGAATTTATGTTGAGGTTTGGCGATGACTATAACTGAAAATTTCTGTAGCTCTTCCATAGCAATGGAATCCAAATTTACTCTTCCGACCTGATTTGATTGGGCAAAGGTTTGCATTGCGTCATACAACTCCAAATCTGAAGGTTCGCCATGTCCCTCGGTAAATCCAATAAAAGTTTTTGAGTCGGATGTGAGTTTCTTTATTGCTGAAATTAGGCCATATTCAATGTTTTCAATAGAATTATTGAGGACTTGTTCTGGAGAGAGCCCAATCTTGTTTTGTAATAAATTTACGTTTATCTCTTGTTCACCCTTGCTCACTATTGCATAAGGAAAAATAAGATTTTGGGCTAATCCGCTGCTATTTTTTACACTTAAATTTGTAGGTTGTAATCCTCGATCAACTAAAGCTGCAATTAATTCTTGTTGATCTTGAGCAGAGCCATCCTGAGGGTTGATAATATTTACTTTAATAAAGCCATTTGAAGCTGTATACATGTCTCGAGACATATCGATAGCGGATTGTCGCAAACGTTTAAAACCACTAGGCAATTCACCGTCTAAGAATATGGTAATGTAGATATTATCGTCAATTTCTTTTAGTATTTCTTTCGACGTGTGGCTTAGGGTATATCTTTTGTCCTCTGTAAAATCAATTCTTCCGAATAAGTTTGTAATAAAGGATTGATTTAATGTTAATATCAAAATTAAAACAATAGTATAAGTGGTAAATGACTTTTTACTTGATCTGAATTTTCTACCCAAATGAACTATAGAAAGTGTTAAAAATAATGTAGTGAAACTTATGAAGTAAATGAAATCTTGAGCGGTCAATACTCCTCTGCTTAATGCATCATAATGGTATTGAATTCCTAACGAGGAGATGGTATCTCCGTAGGAGTATAAATAGGAGAAACTACTTATTGCATCAAACCCATAATATGTAATAAAACATAACACAACAGCGAGTAAAAAAGCAATGATGGGATTATCAGTCAGTGAGGAGCTAAATATCGATATGGCTGTAAATGATGCTGATAATAAAAATAAACCTAAGTAGGAGCCAATTATTCCTCCGATATCTATATTTCCAATAGGTGCGGCTAGGAAATACAGACATATTGGATATACTAATGTTAGTAAAATCGCTAATAAGGAAATGGTATAGCTTCCTAAAAACTTAGCTAAAACAATATTGGAAAAGGTGATTGGCTTGCTTAATAATAAATCAAAAGTGCCATTTGCTTTTTCTCCCGCAATGCTCTGCATAGATATAGCAGGGATAAGTAACAATAGTAAATAGGGGCTTAATCTGAAAAAAGATTCCAGGGTCGAATATCCGTTATTCAAAATTGATGTTTCAGGAAATATCCATGTCAATAAACCTGCTATTAGAAGAAATAATCCAATAGCTAAATATCCAATGAAAGAATTGAAATAAGAAATTATCTCTTTTTTATAAATGCTTAGCAAAGTTACTCGAGGTTTAATGTTCGAAAATATGAAAATATGCCACACATTGCAATAATTATGTGGATTTTTGGTTTTACTTAGTTAGTTGAACGAAAATTTCTTCCATCGAGAGATTTGGGTATCTAGAATTTTTATCACGTAATAAAAATTGATCTTTAATCTTTCCTTGATGAATGACAATAATCTCATCACAAATCGCTTCCACTTCTTGCATTAAGTGTGTAGAAAGAAGAACTGTTTTTTCTTTGGATAAATCACGAATTAGCTGCCTGATTTCAATAATTTGATTTGGATCTAATCCAGTTGTTGGTTCATCCAATATCAAAACTTTAGGGTTATGAATAATTGCACAAGCCAATCCGACCCGTTGCCTATATCCCTTAGATAACTCTTTTATCTTTTTGTGCTGTTCGTGTACCAGTCCTGTTTTTTTAACAACATCTTTAATTCGTGTTGAAACATTATCTAGATTGTATAATGCGGCTTGGAATTCTAGAATTTCGCCTACATACATATCCAAATACAACGGATTATTCTCCGGTAGATATCCAATGTTTTTTTTTGATTCTAAAGAGTTTTGTTGAATATTAATTTCTTCAATCCAACATTGACCTGATTCGATTGGTATTATGCCAGCTAAAGTCTTCATCGTCGTGGATTTCCCTGCTCCATTGGGACCAAGAAATCCAATTATACCATTGCTTGTCTTATGGAAACTTACATCTTGCAATGCAAATTGTTTTCCAAATTTTTTACTCAGATTTTGAATACGAATAGACATGGTTTATCGATTTAAAAATGGGGACTCTAATTTTCTCTTCTTAATAAAGAAATCAAGAGCTTTTTGCGCTTCTTCAGGACGATCTGTGCTCAGGATGTCAGCACCATTTTCGATGTATTCAGCATAGACTTGATATCCTCTACTTTTAGTCTGTTTGTCGAGGTTGCCAATTGTGCCTAAAATGGTCTTGATACCATGTGAATGCAATAAGTCTATTAATTCTGTTTTTGGTTGTGAAGTGCCTACGAAGGCAATTAATCTATTGTCAGGTATTCCTGCTTCCGCAAGTTTAGCTAAATCTTTTTGAGACTTAATACTTACAGAAAGCATAAGGTCTGGATTAATTCGGTTTATGGCACGAGCCTGATTAGAATTGTAGGTAATCACTACAGCATATGACTGAGCATTCGTTTTTTGAATGATTTGATTTAATAATTTGTAAGGCACATCTTGTTTGACATCCAACGTAAAGATCACATTTCCTTTACCCCAGACAAGCGCTTCTTCTAGCGTTGGAATCTTATACTCTGTCAACTCTCCGTTGCTATCTTTTAATCGGATTTTTTTCAAGTCTTCTAAAGAGTATGAATTGATTGAGCCGCTGCCGTTCGATGTGCGATCTAATGTTTCATCATGCATCAATACCAATACAGAATCTTTTGACATTCGTACGTCACATTCAATAATAAGTGGAAATTGCTTTGCCCAGTATTCAAATGTTTCAATAGCATTTTCAGGATAGCCTTGTGTATCACCTCCACGATGAGCACTGACAAGGGGAACTCTTTTTTCTGAATAAGTTAAAAATTCGTATAGGTCGTCTAGACTATTTATGTTAAAGTTGCTCGAGGAGAATAAAGACTTTTCATAGTTGCTTTTGGAAGTTACCGTGTCTTGCTGTGACTGTGGGGGCGTATTTCTAAAACAACCGACTATAACGATAAAGCTTATAGCAAAAGCGATACTATTTAAAATCTTTTTCATTTATTTCTGCTGGTAATTTTTAATCAAAAGAATGATTTCTTCTAATGGTGTGTGTATTTGTTCAAATTTTATGTGTGCTCTATCGTAGTATTCAGCACGTTCATTAAGCTTGGAATCAATGAATTCAAATAATTCATCTCCTGATAAATCCTTTAAAACAGGTCTTTTATTGACATCGGATTGGCTCAATCGCGACCATAATGATTTACTGGTGTGATACAGATAAAGAGAAAGTCCATTCTCATTAATCCAATCCATATTATCAAAGAAACAAGGTGTCCCTCCTCCAGTGGAGATGATAGCAATTCGCCCTGTTTGTTTTTTTAAGTATTCGGTTTCTAATTTCCGAAAGCTTTCTTCTCCATATTGTTGAAAATATTCTGGAATTGTCATTCCTATATTTGCAACAATTTCATGATCTAGATCTACAAATGGAAGTTCTAATGCATTCGCGATTTTTTTACCCCAAGTCGTTTTTCCGCTTCCCATGAAGCCAACTAAAAAAATAGGTTTGTCCATTTTATTATTTCAGATAAGTAGAAATCAATTCTTCCTTAGTTGGGAAAGTATTTTTAGACCATTTTTGTATTACTACACCATTTTGAAGTAACATTACCCCAGGATTGGATCTTACCATGCTTTTCAGAGGAACTGCATCAGCATAAAAAGTTTCTAAAACTAAATCTAATTGGTCATTCAAGTAATCAATATCAGAGCTAGCACTGGCTGTTAGTAGTACCGCTCTCAAGTTAAAGTCTTCACTTAATGATTTGATGGTTTGATTAATCTTATCCAGAGCTAAGAAATCAGTAGGAGTGAATTTGGATACATCAACACTTGTTACAATAAAATTGTAATGTGGGTTTTCAATAATTTCTTGTGTAAAGTCTTGTCCCTCTGTATCCGATATGATCAAATCTGGAATTGCAACTTGATACCCCTTCTTAATCAATTTTGTCACTGGCTCGCCAATAATTTCCCAATTTTCATCTTCCCAAATTTTTTGACCCATATATTCTTTGTCAGTCATTTTTTTTGTCTCACCGGATTGTTTGTTTTTCAAATTATAAATGTGCTCAAACTCATCTTGCGGTGCTCCTTCTGGGGCCTTCATTAATGAAGGAAGGTGATTGCCTATTTTGTATGGCAAGAAATCTACAAATGGTAAGTATTTGTAGGTATAAATACCTATTCCAAAAGAAAAAATAATAGTCAATAGGGTTAGTGTATTATTGGTAAAGGAACTTTTGAAAATAGGTTCAATTTTGTGTCTTTTGATAAAGATTATACCGATAAAGATTAATAATACTAAATCTTTAATGAATGACTCCCATGGTGTTAGTGGGATCGCGTCACCAAAGCATCCGCAAGATGTTACCACATCAAAAAATGCGGAGTAGAAAGTTAGAAATGTGAAAAAGATAATCATTAATAACAATCCCCAAGCAATTATATTACGAGCAATACCTAAGAGTAATAACACCCCACAAATAATTTCAAAGGCGCAGATAATTATAGCAATCCAAGTACTGTAGTCATTTAGAATATTTAAATGAAAAACATGAAAGTATTCTTGCAATTTGAAACCAAAGCCCATAGGGTCGTTGGCTTTAATTAAACCAGAAAATATAAATAATAACCCAACAAATATGCGTGATAGCCAAAGTGAAAGATCTGGTTTAGTGGAGCTATTTTGAAGAGGTGTGTAATATGAAGTGTTCGACATAGTCTTATTTTTTATCAGCAAATTCCATTTTAATTAAAGCAAATACTGCATAATTCAACATATCTTGATAATTGGCAGCTAAACCTTCTGATACGATTGTTTTTCCGTCATTGTTTTCAATTTGTTTAACACGGTGCAATTTCATTAAAATCATATCGGTCATCGAAGATATGCGCATATCACGCCATGCTTCACCATAATCGTGATTTTTGGCAAACATTAAATCACGAGTCTGATTCACTTTTTCAGTATATTTTTGTTCGACGAAGATTGCGTCCAAATTTTCATCCCCCTCTTCGCCCATTTCCAATTGCATAAGTGCAATCACACAGTAATTTATTATAGCCACAAATTCGCCTGCAATATCTTCCCCAACCTTAGAAACTTGTTTGATTTCCAACGTACGAATGCGTTTTGCTTTGATATAAAGTTGGTCTGTTATTGAACTTAAACGCATGATACGCCACGATGTGCCATAATCTTGAGTTTTATTCACAAAAAGTTTTTTACAAAAATCAATTACCGCATTATATTCTTCCGTCGTATTCATTATATAGTTGTTAGGATATGTTGTGTTACAAATATAATCAGAAATGTACTTAGCCTATAGTCAAAATAGTGTTTGATTTTGGTATTTTATGACAAATTGTAATTTATTTTCGAGTAACTTCGAATATACTTTAAAAATACATGAAGGGAATTAATAAACCAGATATTCGAGAAGTCGAAATTACACGATATGCACAACCATTTCGTGAAGGAGGTTCACTTCCAGGATTGGTCGATGCGGACGATGGCTTTAGTTATGTTATTAAATTTAGAGGCGCTGGACAAGGTAAAAAAGCTTTGGTGGCTGAATTGATTGGGGGTGAGTTAGCGCGGTTTCTAGGATTACGTATGCCAGAATTGGTGTTTGCGAATCTGGACGAATCATTTTGGAGGTTGGAAGCTGATGAAGAAATTCAAGATTTGTTGAAATTTTCTATCGGTAAAAATCTTGGTGTTCATTTTTTGAGTGGAGCAATTACATATGATGCGAATGTAGATGTCGTTGGAGAAGAGGAGGCGTCTAAAATTGTATGGTTGGATGCTTTATTGATGAATGTAGATCGGACAGCTCGCAATACAAATATGTTGATGTGGCATAAAGAATTGTGGTTGATAGACCACGGTGCTTCCTTGTATTTTCATCATTCTTGGGATAATTGGGAAGATTATGTCGCGAAACCTTTTGTGCAGATTAAAGATCATGTTTTGTTGAAGCAAGCGTCTAAAGTACAAGAAATACAGGATAATTATGGTGCTATGTTCACTGAAGAGAATATTCGTGGTATTTTGAATGTTATACCAGACGAATGGTTGGAAGAGGTGGGGAGAGATTTAAACCCTACGCAAGTAAGAGAAGTGTATCTTAAATTCTTGATGAGAAGATTAGCAAATGCATCGATGTTTTTAAATCAAATAGAAAATGAGCGTAAGAACATTGTATGAGTATGCTGTAGTACGCGTAGTTCCTAGAGCTGAGCGTGAAGAGTTTGTGAATGTAGGGGTAGCTTTGTATTGTAAGAAGTTTCGATATGCAGAGTTTCTTTTTCATCTTAATGCACATAAAATAAAAGCCTTATATAGCGAATCAGATATTGAAGAGATAAAAAGACATTTGGAGTCATTTCAAAAAATTTGTGCAGGAGATAAGTCTTATGGTAGGATAGCTAATCTTGATCAAGCTGAACGTTTTCGTTGGCTAACAGCAAATAGGAGCACAATTATTCAATGCTCACCATCACATACGGGTATGTGTATTTCTGCAGAAGATACGCATAAAGAGTTAGTGACTAAATTAGTTCTATAAAATCTATAATAATAGTAGATTTTTTTGATTCTAAAAATGTAGATTTGCAATCATGGAAAACTTTTACAACCATCTTTATAAAAAGCAACTGGAAGCTCAAGATATGCCTAGCAATACTAGAATATGGACTTGGGCTAGAGATTTGTTTAGATTGTTATTTCCGGAACGTGATCCTAGAAAATTAGACTCTGTCGATGGGGTTGTTGTCATGTTCAAACAGTCAGAAGTAGAGCTGTTGGATATATTATTAAAGAGTCAAAATTGTTGTGAATGCAATCCTGAGGTGGTGGTTGATAAATTCTATAAATCCTTGCCCGGGCTATATGAGATCATGCTCGCAGACGCACAAGCTATTTTGGAAGGCGACCCCGCAGCAAAGGATTTGCGTGAAGTAATTCGCACTTATCCAGGTTTTTTGGCTTCGTGTATTTTTCGTATGGCACATGAGTTATGGTTGCAAGATGTTCCATTAATTCCACGTATATTAACAGAGTGGGCACATGAACGCACGGGCATTGATATTCACCCAGGAGCTACGATAGGTAAATATTTGCATATTGATCACGGTACAGGATTGGTAATTGGAGAAACGTGTATCATTGGAGAGCATGTGAAGTTATATCAAGGCGTTACGTTAGGCGCATTGAGTGTTGAGAAAGACTTAGCTGGTAAGCAGCGTCATCCGATTATTGAAGATTATGTGATTATCTATGCCGGAGCAACAATATTAGGAGGAGAGACACGTGTAGGACATCATTCAATAATAGGAGGGAATGTTTGGCTTACATCAAGTATAGAACCGTACACAACTGTATATCATCAATCGAATTCAAAATTTATTGATACTAAACCCGCTTTATAATGGGAAATATAATAGACACTATTGGTAATACTCCTTTGGTCGAGATAACAAGTTTTCACGACAACCCTAAGGTTAAAATTTATGCCAAATTAGAGGGGAATAATCCTGCAGGCTCTGTTAAAGATAGAGCTGCATTGAATATGATCCGATCAGCTATTGAGAGGGGTGAAATCAGAAAAGGGGACAAACTTATCGAAGCCACAAGTGGGAATACCGGTATTGCGCTCGCGATGATTGCAAGCATGTATGAAATGGATCTAGAGTTGGTGATGCCCTCTAGTTCGACACGTGAACGTACCCTAACAATGGAAGCATTTGGTGCGAAAGTTACCTTACTAGAGAATATGGAGGTGTGTCGTGACTATGCTGAAGAAAAGGCCGAAAGAGATGGTATTTTTATATTAAACCAGTTTGCTAATCCCGATAATTACAAAGCGCATATCAAAACAACAGGTCCTGAGATTTGGCGTGATACCGAAGGGAAAATTACGCATTTTGTCAGTGCGATGGGAACGACAGGTACAATCATGGGCAATTCCATATACCTGAAAGAGAAGAATCAAAACATTCAAATTGTCGGCTGTCAACCGACAGAAGAATCGTCAATTCCAGGTATTCGACGTTGGCCAAAAGAATATTTACCCAAGATATTTGATGCGAGTAGAGTGGATAGGGTAATAGATGTAGCTCAGCATGATGCTGTTGACAAGTCACGCCTATTAGCAAAGAAAGAAGGTGTATTTGCAGGAATGAGTACTGGAGGTGCATTTCATGCCGCTCTACAGGTGGCGAATGAAATAGAAGAGGGGGTAATTGTATTTATAGCTTGTGATAGGGGGGATCGCTATTTGAGCTCTGATTTATTCGGATAGTACTTAAAAAACAAAAGGAGGATTTACATTCCTCCTTTTGTTTTTTAGCTATTTTATTTTTTTGAATCTCAAGATTGCAATATCATCAGTGATGAATGTCAGTTGATTTTCATGTACACTGTAAGACGATATTTTTTGTAAATTTTGAAAATATAATGCTTCTCCTGTTAACGAAGGGCAGGCCATCTTAGTGGCAGCAATAGCACCAAAATTTATTTTATGTCCATTTACATTGTATGTTCCAGAATAATTATTGCAACCACCATTTCCAACTAATGTCTCTTCCTTAATATCGAATTCTATTGTTGGTTTACGCGAGTTAAATAATTGCTCTAGCGTTTTACTTGAAAGACCTAAATAATCCAATTCCCATTTGCCTTGTAATTGAGACGAATTATCTTCGTGCTTTAATTTAAATTGTGCTTTAATATTCTTCTTTGTATCAATAAATGAGAGAGTATCATTACTAATCTTATAAGATGAGATCAACGGGAGTATTTTAGATAAACCCTGTTCTACTTCCATGTTGTTACAAGCCATCATGGTTGATACTCCTCTAGTGAATTTAATGTTATTTTTAGATTTTAATTCAAAGCCCCCCATTAAATTATTACAACCTGTAATAGCAGCATATTCTTGTTTTGCTAAATCAAAGCTGAATATTGGTTCTTTGCCATTCACCTTTTTATCAATAGTCTTATTCTCAATCGAAATTATATGCCATTTCGCATTCAAATCACTTGCATTAGAAGGTGTTTTATTCTGTAGAATTGAACAGCCACTTAGAAGTGTTATTGTGATTGAGCTAAGTATAATTGTTGATTTCATAGGATAAAAGTATACTTTTATTACAAGTATAACAATAATAAATATTATTCGATCAATAAATTAATGCACAAAAGCTCAGTTCGGGACTGAGCTTTTTGATTTTATTTTGAATTAAATTCCGAGTTTGGATTTAATCTCTTTTTGTAATGCATTTTTATGCAAAAGAATTGACAATGTTTTGAATTTTACGAACTCCTTTGTCGCATACATATAGCCTTTGTAATCGTTTGAAGCGCCCCAAGAGTTTTTAACAATATAGTACTCTTTACCATTTTGATCTTTTACTAAACCAACAATGTGCATACCGTGATCATCTGTTGTAGAGTAATTGTCATATGCTGCTTGACGCATATCTTCTGTTATTTGAGCTTCTGGCTTCGGACCATTGAACAAATCACCTTGTTCTGCTGCCGACATTTTTTCAAATTCTTTTTCAGGAACAAATGCAACCCCATTTTTCCAACTAAAGAATTTCTCCGAAACGTCCGTCGCCCATGCAACGGTGTATCCATTTACTAAAGCATTGTCAATTACTTCTGTAATTTCATTCATCTTTACATTATAAAATCTTTCAAAAGACCAGTTGTCTGGTATTAATAATGTAAATGGTTTATGGTATTCATACGCTTTGAATGAACTAATGCCAACATAATCATCAGGATTTATTCCGATTACTTGATCAGCCCATGTGCGTGGTGTATATGTTTTTCCATTGTATTGGAATGATTTAGGAGGAACACCTAGATAGGCATCCATTACACCCGTTACTGCGAGTTGCCAATTTGGTGTTAATTTTTTTTCCTTTACAATATTCTCAGTCATACCATGTAGAATGTTACTCATTTCTGAGAAATTATTACGTGTTTGTCCTTCTCTAAGACCAGTGTAAATTTCTTGAGGCACAGCACCATATTTTCGATAAATCGTCAATACGTCATGTAGTTGACCACCTTCTCCCTGAGCTTGCTTACCATGCAATTGAACGAAAGTTTTTGCTTTTTCTAGATAAGTGTAATAAGCCGTGAAAATTTGTGATATTTCAACTGGTTTTTTACCCATACGTATCATTTCGGATTCTAAAAATGAATTGCCTGAATATGACCAACATGTGCCTGAGGAACCCTGATCTTTAATTGATGTATTAGCAAGATTGATAACCTCAGTAAAGATAAAGCCTTGTTTACTGTTGTCGCTTACATTATTTTTTAATGCATTGATCAAGTTATCTTGGGCGAAAGTTAAGGTACTTGTAGCTACCAAAAAGGACGCTATATAAAATGATTTTTTCCAGTTCATATCTATTATTTTTTTAATGTTTCGAATATACATTTTTTTTGTATTTCGTATTTGTAAAAATAATATTGTAACTACTCTTGTTTTATGTGCATTGGTAATATGATTATAAAATTGGTACCATGGTTAAGTTTGGTTTCATAATCAATTGATCCACCGATTCCGGAAATCGTTTGTTTTACGAATGCTAAACCTAATCCTGTGCCAGAACTTTTCGTAGTAAAGTTGGGTTTGAATATTTTGGGAATTACCTCATCCGGAATGCCAAATCCATTATCAGAGATTTCCACTTTTATCGTTTTCTCTTCGTGTGGCTTGATAGTGATCTTAATGCGTGGTTTACGACGTCCTAATGTAGCTTCAATTGCATTTTTTATTAAATTGTTAAATGATCGGATTATTTGGTCTCTATCACCAAATATTTCAATTTCATTTTCAAATTGAGTTTCATTAATTAGTTCAATACTCACATTCGGTATATTATCATAAACATGTATCGATTTATTTATCTTCTCGATCAAATTTAATACTACGAAATGTGACTCAGGTAATTTTGCAAATGCAGAAAACTCTGAAGCAATACGTGCCAATGCGTCAATCTGCTCTATGAATGAATTTGAAATTTTCTCAAAACGTTCTGGAAATCTATCGTCATTGTCTTTGAATGAACGATTCAATTGTTGAATTCCAAGCTTCATTGGCGTCAATGGGTTTTTTATTTCATGTGCTACTTGCTGGGCCATCTCACGCCATACACTTTCACGTTCTGCATGTCGAAGTTGTTTGGAATGTTCTTCCAATTTTACGAGCATGTAGTTGTATTCTTTAACCAAAAGACCTATTTCATCATCCTTTTCCCAGTATAAAGATTCATTCGGTTTGTCAGAAATGTTTGTTTGAGAAAGTTTTTTTCTAATCATTTGCAACGGTTCAGTAATCTTATTAGAAATATACAAGGATAGAAAGGCAAAAATTATAAGGATGATTGTAAATATATTCAAAAGTGTTTTAAGCAAAATATTAGTGCTTTCCGTTTGATCATTATGATAGTTGAAATACGGTATACCTAAATATGCAATAGTTCTATAATTTGCATCTTTGATGGTCGCGTACGCGCTTTCATAATCAAAATCAATAATCTGTTCAATCATTAATGTTTCATTCTTCTTCAAAACATTCATTTCAATGTATGCATGTGGATTGATATAAGATGAAATTAGATTATGATTATAAATGTTGGGTTGTGTGGTGAAAAATAGTTTTCCATTTTTGTCATACAAATTATAGTCTGTTACAACGATTTCAGTTAGGGATGACATGGTTTTATATAAAGAAGATAGGTGCAGATTTGAGGAGTCTTTAGCCGCGATGTCTTCTAAATTTTGAACTACTTGTGATATAAATCTAATCTTCTGATCCTTACTGTTTTGGATGGTTTGTAGTCTTATACTGTAAAAACTTATTATTCCCGAAATGATAATCGCAATCAAAACAGAACTAATCACAAGTGTTTGTATCCGAGAACTGTATCTGATTTGTGCTAAGGAGTAACGAAGCCTCAGGTATAAATTAATAATTGTTACATCTTGTCGTATGTAGATTGGAACTATTTGAACTAAGAACCTAACTACATTTATAATGATGTATAAAAACAAGAAGGTAATAGATACAACCGTAATAAATTGCCAGTATGATTGTATTAGTTTACTGACAATAAGTGTAGTCTCTTTATTTGGCCGAAATATTATATGTTGATAATTTGTATTGTCATCAATCACATAGAATTCATGGATATTTTTATCTAAATATTGATCTTTATCAGCGTATGTGTAAGTTCCATTTTGACTTATTAATATTCCGTTCTTATAGATAGCAAAATTGTAATCTTTTGTCTTTACATTATCAAAATTTTCATTACTATTATTTGTAACAAAGGGGATGTGGGTCGTTACGTCTTTGATGTTTTTCTTTAAATTTAATATTATAGAGAAATTATTTCCCTCATTATCTTCCGTGTTTATTAATGTAAAATAATCATAATGACCTATTTCTGTTTTTGATTTATAAAATGATTTAGTGAAATTTACTTTAGAAGCATTTGAAATAACTTTTTCTCGATAATCTATGAGCGGATTGAAATTATAACTGTCAAGTGCTTTTTCATTTAAATAATAGTAGCCAGAGAAACTGTAATTGGTCAAATATCCAACCAAATAAGTTTTTTGAATATAGTCGTCAATTAATTGAGAATTTGGGTTTTCGCTCGTTATTCTAATCAGTTTTTTTAACTGTTGATCATTTTCAATTTCACTCTCTATTTGTGCAAAAAGGGAAATAGCTTCAACATCATCGTCAGCTTCCAAATTAAGAAGCATCAATTTCATATGTTCTCTATTATTCTCATTGATCGCATCAGCAAATTTGATAGTTGTAATACATGCTAATGTCAGGATAGCGATAATCTGTGTATACAGATTATTGTATTTTAACATGGATTTATCAAATGATTGCATCATTATCAGGATACCAATTAAAATATTTATCAATGAAAAATTTTGATAAAAACCGCTGATTATAAGCGTAATTACTAAAGAAATTAATTGGATGTTTAGATTTGTAGTAGTTTTTGGAGTTAAAATTTTTCCAATATAAACTAATATATCCGTCATCAATATAATTGAAAAGATGATTATAGCATATATTAATATATGATAGAAAGTAAAATCGTAGGTGAAAAGTAGAGTAATGAGATCTTCAGTAGAGAATGACGAATGTGTAATTAATGTTGCTAGCTGGCTAAACAATTGATTGTACAAATAGTATATACCCAATAGCAGAAATAAGTAGACCCAATTGCGAACATTGTATTTCAAAATAAAATTCGGAACAACAAAATATTTTTTGATGTATATACAAAAGCAAACAATCCAAAGTAATACTATGGAATTAACTAAGAATGACCAAAGATTTGGTGCTAGATAATTATAGGCGTAAGTACGAGGAGAGAATAGTTTATAGTCGGAAATTTGGGATAGCCAATTGGTTTCAAGATCAATAATTCGTATGACAGAAAATGTAAAGCCTAATAATAAAATAGAAAAGAGTGGTTTTCCTGATCTTGCAATATTTACGCATATATTACTAATCAAAATTACGCCACAGATAGTACCTAGGACCCAACAGAATAGTTGAATGGTAAGATATATGTTATTATATTTATTGCTTTTTAATTTTACGGAAAAGAGGTAATTATTCTTAGTTGAGTAAATGTTGCGGATTTCTTCGTTATCACCAAATTTTGCTACTTGTAATTGTGTGTTTGAAGTAGCCGCAAAATAGTTCTGACTATTTTTTGCTTTATAAGATGTATTATATTGTCGGTCAATTGGGATTAGTGCTACAATATTCAATTCAGCTGTTAATTTCTTTTTCTTGACAATAAATGAAAAATTATCAGCTAGAATGTATGAAATGCCATCTTTTAGACCTAAGTCTGTATC
Source organism: Sphingobacterium bovistauri (assembly GCF_020295405.1). Classification (GTDB taxonomy): domain Bacteria; phylum Bacteroidota; class Bacteroidia; order Sphingobacteriales; family Sphingobacteriaceae; genus Sphingobacterium; species Sphingobacterium bovistauri. The sequence continues at coordinate 20,901 of NZ_JADEYP010000026.1, forward strand.
AGGAACATAAATATTAGATGACCAAAATATAGGCTTTGAATTCTTATATATATAGAGATAGATTTGTTCACTGTCATATTTGTTTGCGATTTCTCTAACTTGTAAAGGATACCGTTCGCTATTTACAAATGTTTTGTGAAGGATTGAATCTGAAAAAATTTTATAAACAAGCTTTTCCTTATTGTGGAGCTGTGTTGTGAATTTTTTTGTTTCGAGATTTAAGATGTCGACATCAGTAACTGCATTTTTGACTGTAACTGCTGTAGCAAAAAATAATAGGGTTAGAACGAATAATAATATCCTAATTTTGTTTTTCATATTATGCGTGCTGCGATTATGTTTTCTTATCTTAAAATATGTTTATTCGATAATGTTAAAATTAGCATAAATATTTGACACTAAATAAAGATTCAACTCTTCTTTAATGTCTTGCATTCAAACAAAAAAATACTACTTTTCAATCGGAAGATTCAAATTCTCGTTTCCCCATTCAGACCACGATCCATCATATACTCTAATGTTTGGTGTACCAATCAGATGACTAGCAAACGCTAATATTGATGCTGTAATTCCTGAACCACATGTGAAGACATGGGTAGAGTTTCTAGGATTTTGTTCTTTGAAAATAGTCTCAATTTCTTTAATATCTGAATAAAACTCACCTTTTAGCAAATTTTCGAACGGAATATTTTTAGAGTGAGGGATGTGTCCACTTTTCAAACCTTTTCTTGGTTCGGGGGCTATTCCTGAGAATCGCCCTTGGCTCCGTGCATCAAAAATTTCTATACTATTACCGTCAAGATGTTTTAGTATATAATCTTTATCAGCAATCCATTCATTCAAATAGTTAGTTTTTAAGTTACCTTTTTCTACGGATTCTTTGTAGTTATTTGAGATAGGGTAATTGAATTTTTTCCAAGCTGGTACGCCTCCGTTTAATATATAAACATTATGAAACCCCATGACTTTGAACATCCACCAAGCACGTGGACTAGAATATACTCCCCATCGATCATACAGTACTACTGTACTTGTCTGGTTAATCCCAATATTTTGCATTTCGTTTTCAAATATTATCGGAGAAACCAACGTGTGAGGTAAGGAAGAGGTATTATCGGATAGTTTACCTTCAATATCAAAAAATGACGAATTGGGAATTAATTCCAATTTTTCAGCCTTCATGGATTGGCCTACTTTGTCAATTGTACAATCCAAAAGTACTATAGTATCTTGTTTCAACGCATCGGCAAGTTCTTGAGCGGTGATCAATGAAGATTTGAAGATCATGTTCTAAAATAATGAATGTTTGTTAATAAAACAAAAAGCCCCAATCCTAAGATTGGGGCTTTATATAGAAGATTCTAAATTAAATTAGAATTATTTACCACCTTCCATTTGCTCTTTTAATTGAGCTAATACGTCTAAGTCACCTAAAGTAGATTTCTCAACTGAATCTTTTACTTTTTTAACCGCGTTTGAAGCTGATTTAGCATCTTTTTTGCGTGTATTAGATTCTTCTTTACGAGCTTCTTCTTTAGCCTCTTCCCATATACGAGAGTGAGAGATTACTAAACGTTTGTTTTCTTTATTGAATTCAATGATTTTGAACTCTGCATTGTCATCAACTTTCAATACAGAACCATCTTCTTTTACAGAGTGTTTAGAAGGACAGAAACCTTCAACACCATATTGTAAAGCTACGATATCACCTTTGTCACCAACTTTGATTACTGTACCTTCGTGGATCGAACCTTCAGTAAAGATAGTTTCGAATGTATCCCAAGGGTTTTCTTCTAATTGTTTGTGGCCTAAAGATAACTTACGGTTCTCTTCGTCTAATTCTAAAACAACTACGTCTAATGTTTCACCTACTTTAGTGAATTCGTTAGGGTGGTTGATTTTTTTAGACCAAGATAAGTCAGAGATGTGGATCAAACCATCGATACCGTCTTCTAATTCTACAAAAACACCGAAGTTAGTCATGTTTTTAACTACAGCTGTTTGTTTAGAACCTACAGGGTAACGCTCAGTGATGTTTTTCCAAGGATCTGGAGTCAATTGTTTAATACCTAAGCTCATTTTACGCTCTTCACGGTCTAACGTTAAGATTTGAGCTTCGATTTCGTCACCTACTTTTAAGAACTCTTGAGGAGAACGTAAGTTTTGTGACCATGACATTTCAGATACGTGGATCAAACCTTCAACACCAGGGATGATTTCTAAGAAAGCACCGTAATCAGCAACTGTTACGATTTTACCTTTTACTTTAGAACCAATCTCTAATGCTGTATCCAAAGATTCCCAAGGATGAGCTGATAATTGTTTTAAACCTAATGCGATACGTTTTTTCTCATCATCAAAGTCTAATACTACCACGTTGATCGTTTGATCTAATGCTAATACTTCTTTTGGATGCTCGATACGACCCCAAGAGATATCAGTAATGTGAAGTAAACCGTCAACACCACCTAAGTCGATGAATACACCGAAATCAGTAATGTTTTTAACAGTACCTTCTAATACTTGACCTTTTTCTAATTTAGCAACGATTTCTGATTTTTGGTTTTCTAAATCGTCTTCAATTAATACTTTGTGAGATACTACTACGTTTTTGAATTCGTGGTTGATTTTTACAACTTTGAATTCCATAGTTTTACCTACGTAAACATCGTAATCACGGATAGGTTTGATATCGATTTGAGATCCAGGTAAGAAAGCTTCTACACCTTTAATGTCTACGATTAAACCACCTTTAGTACGAGATTTAACGAAACCGTCGATGATAGCATCATTTTCTAATGCTTCATTGATAGCTTCCCATGATTTTTGAGTTTTTGCACGCTTACGTGACAATACCAATTGACCATTTGCATCTTCTTGAGACTCTACAAATACATCAACAGTATCCCCGATTTTTAATTCAGGAAGATCACGAAACTCAGTTTTTGCTACAAGACCGTCTGATTTGAAACCTACGTTTAATACAACGTCTTTGTTGTTGATAGAAACAACAACACCTTCGATAATTTCACCTTGATTGATTTGGTTGAAAGTACCAGCATACTGCTCTTCTAATTTCGAACGTTCAGCTTCGCTGTAGTTACCGAAAGATTTTTCGTCAGCATCCCAATCGAAGTCACCTTCTGGTGTAGACCAAGTAGTTGATTTGATTTGGTCGATCAAAGTTGAATCTGCTTCAGACTCAATTGTCTCAGTGTCTTTCACTACTTTAGTGTCAGCACCTTGTAGCTCTGCGTTTTTCGCCGCTAACTCTTTTTCTGCTTCTTGTTTTTTTGCCATTAATTAATTTCTCCTTTTTCCTACATTGTAGGAAGTGCAAAGATACTAAAAACTTTTATTTCCAATCATTTAAGTAGAAAAAAGTTTTACTCTTTAAATGCTGCTCTCTTTGTCTCCATACAATGTTTGATTTATAGTCTTCACTATGTCCTTTTCATTGAATGGTTTAATTATTACGTTGTCAAAGAATGTATTGCGTTTTATTTCTAATTCTCGGATTTGTTCATAATCAGATGAGGTAGCAATTATTTTTGTATCGTTTAAGGTGGGAATTTGTCTTGCATACACTAAAAATTCGTCTCCAGTCATTATGGGCATATTAATATCAGTGATAATAATATTAGGGACAAATGTTTTTAAGATTTCGAGTGCTTCTAATCCGTTGGTAGCAGCTTTTACATGTTTGAATGTTTGGAAAAATTGTTTTAAATAAAGAATGTTAAGAACATTATCATCTACCAATAACCATGTGAGTTCATTAGGGTATTCCGACAATGACTTATATTCAACTGTGGACTTAATTTTCTTTTTAGCTTTTGGAATTGGTATTTCAACACTGAAAGTAGTTCCTATGTTTTCCTTACTTGTGAATGTAATCGTTCCTTGTAATTGCTTGACAATACGTTCTGTAATGTATAATCCTAAACCTATTCCATTACTTAATTTGCTTTCATTGCTTTTGGTAAAATATTTCTTAAAAATATTGGGTTGCATATTTGCGGGTATACCTAAGCCAGTATCTATCACTTTTATATGTAAATTATTCAGTTCATTTATTCTAATAAAACAAGTCACTTTTCCATACATGGTGTATTTAATTCCATTTGAAATAAGATTTGTCAGAATTTGCCTTACTTTGAGTTCATCAGAATGAATAATGGTAGGCGTGTCTTCTTCAACAGCTACCTCCAATTCTATTTTTTTTAATTCAGCTTGACTTTCGTGAATTGTAAAGACATCAAGGGCTAACTCTTCAATATCAAAATCACTAAGTTCGGGTTTTGCAGAGTAATCTATTTTGCTAAGATTGAGAATGTCATTTATAGTTCGTGAAGTGTTTGAAATGTTTGAATATGCTGAGTCAAGAAAAAGTTGTTCTTTTTCTGAATATATATTTGATCTTTTTTTCAATAAATCTATTATACCAATCAAGGAATTGATTGGCGTTCTTATTTCATGACTTATTTCAGCAAGTATATCAGATTTTTCAGAAGCTAATTTGGCTGCATATCGTTGTTCTTGAACCAGCTGCTTTTGATAAAATCTATTCCTAAATTGATAATAGATCATGATTGATATCAATATGAAAATAAAGATTAAACATAAAATGGTCTGCCAAGCAATTTTTTCAGATTGTTTAAGTAAATCTTCATGTTGATCATGAAGCAACATTTTTTGTCTGATTATCTGGAGTTCATCAATTTCGAGTAATACTTGGTATATACTATATAATATGGTGAAGTGATTTGATAGAAGTTTTCGTTCTGATTTGCGTAATATTTCATACGAATTTTTGAAGGCATTAAAGCGTTTGTAGTTGGTGTTTGAGAAATTTCTTAGATTTTGATTATATAATTTAATAGCTTCTTTGTCAACTACTGGTTCTTCAGCTTTTCGGAATAACTTATTAAGTAAAGATTTATTTTTGTTTTGTGGAGCTTTGACTACTTTATCGATATCCATACTAAGATTACTAGTGGATGGAGGCTGCACTAGTATCGAAGTGTCGTGGTCTTGGTCAGTGGAGTTGGATAGTGGTGTTAAGCTTTGAATTTCATCAAGTTTGCTTTCAATAATCAAGTATCTGTTGAAGCTTATTACAGCGCTAGGATCCAAAGGTGTTCCTGATGTATCTAGCCTATATTGATTAATTATATCCTCAATCTTTTTGTCTAATTGATAAATATGTTTTATGTACGCATTGTAATAGGCTGTATCGAGATTTACGGAATACTTCCTGAAATTATTTTCAGCGTCTAAGAACTCACTAAGGGCGTTTTCGTAATGCGCATCTTTGTAATTTGTTAATTCAATTAGTTTGGAGATTCTTGTATTAATGACCTCAAAATAATTGATACTAATGAAAAATATTGTTGAGATAACTAGAAAAAGTGTAATGGTGACAAACAATAATGCTGTTCGAATTCTATTGCTTGATTTAACTCCTTTTTCTATCATTGGTTAATCTATATTTTAAATTGATTGTGTATTTTCTTTATGGTTATTTTTGTGTTTAGTTTTGATAAAGCTAAGCTAGCGTTTAGTTCAAAACCTATCAAAATTATTAAGGAATTTAAATACATCCAAATCATAATTACAATTATTGTACCTATCGAACCATATAATTTGTTGTATGCGTTAAAATTATTAACATAAAATGCGAATCCGGAGAAGGTTATTATGGCTAAAATTGTAGCTAGTATCGCACCTACACTGAATATTTTCCAATGTTTAGAATTGGATGGGCCATATTTATATACAAGACTTACTGTTAAAAAATAGATTAAGAAAAGGATGATCCAACGCGAAATTGTGAGTAAAAATGTCCATAGCCATGATACATCGTAATCTATACTTTCTTTTAGATAATTAATCGATAATCCAATTAAAGTAAATAAACCTATTCCAATAGTAAGTGCTGTAACGATTGCAATAGATAGTGCCAAAGCAATTAAGCGTCTTTTGAGCCATTTTCTCTTTTCTGGAACTAAGGATGATTTATTAAAGGTTCTCATTAAGTTGGTCATTCCGTTTGTCGCAAAAAATGTGGACAATATAAAACCAAATGATAATAGGCCACTGTTTTGATTTTTAACAATATCTTCTATTGTGCTTTTGAATGCACTGAAGGCATTGTTTGGGATGACAATTTGCAAAAAGTCGAGTAAATTTTGTTGAAAATTTTCAACAGGGATATAGGGTATTAATGTGAATAGAAAGATAATTCCAGGGAAGATTGCCAGCATAAAATTGTAGGCCAAGCTAGACGCTTTATTTAGAATGGATTGTTTACTTATCTCTTGAAAAAAGAAACTAGCAACCGTGTATAGAGGCAGATTGCCGAAGCCAGGGAGGAAGGCTGATTTGCTCCATTCGACCATATTGTCGTACGGCTTAATTACTAATAATCGGTTATGGAGCTTTTTCATTATATCATACTAACCGAAATAGGGTGCGAGCTTTTGCATAAAGACGTCGGGAGCTTTGCATGGTCTATTTTTTTTCATATCGACAAAAACTAGCTGTGTTGACCCTATATTTAATAAGTCTCCGCTTTCATTATATACTTCATAATCAAATTTAATACGTACAGCAGGTTTTTCTTTGATTATAATCTTAATGGTTAGTAATTCATCGTATTTTGCTGGTTGATTATATTTTATATTCATCTCTAATACAGGCATCATGACACCCATGTCTTCCAATTCTTTATACGAAAAACCAGTTGTGCGCAACATTTCTGTGCGCGCTACCTCATAATAGGCGGCGTAATTTCCATAATAAACGTACCCCATCTGATCTGTCTCTGCATACCTTACCCTTATTTTTTCTTCGTGTACAAACATGGAAATTTTGTTATTTTTTGATATTTCTTTCGTCTAATGCTTTTTGGAATTTGCGTGCATTCACAAGGTGTTCAGACACCGTTTCAGCAAAAGCATGATAACCTGAGAAGTCTTCTTTTGCACACATATAAATATATTTATGTGCTGAAGGATTCAAAACTGCATCAATAGCTACGATAGGAGGCATGTTTATCGGCCCAGGAGGCAGTCCTTTAAATTTGTAGGTATTGTATGGATTATCGATAGTTAAGTGCTTGTTCAAGACACGTCTAATCGTGAAATCGTTATTTGCGAATATGACAGTTGGATCAGCTTGTAATAACATTCCTTTTTTTAATCTATTCAAATAAAGTCCAGCTATCATTGGCATTTCGTCATTGTGTAAGGCTTCTCCGCGCACTATAGACGCTAAAATGGATGCATCTACAGGTGTAAAGTTTTGTGCTTTAGCTTTTTCAAGGCGCTCTGCTGTCCAAAATTTTTTATATTCTTCATGAAACCTCTCTATTACTTTGTCTGCAGATGTATTCCAGTAGATTTGATAGGTGTTAGGAATAAACATTGTATAGAAATTATCCTTTGTAAAGCCATATTTTTCGGCTTCAGCTTCATTGTTCAATAAGGATATAAATTGCAACGAATCTTGTTCGAAATTACGGCCTAAAAAGCCAGCAAAATTTTCTTTTAATCGAATATTTGAGAAACGCAAAGAAACGGGTTCTTGATATCCACCGCGTAAATCCCCCACCAATCTACGGTTACTCATTCCTTTTTGAAGTCTATATTTACCTGCTTTTACTGCAGATGGGTAGCTCATTGCTTTAGCTACGTAATCAAATTCGTCAGCATCTTTTACAATGTTTTCTGTGCGTATTCTTCTTAATACATTTTCATATGTATCATTTGTATGTATATACAAATATTTTTGCGTCTCTGTAACGGATGCGCCTAAAAAAACTTGATAAACTTTCCAACCCACAATTAAGCTTACACATAGTATTACAGCGATAGTAATTCCTAACCATTTAGGGAATTTCTTAGTATTTGTCATTTTTATTGATTTGGAAGAGTTTGTTCTGGAGTGATGTCGTTACTTAATTCTAAATTGATAGGTGATCCTATACCGATAAATTTTGATGTTGAATCTGGAGATTGATTAATTACTCTTGCTGTAGCTGAATCTACGATATTACCCGTGATTTTACCCATCGTAAGTCCTAGACCTATCAATGCAAATTTTGCTTCTGATAGTGTAAGATTTGTCAATGTAGGGATTTCTACTTCGTTTGATCCACGTCCATTACCTAAAATTAATGTTATTTTGGAGCCTTTGGCTATTGTTCTACCTGTTTTGATGGATTGTCCTCCAAATTTTGCATCCAATACTACATCTCTCGCTATATCGTTGATATAAATGGTATCACCAATTTTTAGGGAAGCATTATTCAAAATGGCTTCTACCTCAATTAGATTTTTTTCAATAATATTAGGGAATTCAATATCTGGTGCTACTTCAGTGATGATAGTCAGGTAAATTGTACGACCGCTTTTTACCAATGCTTTGGCAGAAGGATTCTGTTCGATTACCATTCCAGGTTTAGCATCCATTTGATAAACGGAGTCTATTTTGTATTCTAGATCTGCATTATCCAAAATTTGTTTAGCCTCAGAAATCGTTAAGCCTTTCAACAAGGGAACTTCTTGTGCATCCCCATGTTTTGTGTATATCCTAAGCCCGACATAGACTGCTAAGAAAAAAACGATAAGTACGATAATTGCGTAAATGAGATTTTTTCTGAATACATCTGTTTTTAAAAAAAGTAATATTTTGGACATCCTTAGAGTTTTATTTTCTTTATGTAAAGTTAATACATCTATTAGGCATAAACCTAATTAATATTCAGCAAAAATATTCGTTTTTCCGTGTATCACAAATTATATTTGCCAATAGAATCCTATAATATGAAAACAAAAGTCGCATTAGTTACTGGAGGATATACTGGCGAAGCTGCGGTATCTTACAAAAGCTCAAAATTTGTCTACAGTCAATTGGACAAACAAAAATATGATATTTACCTAGTGGATATTACCACAGATGGCTGGTTTTATGTAGATGGGGTTGGCGTCAATCATCCCATATTGAAGGATGATTTTTCGGTACTGTTAAATAATGTTAAAGTAACATTTGATGTTGCCTTTATTATATTGCATGGTAGTCCAGGTGAGGATGGAAGGTTGCAGGGGTATTTTGATATGATTGGTTTACCTTATACTTCATGTAATGCACTTACATCATCATTGACGATGAATAAAGGATATACAAAGGCTATTATTGCAGACATTCCGGAATTAAATGTTGCAAAGTCAGTCTTGCTTTTCGAGAATCATAGAGCCAATTCAATTGAATTGGTAGAATCGAAATTGTCATTACCTTACTTTGTAAAGCCGAATGCTGGAGGATCGAGTATAGGCATGAGTAAAGTGAAGGAGTCATCTGCACTGAAAGAAGCGCTAGATAAAGCTTATGACGCGGAGAATACAGGTGCACAGGTTTTGGTAGAGGAGTTTGTGTCTGGTCGTGAGTTTTCGCAAGGGATATTTAGAAATTCTAAAGGGGAATTAGTGGTATTGCCAGCTACAGAAGTAAAGACTACACGGGAGTTTTTTGACTTTGAGGCTAAATACGTTCCCGGATTAACAGAAGAAATTACACCAGCAGAATTGACGGAAGAGCAGCAAGCTCGTGCTGCCCGAATTATTAAAGAGATCTATATTCGATTGAATTGTAATGGAATGGTTCGCGTAGATTTCTTTTTAGAGAATGATACGGATAAATTTTATTTTATTGAAATTAACACTATACCCGGTCAAACAGCTCAAAGCTTTATTCCGCAGCAGGTTCGTGCTTTTGGTATGAGTGAGGCTGATTTTTATGCTGAATTAATAGAAGCTGCATTGATATAATAAATTTCAAAACACGACCTAAGTAAGGCTTTCTGATTAAATCAGAAAGCCTTACTTAGGCTCTGTGATTGTCCTAAAGGTGAGGTTAATGCGTGGACTGAGAATGCGTGTGCTAGGAGGAAGCCGATGTAACCAATGTGTTTGGGTTTCATCTTTCATTAAGAGTATAGAGCCATTCTCTAATACGATATCAATTTTTTCTTTCGTCACTTTATGCTCGAAGGAAAATTTACGTTCTGCACCAAAACTCACTGACGCGATAGCGCCATTTTTCTGTAAATCCTTTTCGCCATCGCTATGCCAAGTCATACCTTCATTCCCGTCATGGTATAGATTCAATAAGCATGAATTAAAGGTCTCGCCTGTAATGTTCTCCACAGTAGACTTCAATTCAAATAGTATAGCGTTCCATGGGGATGCGACTTTTTCAATCCCAGAATACTTATAAGCGAAATCTTTATCTCCGCACCAAGCTACTTTACGTTTGGTCGTGATCAATTTTCCAAATATTAAGGCTTTATCATGTTCCCAGTCTATAGTGTGAAGTAATTGATGGTAATAGTGTTGTTGATTTGCTATAGCAACCCCATAATATTGAACAGTGCCATCATAAGGCAAATGATTTTTGGATGGATCAGCTGTGTTAAATAGTTTCATCACTTTCTGTATTTAAGTTCGCGTTTTCCCATCCAATAATAGCTGTTTTGCGAGTTGCCCCCCACATATAACCGCCGAATAGTCCAGAAGTTTGAATGACGCGGTGACAAGGTATCAAAAAAGCAATTGGATTGCTACCAATGGCTGTACCCACAGCGCGCGAAGCTTTTGGATTTCCAATATGTAGCGCGATATCGCTATACGTTCGTAGTTGACCTTTTGGGATTTTCAATAAAGCTTCCCAGACCTTTAGTTGAAAGGGGGTGCCTTTCAAATGCAAACTAAGTGGTGAAGGTATAGAGGATATATCAGAAAATATTTTATCGATTTTATTATGTATTTCTTCCTCTTGGTGTCGAATTGTAGCATTTGGATAATGAAGCTTAATACTTGTGACAGCTTCTTCTTTATTCTCTATAAAAGCGAGATGGCATATTCCTTTTGTGGTAGAAGCTACACATAGGGGGCCAAATGGCGTGTGCTGAATGGAGTAATTGATTTGTAACGAGACACCTCCATTTTTATATTCTGCGGGTGACATATGTTCGATTTTGACAAAGAGCTCGTGTAATCGACTGGAGCTACTAAGGCCAGTTTCGAATGTTGCGATTTCTGTTGATTTCGAAACTTGAAGAATTTTTTTTGCATGTTGTAAACTAATGTATTGCAAGAATTTCTTTGGTGTGGTTCCTGCCCAGTCTTGGAATAGGCGCTGAAAGTGGAAAGGACTTAAACTAATATGCGCTGCAATTTCTTCCAAACTAGGTTGTTGTTTGAAATTAGCTTGTATAAAAGCTATGGCCTTGGCTATACGCTCATAGTTTAGTTGCTGTTGTGACATCTCCATATACAAATGTCTCTATTTAAACAAGATAAAACAATCCGAAAATTGCGGAATATTGCTTTACTTTCTCGGCTCCATTCGCACTAAATACTGATCGTTTTCATCTTCAAAAAGAACCTGAACGACCCAGCCTTCTTCGTGGGCAATTTTAATTAAAGTTTCTTGATCCAGGTAAAGCCATTTGAAAGATTCACCTTTGATTCCTTTAAATTCATATTGGTATCCTATTTCACCGAAATAATATTCTGGACGCTGGATGCGGTATTCTTCATATAAATAAGAGATATCTGAACTGTCGAATAATAATTGACCTTTATCCGTTAATAATGTCTTGCTATGTGCTAATAATTTTCTGAATCCCTCTAAAGTTCCAGCCAACCCAATGCCATTCATCAAGAATAATAGTGTGTCAAAATTTTGCTCTTTCAAATCGAAAAAATCTTTTTGAATATGTTTTTGTACACCACGTTGTTGCATGATATTACATGCCGTATTCGAAATTTCTAAAGCGGTAACATCAAATTTTTTCTCTTGTAAGTATAATGCATGTGCGCCTACACCAGCACCTACATCCAATACTTTACCATCGCAAAGGGATAAGGCGATAAATTCTAATTCAGGAAAGTCTTCTGCATCACGAAAAAACACTTCTACTGGCATCTCTTCGATATCACCATATGTACTGTGTAATAGTAATGGTGTATTCAACTCTTCTTTTTCAAAATATTCGGCTAAAGCTTCGCCGTAAACGTCCCTATGCATGCTTATCAATCTGTAAATATCTTTTTGCCATTTCAATCTCTTTTGGATCGCCCGTGTGTTTCATTGCTTCGTCTGAGAGCTTGATAACAGGTGTCCATTCCCCATCTTCAGGTAAAGTATCGGTCATTTTCAATACAATATTCATCCGCTCAAGACCTACGTCATTCGTGAAATCTGTTCCTATTCCAAATGAAATCCCGATTTTCCCTTTACAGAAGTTTACTATCCGTTCTACTTTATTGTAATCTAAGCCATCTGAGAAAATGATGGTTTTGGAATTTGGATCAATGCCTTTGCTTATATAGTGGTTGATAGTCTTTTGAGCAAATTCAATAGCATCACCCGAATCATGTCGCACACCATCAAATAATTTGGTGAGTTTTTTGTCAAACTGTTTAAAAAATGCTTCTGTAGTGTAGGTGTCTGAAAGTGCTATACCCAAGTCTCCTCTATATACATTTGACCAGTTTTCTAATCCCAATAGATTAGCCATTTTGTAACCATATTTTGCGGCGTGAAACATAAACCATTCGTGTGCATGCGTACCGATGGGTTTAGTTTGGTATTTCATAGCTAGATAGACATTGCTAGTGCCAATGAAAGTCTTTGAATTATGACTTTTTAGTGATTTTATTACCAGATCATGGACAGCAAAAGAGTGCCTTCTTCGTGTTCCAAAATCAGCTATGGTAATATCCAGTTTGTCATATTTTTGCATCTTATTTTCTACAATTGCAGCGACTTCCCGGTCAGGTAATCGCTCAAGACCTGTTATATCGTAGTATAATTCACAAATAAGTGACATTATTGGAACTTCCCAAAGAATCGTACGGTACCAATAGCCTTCAATTTTCACAGTCAAATCTGATCCATTTTGTGTAATCTCAATTTCATCAGGATCGTAACGATATCCTTGTAAGAAATCAAAATAGGTTGGGTCGATATAAGGGCAAGTTTCAGCAAAGAACTTCTTCTCTTCTTTTGTTAATTTCAACTTTCCTAACTCCTGAATGGCTTCTTTAAGTTTTTCTGCAAAACCAGCTGGATAGAGATGTTTTCCTCTATTGATAAATTGATATTTAGCTTTTGCTCTTGGAAATAATTTTGTCACCGCATACTGCATGGTGAATTTGTAGAAATCGTTGTCTAAAAAAGATTCAAGTCTTGCCATAGAAGTTGTTGTGCTAAATGGAACCCTTACTAAAGTTTACTTATGCGATAAAATCTTGTCGAAATTACATAAAAAAAGCGAGCTAAGTTATTTAGCTCGCTAAAATGCTGTATTAACATTTGTAAATATAATTATCTTCTACTTCTTTCAGAACCATTACTTCCTCCACCACGTTGCGTGTTTCCAGCGGATCTGCTGCCTGTAGATGGAGCGGATCTCTCAATTCGTGGAGAAGATGACCTACCTACATTCGAAGATGATTGTGAACTTCTTGAGTTTGATGTTTGAAAGACAGGGTTTGTATTTCTTACACTACGCTCTTGCGTTCTTTGTTCTCTTTGCGGTTGAACTCTTTCCTGACGCTGTGGTTGTGTTCTCTGCTCGCGTTGCGGTTGTGAACGTTCAACACGTTGTGGCTGTTCATTTGTTCTAGATGTTACTGAGCCTCTATTTTGCACATTGCTTCTCTCACGTGTAACCTCATTTGAGTTACGTTGTACAGGGCTACGTTCCATCGTTCTAGAGTTGCGTCCATTCGTGCGATTTTCATTTTCACCTCTTTCAATTGTTGAGCGAGAATTTGAATTTCTGTTTGTAACAGCCCTTTCTTGTGTTCTATTTTCTCTATTTCTAACAGATGTATTGCCATTATTATCGATATGCATTTCGCGTGTAGCATTTCTAGCGGCACTTCTATTATCTCTACTTTCTGTGTTTCTGTTTACTTCACGTATAGATGAAGATCTTCTGTCGGAAGTAACGGAACGGCTAGTTGTTCTGTTGTTGTCACGTTCTGGTCTGTATATTGAGACATTTCTACTGTCTACACGTGAAGCACCCGGGCGATCAGATTGTCTTACGCTTCTTACATCGATTTTTCTACCTACCCCACGCTCCATATCTCTATGTGAAGGACCTCCGTAATAATTGTGGTTGTTTACAACATATGTGTTATTGATAATCGTGGTTCTATTGTAAATGTTTGTACGCCCATAATACGCATGTCTATGAAAATTACGTGAATAGATATGACGCATAGGGGCAAAGCACCATGCTGAAACTGGCAAGTTAATAGATATGCTTACGCCGACACGAGGTGACATTGGAGCCCATCCATAATAACCGTTACCAGAGCGCCAATCTACCCAAGCTGGTCCCCATTCATAGCCTGGTATCCATCCCCAGCCGCGGTAAGAGTTGTGCACCCAACGACCATAGTGAAATGGAGCCCATCCCCAATCGTAATTTGATACCCAAGTATTACCATACTCTGTCATGGTCCAATATCCATTAGTGCTATATGGTCTAAAATTTCTTCCTTCATTAGGATACCAAATGTCACCATAGCTGGGGTCCATATCCCAATTACCATAAGGTGATAACTCATCATAGAATACATCTAGAGAAACCTGTCCATAAGCTTGTGCTTTGACTTGATTCGAAAACATGACACTGGAAAATGTCAGTATCAATGCTGATATATAAAGGGGGAATTTCCAGTTTTTCATATCGTAAAAATTAAAATGTAAATATTTTTTATCTATTTGTTGGTATGACAACGAAAAGTGAAGAAGGGTTTAATTCCATATTGTTAATTTTTTCGTTATTAAGTCTACAAGGCTTTGACTTATTTATAAATGATTTCGTGAATTGCTTTTGGAGTTCTGAATTTTTAAAATGATAGTTAAAACAATTTATCGATTTTTGATATTAGTTATTTTAGTCTTATAATGTAAGAGTGGTCATTTAAAATTTCGTACATTTGTGCTGTAAATTTAGTTACAGTACATTATAATTTTTTAATACGTTCAAAAATATAAATGGGAAGGAAAATCAATAATTTACTCCTCGAATTTGCGAGTTTGCATCGTTTTCTAATGCGTTTTTTTCGAGAGTTAGTGACTCCTCCATACGAGTTTAAGGAGATTATTCGTCAATGTTATGAGGTCGGATGGAAGTCTTTCCCACTTATTGGGTTGACAGGGTTTATCGTTGGATTCGTTTTTACGAAGCAATCTAGACCCTCTTTGGAGGATTTTGGTGCTACTTCTTGGTTGCCGGCTTTAATTTCTATAGCTATCGTTAGAGCGTTAGCGCCGTTGGTTACAGCGCTTATTGCTTCTGGTAAAGTCGGTTCACAAATTGGAGCTGAATTAAGTTCTATGAATGTTACTGAGCAAATAGATGCCATGGAAGTTTCGGGTACTAATCCTTTCAAATATTTAGTGGTAACTAGAGTCGTTGCTACTACAATTATGATCCCTGTATTGTGTTTTTATATTGCAGCAATTGGGTTATTCGGAGGTTATTTAAGTATTATCGGACAAGATCAGCTAAGTCTTTTAAGCTTCTTTACACAAGTATTTGATAAAATTGCTTTCATAGACATTTTTGCGATGGCATTGCGTGCAATTGTTTTTGGATTTACGATTGGATTTGCGAGCTGTTATATAGGGTATAACTCTTCTAAAGGTACTGAAGGAGTTGGAAAGGCAGCGAATTCAGCTGTTGTAGCGTCGATGTTTATCGTTTTTATAGAAGAATTATTGATAGTACAACTGTTGGCAGTTATAACACCATTAATATCATAAATTATGGAAAAGATCCAAAATAGAATAATCTATGATGATGCGGTTATCAGTGTCGATAAGTTGAGTAAATCTTTTGGTGATCGTCAAATTCTTCGTGATGTAGATTTGAAGTTGTATAGAGGCGAAAATTTAGTTGTTTTAGGACGATCAGGAACAGGTAAATCAGTTTTGATTAAATTAATCTCTGGATTATTAAAACCTGATTCAGGAACAATTAATGTCTTGGGCGAAGTGGTAAACGAACTCAAAGAGCGTGATTTGATGAAATTGCGTCTGAAAATTGGTTTTTCGTTTCAAAATAGCGCCTTGTACGACAGTATGACTGTGCGTGAAAACCTAGAATTCCCTTTGGTACGTAATAAACGTAACTTGACAAGAGCGGAAATCAATCGTGAAGTAGAGGATGTATTAGAGGGAGTTGGGCTGTTGCAGGCTATTAATCAAATGCCGTCCGAACTTTCGGGAGGACAAAAAAAGAGAATTGGTATAGCGCGAACATTGATTTTGCGACCTGATATAATGTTGTACGATGAGCCTACAGCAGGTCTAGATCCAATTACGTGTTTGGATATCAATACCCTGATTAATGAAGTTCAAGAGCGATACCAGACATCATCAATCATTATCACACATGATTTGGCTTGTGCGAAGATGGTAGGAGATCGCATGGTTATGCTATTGGATGGGAAATTTGAGAGACAGGGTACCTTTGCGGAAATTTTTGATACGGATGACGATCGTGTTAAGCCGTTTTATGATTATAATTTTATTGTATAATATTTTTTAGAAATGAGTGCTTCAGAAAATAAAAAATCATTAATAGTTGGACTTTTTGTTTTTATTGGATTAATTATTTTAGTTGCAGGTATCCTTGTAATTGGTACGCAGCAAAATAAATTTAGCAAAAACATTAAAGTAGTTTCATATTTTAAAGATGTCAAAGGGCTAAAGGTTGGAAACAACGTTTGGTTTTCAGGTGTTAAAGTAGGTATTGTGAAGGATGTGGCATTTGAAGGGGTTGAGAACGTTCGTGTGACTATGAATATTGAAGAAAAAAATAGTCAATTTATTCGTAAAGATGTCTTGGCTACGTTAGGATCCGACGGTTTGATTGGTAATTCTATTATTAGTCTAGTAGGCGGTTCTACGGAAACTCCACAAGTTGAGGAAGGTGATGTGTTAAAAACCGGAGCAAGTGGTGGTATGGAACAGATGATGGGGATGCTGCAAGAGAACGGAGCAAATCTTTCAGTTATCACTTCTAATTTCGCAAAATTGTCGCAACAAATGGTCGATGGTAAAGGTACAGTTGGAGCATTGATGACAGATGATGCTATTGCTAATAATTTGAAAACTTCGGTTGCTTCAATGAATAAGGTAATGTCTGATGCAAATCTAGCAGTAAACAATCTAGTCATATTAACGCAAAAATTGAACAGCAATCAAGGCTTAATCCATGATTTAACAACAGATACAAAAGTATTTGCTTCCTTACGTGATGCTGCTGCTCAACTGCAAGGCGTGACGCAGACGGCAAATGCTTTGGTTGGGAATTTGAATAAAACTTCTGAAAGATTAAATGATAAGGATAATGCTATAGGTGTATTGACAAATGATCCTGCATCAGCTAATGAGATTAGACAAATCCTCAAAAATCTAAATACCTCTACGCAAAAATTGGATCAAAACATGGAGGCTTTGCAAAGTAACTTTTTGTTAAGAGGTTTCTTTAAGAAAAAGGAAAAAGAAGCTCAAAAGGAAGCTGAGGTAGTTAATTAGTATTTCATTTATAAAAGTAATGTCTGTAATAACAGAAGATGATGTCTTATTTGAAGACAATCATATAATCGCAATAAACAAACGAGGCGGTGATATTGTTCAGGTAGATAACTCTGGAGATAAGTCCCTCGAAGAAATGGTCAAGGATTTTTTGACTGTAAAATATAATAAGCCTAATGGTGCATTTATAGGTGTTATTCATCGATTGGATAGGCCCGTGAGTGGAATGATTGTCTTAGCAAAGACGAGCAAAGGCCTAGACAGAATGAATAAAGCTTTTCATGATAGAAAAGTTAAAAAAACCTATTTGGCCGTCGTAAAAGAAAGACCTCCTCATAAGTCAGGTAAATTGACAAATTGGTTGCTACGCGACCGTAAAAGAATGATTACCAAAGCATACGATCGTGAAGTGAAAAATGGAAGTTATGCAGAATTGGAGTATGATGTAGTGGGCCAATTGGATGGATATTACCTACTTCGTGTTAATCCACTGACTGGGCGAACACATCAAATTCGTTGTCAATTGGCTTATATGGGTTGCCCGATTGTAGGAGATAATAAATATGGATATCCGCGTGGGTCATTGAGACGTACGATATGTTTGCATTCCCGGTCTTTAGCATTTGAACATCCAGTAAAAGAAGAGATGATGTTCATCGAAGCTCCTTTACCAATTGATGGTTTTTGGGAAAAATTCAATGTCCTTTTGAAATAGTATTCTTACAATATTTTGATATTATAATAGTTACCTTTGAAGTATGAAATTATTTCGAATCATTTTTCTGAGTTTTTGTATTGTGATAGGAACAAGTGTGTTAATGCCTTCTAAGCTAGATGCGCAATGTGCAATGTGTTCATTGAATGCTGAAAATAGTACTCAAAACGGTAATTCACAGGGTAAGGGTTTAAATAATGGAATTCTTTTTTTACTAGCTTTTCCATTTCTTCTTGGAGGGGGGATAGCGATTCTTTGGTATACTAAATTCAGACATAAAGAAACAAAGTCTCCTATTTTGTAGGAGACTTTGCTTTTATAAAATACTTGCTATTTATAGATACTTCATCGTACTATCAAACAGAAAAGCTTTTTCAAGATGGTTTTCTGCGATATACTCCTGAAGTAGGATTAATTTTTCTTTTTGAAAGTTAGGAATATCTGAGGGATATTCGAACATCAGCTGAACACAGTAGGTTTGTCCTTCGTGTGGAGAATCTAACATTTTTAATAATTTAACCCCTTCAGGAAGCGTTGAAAGCCAGTTTTCTCTTACCCATTGGATCAGGGACTCATGCCGCTCATTTTCGACAATTATTGATATGTTGTATAGATACATGTCACAAAGTTAGAAATTGCTTTTAAATATGCTGTAAAATTAAGGTTGCAATTGATGAAATATGTGAGAAAATTATTTTATTTGAATAGAAGTAGAAGATTTATGAATATTAAGGGGATATTAAAGTTAGTGCTTGTTACATTATCAACGTTTATTTACAGTTGTGGTGATAGTGTAAAGGAAGATTTAATACCTATTCAAGATTTTTTTGATAGACCAGACCATACAAATTTTAAAATCTCACCTGACGGCAAGTGGGTGGCTTATTTAGGTTTGGAAGATCATTGCAAGAATATTTTTATCCTGAACCTAAGTAATCCTGACTCATCTAAGCAGCTCACTTATCAAAATAGTCTGAACGTACAATATTATTTTTGGGCAACAAATGATAGTATTGTTTTTTCTAATGCGCAATCCTATCAAGATAGCCTTAGATTATTTACAGTAGATATACATTCTGAGCAAATTAACCCACTTTTTGAGACCTCAAAACACACAATAAAATGGCTTTCGCCCGCTAGAGCTTTCAATGGGTATCTATTTGCACAGATGAATAGAAGGGATAGCACAGTCATTGATTTGTACAAAATTCCTTTGAAAGGAGGACAACCTATTTTGGTAGATGAAAATAGTAATCATTTTAATGATTGGTTTGTTTCTTCTGATGGTAAAGTCCGTATAGCGTTATCAAGTGATAGTGTGCAAGATAAATTGTGGTATAGGGAAGATGAAAACAAAAGATTTAAGGAGGTTTTAGAAACAGATTTTGCTTCATTAATATATCCATTAGGTCCTGTTAAGGATATTAATAATTCCATTTATGCGCTTTCAAATAGAGGGAGAGACAAAGTTGCTTTGGTAAGATTGAATTTAGAATCAGGTCAAGAAACCATCCTTTCTAAGAATGATGAAGTGGATATGAATGCTGATGGCTATTCTTTTGCAAGGCAGGAAGTGTTATTTTCTACAGCATTTGATAAAAGAAAAGCAACAACAATATATAATAAGGAACTAAAAAACATATATCTTCAAATCTCATCTAAATTTGAGGGTAATAGCGTTGATATCATTGAGGTAGATAGTTCTTTTAATACAATTTTATTCAGAACGTATACAGATACCAATCCTGGAGGTATATATTATTACCATAAAGGTATAATTAAGGAATTGACACCACTGAATCCATCATTACGTGACAAAAAACTATCTCATATGGAAGAAATAGCTTTTGATTCAAGAGATGGAAAACGCATCAAGGGTTATTTGACTTATCCCCTGAAAAAACAAGATAAGTACCCCGTTGTTGTATTGGTACATGATGGGCCAAATCGTCGCGATGTTTGGGGGTTTAACTCAGAAGTGCAGTTCTTGGCAAATCGTGGTTATGCTGTATTTCAGGTGAACTTTAGAGGTTCTGTAGGATTAGGGAAAGAATTTTATGTAGCAGGATTTAAGCAGTGGGGTGGGGAAATTCAAAATGATATTAATGATGGCGTTGCTTGGCTTATTCATAAAGGAATTGCGGATAAAGATCGCGTTGCTATTATGGGTACAGGTTTTGGTGGTTATTCAGCTTTATATGCAGCCTGTTTTAACCCTACCATGTACAAATGTGCCATATCATCATCAGGGTATATCAATTTGTTTACGTATTTCAAAGAATTTCCGCCTTATTATAATTCATATAAACAACTGTATTATAGAATCATTGGGAATCCACAGAAAGAGTATGAGTTGTTTAAAGCCATTTCACCGTTATTCCATGCAGATAAAGTTCGAATGCCGGTTCTTATGTTTCAAGGTGGAAAAGATCGGTATAATACAATGACGGATGTCAACCAATTTGTGCAAAAATTGCGAAGCAACAATGTGGAATTAACGTATATTTATAAAGAAGATGAAGGGCGGCGATTCAGAAAGGACGAAAATATTATTGAATTTTATCAAAATATAGAAGCTTTCTTAAAAGAGCAGATGAAATAATGGCAAGATTTGATTCGAGATACAAAAAAAATCTAGGCTTACTGATAGTCTTTTTGCTTTTTGTCACACTTCTATTTGTTATTTCAGTTTTTTTTGCGCGCACTATTACTACGAATTTTGTTCAGACTGATTTTAATAATCGTAAAGCCGAAGTTTTTGATGAAACAGTAAAGGATTTCAACGAGTTTTTTCAAGAAAAGATACCTGAGGTGGCGTATTATCAGGGGTTCATGGATTCTGTGCAAGCGAAAGATTTTTCAAACTCCATCTTGCGTAAATATCCATTTGTTCAAAAAATTGAATTTTCAGATATTTTGTTTACGAACATTGACTCCGTTGAACGTCAGATGCGTATAGGTAATTTTGGCGCCTCCACAAAATCGAGTTATCTCTATGAACTAACTTCTGATTACCGTCTTCAAAGTTCTAAGCAAGTTTCGAACGGTGATCTTTCCTCTAATGAAGAACTTTATAGTATTTTTCTAAAATTATGTACTTACTTAGGTCGTGATAATGTAGACACATCACGTATTTCGAATACAGATATATATAATCTTTTTTATAATATTCAGCCTGGTAAAATTTCATATATGAATATTCCTCGAATGACAGATGTGCTTTCTTTCAGGAGTATGATGGTAGATGTTAACTATCAAAAGTCGAGCTATGAGCAAGACTTTTATGTTTTCTACATCCTTCCAACAAAAATTCAGATTAATAATAAATACCCTAATCTCTATGAAAATGTAAGTATCAAGCCAGTTGTTGATCAGTATATACTTGATGAAGCTGTGTTTTTAAGGACAGAGATTGCTTTGCCGGGTGCATTATCAGATTATAAATTGCAATTTGTAACATCGGAAGGACATATTACAAAAGAAATTAATAAATGGTTTTTTCCAGTTGTAGGTATATTGATACTCATTTATTTAGTTTTGCTATTGTTGGGTTATTTGATCTACCGAAATGTATTGGCTAATAATCGTATGTATCAATTGCAATATGATTTTATTAATAATTTGACACATGAATTCAAAACACCAGTAAGTGTCATAAAGATTGCTGGTAATAATATTAAAAGTGCAGAGCAGCTGAGTGAGGGAGAAAAGAATATGTATGGTCGTATATTGGATCAGGAAGCCGACAAGCTCAATAGTTTAATGAATAAGTTACTTTCTTTTGCACAAATTGAAAATAAATCCATTAAATTTAATGGTGAGTTTATAGATTTGAATGAATTTTGTCAGCACATGTTTGAATCGACGCGAATCAAATATCCAGACCTGAATTTAAAGGACAGTGTGAGTGTCAAAAGTGAAATTTATGCTGATCCAATCCTACTGACAAGTGTATTTCAAAATTTAATAGATAACGCTTATAAATATTCTAATCCGACGAATCGTTTTTTAGAAATAAAAGTTGAACAAACTAAGAAAAATTTCGTTATTTTATTCAAAGATCGAGGGATTGGGATAGACAAAAAAGAATTTAATAGTATTTTTAAGAAATTTTACCGCGTAAAGAATCAATTTAACCAACAAGGAAGTATTGGGCTAGGGTTAGCTTTTTGTAAGGAAATTACAGAGTTTATGGGAGGTGAGATTAAAGTAGAGAGTGAGTTGAATGTAGGCACTTGTTTTATGTTGATATTTCCAATAGTAATCAAAAAAGTATAAAATATATGGATAGAGATATTACAATAGCTGTCATTGAAGATGATGAGAACTTACGTTTTTTGATTAGTCATCGTTTGCAGACCGAACGCTATCAGGTAGTACAGTCAGGCAATGGTATAGAGGCAGAAGAGTTAATATTGTCCGTTCAACCTGATATAGTGCTTTTGGACTGGATGTTACCAGGTAAAGAGGGGATAGATGTATGTCAAGATGTGCGTAAGCAGGGGTTTGAAAATATCATCATTATGATGACTGCCAAATCTCAAGATGTAGACAAGATTGATGCTTATAGTCATGGGATTACTGATTATATAACAAAGCCATTTAATATGGATGTGCTTGTGGCTATGATTGATAATAAGGTTCGTTTTTTCGTGCCTAAAAATTCGAATAAGGATATACATATTTTTGGCAATACAGAGCATCATCCACATATTCACTCTCTGATTCGTGATGGTAAAAAAGTTGAGTTGACTATACTAGAGAATCGTATTCTATTGCACTTTTTACAAAATATGGGTAAAGAGATTACGCGTGAAGAATTGATGGAGGTCGTATGGGGCTACAGCTCTAATGTGAATACACGTACGCTAGATATGCATGTCGTGCGTTTACGAAAAAAAATAGAAAACAATCCAGACAAACCTACTTACTTACAAACTGTACGTGGTTTGGGTTATAGATTTGTTGACGAAGAATAGATTTTTAATTATTTGGAAGTTCGAGATATTTAATATATCTTCGT
This sequence comes from Sphingobacterium bovistauri, assembly GCF_020295405.1. Classification (GTDB taxonomy): domain Bacteria; phylum Bacteroidota; class Bacteroidia; order Sphingobacteriales; family Sphingobacteriaceae; genus Sphingobacterium; species Sphingobacterium bovistauri. The sequence continues at coordinate 44,273 of NZ_JADEYP010000026.1, forward strand.
GTATAACGATGAACAAGACCATTTTCTCATAGAGCGAATGGTCTTGTTTATTTTTTTATTAATTTTTATTGTTAAATAATTAAGTTAAAATATATAATTATGGCAGAAGTAACTTATTACACCGAAGAGGGGTTAGCAAAGCTCAAAGAAGAATTACAGTATTTGAAAACTGAAGGCAGAGCTAAAATCGCTAACGCAATTTCAGAAGCTAGAGACAAAGGTGATTTGTCTGAAAATGCAGAATACGATGCTGCAAAAGAGGCTCAGGGGTTGCATGAAGCTAGGATTGCTAAATTAGAAGATGTTTTGGCAAGTGCACGTTTGATTGATGAGTCTAAATTGGATTTATCGAAGGTATTGGCTTTGTCAATAGTGCGAATCAAAAACAAAAGGAATGGTGCGGAAATGACTTATCAGTTGGTTTCGGAGACTGAGGCAGACTTGAAAGCAGGTAAAATTTCTGTTAAATCACCAATCGCACAAGGTTTACTAGGTAAGTCTGTTGGTGAAACGGCTGTTGTCACAGTTCCAGCAGGTGAAATTGAATTTGAAGTATTAGAGATTTCAAGATAGAATATTATTAGGTTATGAGCGGTATTGCCATAACCGCTTATAGTACTAAACAATTTGTAATAAAGGATTCTAAAATTTAGAATCCTTTATTGTTTTTATAATAGAAGATATTTGTAATATGAATATCAAACGTTTGCAATATAACTCTTGATGTTTTTTATATTTTAGTATATTTGCGAATACACAAATTTGATATAAATTTATGTCTACTATATTTTCGAAAATTCTTACTGGAGAGATTCCTGCTTATAAAGTTGCAGAAAGCAATGACTATTTGGCTTTTTTAGACGTTTCTCCATTGACACCAGGGCATGTTTTAGTGATTCCTAAGAATGAAACAGATTATATATTTGATATTAATAATGATGAATATATGGGCTTGTGGGTGTTTGCTAAAATTGTGTCACAAGGTATCAAAAAAGTATTCCCATGTAAAAAAGTTGGTGTGGCTGTGGTAGGTCTTGAAGTGGCTCACGCACACATTCATTTGATTCCATTGAATAAGGTAAGTGATATGAGCTTTGATAAACCAAAATTATCATTGCCAGTGGAACAGATGCAAAAAATCGCTGACGATATTCGTCATGCTATCTCTGAAGTGACTAATGCTGAATAACCTTTGCAGCTAAAGTCTTTTATTTAACAACTATGCAAGAATTTTTATTTTCATTTCAGCAGCTAATGGATCCTGAGTACTTACTGAGTCATGGTGGATTCTATATAGTATGCTTGATCGTATTTGCCGAAACAGGTCTTTTCTTTGGGTTTTTCTTGCCGGGAGATTATTTGCTGTTCTTGGCGGGATTGTTTTGTGCTTTGAACAAAATTGATGTAAGTATTACAGCTATGTTTTTAGGGATTTTAGGATCAGGTATTGCTGGTAATTTTGCGGGTTACTGGTTTGGCTATCGAGCCGGGCCGATGCTTTTCAAAAAGGAAGATTCCTGGATATTTAAGAAAAAGTATATTGTAATGGCTGAAGAGTTCTACCAAAAATATGGCGGAACAGCTTTGGTGATAGGAAGGTTTGTGCCAATTATTCGTACATTTGCGCCAATATTTGCAGGAGTTGTAAAGCTGGATTTTAAAAAGTTTGTCCTATATAATGTTTCTGGGGCACTTATTTGGGTCGGTGTTTTGACACTTTCTGGATATTATTTGGGTGAATTATTTCCAGATATCATTAATTATGTAGAATATATAGTAGTAGGGATGATTGTTATTGCATTCTTACCTATTATCATTGCTTTGCTTAAGAGATGGTTAAAAAATAGAAAACAAAAATAAACAACATATAAACAGAATAAATATTAATGAGTACACAACATCCTTGGCATCAAGTATCTCCTGGAGATGACGTGCCAAATTCGGTAAATGCCATAATTGAAATTCCTAAAGGTTCAAAAGCGAAATACGAAATTGATAAAGACAGTGGTTTAATTAAATTGGACCGTGTATTATTCTCTTCGGTAATGTATCCAGCAAATTACGGATTTATTCCTCAGACATATTGTGATGATAAAGATCCATTGGATATCTTGGTTATTAGTTCAGTGGATGTTTATCCTATGAGTTTGATTGAAGCTAAGGTTATCGGTGTGATGCACATGATTGACGGTGGTGAGCAAGACGATAAAATTATTGCTGTAGCTAAAAATGATGTTTCAGTAAATTATATCAATGATTTATCAGAATTACCTCCGCACACGATGAAAGAAATTGTACGTTTCTTCCAAGATTATAAGGCATTAGAAGGTAAAAGTGTAGAGGTTCAAAATCTATATGGACGTACTTATGCACAAAATATCATTAAAGAAAGCATTGAGCTTTATAACACTGAAATAAGAAATAAATAATCAAATGGCTCTAGATATTTTTTGGACATTTTTATTAGTTTTTGCAAATGGCTTTTTCGTCGCCGCTGAGTTTGCGATTGTCAAAGTAAGGGCATCACAAATTGAGCTACAAGCAAAATCCGGAAGCAATGTGGCTAAGATTGCAAAGAATATTACGGAGCATTTGGATAAATACCTAGCTGCAACACAGCTAGGTATTACTTTAGCATCACTTGGTTTGGGATGGATCGGTGAAGAAGTCATGACAGAGATTGTCAGTCATTTGTTTGGGTATTTTCATATTGATATTTCACAGGGCTGGGCTAAAGGTTTAGGTATAGTAATAGCTTTTGGTACTATTACATTTTTGCATGTAGTGTTGGGTGAATTGGCTCCAAAATCTATAGCAATTCAAAAGCCTATCGCAACAACGATGAAAGTCGCGATCCCTTTAAGGCTATTTTATTGGTTTCTGATGCCTCTAATTTATGTTTTTAATGGGTTTGCAAATTTTTTACTGAAATTAATCGGTATAGAACCACATCCTAATGAATCTAATCACTCATCGGAAGAACTTCAATATCTTTTAGATAAAGGAAAGGAGTCGGGTGCATTAAATATTTCAGAGCATGAGCTTATTAAAAATGTTTTTGATTTTAATGAGCGTATTGTAAAGAATATTATGGTGCCACGTACTAAGATTATCGCAGTAGAGGTTAATGATACCACAGAAGAATTTATTAATACAGTAACTGAAGAAGGATATTCTCGTATCCCTATCTATGATGACAATATTGATAAAATTGTAGGTGTTGTTCATACAAAGGATATTCTTCCAATATTGTTCAAAGGAAAGCTAATTGACTTGAAGGATATTATGCGCAAGCCTTATTTTATTCCAGAAACAAAGAAAATAAATGATTTGATGGCTGAATTTCAGCAAAAGCGTATTCAAATTGCATTTGTGTTGGACGAATTTGGCGGTACTTCAGGTATGGTTACTTTAGAAGATATTGTTGAAGAAATTGTTGGTGATATTCAAGATGAATACGATGAGGAAACACCTGTAGTCGAGCAAATATCAGAAACTGAATTTATGATTGATGCGGGAGCGAGCGTGTATGATGTTAATGAATTCTTGCCAATAGAACTACCAGAAAGTACAGATTATGACACCATAGCTGGCCTTGTAAGTCATGTGTTTGAAAAAATACCTGATGTAGGGGAATCCATTGAAGAATTAGGTTACCGTTTTACTATTATGAAGAAGACACAACAAAATATCGAGTTTGTTAAACTGGATGTGGTTGAGGTCGCTGGTGATGAACATTCAGAATTTTAAAATGCAGCTTTTTTTTACTCCTGATATAGAATCTCAACATAAGTCTTTTATTCTTAGTGAGGAAGAAAGTAAACATGCTATTCGTGTATTACGTCTTACTGTAGGTGAGATAATACATTTAATTGACGGCAGAGGGGGGATTTATGAAACTGAGATCATTGATGCACATCCCAAACGAACAACCTTACGTGTTTTATCAGTACAAGAAAATTTCGGTAAAATATCCTATAAGATTCATTTAGCGGTGGCTCCAACCAAGAATATTGATCGTATTGAATGGTTTTTGGAGAAAGCAACAGAAGTTGGTCTAACTGAATTTACTCCTGTTATTTGTGAACATTCAGAGCGTAAAGAAGTAAAAGTAGAGAGATTAGAAAAAGTAGCTGTAGCTGCAATGAAGCAATCTTTGAAAGCATATATTCCTAAAATAAATCCTGCTATTACATTTTCCAAATTTATTGATCTAGCAAAAGACAGTGGTTATACAAAAGGTATTGCACATTGCGTTGATAGTGAAAAGAAATTTATTTCAACATCTTTCAATCCTAAGGGTAATTATCTTATTTTAATAGGTCCTGAAGGAGATTTCTCTGAAAAAGAAATAAGCCAGGCATTAGATGCTGGCTTTGTTCCTTTGTCTTTAGGAGAAGCAAGGCTGCGTACCGAAACAGCTGCACTAGCTTCTGTTATTGAAGTTTCATTATTGAATCGTTAACGCACTATTACTGCATCTACAATTTGGATTTCGGCATTACCTTTTAATGGTTCGGGATTAAATACCATTTTACCCTTAACTTTGAACGGTTCTTCTGTAAACTTCACTGTTCCATTTTTCATAAATATTTCTACCATCGGAGGTATGCCGTTTGTTCCACAAAATTGACATTGAGCAATTGGAAGTACAGACAACATGAATGTGCTGTGATTACGCCCACTTGTAAGCGGGACCAAGTAACCTGGAAGTTCTACAATTTTATTCTCTAATTTTTTAAGATCGGCTGGATAATGTGGTGTATATACTTTTTTATTACCACTAGTAGTAACTTTGTACATCATTTTGTCAATTGCCTCCCATGTACTATTCATCATAGGGGTATGATCAGGTACATCAAGACCTTGTTTAAATCCACCTATTTGTGCATTTGTGGCAATGGCAATAAAGAATGATGCGATTATTATTAAATATTTTTTCATTTATTTTGATGCTAATATGTTCGAAATAGTAGTTTTATAAGCCTTAATGGCAGGTACAATACTGGCTAAAATACCAATTACAATAGCAGCTATTAAGATTATTACTTCATTTGGATTTATTGAGAAAGCCTGTATGAAATCAGCACTTTGACTTGTTTGTAAACTGATGTAGTATAAGATGATATGTCCTAAAATTAACCCAATCACTCCTCCGATAAACGTAATTACTAATCCTTCGACTAATGTAATAGCAAAAAGTTTAGCTTTAGTAGCTCCTAAAGTCCGCATAATGGCTAAATCATATTTGCGATCTTTCAAGGCATTGTACAAACTGATAAAAACGCTAAATCCAGCGATAATCATAATTACATAAGCCAAAATCTCAAGAGAATCAAATCCAACTCCTAATAAAGAGAAAATTCGAGAACTTTCTATTGCAGGAGAAGCTGCTTGCATCTGTGTGCTTTGATTAATCATTCGAGGAAGAACTGAAATTGCTGCCGGTGAATTGTATTTAACTAACAAAGCTGTAATTTCAACACCTTGATCTTGGATCATATCTTCCCCTATACTCTTTATAAAGGCATTATCCTGGGGTTTTTCCGTTACTAATTCTTCTTTGTGTGGATGCGAAGATTCTATATGCTCGTGTTGATGAGCCTCATGACTGTGACCGTGTTCCGTATGATCATGGTCGTGTTTATGCTCTTCTTTTTCATTATTTACCGCAATAGGTGCTTCATTTGTATGATTATGATGCTCCTCATGTTTGTGGTCATCGTGTGAATGATCGTGTTCATGATCGCAATGTTCACCATGAATATGTTCGCCATTATGCGCTATCCCATGAACTTCCCAGACACTGGCTAAGTTGCTAAGGATTAAATTATCCGCGACAGATTGCGCTGGTATTAAGATGCCTACTACGGTGAAAGGATGATCATCGTGCTGATGTGCATCTGCTGATAGACCATGGGCACTGAATATTTTATCACCTATTTTCAGATTATGTTTACGCGCTACCTCAGCTCCTAAAACTACTTCAAAAGATTTGCTCCATAATTTCCCGTCTTTCAATTTCAAATTATATAGCTCTAAGAAACTTGCATCTGTACCAATTATTCTGTGGCCTTTGTAGTTGTCTCCGAGAGAAATTGGCGTGGCCAGTTGCACAAGGGGATTTTCAGCAATTTTATTCGCTTCTATCATCGGAATATTTCCAGTAGGATTATCTACATGATAAAGCGAGCTCAAGATAAGTTGCATAGGACTGCCTTTAGCGCCCACAACTAAATCTATATTTTTGGTGTTGTTTTGTAATTGTTTTTCGAGTGTTGTTGAACTAATATAAATTACAATTAGGATAGCAACACCAAAAGCTGTTAGCAAAATACTCAATAGAGTTGAACCCCATTGTTGCGTAATATTTTTCCAAACAAGAGATAACGTATTCATAGCTAAAAATTATAATTGATAGGTGTTGGCAAAATATGATTTTATTCTTGTATCATGTGTTGCTATTAATAATGTTGCATGGTAATTAGATGCTACTTCTAATAGCAAATCAATTGCATGTTTGGTGTTGGTGTCATCAAGTGCTGCTGTAGGTTCATCCGCAATCAACACTTTTGGTTTATTAATGACTGCGCGCGCTATTGCTGCACGTTGTAATTGTCCTCTACTTAATTGATTTGGGCGTTGATTTGCTTTGTCTCCAATGTTTAGCTTTGCCAAGATTGCATTTACAGCGTTTTTATCTTGTTTTTCTCCTGCCAAATATTGCGCAAGTAAGATATTTTCGGCTATGGTTAGATTTTTGAGTAAGTGTGCATCCTGAAATATAAAACCCATATTCTTAGCTCTGAATAAATCACGTTGTTGTTCACTTAACGAATAGATATCTACATCATCAATTATTACTTTTCCAGTCTTAGGTAATGATAAGCCACCCAAAAGATGTAATAAAGTTGTTTTACCACTTCCTGATTCACCTAAAAGTAATGTGTGTTGATTTTTTTCTACATCTACAGTAGCGAAATTTAGCTCCGATGAAGAATCATATTGGAATGTGAGATTTTCTGAACGTATCATTGATTTTTAAATTCTAAAAAATGCATTTAGATAATGTTTAAAGGTATTGACAATAGATTACAATAGAAAATTCTATTCAAATTATTACACCATTAACACACTTTTCTAATTAAAGAAAAATTAATCTTATCACAATATTCAACCTAGATTCCCTTATAAATATATAAGGAATCAAGTTTTGAAGAGATTGATTAACATTAACTTAATGATTCTGTCATGGAATGGTAATTTAAACCTAACATTGAGTTAATCTACTTGCTTTTAATTTGTGTTAAATTAAAATTAAGTAATGTTGAAAACAGATTTACACATTAAGAAGGCAAGTTTACTAGTACTAAGTATTATTATCCATGCTGTTGTTTTTGCACAGAGTTCAGGCTTGGTGTCCGGTTCGATTACAAATGAGAAAGATGGTAAGCCTACGATTAATGCATTAATCAAAATTATTTCATTAAATAAAATCACAAATTCAGATGCAAATGGTAATTATACTTTAGCAGGTATTGCACCTGGTATATATACTATTGAGTTTTCAGCGAAGGGAACTCACAAGAAGGAAATTTCGGATGTAGAAATTGTGTCAGGCAAACTATCAAAACTGAATGTGAAATTGGGTGTTTCGACTTCAAAAAATGATTTGATAGTTCGGATTTCTAATAAAGCTGATACAACTAAAACATTAGTAGCACAGCAAAAGAATAGTACATCTATTGCTGATGGATTTTCTGCTGCCACTACTATGGCTGGATACGGAATTCGAGGAAAAATAATAGATGTGGAAACAATGCAACCTATTGCAGGAGTAAGTGTAGCGTTAGGAGATAATTCTAAAACGACATCTACGAATGAACGTGGTGAATTTATGATTCCAGTTTCTAAAAATGGTGAGTATCAAGTAGTGACTAGCTACTTAGGATATAATAAAGAAATAACACCTGTCTCTTTAGTTGACAAAAAGTGGGAAAACATAAATATTGTTCTTGTTAATACAAGTTCAGTATTAGATGAAGTGGTTGTATCACGTCGCAGATCACAGGTTGGCGAACTTGCATTGTTAGAAGAGCGCAAAAATGCGGCGTTAGTTGTAGAGAAAATAGGGGTAGAGGAATTGTCAAGAAAGGGTGTTAGCGATGCGGCAACGGCTGTTTCTAAACTTTCGGGTGTGTCAAAACAAGAAGGCAATAGCCAAGTTTATGTACGTGGTTTGGGAGATCGTTACAATACGACTTCATTGAATGGATTACCGATTCCATCTAGCAATCCAAATTTAAAAAATATTGCTCTGGATGTATTTAGCACAGATGTGGTTGATTATATCGGAGTGGATAAATTGCACAATGCGACACTGAATGGTGATTTCGGTGGTGCAAACGTAGACATTGCATCCAAAAATTTCAAAGGTGATCAGTTATTTGAAGTTTCTTTAGGTTCTACTGTGAATACAAATGCATTGAAGCAAGCGGGCAATTTCAATTTACAACAAGGACCTAACTTTTTTGGATTTTCGAACGCCAATATACCTGCTGATGCACAAGGAAGCTACCATTTCAAAAATAGTTGGAATTTGGACGCTAAAAATATGTTGCCAGTTGACCTGGGTTTGAAATTAGGCAAATCATTTAACGTAGGAGACGAAAGCCGTTTAAGTCTTTTCGCAACCTTAAATTTTGCAAATGGATACGCTTACCGCGAAGGTTTGAATGCAAATGTTGGTGCGCAAGGTGACCGTTTGAAAAGCTTTTTCCAAACAAGACATAGCTATAACACCAAGTCAACTGGTATGTTGAATGCCAATTATCAAATTAATAATAAGCACAGTTTATCATATAACTTTTTATATATCAATTCTGGTGAACAATTCGCAGATAATTTCACAGGATATATTCGCGATGCAGCAGAAGATGGTAATGGAGTCGTGAGACGTAATACGTTTTCTCAAACACAGTTAATAATCAATCAATTGCTTGGTAAACACGAACTGACAGACAAAATCGATTTGAATTGGGGATTGGCTGCAAATATAGTGGACGGCGATATGCCAGATCGTATGCAATCGCAGACGCGCATGTTAAGCAATGGTGACCATGTTTTTATTCGTGTGAATGAGGCTGATAATCACCGCTACAATTATTTCTTGAAAGAAAATGAATATGCTGCCAACATTGCGGCAAGCTACAAATTAGGTGATGATAATAAAGGGAAAATTACATTAGGCTATAATGCAAGAATGAAGAAAAGATCATTTGATGTAATGCAATTGAACTTTAATATTCTTACAGATGCTAGACAGACCGTTATTGATCCAAATAATATTGATCAATACTTAGGAGCTGCAGGATATGGAACATTTTACGAATTGAAAGGATTTGCGGGTAATGCTTTTCAGTATTACAATGGTGATCAAAATATTCATTCTGCTTTTGCAAGTGTGGATTATGCATTGACGGATCGCTTGACAGCTGTTGTAGGTGCTCGTTATGAAAAAATCAAACAAAGTGTAGATTACTATAGCATTGAATTCCCGAAAGCTAAGAATGAGATATCGAAAGACGCATTTTTACCGAGTTTGAATTTGAAATACGCATTGAACGAAAAGCAAAATTTAAGATTTGGCGCTAGCAAAACTTATACATTACCTCAATTCAAAGAAAGAGCACGTTTTCCTTATGACGATGTGACTGAAGTGGTGCTTGGTAATCCATATTTGTATGCTTCGGACAATTATAATGTAGATTTGAAATGGGAAATGTTTCCGACTGAGGCGGAATTGATTTCGGTAGCTGCATTTGGTAAATATATTCAAAATCCGATCAACGAAATTATGATCGCTTCGGCAACAAATGATATTTCATATGCGAATACTGGCGACAAAGGTTTTGTGTATGGTGTTGAATTAGAATTCAAAAAGGATATTCTTGAATTTAATGAAGATAAATTGAGCTTCGGATTTAATTCGGCAATCATGAAAACAGATCAAGATTTTGATGCGCAAAAAGTGACTACAGAAACGAATGGTTTAGTAAATATCGATCCATCACACTCAAGCTCAAAATTCACTGGAGCATCTGACTTTATCATCAACGCGGATTTATCATACAATAAAAATTTCGCCGAAGGAAAAAATATAGTAGCTACTGTGCTATACAATTATTACTCGGACAAAATCTATGCTATCGGAACAGGTGGATTAGGACATCGCGTAGACAAGGGGCTTGGTACTTTGGATTTAATTGTAAAAAGTAAAATCTCGAAAAAAATTGGATTGGAGTTGTCTGCACGCAATATTTTGAATCCAGCATTTGAAAGATGGCAAGAAAATTCGGAGCCTGTCAAAGTGTTGTCATACAAAAAAGGTCAATTCTTTAACTTGGGTTTGAAGTATAATTTTTAACCCGGTAAATTTAATAATTTATTAACAGTCAGTTGATTAGATGTTAATATAAGCTTAGTTTATTTGTATTATAAAATTGAAAATTAATAAATCAGAAATAATGAAAAAATCAGTTTCAACTCTATTATTATTAATGTCCTTGTCTGCGACACCATTTGTTTTCACAGCTTGTAGTAGTGATGACGACGAACTTATAGTGGTAGATCCAGGCAAAGAAGTAGATCGTGAAAACCTAAAAGGTGCGATTAAGAATGGTGAGCACATCGTATTAGAAAGTGGAGTTTACAAATTGACGGGACCTCTTATTGTTGAAAACGGCGGTAAGTTGACAGTTAAGGCTGGTGTTACTATCGAGGCTACACCTTTCAAAGATGGAGAAGAAATAAGATATATTGCTACGGCGCAAGGAGGACAAATCTTTGTAGAAGGTACCGCGGCAAAACCTGTTGTAATGACAGCAACAAATAAAGTGCAAAGTTCTTGGGGAGGTTTAGTATTATGTGGTAAAGCTCCAATTAATAAGGGAACTACAGCTACTGCGGAAGTTTCTGGCTTAATTTACGGTGGTACTTTAGCAAATGACAATTCAGGATCAATTAAATATTTACGTATTGAATATTCTGGTTATTCTTACTCAGCTGAAAAAGAGTTTAATGGTTTGTCGATGTTTGGTGTAGGTAAGGGAACAACAATCGAGTATGTACAAGTTCACGAAGGTTCTGACGACGGTTTCGAATGGTTTGGTGGAACGGTAGATTCTAAATATTTAGTAGCTACAGCAAACGAAGATGATCAATTTGATTGGACTGAAGGTTGGAATGGTACAAATGAAAATTGGTATGCAAAAGAAGCTTCTGCAAAAGGAAACAGAGGTATTGAAGCTGACAATAATTCAAATACACATGATGTAAACCCAACATCAAACCCAACAATTAAAAATTTAACATTAATTGGACGTGGTGCTCATCAAGGTGAATCACAAGCTTTAAAATTACGTGTAGGAACTAAAGGTATGTTAGACAATGTGGTGCTTTCAAACTGGGGAACAGGATTTGATGTAGAAAATGATGTTACACTTGGTTATGTTGGTTCTACATTAAAAGCTACTCGTGTAAAATTTGATAATGTTGCTACAAAATCAAAAGGAAAGAAAAGTGATGGTTCTTCTGTGGATGTAGCATCGGTATTCACTGAAGATGCTACGGCTACTGGTGCTGGAGCCGGAACATCTACACCTGAATGGGCTAAAGGTTGGACTGTAGGTTTATAATCTACAGCTATACTAAAATATTCTTTATAAGACTATAATTTTAAACTAATAATCAACTCCTCATTCATTGAATGGGGAGTTTTTATTTTGGAGAATAGTGATATACGATCTTGTATTCTTCGTCTAAGTATTTGTCTGCTAATTCACCAATGTTAAGACTTCTTGCTTGTGGTGTTGGTTCACAAATAGAATAATATTGATCTTCAAATTTGATGGTTTTACCAATCTTTTTGTCAAATTGTACCCCCATAGTAATATGTGTAGGATACAAGATGGCGACCATTGGTAAATTATATATCTCTTTGACCAAATAGAAAAACAACGCTACACGGTCATCACAATCGCTGTAGGGATTGAGCAGTGTGAGTTCGGGAGATAAACGCTTTTCTTTACCAAAATTATCTTCATCATCTTCGTATAAAAACGCATATCTCGTAAATCGCATCAAATAATCTACACCCTTTTCTGTAGTCATTTCTGCTACATTCTCCTTCAATACTGGTATCAAGGAACTATAGGTTTCTTTGGTAAGCGGAATATTAAAGTAGGAGTCAAAATCGACACCAGGGTAATTTTTAAAAATACTAGACACCTCATCATTCACCTTGATCTTGAAGTTGTACACTTTGTCATTGTATTCAAAATTGATACTTTTTTGCTTGTATCCCTGAGCCAACAATTCTGGCATTTGATTTATTTTGTACTTAAAATCATTTTTCCCCTCTTCAAAATATATTTCTATAGGTGTATACGCATCAGTTCGTTGAAATAGCTTGCCATAATCATGATAATTAAGGCAAGTGTACTGCTGTTTACCAATATTGAAAAAAGGAATGTCTGAGATATCTTCTTTATTCTTGATGTAAAAGATAATCTGATTGTTACCAATGGCAATACGCGCATCATATCCAGACTTATTCATCAAATACCATTTATATAAAGTGTATCTATGGTAATTTTCAGACTTAGAACTTAGGGATTGTGATACCCTGCGTATAAGTTGATAATAAAGCCAATCACTAAGTTTTTCTGCAGTTCGAAATTGAACTAAATCTTTAACTAAATTGTGATACGACTGATTGTTAATCTCTTGATAAAAGCGTTGTATAGCATCTTTACTAATTTGTGAAGGAAACTGGAACGTTTCAAGTAAAGATTTGTCAACCACAAATGGTTTTTGAAGGAAATGAATACTATCTAGTTTTTGGGCAAAGGAAATGTGAGATTGTAATATAATTACAATACAATAAAGTGTATAGCGTAGGTTCCACATTTTTTTGCTTACAAATCATTAACGATTAGTTAACATAAAATTAATAAAATGATTTGATAAAAGATGAAAATTATTTGTTATAAATTATCCGAAAAGTCCTCTTTGTTAGCGTATTGGTGGGATGTTTTAATGTATTTTTTTGGATGAATATTTTATTTTTTCAAATGATTAATTTTTAGTAGATTAGATATGTCGAAATATTTTATATCTAGCCTAATGTAGGTTATCGTTTACAATAAACATAATAGCCTATGTGTTTTCTTGTGTGTGCATCGACATTCTCTTTAATTTTAACCAATTACTAAAACTAATTCTATTTTCATGGAAATTAAAACTTCTTCAAAATTCATTGCTGAACTAATTGGAACATTTGGTTTAGTCTTATTCGGCTGTGGTGCAGCGGTAATAGCTGGAGGCACGACATTGGCTGGTACTGCTGGTCTAGGTCTTTTAGGTATATCAGTAGCTTTTGGACTTTCGGTTGTAGTATTTGCCTATGCAATCGGTGGCGTTACTGGATGTCATATCAATCCTGCCGTAACTATTGGTGTATTAGTTGCAGGTAAAATATCAGCTAAAGATGCTGCTGTTTATATTGTTGCTCAATTTATTGGAGCATTATTAGGTGCTTTTGTATTAAGCCAAATCTTATCAGGTCAGCTTGCTGGTTTTACTGCAGGTGAATGGGCTTATGGTTCAAATGGATGGGGTAAAGGTTATCAAAATGAATATGGCGTTGTCGCTGCATTTATTACGGAAGCTGTTTTGACGGCTATTTTCTTATTTGTGATTTTAGGGACTACTTCCAAATTAGGTAATGGAACAATGGCTGGTTTAGCAATAGGTTTCACTTTATTATTGATTCACTTGGTAGCTATTCCTGTTACAGGTACTTCAGTAAATCCAGCACGTAGTTTTGGTCCGGCTATTTTAGCAGGAGGACAAGCATTATCGCAACTGTGGCTATTTATTGTAGCTCCAATTGTAGGTGCAGTTGTGGGTTCAGTTTTATGGAAAATTGTATATTCAGATAAAGAAGCATAAACTAATTAGGTTTAATTTTGTTAAAATATAAGGGGAGCAAAGCATATTTTGCATCCCCTTATATTTTGGTATTATTTGATATGCCAAGTCAAATTAGCTATCTTTGTGCTAATGGATAATTTCATTGTCTCAGCCCGTAAATATCGTCCTGTTACCTTCGACTCTGTCGTAGGTCAATTGCATATTACGAATACCCTCAAAAATGCTATACATAACAATCAGTTGGCACAGGCTTTCTTGTTTTGTGGTCCTAGAGGTGTTGGTAAGACGACTTGCGCGCGTATTTTGGCTAAGACTATCAATTGTGAGAATATCTCAGAGAATACTGAAGCTTGTGGTGAATGTGAAAGTTGTAAATCATTTCAAAATGGTGCATCATTTAGTATTCACGAATTAGATGCGGCCTCCAATAATTCGGTGGATGATATTCGTAGTTTGATTGAACAAGTACGTATCCCACCTCAAACGGGTAAATACAAGATTTACATTATTGATGAGGTGCATATGCTTTCACAAGCGGCATTTAATGCTTTCTTGAAAACATTAGAAGAGCCACCTGCGTATGCGATTTTTATATTAGCAACTACAGAAAAACATAAAATACTTCCAACTATTCTTTCACGTTGTCAAATTTTTGATTTCAATCGTATCAAGGTAGAAGATATGGCTAATCATTTAGCTAGTATTGCAGCTAAAGAAGAGGTTATTTATGAAGTAGATGGCTTACATGTCATTGCACAAAAGGCAGACGGTGGTTTGCGTGATGCTTTGTCCATGTTTGATCAGATTGTGAGTTTCTCTAATCGTAATCTTACTTATCGAGCAGTAATTGATAATCTGAATATTCTTGATTACGATTATTATTTCAAATTGATGCAGGCTATTGCTGGTGAAGATGCGGCAGAGACATTGTTGATATTTGATAATATATTAAATAAGGGGTTTGATGGGGGGCACTTCATAGCTGGGTTATCTAATCACATTAGAAATCTTTTAGTGACAAAAGAACCTCGTACCTTAAAGCTTTTGGATGTAAGTGAAAATATCAAGAAGAAGTATTATGAGCAATCAGCTGCATTAAGCTCAGGATTGCTGCTTTCTGCTTTGAATATTGCTAATCAATGTGAAATATCATATCGTTCGAGTAAAAATCAACGCTTACAAATTGAATTGGCTTTACTAAAGATGTGTCATTTGTCTTCCGCAATTAAATTGGGAGTACATGGTATATCAACTACGCAAGTGGAAGTAAAAAAAAAACTTCCTGAGTCAGTAAAGCAAACAATTCCTTCGGCTGTTAATTCAATTCCATCAACTTCTTCTAGTGTTGCTGCTAAAGTCGAGGCTCCTGTACCTATTAAATCAGCTATTCCTGCTCCTGTAAAAGCTCCTGAACCCGAGAAAAAATCTTTTTCATCAGGAAAGGGCTGGGGAAGTTTCAAGCCTTCAGTAGCGGTTCCTAGTTTGGCTACAGTTTTCGATGAAAAATTAGCAGAGGAGACTGAAGAATCTGATTTAGTTCAGGGTAGTGAATTCAGAGAAGTTACGTTCAATTCATTTATTAGTAAGTGGAATACACTAGCTGAAAAGTTAAAAGCCGAGAATCGTATTACGCTTTACACGATCATGACTGCTAACGAACCCCGATTAAATGGGAATATTGTAGAGGTGGATGTCGAAAATATGGTTCAAAGTGAACAGCTTAAAGAAGGTAAAATTGATGTTCTGAATTACTTGCGTGTCGAATTGAAGAATTTTTCGTTGGATTTGATTACACATCAATTAGAACAAACAGTAATTCGTAAAGCTTATACATCACAAGAAAAGTATCAAGTGATGGTCGAGAAGAATCCCGCGTTAGAAACTTTACGAAAAACATTCAATTTAGGACTAAGCTAAATTTCTCTTTCTTATCTTTGTACAAATTTTGGATGGTACGATTCGAGCTACTATCCTCATTATATTTAATTTAGAATAATGCAAAACAATTTCCAACGTCGTGATCGCGGCGAACAAAGAGAAAGTAATCAAATGGTTTTTGGTATTCGTGCTGTTATCGAAGCCATAGATAGTGGTAAAGAGATTGAATCTCTTTTTATACAACGTGGATTAAGCGGAAGCTTATTGTTGGAATTGAAGGCATTAATTAAAGAAACTAACATCGGCTATCAGCAAGTGCCAATTGAAAAGTTGAATAGGATCACGCGTAAAAATCACCAAGGTGTAATTGCTGTAATTTCTCCGATTATTTATCACAATATAGAGGATATACTTCCTGAAATCTATGAAAAGGGAGAGACTCCATTGTTATTGATGTTGGATGGTGTGACTGATGTTCGAAATATGGGCGCTATTGCACGTACAGCGGAATGTGCTGGTGTACATGCGATTATTGTGCCTAAAAAAGGATCTGCTGAAATTAATCCTGACGCTATCAAAACTTCAGCTGGAGCATTGTACAAAATTCCAGTTTGTCGTCAAGATTCTTTAGGAAAAACAGGGCGTTTTCTAATTGATTCTGGCGTTCAATTAGTTGTAAGTACTGAAAAAACTAAAGACTCAGTTTATGATATAGATTATACAGTTCCTACTTGTGTAATTATGGGAGCTGAAGATGTTGGTGTTTCGGATGATTTGATTCGTATTTCGGATAAATTGGCAAAGATTCCAATGTTTGGTGAAATAGGCTCATTGAATGTTTCTGTTTCAGCCGGAATAGTTATTTATGAAGCTATTAGACAGCGAAATATAATAAAGTAAAATGCTCAAGCACAGGCTTCGCAGACAACTTAGGTTATATAAGTATGTAGTTTATAAAGAAACACTTGTTGATTTTAAAAATCACTTTTGGTCTTTTGTAGGAGCTTTTATCGGAATTGGAATTATTGCCTATTTACAGTCCCTTCATTTACCTCAGCTGGAGAATGTTTTCTTAATTGGATCCTTTGGAGCTTCTTCTGTGTTAATTTATGGTGCTGTATATAGCCCATTGGCTCAACCACGAAACTTAGTTGGAGGTCATGTTGTCTCTGCGTTAGTAGGAGTAACCGTGGCAAAGCTTTTTCCTGATATTATTTGGCTAACAGCACCATTGGCTGTGGCACTTTCTATTGTCGTCATGCAATTGACACGTACATTACATCCTCCTGGTGGAGCGACTGCTTTAATAGCTATAACTGGAGGGGCAAAGATTACCGAATTGGGATATGACTATGTTTTTTCGCCGGTATTCAGTGGCGCAGTCATTTTATTAGTTGTAGCGTTGATATTCAATAATATCACTAATGATAGACATTATCCTGTAAAGAATTCTAGACTACGAAAATCAAGAAGGATACAATTGAAACAAAGATTTTCAAAAAAATCCAAAAATGAAATTCATTTCTAATGATAATAAAGTATAAAACAAAAGGCTCCAGTGTGGACATGCCCCAAAAAGTTAGACACTTATTTGGGGCATTTTTATGAGAAAAAATCAGAAGTATAATTTCAATTTTAAGTTACGTTTAGTAACTATTCTTCAGCAGGGCAAAGATAGTATTGGAGGT
>NZ_JADEYP010000027.1 GCF_020295405.1 Sphingobacterium bovistauri
TCAATAATTTTATTAACGGAAAAATAGATCTATTTGTTGTTGATTTTCTTTGGTTACTTTTGGGAATAATTAGTTTTATTGCTTTGTTGAAAATCAAAACTTATAAATTAAATTCCGAGGTGTATTAGTGGCTCATAAAACTTTATATTTAACTGAAGTGGATAATTATTTCTAATAACTAATAGAAAATAAAAAAGTTATATATTCTTAATTTTAAGTAAATTAATATTGATTTTTAATAAATAATTATTAGCTTACAAATTGAAAAACTAACCTATGATGAAAAAAATAATATTTGTTTCTGATTTACAAATAGGAAATTTTTTATTTCAATCTTTTATAGTTGATTTAGAAGGGGACTTAATATCATTTTCGATTTTTATAAAAGGAAATGAAGAACCAGCTGTTCAATTTATATGTGATATAAACTTGCAGGTCAATATTTTATTCAATCATAGAATATTAACATATATCAATTTAAATAAAACTAAAGATATAAAGAAGAGAAAGGAATTTTACCGGATGTTTGTCCAATTTCTTGTCGATTCTGAAAAGAAGGCAGCCTATATGATTTTTAAAAATCAAAAATTAAACTACATAAAAAAAAGTAAAGATTTATTAGCGATTAGGGACAGCTATATATATGAATAATTAACGAACTACTAACAAAATGAGGTCAATTTCAAATTAGAAAAATATTATTGATTGACCAACTCTATAATTTGAAGAAAACCATTAATAGATCAGAGTTAAAGGAAGTGCTAATTACCTTTGCTATGTAGCAGTTACAGGCACCTTTAACCTAGTTGAAATCTACAGTTAGATGGGGATTTGTTTACTTTTTTAATTTAATTAAGATAGAATAGTTTTAAATATCATTTAGAGTATTCATTTGAAATGTTTAGTTATAGGAATACAACTTTAATAAGTTAATTATTTTAACAAACTTAGATATGCATGTTATACATTCCATTTGAACAGGTAACAATTGACTTATTCCATGATTTGGTATCTCGTGGATATAAGGATTTTGTACTGCAAAAGTTTGAATGGCCATCTGTTACTTTTGGTAAAGGTTTCTTGTTGTCAGCTTATGAGAATAAAGAGCTAGCTCATGTACATGCATCTGAACTGGATGTTAAGGAAGGTAAAGCCTTGCATCTTCCCGATGATTTTGAAAAAATACAAAAGCTTCTTGAAGTGGATTCTGGTTACAGGATTTTCCTTAATAAAATTAAAAATATAGATTGGGAGAAACGTATGTTAAAACATTATAACCTTAACATCGTTAATTATTTACGTTCTAATACCAAATTTAAAAGAACGGATAAAATTGATATCTTGTTTACTTTAGAATATGGCCGAGTAAAAGCGATCATTGAAAGTAATGGAACTAGAAAGGAAGTGAATGCTTTTGATTTAATAAAATAATTACCTAAAATTTGATTTATGTGTTGGGATATTTCATTACATACGGACATTGAGCTTGTAAAAAATTCTTACCCTAAAATAAGGGATGAGCGTAAAAAGAAAGAGTATAACTACGACTATTTTGAAAATGTGCAGGCAATAACTTTTCCCGAATATCCAATAATTATGAAGGATAAGGAAGGTGAGGGGATAGCGCTATTGGAAATGGAATGGGGCGTACTACCTACTTATATTCAAGATCCAAAACTACAGGATGATAGAAGACGCAGCATGGTAAATGCGCGTAGTGAGCGTATTCTAGATGATAAGAAATCATTCTGGTATAGATTGAAAAATCAACGTTGCTTGATTCCTGTTTCAGGGACGTATGAGCATCGTAAGATTAGTGGTTGGAAGAAGAAAGTGCCTTACTACATTGCCGAGAAAGGTCGTGATATATTTTATCTTCCTGGGCTTTATCAATGGCATGAAACGGTAGATGAGGATGGGGTAGTGGAGAAGGTGGGTAGCTTTGGGATGATAACTAGAGATGCGAATGCTGTGATGGCTAATATACATAACGATGGACCGAACAAACACCGAATGCCTCTGTTTTTACCTGAAGATTTAGAAAAGCTATGGCTGTCGGATGATTTATCGGAAGATGATATGCGTGCCATTTTTCACTTTGAAATAGATACTAAAGATTTACTTTTTCATCCTGTATATACCTTAAGAGGTTATCCCAATAGACCTGATGATAAGCATCGTTATGAGCCCTTTGATTGGGAAGGCTTACCACCACTGGGTAATGATAAGCCCATAGCAAATACTTTATTTTAGGTGTTTTATTCTGCTGTACATTTATTCGTTTTTATCAATTTCATTTTATGACATTCATTTTGCTAATATTTTTAGTAAAATTGCAGAATGAAAATTGAGTTATATACAGTAGACATTCCTAAATCTTTATTTCTTCCTTATGTAGCAAATGGGATTAGTGCAGGTTTCCCAAGCCCTGCATTGGATTTTGAGGATACTAAAATAGATCTCAACAAAGAAATTGTTAAACATCCACTATCTACATACTATGGACGTGTACGTGGGGTATCCATGAAAAATGCGGGTATTGATGATGGGGATATCATGGTTATCGATAAGAGTATTAAACCTACTGACGGATGTATCGCTATTTGTTTTATTGATGGTGAGTTTACAGCTAAGCGTCTTTTAATTCGAAAGGATGAAATTATCCTGATGCCTGAAAATGATGATTATTCACCTATACGGGTTACCAAGGATAATGAATTTATTGTCTGGGGTGTGGTGACGCATGTGATTAAAGCTTTTTAGCCATGTATGCTCTTATTGATTGTAACAACTTCTATGCTTCATGTGAGCGTATATTTCGGCCTGACCTCATTGGTTTACCCCTAGTGGTTTTATCCAATAACGATGGTTGTGTAATAGCGCGTAGTAATGAAGCGAAAGCTTGTGGGATTCCTATGGGAGCAGCAGCTTTTCAGTATAGGGAATTATTTAAGCAGCATAATGTTCAAGTATTCTCCGCAAACTTTGCTTTGTACGGTGACATGAGCAATCGGGTCATGCAAACGCTTTCAAACTATTGTATTGATCAGGAGATATACAGTATTGATGAATGCTTTATGAAGCTTGATGGCTATGATTTTGTGGACTTGAAGGAGTACGGGATTAGAATGCGTGAGGAAGTATTTCGTAATACAGGGATTCAAGTGAGTGTGGGAATAGCTCCTACGAAATCACTGGCTAAAGTAGCCAATAGAATTGCTAAGAAATATCCGAAGGAATCCAATGGGTGTCATGTCATGCGCAGTGCTGCGCAGATAGAAAAGGCGTTAAAATGGTTGGAGATAGAAGATGTGTGGGGAATAGGGAGGCAGCATGCTAAACGGTTATTTCAGCTTGGTGTAGATACGGCCTATGATTTTACGAAGCTCAGTGATCAGTGGGTACAAAAGAATCTCTCTATTGTTGGGTTGCGGTTAAAGCGTGACTTGTCTGGAATACCTACCCTAGATTTGGAAGAGGTGGAGAACAAAAAGAATATTGCCAGCACGCGTAGCTTTGATGTGAATTACACAACGTTTGACCAGGTGCAGGAACGGGTATCTACATTTTCTTCGTCCTGCAGCGAGAAATTAAGAAAGCAGAAATCCTTTTGTAGTTCCATCACTGTTTTTGTGATGACTAATAGATTTAGAGTAGAACAAGTGCAGTACCAAAATTCAATAACAATTGATTTACCCTTTGCAACAAATTCTGCTATTGAACTTTCTAAATATGCTACCGTAGCGTTGCGCCGTATATTTAAAGAAGGCTATGCCTATAAAAAGGCAGGGGTAATAGTTTCTAATTTTACACCTGATGATGTGGAACAAATGACATTATTTGATAATCGAGATAAAAGGCATGATGCGCTGATGAAAGCCTTAGATCTGATGAATAAACAGTATGGGCAGCATACTGTTCGTTTAGCTTCTCAAGGTAAGAAGAAGTGGACGATGCGTCAAGAGATGCTTTCTCCATGCTATACCACTAAACTTAAAGATATCATTACCATTAAAATATAAATAAAGTTCAGTTTAATAGTGTTATAGGATTAAGCACTGAACCATGGGCTTTGTAAAACTTAATCATCCGATATTGATGAAATTGAAGATGCAGGGGTATACAATTCTGCGGTCTAATAATCCTTTAAGTGATGAAAATCCGACCTGGATACCAGAGAAGGTGGATATGGAGAAATTTTTTGATTTAGATAGTAAGTGGATAGCTCATGCATCTATACCTATGCATGAATTACATTTACTAGTAATTGATGATGCTTTGTATAATATTAGAAATGTTGACCTTTTTGGAGAGGTAATAGTAAGATAAAAGTGATTGTGTACTTGTTTTATTTAATTATTTGTAATACATGTTATTAAAGTTATTCAGTTAAAGTTTTTGTTTTGTATTTTAGTGTTTGTTTGAGTGCTGCATTCGATTGGTTTGTGTTGTTGAAATGAGCTAATCTTTATTTATAAATATTCAATTCACCTTAATAGTTGTTATGTTTCAACTTGGATATAATTAATAGTTGCTTTATTTAGCGTGCCCCTTTTAGGGTCGGGCTTTATGCTGCAATCTCTTTTAGAAAAGAGGATTTACACTTCAATCCCTCACGTGGGGTGTTAATATATGCTGACGCTATGCTGTTGTAAATCTTTATAATGATTGCATTAAAAAAATGGTTACAACATAAAATCATACGTTTCACAAGTTGTATTGGACTTTAAAGATAACCATTAAGATGCGCGACATCTATTTGGATTACTCTTTGTCTACAGTGGTAGCTTCTAAAGTCGGTGTAATATCACTTTGTCCTCTGTAAGATTGATGGAAGGAATATAATGAAATCTATCTCATATCGTCGACATGTTTGCAATAGAGATTACTTTAAGTGGTTTTGTTAAAAACTATAAGTTAAACGGCTCAAGACGAGATGTTTGAGTTTTTGATCAATTTATAGCAAGTAGTGTTGCAATTGCTAATTACAACATGTTTAACAAAAAAAAATAAGAAATTATTTAGCTTCGTTAATCTCCATTCAGTTAGTTCGCCAACCCAGTCCTATTTGCGAAATGTGTATATTTCGCCTGTGGTTGATGTAAGGTTTTTTAGATGAGTGATTTGTTTTTGGGGATTAGCCTGTTTTAGTAAATGCATTTTACCAAATAACTTTCCATAAATCAGAATTACAATTTCTTGCTTTTTATTAACATATTGGCTCAAAATTTAAACTTATAACTTTAAAATCTCATAAAACTCAGTTCTATAAATATCATATGAGATAAATTGTGCATACCATCAATTTACTTTCCCCCTTAACTTACGTTTTGCTTTGACCTCAAATAATAAATTTGTCTTAGAATATTGCAAATCATATAATAGAAAATGTAGTATTAGCTAAAAATATTAGTATATTTATGTTTAACCAGTTTATAATCCTGAATTTTATGAAAAACAAATCTCAGCATAACCTCTAT
Source organism: Sphingobacterium bovistauri (assembly GCF_020295405.1). Classification (GTDB taxonomy): domain Bacteria; phylum Bacteroidota; class Bacteroidia; order Sphingobacteriales; family Sphingobacteriaceae; genus Sphingobacterium; species Sphingobacterium bovistauri. The sequence goes on from NZ_JADEYP010000027.1 coordinate 5,481, forward strand.
GAACATTCAGAAGTTAAAGTGAAATTATTGGGGAAATATTTGCAAAAATATTTTAATATCATGAGTAATACGCCATATGTTACTATGGTTCATTATTATGATATGTTCAGTGGGCCAGGAATATACGATAATGCAGGAGAGGGAAGCCCCATGATAATTTTGAGGGAGCTAAAAGAAGCTCATTTTCGCGCAAAAGCTCGGAAAATTGACATGAGTAGTAAGTATAATTGTGTATTTAATGATATATGTAGTGAGAAAATAAGTGTCTTAAAGGAAAATGTAGTAGCTTCTAAAGTTCATTATTCACAAATTGGAACTTTAAATTATAGTAATAAGGATTATAAAGAACTATGTCCAGAAATTATAGAAAATTTTTCTAAGCTAGCGAAGGGGGAGAAAGCTTTTGTTTTCATTGATCCGTATGGTTATAAAGATGTAAGATTTAGTGAGATTAAAGATTTATTGAGGAATAAAAACTCCGAAGTTTTACTTTTTTTACCCACTCATTTTATGTTTAGATTCAGTGAGAGTGGGACCCCAGAGAGTTTACATGACTTTATTGAGGATATAGTTCCTCGTGATCAATGGCCCAAGAGCAAAACTGGCTTAGACTTTGTGCAGAATCTCAAAAATGCATTTCAAGCTCAGCTTGGCGAAGATTTTTTTGTAGATACATTTATTATAAGCAGAGATAAAAATCAGTTTTTTTGCCTATTTTTCTTTACAAGCCATATTTATGGGTTTGATCGTATGTTAGATACAAAATGGGAGATTGACTCTGAAGATGGTAGAGGATGGAAATATAATGCTGCAACTTTTGATTTATTTTCACAAAGTAATGTTCAGCCCAATACATCAAAATTTGAGAGATATCTTGGAGATTTCCTTAATCAGATTCGATCAAATCAAGAATTGTATGTTTTCACACTTAAATCTGGACATTTACCTATACATTGTACGCAGATTTTAAAGAAATGGCAGAAAGATAAGAAATTAGTTGCAACTTTGCTTAATGGGGAACCAGCTAGAAAATCGGCTTTTTATGTTTCATGGGATCATTTCAAGAATAATCAAGTTGCAAAGGTATATTTTAGTTTGAAATAATTAAGGAGCAAAGTAATGAAGACAACAAATATAGAATGGACAGAGGCAACATGGAATCCTTCTACAGGGTGTAATAAAATTACAGCAGGTTGTAAGCATTGTTATGCTGAGACTATGGCTAAACGCCTCAAAGCTATGGGTGCGTCTGGATATGAAAATGGTTTTGAATTTACTTTGATGCCAGAACGTTTGGATATGCCTCTACGAATCAAGAAACCAACTAAGTTTTTTGTTAATTCCATGAGTGATCTATTTCATGAAGAAATGCCTTTCGAATATCTTGATCGCATTTTTGATGTGATTTGTGCTACTCCGCAACATACCTATCAGATACTAACCAAACGAGAGCATATTTTAGACGAGTATTGTAAAACCCGCGTTATACCCGACAATGTTTGGCTTGGTGTCACAGTGGAATTCAAACAAGCTAAACATCGTATAGAAGTTCTTCGCAATATTCAGGCTCGTATTCGTTTTCTCTCTGTAGAGCCATTATTAGAGGATTTAGGAGATTTGGATTTGGCAAATATTCATTGGGTTATTGTAGGCGGAGAAAGTGGTCCAAAAGCAAGACCTATGCAACCGGAGTGGGCACTTAATGTTAAGAAACAGTGTGATGAGCAAAATGTCGCTTTCTTTTTTAAGCAATGGGGCACTTGGGGAGGAGATGGAGTGCGCCGTAGTAAAAAGGCCAACGGTCGTATACTTGCAGGCAAAGAGTGGAATGAAGAACCAGATTATGGATTAGTATAAAGTTTAATATTATTATTGTAGCCTAATTCCAAAATAGGAATATGTCACTGATAATAAGATGTTTGTGTACTATGAACCTTTCCAAAAGTAGTAATAAGTAGTTTTATGGCCAAGCGTATACCTGTCATTTATTTTACAAATTCCAGATGTGTATGTAGATTAGAGGTTGATGAGTTGAGTTTTGCAATTTCTAGTTTTAATACGCTTATTATTGATTTTGAAGATTCAGAATCTTCAATGAACTTCCAATAATATGCGTAACCTAAGAGTTTTTCTAACATTATGGGGTCAAATCTATCTATATGTTCAAGATGATTTAAAAAGCCATGCTTTTTAATAAAATAGACAGCCTGCCTAACAATACGTTTCTTTTCTCTTGGTACTTTAAGTTCGTTGTTGGTTATGGATATTCCAGTTATTACTTTTTTATGTGATTTTCTGAGAATACGAAGCTTCTTTTTATTCACTTTGAATCCTTCGGAATTAATTATAGATTTCACATAATGTAAAAATGAAATAGTAATTGAATCGCCTGAAAATGTTAAATCATCAGCATATCTAGTATAATTTAATTTTAATTTTTTACTTAACTTTTCTAATCTTATGTCAAGCCTTTTTATAATAAGATTACTAAGAATCGGGCTAGTAGGGGCTCCTTGAGGTAAAGAGTTGTGTAACGTACATATTCTAGCTAAACTAAATGAAATGTCTCTGGTGTACCCAGCCTTTAAGAATACGTTTATTACCCGATTGAAATTAATAGAAGGGAAAAAGTCTTTTAAGTCAACCTTCAGTATTTCATTTGTATTTAAATGAGGGATAGCGTTATCTTTTATAGTTTTATTTGCTACATATCCAGTAGCTTTTTCATGAACTGGTATAGCAGAAAGAATATATTCATATATTTTTTGCTGTAGATCTAGTAAAATACCTTTTGGAGCATGTATGACCCTTTTTCCATTGTTGTTTTTTTTGGGTATGTAAAACGATCTATAGAATGATTCGGGCGAATATATTACGTTATTAATCAAATTTAGTGGATGACCCAATAAACTAGCTAAATGATCCTTGCTCAATATAATAGGCAGGTTTTTGTTAATTAACCCTTTAGAATATATGTTTAAAGCATTTAGAGTTTTTTCTCCACGAAAGGTGTCCTCAATTAATCTTTGTATATTAAGGTTATATTTTGCTGTTTCCATTTTTAGTAATTATAGGATTAGGGCAATTACTTTCTATATATTTATCTTAGTTCTATTACTAATAATAGAACTGGTATCCTGTTAAGGTACCAACATAAATTCTCTTTTCAGATAATTTATGTTAGGCTAATTACAGCCTAATCAAAAGAGTCGACATCTAAACTCTGTATTGCTAATTTTTCTGCCCTAATAACCTATAAATACTTTTATCAAATTTAATCTTTTTATTCCCATTATCAATAACGAATTTTTCTGTAAAATTATCTTGTATTTTATGTCTTTGAAGCAATATATAATTTCTATTTGCAAAAAGCCAGTTCTGTCCACTTTTGGTAAGGCAAATGGTGTTTTCTTTGCAATGTATTAGCCCAAGTCCTTGATATTTATCTATAAATCGAACTATCTGAAAAGGGGATAGACGATATTTTAAATGGATTCCATAAATATCTACCAAATCGCTACTAATTAATTCTTTTAAAAATACAATATCCTCTTCGTACAGTTTCATATGCTTAGCCTCTCCTAAAAATTGATTCAAAGTCTTTTTTATCTTTTGTTTTATTTATCCAAAAAACAGGAAAAACATTATTGGATATATTATAAGATTGAATTTTAAATAATGCTTCAGATTCAAGAAAGCCTAGTGAAAACTTGGATGCTATATTGAATTCGGATTCTAGTCTCCTCATTGTTTCTTTTTTTTCAATTGAAATCTCAGGAGTATGATAATCCGAAATACCCTTCTTTATTTTTTTTATTATGAAATACTCTATCCCTAATTCATCTAAAGGAATTGTAGAACTTTTCATTCCAAGAAAACACATGAATTTTATTTGATACTCAGATATACCTTTTTCTAATAGTAAACTTTTTACATATTTTACTTTGCTAGAAATTGATGTTGCAGAACCTACAAAGTCATCAACTATTATAAGCACATCATTAGTTTTTATCTCATGCGCTGCCTGAACAATATTTGCAAATAATCTGTACTTATTTTTTAAATGTCCCTTAAGTGATTGAATTACTGTATGAGAGCTATCTGGCTTTGAATCATCAGCAATTGAACTAATAATTGTATTTTCGGGCGTAAGCTTCCAATCATCGTTTATTAAACTAGCCATGTTTATTAGGAAATCTTCAATATCATCACTTGTGAAAATCAAGAATCTGTGAATTAATTCTTCGATAAGATTTTTTTCATCATCATTGGCACACTTGTTCCAGAGGTTAGTAATGCCCTTATGGTACTTAAAAGTCCAATTATTTTCACTTATAATCTTAATAATTTTTTCCAAATCAGTTTGGGAATATATGAGTCTGGAGCGTTCTATGCTTTCTGCAAACATTGTTATCGAATATAGTCAGTAAAAAATTGTCATTATTATAATTTTGAACTATATTATGTCACTTAGGTTCAAATATTGCTTTTTTTAATCTTCAAAGTTTAAAAGTTCTGACATAGTTAAATTCAAACCATCAGCTATTTTTTTCAATATTGAGATAGATGAATTGGTTTCTGCTTTTTCAATTCGTCTTAATTGTCTTCGATCTAAACCACATCTGATAGCAAAATCTTCATATGATTTACCACTTTTTATTCTTATGTCTTCTATTCTTTTGCCCAATAGAATTAAATATTCTTGGTCTTTGTATTGTACATTAGTCATTTAATTAAAAATTTTATTGGACATACTTGTCCAATTTGTAAATAATAACTATATTTGAATTAGTTATTAAGCGACTAGTAGGATAGAGGTTTTATTCTCTACCGAAACGATGTCACTCATGAAAGAAAACCGTCAAATTTCCACATGGGTTAATCTTGAGTTCGCCATTTCTATTAGATTTTTATATCTTCGTGATATTGTCTAATAGGGCGAACTTCATGTAAGACTTTTGTGGAACCATGACTTAGGTTATGGAGGTTCTTGACGGTACCACTTTCAAAAGCTTTGGAGTTCGCCCTATTGGTTTTTACCTTCCAATTCAGCTTTCCTCCAGCTTTTTGAGTTGCATCGTTTTCATATACCAATTTTATAAACAAAAAACTATGAAAACGACAACAGACAGTACTCACCAATCCAAATCTCTGATATACGATCAGCGATGGATATCCCATTACAACATTTATAAGAACGTTATTCGTCATCCCGAATAATTCATGATTTATTTCACACAGAGCTTAATCAAGAAAGGAGCGTAATCAAATTTATTGAATATGCTAGTTTATCTTATTTGTTCTGTAGCCGACTTCTGTACTATATAAAGCAATACGTAGTAAGATGTAATAATCGGTTTTGTATTTTATTGTTCGCACTCTAATATACTACTCCTTATTTATTCTTACAAGTGATTTGAATCATATTGTGATTCAATAATGTTGTTTACAAAGTCGGCTTTTGAATTATTCAATTTTTGTATGTAAAAGCTGAATATAGTAAGAAGTAGATTTATTTTTTCTATTTAATAATTCGAATTTCTGCGTCAGCTTTTATGAATTAATCAAATTTATCTACCTAAAAAATGAAGAATTTTTATGAGGAGGGAAGAGATATGCTTACCAAAAAGGGCTGCATACCATTCAATTTAAATATTATAACCAGGACTTATATTGCTAAGGATTTCGATCTAGAAAGTAGTGATGTTGAATCATATACAAAATATTTGGAATTTGAGATTTATGAGCATCAATTAAGATCAAAATACAAAGAAGAACAAGATGTAACATCTTCTTATGGTAACGAAAAAGTAAATAATATCGTTCAGACATATTTTTTACAAATTATTAGACTTTTAGAAAATGCATATCTAAAATATAGAGTAGCAAAATTAAATTTCGCGCAAATTAGTTTACTCCTATATTTTATTTTTACTTTTTCACCGATCAATGTATTCTGTCAGAATGATTTCATCAATAGTAAAATTACTGCGTTACAAATTGGAGATACCATACCCAATACCTTATGGCAATTACCGATAAAAGTTATCAATCATCCTAATGGAAGAGATACAATAAAGTTATCTGATTATAGGGATAAGGGAATTCTGCTGAATTTTATTTCTAGCGGATGTAAAGGTTGTATTGAAGCGTTACCTGAATTAGAAAGAATTATTAGTTTTTATGATGATGATATTGTTTTAATTCCAGTAACAATGGAAAAACATGATCGCATGTCATCGTTTTTTAATCAAAATGAATATACTAAGAATTCTAAACTAACTGTTATAACTGATGATCGTATTTTAAAAGAATTATTTATTCATCGATATATATCACATGTTGTGTGGATTGATAAAGAAGGTATAGTACATAGCTTTTCAAATACCGCTCACATTCAAGATTTTACAATCGCAGATTTTTTAGCAGGAAACACTAAAAGTTGGCCAGTAAAACATGAATTTACTTCATTTTATGAAAGTCCAATTGTTAGCAGGACTTATAAAACGGAACATCTTCCCAATAATGAATTTAAGCAATTAAAATACATTGCATTTACCGGATATCTAGATGGGGTAGGTGCTTATTATGCTACCTCACTTGATACACTGGAAGGTGTTGAAAGGATATCGATCCGTAATGTGTCACTATTAGATTTAGGATTAATCTCAACAGGTTTAGGCCTTTTTAAACGTGGATCGGTTTTAAAGCAAGATTCTAGTAGTTGGAAGGTACTTAATTCAGGGAAATATGCATTTGAATTGTATACTGGTAAAAATTTAACTAGAGATCAATGGTATCAACTACATGCTGTTAGTTATGAACGTACTATACCATTGGGAACGAGTAATGCTGATAAATATAAGTTAATGATAGAAGATATTAAAACATTTTTAGGTATTGATGTAATAGTAAAAGGTGATGGATTGTTTTTTTACGAATTTTAATTTGAACCAATGATGAAATATTTAATGATTTTATTGATATCCATTATTTTTTCAGATGAACTGATTGCTCAAGGTTGTAGGGTGGATGCGACAGTTCGAAAAAAGGATGATGGTCAACCTATATCTAACGTAAGTTTGGAAGTAGACAATTTTAATTATAAAACTAATAAGGATGGTCAGGTCTATTTTTTTACATCTAAAGAATTGAGTGTTATAAAAATAAAGCACTTAGGATATAAATCTGAAGTAGTTAATATAAGATGTGTTGAAAATACAATAATTATTATCGATTTGGTTGCAGATGTACAAGAGTTGGATAGCGTTTATATATCTACTGGATATGAGAAAATTTCAAAAGAACGAGCAACAGGAGCATATGAATATATAGATAATAAATTACTTAATCGAACTGTAGGAATGAATATCTTATCTAGGTTAGAAAATATAACTACAGGTATTCATTTTGATAAACAATCTATCAGTTCCATATCGTTAGGATTGCCTATTACACCAAAAATATCATTGCATGGTATAAATACTTTAAGAGATTATTCTAATCGAAGTTCCCCACTCATCATATTGGATAATTTCCCATATGATGGCGATATTAATTCTATAAATCCGAATGATATAGAAAGTATAACAATATTAAAAGATGCTGCTGCGACATCTATATGGGGAGCTAAAGCTGGAAATGGTGTAATAGTGTTGACAAGTAAGATAGCTAAATCTTCAGATAGAATTAAAGGGACTTTTTCGTCAAATATTACAATGCATAGTAAGCCTGATTTAATGAAACATCAGGTTATTAATCCTGCTGATTATATTGAAATTGAACGATTCCTATTCGATAAAGGTTTTTACCGAAATATGGAGATAAATCGTAGTCGACCAGCACTATCGCCTGCTGTAGAATTATTCTTAAAAGAACGTGACAAAATCATTTCAACAGAAGAATTTAGTCAAAGTTTAGAAAGGTTAAAATCCCAAGACATAAGAGATGATTTTAATTCATTTCTGTATCGTAATTCTACGATACGTCAACATAATATTAACCTAAATGGGCAATCAAATAAAAATAGATTTATACTTAGCGCAAACTATGATAAATCTATGCCAATACAAAAAGGACGAGAATTTGATCGTGCAAATGTTCGACTTGATAATAATTATCAACTGAATGATAAGTTGAATGTATCAACATCTATTAGGTGGGCAATTTCTAGTGAATCGATGGCAGATGGAGTGCCAGTTTATAGTAATGTAGGATATAAATATCCTTATATGAAGTTAGCTGATAGCTTAGGGAATGCATTAGCAATACCAAAAGAGTATCGATTATCATATATTGAAAATACAGGTGAAGGGTTATTAATGAATTGGCTGTATAAACCACTTGAAGAAATTTTGAATCCTCCAACAAAAAACATTAAGAAAGATTTGTATATAAATACAGGTATAACTTATAAATTATTTCCTTGGCTTATAATGGATATTAAGTATCAGTATTCAGACAATTTAAATAATCTTAATTCATTGTATGATTTATCAAATTACCGAACACGAAATCAGATTAACCTGGGTTCTAAAATCTCGGATGGAAATGTTATATATAATTTTCCATATGGATCAATCTTACAAGAAGATTATAGTACAGGAATCGGTCATAATGGGCGTTTCCAAACGAATGTTAGTAAATCATGGCTAGATAAACATCAATTCAATAGTGTCCTTGGGTTTGAGTTTAATTCTAAACACACAATGTCGAATGGCTTAACAATAATTGGTTTAGATGAGAATACACTAATTTTTCCAGCAATAGTTGATTACCTAACGCCTTATCCAATTTATGATAATCTACAGGCTTCTGGAACTATCGGACAACCACTTCGACCTATGACCGATTTACATCAACGTTATGTTTCTTACTATGGAAATGCTTCATATAGCTATTTGTCAAGATATATATTTAGTGCAAGTTTTCGTAAAGATGCGTCCAATTTATTTGGTTTATCAACAAACGACAAATGGTCTCCATTATGGTCAGTAGGAGGTAAATGGAATTTAGCAAAGGAAAATTTTCTAAATAAGCAATGGTTGTCAAAATTAGATTTAAGAGGATCGTATGGATTTAGTGGAAATGTAGATAATAGTCTAAGTGCAGTGCCAACATTACGATTTTTATCTACTGGAAATCCATACTTAGTTCCATGGCAGGGAGCTCAGATACTAAATGCACCAAATTCTGAATTACGTTGGGAAAAGGTCAAAACAATAACAATAGGATTAGATTTCGGATTCTTAAATGGACTATTAAGCGGCAGTATTGATTATTATAGTAAAAATACAAAAGATATATATACAAATGTACCGTTGGACCCCACTACTGGATTGGATGGAATGGTAATTAATGGTGCAAATATCAATGGTAAAGGTGTGGATTTTCAGATCAAAGCTATACCTATTAATTCAAGTGTTAGATGGAGTACGAACTTGTTGTTCTCTTATAACAATACATGGATTAAACGTAATTACAAAGAATATACAGGTCCAAATGACCTGTTGACTGAAGGGATTAATAGTGTAGAGGGACATTTAGCATTTCCATTGTATTCTTATAAGTGGGGAGGGCTTGATCCACAAACAGGCGAACCTAGGGGAGTATTAAATGGCGAACCGAGTAAAGATTATAGAAGTTTAAGAAATAAAAATATACAACCTTCTGATTTAGTTTTTCATGGCTCTCGAAGACCTGTGTATTGGGGGGCTTTTCGTAATGATGTTCAATTTAGAAATTGGGCAATATCTGCTAATATAAGTTGGAAGGCTGGATATTATTTTAGAAAGGAATCTATAAATTATGCCCACGTTTTGAATAATAGTTATACACATGTTGATTATTACAATCGATGGCAAAAACCAGGTGATGAAGAATTCACTGATGTACCAGCTTTTTTATACCCATTGAATTCGTTGGCAAATAGTTTTTATGCAAATTCTGAAGTGCTTGTTGAAAAAGGAGATCATATTTATTTGGACAATATTCGATTGGATTATAGAACATCGAATTTAAAATTTATTGATCTGACTACTTTCTTAATTATGTCTAATGTTGGGACAATTTGGAGTGCTAGCAAATCAGGTCAATTTCCGGATAATCTAACAAGTATCCCAATGCCAAGGTCTTTTAGTTTTGGGTTTAATATAAATTTTTAAATTATGAATATTAATAGTAAATGGATAGTATATATACTTCTTACAATTTCCTTGTTTTCTTTTTCATGTCAGAAATATTTGGATTTAAAGCCAGATAAAAAGTTAGCAATACCATATACTGGCAATGATTTACAAGCTATATTGGATAATATACCTCGGATTAATGATGGTGAATCTGCGTTGTCAGAAATAGCAGCAGATAATTTCTTTTTGCCATACGCAAATTGGCAGGGTATTGAAGAAATTGAAAATAGAGAATCCTACATCTGGCAGAATACTCCTGTAGCCGAATTGTATTGGTCATATATGTATAGAAAAATTTATGACAGTAACTTTGTTTTAGAATACATTGATAAAGTTTCTTACCAATCATCTTTGCAAAGAGATTATATCTATGGAAATGCACGATTAATTAGAGGAATAGCTTTTCAAAAGTTAGCAGAAGTATTTTGCATCCCATTTTGGAAGGGAATGGTAAATGATAATAGCTTTGGCTTAGTTTTGAAGTTAAGTTCTGATATCAATGAAACTAATAAGCGAGCAACATTATTTGAAACTCATAAGCAAATTAGTGAAGATTTAATTGAAGCCTCAAAATATTTACCCCCTAATATTTCTGAATACCCTACAAGACCATCAAAAGTTGTTGCATATGCCGCATTAGCTAGATATTTATTATCTATACAGGATTATCCTGGTGCTTATAATTATGCCAATTTAAGTTTACAAATAAAATCTACATTGTCAAATTATAATAATATACCATTGGTACCTTATCCTTTTAATTTATATAATGATGAGATTTTATATTTCACTAGATCTTATCCTTATAGAAATTTAAGTGAAGACAATGCTAGAGTTGATACGGTCTTATATAATTATTATGATGATGCAGATTTAAGAAAGGAAATACTTTTTAAAAAACAACTTGATGGATACCATTCGTTTGTGGGAGATTATAGCAAAAGTAATTTTGAAAAATTTACTGGTTTAACTACGGCAGAAATGTATTTAATACGCGCTGAATGTCTCACAAGAGAAAAGAAATACTTAGAAGCTCAAAACGATTTACTACTTTTATTAAAGTCTAGGTATGTTTCAAATTATGATTTTACATCATTGCTTTTAGGACTAGAACCAGTTAACTTATTATCACAAATATTACTAGAACGGAGGAAAGAACTAATTGGAAGAGGGGTAAGATGGACCGATATTAGAAGATTGGCTTTTGAAAGACCTATTCAAATGAAACGAATTTTATTAGATAAAACATATATTTTAGAAAATGATGATATAAAGGGATTTGCGTTTAACCTACCACAAGTAGTAATTGATCGAGGCAATTATGAATAATTAATAAAATACACCTGAGTTGTCAAAACTCAGGTGCTTTTTTTAAGGTTGATGCTTTATTTCAGAACGGTCTGGACTAGAACCTTGATTACGATTTAATACATCCTGTAAACTGGTTTGATTTGGTATTGTGCTATTTGATGCATCTGGTTCAGCCTTTACAGCACAAAGCTTTGTTCCATTTACACATGAAGGTTCAGGATTGCTCATAGTAGGTGAATACGGTGTATAAAAGTTCGGGTCTTCAATTTCATCTACATCACTTGGATTTCCATTAAAAACGAACCATTGCGTCGTAATAAATTTAAGTTTCCCAGTTTTTTCACTTTGCATAGCCTTTACAACGAATATTAATCCGAATAGTAAAGCTAAAGTAGCCATGCCTGTTATTAATTTTGATTTAATAGTTTTCATTTCAAAAAGATTTTTTTTATAAAATTGATTATACATAGTTTCAGAATTCGCCACTATGTTTTAGGTTATACGTTAAATGGGCCTACCAGTCACACATGATGGGTGAGGGTGTGACCTTAATCTTAAATAAGGCAAATTTTCTTTTATACTTTTTCATTAGTTGTAGATGTTTGGTACTATCAAATCTCTACAACTGTTTATTTAGAAGATTATGCTATTGGCATATTTCTTATAAATGTAAATGATAGGATAAGGCGCGGTAATAGTATTTAAAATTGCTAATGTTTAGATAAGACATCTTTTCTTTGATAGTTAGTGTATCGTATAAATCTGGTTGAAGTAAAGCTAATGCATGAATTCGATGTTTTGAAGGGGAATTAAGAATGCTTATTAATTGTTGTGTATATCGAATTTCGTGTTGTTTTAGAATCTGATAGATTTCATTGAGTTCGGTATACAATGTTAATCCATTTTGCAAGCTGCTATTTGGTATTTCGAATAATGTAGTATTTCTAAGGAATTTAATAGTAAGCGGTTCTGAGTTTTTTGAAAAGACGTGCTTAGTCCCAGAAAAGTAGTAATGAGAGGTATAAAATCTTTCTATATTCTCTTTTTGATTGTGAAAGCTTATCATTGCTACTAAACCCTCTATTATAAAATTCCATTTACTTATATGTTCATCATGCATTTTGTAATAGGAGTTTGAAGAATACAATTTAATCCTTCCGTTGATACGTAAAAAGTGTTTTGCTTCTTCAGATAACTTAATGTAGTATCCAAGGTAATTAATAACTCTTTCCATAAAGTAAATCCATAGGTAAATCCACTAATATGGTTTTTACAATTTGTAATTATAGAATTCAAGTGTACAAAGTATATTTTATAAGACTTACGTTGTATAAATTGATGTAACTCTTATCTTAAAATTGTAAATCATCAGTAATTCTTAATTTCTAAACGTTGTACCATTTTATTTGAATTCTCATTTTTTCGTTTGCATGTTTGCTCTTGTTGGATCCAATTAGAGTTATAAACGAAGCAAGTTCTAGGCCTGTACATCCAGTGTTTGCTTATGGTAAAATATTAAGACACGATTCAAAATGAAAAACACAAACAATCAAACGCTATGGAGAACTGAACTTGGTGAAATGAAACCAACCATTTTAGTTTGGGGACAATTTCAATCCCTTTTAGATAATGAACCTCCACCAAAAGAGCGCTGTCCAATAAGAACATTTTAGATTGCTATAAATAGTCAATTCATGTTTTTTAGAGGGAGAATATATGCTGAATTGGCAAATTTATTTTCCCTCAATTTTCTAACTTAATCACACTAATTATGATTTACAATACCTGGGATTTTGCCTTATTCTCGGCAAATATTCATCACTTTTTTTCGGATATAGCTTGGAACTCGCATACGGTGATTTATAAAAAGTGGCTTGAATACCATAAACCTAAATTTATAAAACCTGAAACTTCTTGGGATTTAGATAATCTTATACCCATTATATCTAATCAACCATCAATAATTTGTTTGTATCATTTGGGATATCATGCGCAGATACCAACTGCAATTGCTAATCAAAATATTTGCTTTGATATTTTAATTGATAGAAATGTATATGAAGATCAGCATACAGAGATTAATAAAATGAAGTCTAATTTGTTGTATAAAGACTCTAGTTACCAATTTCTTTTTAGCGATGATCCTCAGGTTCTAATAAAAGCTCGATCTACTTTATTGCAGGGACGACATCTTTTAATATTTGCAGATGGTAATTCAGGTACTTTAAAAGATGCAACTAATAATCGTGTAGAAGTTGATTTTTGTGGAAATAAAATCAAAGTACGAAAAGGGATCGCTGTATTGAGCTATTTACTGAAAGTTCCTATTATTCCACTAACACATAGCAATAGTTTAAATAGATTTAAGATTATTCCTGGAAGAATACTATTACCGCTTAATTATAATAAGGGTAAAGAATATATACTTTTTGCTATGCAATATTTATATAGTTTTTTAGAACAACAAATTATCGACGAGCCTTTTAAATGGGAGTCATGGAATTATTTGCACGAAATGGCTTGTTTCGATATAGGTATACATGATACCCAAATTCAAGATAATTTAACTATCAGAGATTCGTGGCTATTAATGGAGTTGAATGGTAATACTGGTTATTTTGATAGATCTAGTTATAACTTTATTTATCTTAATTTAAAATAATAGCTTATATTTAGTTATCACCAAACAATCTACTATGAAAAATGCAAGAATAAAAATTCTATTGCATTTGATAATCGCTGCATTTATTTTTCTTTGGAATTATTTTCTAAATTACTTTTATGCGCAAGAAGATATTCCGCTTAATCACATCGTAGCTATATCGGCAGTTTACATATTCTTTTATTTAACTATTTCATTTTTTTTAGAGGTTATATATAACCAAGTGAATAGTATTCGTGTTATTTATTGTTTTTGTTATTTAGTTGTAGGATGGAATATAACTTGGGTAATTGATAATATTATATATAAAATACTGCCGTATTTTGACATAGAATTATTCGATGACACTATACCAAGAAACGATTCATTATTTCATTATAGAATTTGGGATGCTTTTATATCACTTAATGTTCTAGCTGTAATATATATTGTGATTCAACAGTATGTACTTTATTATCTAAAGAATAAGAAATTACAAAAAGAGTTAGCCATAAATAGGGAAAGAGTAGTAGATATGAAGTATACGTCTCATTTTATGAAGAATATATTCGCTGAAAGTTTTGGTGAAATGTTATTAAATGATGAACCTAAGAATACGCGAACAATAATGGATATAGTTGAATTTTTAGGTTATATTCTAGAGTTGGAAGATTTTGGGAAGAGAGATACATGGAGTTATAGTTTAGATAAATTGCAGTGTTTTATTCGTCTACTACTTAAGCATTATGGTGAAGGAGCAATAAATTTTAAAATTATTAATGATGACAGTGATGTTTCTCTTTTACCCAGAGGACTTTTGTTATTTCCATTAGAAAATTGTCTTAAACACGCATATATCTCACCTGATTTTCCTGTCAATTATAATTTAGTTTTAGATAATAGTGTTATTGAAATCACATGTACGAGCTCTACACATCAATTTAAAAGTAAGGAGAAGTCAGGAAAAGGATTTTTGTTTTTAAATGAGAAAATTAAGTATAGTGACTACCTACCTGTAATAGTGAAAAAATCTAATACAAAATCGTTTACGTTAAATATGAAATTGATACCTAATTAGAATGGAAAAGCAAAAATACAATATTCTACTTCTGGATGATAAACCAAAATCCTTGGTTTATTTGATGAAGATGATTTCTGAGGTTTCATTTATAGGTAATACAACCGTGTTATCTGACCTGAATGAATGCCTCCAAAGCATTGATGAAATGGATATTGATATTTTGTTTTTAGATATGGATTTTGGTGATGTAGATTTAGATGGCAATACTTGGTTAAGTATGTTAACCGATCCTCCTGTAACTGTTGCATGTTCTTCATATAGTAATTATGTATATAGTTCAAGAGAGGTGGGTATTAAATATTTCATAGGTAAAACTCCTAGTTTTAGAGTATTAGAAGAATTATTAAAAGATGTTGTAATTGAAGTTGATCGTAAAGCTGAGAAATTGAAAAGGGAAGTGAAGCAGCTTGAAATTAAAGATGTATCTGGTGAAGAAGTGATAATTCAAGTACAGGATATTTTATATGCTTTAATTAACAATAATATTCTAACCATATATTTAGAATTAGATGCTGTAGTTACCCAGATGTCTTTAAAATCTTTCGCTAGTATGTTACCAGTAGATAAATTCGCTAAACCTCATAATAGTTATTTGATAGCATTGGACAAAATCGAAGTTGTAAGGGGAAAACAAATTTTTCTTAAGAATAAATCGGAAGATAGAAAAGGGGATCAATCGCTTCATATTACGCAGGAGTTTGCCAAAGAATTTAGGCATAAATACGAAATTTTTAAGCAGAATAACTAATTGAAAGGCGATATAACGTATCACATATTATATCATACATTTTTCACTTTTAGTGCTGTTATTTAATAATAGATACCTAAAAATAATTTTAATTGTGGGTAATAATACCGTTTTGAAAAGAAATGAATTTAAAATTAATACTATTACTCTCGATTTAAATGATGATAGACAAATAAGCATATTGCTTAGGCATAAATAGATTTTAATAATTTAAGTTCCTAACCTTAAAACCTTTAATCTTACACTATGAATCCTTTACATGTAGAATCAATATATGAAGGAATGCTTAATGAATTGCGCCGTGTTAATAATTTCTCATTGAGTACAGTAATTGATTTTTCGAGCTCTATATCGATAATTTTGAAAACATTAGATGAACTTCAAAAATTAGTAATAGCTAATCCCTTTATAGATGATGAAACTGAAATATATTTTTTTAAATATATCAAACCAAAGTTTCATAGCTGGCAGGTTTATATTATTGAGCTTCACCATGTTATTAGTATGATTCCAATAAGTACTGATCAAGTTATTAAGAAATATTATCTACATGAGTTGAAAGTAATTAATCGATTTTTCAAACGATATGCGCTGTATTATCAATATTATTTAGCTGATGATAACAGTAAAGATGCTGATTACTTCCTGAGTCGAAATTTGAAAGATTTACCTCCAGAACTTAAACTCACAAACAAACAGGATAATTATACTAGTAGTTTAGACTTACTTTTTGCAAAATTTAAAGCTTATGAAATGTTGCGTGATTGTTTTGTTGGAAAAATTAAAAAATTAGATAAAAAGAAGGATTTGGATGCGCTAGAAAGCGAGCTAATAAAACAGCGTCGTTGGTGGTCTGGAAATAAGATTGAATTAGTAGAACTTGCTTATGGTTTGTATCACTCTAAAAGGATAAATGGTGGAAAAGCTGAACTTGGTGAAATAATATCCTGGTTAGAAAATAGCTTAAATATTGATTTAGGACAATCTTACCGAATGTACATCGATATAAGTAGACGTAAATTGGTAAGTCACACAAAGTTTTTAGATGAAATGCAATTTACATTAGTTAATCATATCCAAAATGGTTTTGGTAATAAGCATCATAGGAAGAATCAATAAGGAAATGATTGAATAATAAATAGGCCTGATTGGATTTATTGATATGAATTTTAAGACTAATATATAACTACTTGATTTAAAGTGTTAAAACAGGCTGTGGCTTTCCTAATTCTCAAAAAATATGGTTTTATATTAGAATATTTTGTTAACGATTTGTTACTATTTTAGCTTCCTTTATCCACTCATTAACAATTTCAAACAACTCTGTTTCTGAATTATTAATTTCTGACATGTTTGTAAATGTTGCAATAGCTCTGTCTTTTTCTTTCCATACTAATAGCTTACTATGATCATCTATTAATCTATTTTTTGGTTGTGTTTGTTTCTTTGCTCCACGATGAAATATGAGTTGAATATTTTTTGGTGGCTGAATTTTCATTGTAATTCTATCTTCATTATCCAAATGATAATTTGGACCATTCCATTTTACATTTTCATTTAATTCATTATTAGCAGAAAGAATATAAACTCTTAATTGTTCAATTTCATTTCTCAACGGATGATTTAGACTATCTAAAAACGCAGTGACCTCAATATTTAGCTTAACGATCTGATTTTTCATTTAATATGTTTTAATATTTGGTTTTATTCCATTTTTTTAAAAAAAACTTAATCTTATGGTGAAGGTTTCAGTATTTTAAGCAATAACCCCTCTAATAATTTTTTTCTGTAATCAGAAGGAGTTTTGTTCGTGTGTCTTTTGAAATATTTGTTGGTTCAAAAGTCAGTATATTAGCAATTTTAGAAATTGTCATTTCGCTATTTTCTAATATTTTTTTTGCAACATTAATGGTCTTTTCATTACAAATATCACATGGAGATTTGTAAGTGGCTTCTTTAATTGTATTACTTAAGTGAGTAGGGTGGATGTTCATAATCCTTGCTACATCTTGAATTCCTAAAAAAAATATCTTCTTCACCCAAAACAATCTTTTTTAAATGATTGTCGAGGATATCATTAAATTGTTGAGTTATTTCTTTAGGTCTCTTGTTCACCAGATGTTTTTAAAAATTATAGCTATACGTTTTTGTGCTTTGTGTAGTAAGGTATTAGAATCACTAAACTTTTAGCCTTGCACAAATGTAAATAAAAAGGGCTAGCATTTAATTATTAATGTCAGCCCATATTACGCAAAACCGCTGTTATTTTTAGTATTTTTTTCGAGTTAAGAAGTACGTCAGTTGCTAATTACTGGGGCTTGTCGCAAGTATGTTTTGTCGGCAAGTTGCTGAATGAGAAAGTCGGCTAAGTCAGTCCGAGATAGCGAAAAAAGATTTACTTGTCCGTCACCCGTATAGCCTATGTTTAGTTTGCCTTTAGATGGATTATTACTCAACATAGGTAAACGAACAATTGTCCAGTCAAGAGGGCTTTTTGCAATTTCTTCACCTGTTGCTACAATGTCTTGGTAGGTGTCATTTATGAATGATTTAACCATAAAAACTCCCAAGGTAAAACCGAATTGAAATTTGTCCTTGCTGACTTTATAGCTTGGTGTTGCCGTTGCAATAAGACGTTTTACACCATGCATTTGCATTGCACTAATAATGTTTTTAATGCCTTTAGAAATTACAAGACCTTTGGATTTACCAGTCGGACCTAACACACTGATAACAGCATCGGCATTTTTTACGGAACTTTTAATTTTTTCAATATCAGTCAGTTCACCTTCAATAACTGTAAGGTTGTTATGCTGGATTGAAATTTTAGAAAGTGTCCGTGCATAAGCAGTAACACTATGTCCAGCTGATAATGCTTTTTGAATGACGAGTAAACCTGTAGTTCCTGTTCCTCCAAATATTGTAACGTTCATAATTAAAGAGAGTTAAACCTGTTGTAAGCAACAAAACATATTAATACTAATAAAATAAAATTGAATGCAATGGCTTTGTATTCTTTATATTTTAAGTGATGCATCATTGCTAATGTCATTACCAATGCAAGCGAAGTTGCTGCAATAGGTGTCAATACTGGAAAAATATTGAGAAGCCAAGGCAGTATAAGTCCCAAGGCTCCAATAAGTTCACTTAATCCAATTATACGAACTGTTGTCAATGGAAACCTGTCAGTCCAAGTAACTCCTGATTTTAATAGTTTATCAATAGGTTGAGTAGATTTCATAATTCCTGCCATGGCAAAAATTAGGGCAAGTAATCCCTGTACTATCCAAAGTGTAGTATTCATTCTTTTAAATTTTTTAGTCTTGACAAAGTTAATTACTTTTGCTTACTAAATGTAAGCAGTTACCTAAAAGTAAGCAAGAAAGTTAGGGATGAGTAAAGCAAATCATACAGATTGTAGTTCAGCAATGCTTCCAGTTAGAGATGCGTTGGACGTAATAAGTGGAAAATGGAAATTGATTATATTAATTTCTATATCTTCAGGAAATCACAGGTTTAGAGAAATTGAACGAAGTATTGGAAAAATTAATTCAAAAGTTCTTGCTAAAGAGTTGAAAGACTTGGAAGAACATAAATTGATTAAAAGAACTGTCTATGATGAGTCACCTGTATTTGTTGAATACACGACAACTCCTTATGCCACAACGTTAGGAAAAGTTATTAAAGAACTCCGCGATTGGGGTTTAAACCATAGAAAGGAAATCATAGGAAAGTAGAAGAGCCATAATCATTTTCTTGCAGATTTTTTTATTAGAAAGGTCGTCATACCAATTCCGCAAACGGGTCGCGTATTGGCGATAGTGGCGGATTTGAAAATCCTAAATTTTTAACATTGCAATTACCTGAGCAACTGCTTTATATTATTTTCTAAATTTATGAATAAAGGGAAATATAAAAGGTTGTTGCGTAAAAAAAAGAGAAACTTTTAATTCCTCCCTTAAACCGTCATTGATCCAAACCCTTGTTAGTTGTTCGGTTTTGTTATTCACCTTTTTTAAATTCTTTTACATTGACAGAATTGTCGCTATATGTTTGAGTGATTTTTATTGTTTGGTCATTTTCTTCAAAACTAATTTTTTCGTCATATTCGGTGTCCCGCCAACGTCCGTCAAGGTTTGCCCAAAGAATTTTATCTTCTTCAATTTTTATTTTGAAATCGAATTTTTTTGAGTCAGATTTTCTAATGTAAGTCAGAATATATAATCCATTTTCGTCTTTTACTTTAATTGTCTTTGAAGGTTGACCCATAATTGAAGAAATTGCAAATCTTGCTATATCTTCTTTTGAAAAATTCATTACTGTACCTTTTTGCTTTATTTCAGTTTCAACAATTGGTGTTTGTTCTAAACTGGAAACTTTTTCTGTTGAAGAATTTCCACAACTTGTCAATATAATAACGAACAATAAGTTTAGAGTTATTTTTATAGATTTCATATTTGTCAAATTTGGCAATAGTGGCGGATTAGAAAGCCAAAACTTTCAATTTTGCACTAAACTAAGAACAGTCTTTTATTATTTTCTAAATTTATGAAAAAGTAAATATAAAAGGCTGTTCCGACAAAAAAAGGAGAAACTTTCAATATCTTCTTTAAACCGCCATTTCGCCAATACAATATTAGCTACAGTTTTATTTCTTTATGGTGTTTTTTTGAAATCTTTATATTTGTTTTTGTAAATCTCTTTTTGCAAAAATTAGTCTAAAAGATCTCTTTTTCTGTGTTTTATGAATTTTATTTTGAAATAAATAAATTATAATGTTGAAATGTTATAAAACTTGTGTTGAAATGTTTTGTAGCTTTGTTGAAATAATTTTTAAGAATAATTGGTAATGGCGGCAGAATTTAAACATTACGATTTAAAACTAATCAGACCGAGTTTTGATTCAAGATTAACAGACCTAATAATAGAGTTAGAGCATTTAAGGAAAAAACAATTAAGTGGTTCAACACATCCTCAAGTTTTTTTTCAGTTAAAACATATTTTTCACACACTTGAAAGTATCGGTTCTGCAAGAATTGAGGGGAATAATACGACTATTGCCGAATATTTTGAAAGTAAATTAGATGAAGATTCCAGTAAAAATGTATCTAACAATATTTTAGAGATTCAAAATATTGAAAGAGCAATGGAATTTATTGAGCAAAATGTAGTCGATTATCCAATTAACAAAAGTTTTATAAGTGAATTACATAAAATAATTGTAGATGGGTTACCAATTAGCAATGGTGGTGAAGGTGATAAAACTCCAGGAGTATATAGAAGTCATAATATTAAAATTTCTAATTCTAATCACTTACCACCAGAACCTTTTCTTGTTGAAAGCTTAATGGATGAAATGTTCGAATTCATTAGGAATGACGATTCTTCAAAATATGATTTGTTAAAATCGGCTATTACGCACCACAGATTCGTTTGGATTCACCCTTTTGGCAACGGTAACGGAAGAACTGTAAGATTATTTACATATGCTATGTTGATAAAAAATGGATTTAATGTAAATGTCGGTAGGATTGTAAATCCAACAGCAGTGTTTTGTAATAATAGAAATGAATATTATGATAAATTGTCAAAAGCTGATTTAGGAACAGAAGATGGTATTTTAGAATGGTGTGAATACGTTTTAAATGGATTAAAAGAAGAAATTGAGAAAATTGATAAGCTTTCTGATTATCAATTCTTAAAAGAGGAAATACTTTTGCCTTCAATCAATTTTTCATTAAGTCGTCAAATTATTACCGATACTGAAGCTAAGATTTTAAGAGAAACTATTGAAAAACAGGTTATTCAAAATTCAGATTTAGAAAAATTCTTTAAAGATAAAGCAAAGTCTGAAATCTCACGGCAAATAAAGAAGCTTATCGAAAAGAAAATGCTTGTACCAGAAAGAGAATCTGCTAGAAAGTATGTTTTAAGATTTGATAATAACTATTTATTTCGAGGAGTTATTAAGATGCTAGACGAAAAAGGGTTTTTACCGCTTCATGATTAAAATTGTAGCTATGGTTTTTCGGCTTGGCAGAGTGGCGGAAATCGAAGCACAACTGTTCATCGAAGCATTGCACTTGAACCTACTACAGGGCTGTCATTCGAAGCACTGAACCCGCTATTACGCCAAGCCGATGTGCATGTTGC
This sequence comes from Sphingobacterium bovistauri, assembly GCF_020295405.1. Taxonomy (GTDB): domain Bacteria; phylum Bacteroidota; class Bacteroidia; order Sphingobacteriales; family Sphingobacteriaceae; genus Sphingobacterium; species Sphingobacterium bovistauri. Next base: position 27,602 of record NZ_JADEYP010000027.1, read on the forward strand.
ACAACTCAATATAGTAAAAAATGCGTATCTTATTGTATGTAAGGACGCAATAATTTTACTCCACAATTATTTTATTAAACTAGTTTAGAATTTTTAGTTCCCAAGGATAACTACTATCGCATATTGCTTAGAGAGTTGGACTTACATTATTTGAATGGATTTACCTCGAAGTATTACGGTAGTGAAGGACAAGAAAGTATTGATCCCGTTGTCTTCTTCAAGATATTGTTGGTTATTTGAATAATATCAATAGCGATCGAGCATTGTTGCGATTTTGTGCTGACAGTTTGAGTATTCGTTTGTTTTTGGGTTATGATTTGGTTGAGGAATTACCATGGCATCCTACGATATCTAGAACGCGTCAATTGTATGTGGAAGAAGTGTTTTTAAGTTTGTTTCAAGAAGTCTTGCACAAATGCATAGCTAAAGGTATGGTTCGTGGTAAGCGTCAATGTGTAGACAGTGCTTTTATCAAAGCGAATGCGAGTATAGATTCATTGATCGAAAAGGAGATTGTGGATGATGCGAAGACTTACACTGAAGAGTTGAATATCAATTCGGAATATCAAGTCACGGCACAAAGGCAGAAGGAGGTGGAGCAACACCATTCTTGGAAGAAAGAAAGCTATAAAGATATGCCTGGCTCTCGGATGACCATCCAAAAGGATGTAGATGGTGAGGAAATACGCCCGAAATTTCTGAGCAACTACACGCATTATTCGCCTACAGATCCCGATGCGAAGATCTCGACCAAACCGGGCAAACCTCGTCAGTTGAATTATGCGGGTCAATTGGCAGTAGACAATGGACATCACGTCATCACTGGTGCCTGTGCTAGCACGTCAGGAAGTATTGATAGTGCGAGATTCAGTGATATAATGAATCAAACAATTGCTGACCTAAGGTAAAATGAGATCAATTTGGAATAAGTACTAGCCGATGCAGGCTACAGCAGTGGTGAGAGTTTGCAATATTGCGAAGATCATAATATCGATGCCTGGATTCCTAACTTTGGCCAGTATAAACCGGATCGCTTAGGCTTTTTTTTCAACGCAGATCAAGACCGTTACGAATGTATACAAGAGGGAGGAAATAAAGCCATGTTACCTTTCAAAGGTATCTCTGAGCCGATAGTAAAGGATATCAAAAGAAAACCTATCGGAGTAGTGAGAAGGATTGTAAAGATTGTCTTTTACGCGAGCAGTGTGGTGGAAAAGTGAGCAAATTCAAGAAGCTGGATGAAAGCATTCACAAACCGCTATATGACCGCATGCATCAAAAACTCGCCACCAACAAAGCCTATCATCGCAGATTAGTCAAGAGACGGAGCAGTACAGTAGAACCCGTTTTAGGCACGCTGATCAACCACCACAATATGAAACAAATAAATAGTCGAGGTCTGGCTCAGGCAAATAAACATGTTTTGATGGCAGCACTATGCTACAATCTGAAAAAGTATCTGAAATTCAGTCGCAAAAATCCCCAAATCATAGCCCAAAGTATGACGGCAGTATTAGGTAAACTTTTGTTTTATCGAAACGGACTTATCAACTTGCAAATAAGCCAATTTAAGCCTCTTAAAATACTACAGTGAACACAGCTTAAAATAACTAACCTCGTTTAAAAGGCTTAAACGAGGTTAAATATTCTTGGTTTTTAACTTTTAGAAGTAGTTGTGCAACAGTTACCCTTGTTAGGCGTCGTTATTTTTTCTTATTCCATCGTAGAAATAAGTAATAATATATTTATCAAAATCATCTAGCGCTTTCGTATTTTGTATTACGTAATCATAGCCAATTTTTGTAAATATTTCTACAGTGTTATGTATATTCAAATCAGGATTATAGAAATCAATGACTTTAGAAAGATGAATTTTTTTTGTAATCATTCTAGGTAAGCCATATTCTTCCAATTGATAAACAACTTTAGGCAAGAACGCATGTGAGCATAAAGTGATAAACCTTGAGATGTCATAATTTTTACTTGTTAGAATTCTCTTCTGTAGTAAATTAATATCTTGTAAAAGAGCAGTGAATTTGTATGTGACATTTCTTTCTAGTTTGAAAAAATCATCTATTCCAATATCATAATCTTCTAATTCAGATAATAATTCAGGAATTGATTTACTCCAATTATATGCGATTATTTTAATAAACTCAACAAATGTAGAATATGACGTTTCCCAATTTCCTGGTTGAAGTTTTATAATTTTATAAAGTAATCTATCCCAATCTTTTGGAGCAAATTTATTTAAGTAGAATAAACCGTTCCATTCATCAGGATTTTGTACTAAATCAATGGCAATTAATTTAATTAATTCTGAGTTGCTTGATTGAAAAGCTGATTCTCCTTTTAATTCAGAATAAATTTTAGCACCTATAAGGTTAGACATTTCGTCATTATAAGCTTTAAGTTTTGCTATTTGCTCATCTGTTAATAACCCCTGATAAGAAGTTTCATCTAAATCACCAAGAATTTCCTCTGGGAATGGAATGTCTAATTGTGTTTGTATTTCTTTTGGAGGTTGTTCTAATACATATATTTTACCTATAAAATGTTTAAACATTCTACCACCTCGCCCAATTATATTTTTGTAGGTGAAATCATCTAACTTTGCTGAACCTTTTCTGTTTCTCCAAATGATCACATTTTCGGCAGATGTGTTTACTCCCTCAATTATTGAAGATGTAGAAATTAGATTGTTTATACCATTTTCTTCTTCAAATAATTTGACTTGAATTTGACTTAATGATCTATGTAATCGTCCATTATGTATTCCAATACTTCTATTTATAAGTTTTGTTAAACTCCAATTTGAATCATAATTTTTAGATAGCCAATCAGAAAATTGATTTAATATTTCACTTTTAGTAGGGCTATTCGTTGTTAAAAATAAATTTGTTAAACTGTCTATATTTGAATATGTTCCTGCATAAATTAGTGTTTTTCCTGTATTGTTATCTAAAATATTTAGAAGAGCTTCACTTTTTTCCTCATTAGAATTTATTTCTTTATATAAATCATGTTTTTCTAGATAGACTGTATTAAAATCTAATTTAATAAATTCCATATCCTCTGTAAATGGATTATTATCTAAAGAAGTGATGTTTGGTGCTAAGTAATATTTTTGTTTTGACTTAGCCCCTAATTTTATCATTGCCCTAATTAAGCTAGATGAACGTTCTTTGTCAAAAGAGCTACTCGCTTTGTAAAACTCATCAACAATAATTATGTCAAATTGCTCTACTACATTAATGTAATTTATTGCTCGTTCTTGTGGGAATATAAATATATTTTTTTCGCTAAGCTCCACATCAGAAGTAGTAATAATTTTGTATTCGTGAGCAAATTTTTTATACAAACGCCTCCTAGTCTCGTCAGTTAGTGCTATTGTAGGAACAATTATTAAAACATTTTTTGGTTTTTTTAGCTTTATATAAGCATCTATTACAAAACTTTTACCAAAGCTTGTAGGAGCACTTACAGCAATGTTTTTACCACTTAATAAACTCTTAAGTAAATATGATTGTTCACGATGCAATGTAAGGGGATTCTCTTCACCAACATCAACTTTGAAAGCATTATAAATAAAGCGTTCTTGCCAATCAGAGGTTTCAGGTTCTAAATAGGGGAATAATCCAGTTTCTCTAATTAAATGATTGACTAATGGAGTATATGATAAACTATTTTTTTTATGGAAATCTAATAATTTTATTAGTTCTTGTCTAGCTTGGTTTTCATGTTCTTGAATAAGTAAGCTATTAATAACTTGACAGTTTTCAAATATATATTCATTCATATTAATTTCTATAAACTTGTGCTATTTGTATGAATTTGTCAACAATAGTTTTTTTATCTGCAATTGGAAAAAGAACAATATGAAACTTTATCTCATCATACAAATGCACGTCATTACATTTATTAATCTGTTTTTTAAAATATTCTGTAGCTCTTTCTTTATGATAATCTATCATTTTTTGTTTATAATCATTAGAATATATAGTTTCATTCTTGGTTTCCTCACATTCGTATAAAAGTAAAATTGGAATATTTAGTAATGGCTTAATTTTATCAATTGATACATCTTGAGAAAGATAATTTTTTATAGATTCGCGTAGTGATTCGTTAATTTCATCAAAGTCATTAATGTCACTTAAATTAGTTATAATGCTATTTTCTTTTTTTATTTTATCTAAACTAAGTGAAACTTTTACCGATTCTACAATTGTATCTAATCTTGCATTTTCAATGCTATTATAAAATTTTGACTCACCAAACCAAAGTGAAAAAGATTCAGGAGATTCAATTACAATGTGAACACTATCAGAACCTTTAGCTTCATCTTTTTTATTTTGTTTATAAAATATTTTAGGTACTATTGGTAATGCTTGATAATGATGCTTCATTATGCCGTATAAAACTATTTCAGCAATTTCGCTTCCTCTACCAATTGCATCAGTAGCTTCAACAAGACGTAGTTTTTTTGCTGCTTCAGTAAGTATTGAGCTTTCTCCATCAGAAAGAAGAGCTTTTCTTTCATTATGACTTAATGCCGTCTCTTTTATATTATCCCAAATAAATTTTTGAAATTTGTCATATCGCCATTTTCCATCCTCATAATCATTTAAAATTCCAACAACTCTTTTATTATTTGTTTGGGTTAAGGTCATGTCTTGTTTAAGATTTTCAAAAAAATCATTTACTATTACTTCAAATTTCATGTGTAGTTTGGTTTATAATGACGCCTAACATTATTATATACGCAATATATGTTTATTTATTAAACGTTTAAAATAATTTATAACTTTCTGTTGAGTAGTAGTTTATGGTTTTATGAAAATCTGCGTTTTTAATATAAAGGTTGTGTAAATTAGTTTGACTTTATACATTTTGTGTTATGGTTTTTTATAAGAAAAATATAAAATTAAAGAATTTAGAAAGGATAATAAGTATGTACTGTTTTTCAGATTTACAAATAGCATTTAATTGAAGAATGAGTTAAAAGAATTTTTGTCAAATGCGATTTGGTATTCTACGCTGAAATATTGTTGGATATAGGACTTTTTTTCTATTCGTACCAAATAGAAACTTTTATGTTGAAAATTTACAGGTGATAATATGCTCATTCGTATACAGAAATGGAATATAAATGAACTCAATTTCTCTTTGGAGTAGAGGTTGGCTTTTGTTTTTTATTAGGGTTTAATATGTATGGATAAGGTTAGGTTATTCAATTAATTTAGCACAAAGTTACTTCGCCAGATTGACGCGCCCCAGCGTATTTGGCTTACACACCCAATAAAATCAGTAATAAAATGGGTATCCGTTCTTATTGAACGGAGCCTCCTCACTACGTTCATTTTTTTCCTGATTTGTTTTGCTTGGTCAATCTATTGTCTCGTAGCGCACTGGTGTTAATTAATTTTTTTCACCTTAAAGCGTTAGACCATGCAAACTTTTTTAGATTTTAAAGAACTCCTAAACAGCAATGAAGACATTATTGTAAATGAATTAAGTTTATCTTATAAAAGATCAATTCAATTAAATGACCCACAATACATGAAATTGAATAGTTCATTAAAAGTAAGCAATCTCCTTAGAGAGATATGGGAAACTGATCAACTAGATGTTAGAGAAAGTTTCTATTTTCTGTGTTTTTCTTCTGGCTTAGATTTGATAGGTTATCAGAAAATTTCAGAAGGAGGATTGGATACAGTATTTGTAGATTTTAGATTATTGTTTTCTATAGCACTATTATCAAGAGCTACATCCATTGTAGTAGCACATAATCATCCTTCAGGAACACTTAAGCCAAGTGAAGCGGATAAGGTTCTTACCAAGAGAATTGTGCAAGCCGGTGAGCTGTTATCGCTGAATCTAAACGATCATATTATATTAACACAATCTAGTTATTACTCCTTTAGAGATGAAGGGCTATTATAAGTCCTTTTTTTGAAAAGAAGCAGCTTAACATTTTGTGATTTTTGCTGCTATTCGATGGTAGAAATATGATCATTGCTTTTTGCTACAGGCTTTATTTATGGAATGCTTTTAATCATCGTTTTTCTTTAATGAAGTATAACCTTGAATCTAATTCTGTTTTCATTTTATCCTAGTAAATTATATTAGGCTATTTATAGATTGGTTCTCATTTATTCCCAATTGTTCTATTTTGGTATATGGTATTGGATATTAATTCATTTTAGTAGACCTATTATTTAAAATAATTACATTCATTTTTTCAAAATAAATTTCATCCCAATAATCTCAACTTGGGAAAATATATTGTCAACTTATTTTATTTAGAACCTAAAGTATAGTTTTCTTATATTTTTTTTAATTGACTAAATAATAATAGGTTATATTGGTTTATTTAAAGTCTAAAGATTGGTTTTTTTAATGCATTTAATCAGTAAAATAAATCGACACCAACATTCTCACCTTGTGAAAAAGCCCTTATTACTCTTCTCAATTTTGACCTCAATAAAAGACATGTTCTTTGACATTGAGGGAAGAAGCATTTCAGATTAAGTTTCTGAAATTAAAGTGCAATCGATTAAAATATCGATGAACCATAGGCAGCCGGTTTCGGCAGGTATGTACGTACCTACGTGAGTATTCCCAAACAGTTACATGAATCAATTACCGTTATTGATGTTTGTCATTCTATACCTACAAAAGGGAGTATCTCTGTAAAGAGTGCTCCCTTTAGTAGGTATAGGGAAATCTGTTTTCTCTTTCTATAACCAAGTGACAGTCTAAATATTTAACTAAATGGTAACATGGAATATTGCAACACAAATTAAAGATCAGGTAGCGCTGGTTGATCTTTTGGCCAAATTAGGACATAATGCAGCGTATAGCTCGGGAAAAGAATTGTTTTATAAAAGCATGCTGCGAGAGGAGCGAACACCATCTTTTTGCGTAGATGAAAAACTAGGAGTATGGTATGATCATGGTGGGGCAAATACATCTGGAATAAAAGGCGGAAATATCATTGACTTTGGTTTAGCTTTTTGGTACCCCTTAAGATTTAAAGAGGTACTGCGTAAAATAGCTGATATCATGGCTATTCCACTTGATGAGAGTATAAATGTCCCTATGCAGGTGAAACGTCCTAGAACTACCGCATTAAAAGTTTCTAACTATGAAATTGAAACTATCAAAGCATTGAATACGCATCCAGCAATTACACGTTTCTTGAAAAGTAGAGGTATATGGGAGGTTGCTCAAGAGCATATCAAAGAAGTGTATTATGCCATAAAAGCAGGACCTAAAGCTGGTAGACAGTTTTTTTCAGCAGGATGGCAGAATGATAGCGGAGGCTGGGAATTACGTAATCAGATAGCTGACCGTGACTTTAAATCTTGTTTAGGGAAAAAGGCTATTACAACGATACCAGGAAGTGCAGATTCACTAGCGATATTCGAAGGTTTTATGGATTTTCTGAGCTGGAAAGTAGATAATCCAGAAGCAGGTGATACTATAATTGTTTTAAACTCTGTAGTTCTATTGGATGCAGCCATCACTAAAGCGCAAAGCTTTTCTAGGGTTCATGCTTATTTTGATCGTGATAAAGCTGGTGAATCTGCTTTTCAAAGTTTAAAGAGTGTAATTCCGCATGCCGTAGATCAATCCTTTATCTATCATAAGCACAAAGACTATAATGAAATGTTGATGGCACGTAAAACAAATCTCCTTTTTTATGAAGAAGAACATATTTATGAAAAAATGCTGGCTACATATAGGCGATAATTAGCTAGCTTATTTATTAGCTGATTACCTAGACTACTGATATATCGATTAATTAGTCTTTCAACTTATCATTGGGGCAGCTCATCCTTTAGCAAATTAGCCTTACGAATAGCTAATGGATTTGCTAGTTGGCTGATTTGCTACTATATGAGGGAATGGATTATATAATTAGCTTGCTTAGTAGCTTAGTCGTTTTGTAATCTACCTGTTTACTACTTAGCCTAACGTTCAGCTATTGAACTATTGAATAGCCCTTAAAATAGTAAGTAGTTCTTATCTCTTGCCATTGATGTAATTTTCTAGTGCTGACGATTATAACAATTCATTAATACTTAGTGTAAGTTGATAGTTTATTCAAAATAACATAAGTATACTGTAAACTATGTGATTATAAGTAGTATCATTTTAATGAATCGTTATTTTTTTTATATGCTATTGCTATCGTGTTTTCCGCCACAAGCTTGAGTAGGATATCGTAAAAGATTACTTGTTTTGTTAGCTGCAAGTTGTGTTTTCGGGTACCCAAAAACGACCTTGCCTTCGTCCTCTGACACCCTCGCGGTGACCTCGTAGAAAGAATGAAAAACCTGCGCAACTTGGATTTTTTTAGTTAAAACGATTATCAATATGTCGATGAAGAAAGCGCTTAAAAAGGTCGGCAGACCAGTCATGATGAGTGGTAAACGTATACATCTCATTAAAGCCAAACTCACAGATGCCGAAATAATACTCCTCAATAATATACAACGGGAATCAGGCCTGAACAGAACAGATCTTATACGCAAACGAGTTCTTTCAGGTAAAGTCTTAAACATGAATATAGCAGAAATTATAGCCCTATTTGATCCTATTGGTGCGGAGTTAGGAAGATCTGGAAACAATATCAACCAACTGGCCCGTCATGCTAATATGCTCAACAGACAGCACAAATTGGATTCCACTACAGTTTCCGCATTCAATTCACTTTTAGCAGAATATGTCCAGATTCAAGGTGAACTAGAGAAAGCACTTCGCCAGCTACTTCGAAAAATTAAGAATATTTAATAGCCATTTAATGATTGTAAAAATACTCCAAAAGAGCGCATCATTTAAAGCAGTTCGGTACAATACTAGTAAGGTGGAAAAAGACCGAGGTGAACTTCTCCTTGTGCAGAATTTCGGAATTTTAAATGGGATTGAGAATCTTCGTCCGCAAGATTACATTAATTATTTAGAAGCATTATCATCACGAAATAGCCGAATAAAGTACCCTCAATTTCATGTTGCAATCTCCACAAAGGGACGTGCACATAGCAAAGAGGAGCTTTCAACTATTGCCCAGCAGTGGATGCAGGGCATGGGATACGGAAAACAGCCTTATCTACTGATATTTCACAAGGATAGTGCAAACAACCATATCCATATTGTATCTAGTCGTGTAGGTAGAGATGGAAAGAAAATAGCAGACAGCTATGAGAAATTACGTGCTTATCAGGTATTGAACCAAATCTTAGGTGAAAATGAACAATACACCTTAACGCAATACATGCAACAAGCATTATCCTACAGCTTTTCCACTCGTGCTCAATTTACACTTTTACTAGAATTACAGGGGTATGCGATAAGCATAGAAGAGACCTGTATTAAAATCAGTAAATACGGTCGCGTAATTGATAAAATTGAAGTAGAGAAGCTAGATACTTTAATAGCTGGTAGAAATAAGGATACCGTACGCATTGCGCAGATACGTGCTCTAATGCATCGTTACGCTGGTGAATACGACAACAAATTGCAATTAGTAGACGCTAAATTTAGCTCACAATTGTCTAGATTTCTTTACGAAAAATTTGGTTTACAGGTCATCATTCATGGGAAAGCAGGTAAAACTCCATATGGGTATACCGTAATTGATCATGCTGAAAAATCAGTGTTTAAAGGTGGTGAAATAATGCCACTACGAGAGTTTATTACATTAAGTGATGATTTAATTAAAGGCATTAAAGAGTCTTATGATAAAGAGGTAGCTGAGGTATTTAATTTCAAAAATACAGCTCTGAATGTTAGTGCATTTTCTACTGTTCTTACCCAAGATGGATTCTTTAACCTTTCCTCAAGTGCTAATGAAGAAGCCTCGAATTGTCTTTCGGTTGTTGAAATCAATATTTCTGATGATGTAGATGATGAAGCTGTTCATAGCCGTAGAAGAAAAGGAAAACAAAAACCAGGTTCAATTACACGATAAATCATTTAAAAGCAATTCACTATGGTCATATTAATAGGAAATCAAAAGGGAGGGGCAGGAAAAAGCACAATAACGCTGCTTCTAGCCAATTACCTGAGTGAAGTACAGCAGCAAAAAGTAACCGTTCTTGACATGGATTATCAGCAGTCTGTTTCATCTAAATACGTGAAGGCTAAGATACTTGACAACGATGCGCCTTACGAGGTAATACCTGCTGATCTGAAGCACTTTCCAATTTTATTAAAAGTACTAACCAAAAACCCAAATGAAATAGTACTAATTGATCTTCCTGGAAAAATGGACGATGATGGTCTTATACCAGTCATACTATCAGGTGATTTAATTATTTCTCCATTCAATTACGATGAATTATCAGTAGACTCTACACTGCTGTTCGCAATGGTAGCAAGCAAAATCAATAATCAGGCACCTATCGTTTTTATACCTAACCGTATAAAATCAAATGTACGCTACAGCACTCGTGGCGAAGTAGATAATGTTCTTAAAAAATTTGGAACAGTTACTTCAGGTATTTCTGATCGTATAGATTTTCAGCGTGTCAGTACACTTTATACACCAGCGATAGTACTGCCTGTTATTCTGCCCTTATTTGACCTTATCTATGAAACCTATATCCGTAGAAAGGACATTATATGCTAGAAATAAAAACACTGGCTGATCAGCTCCGAGAAAAGCTTCGAACTGCTGATACTGAAGATAAGCGATTAGAAAAGGCTGAAAATTTACTTCAAAAGGAAGCAATTCCCTCTAAGAATAAAACACCTATATCACCTGATCAACAAAAAGTAGATGCGTTCTTTAAAGCCATTGAAGAATTCAAGCTGGAAGCTACAGAAAAAAGTATGATTCGAGTTGATTCACGCACAATCAATTTACTCAAACGGATGAAACTTGCCAAAGAAATTGATATGAACCGCTTTATCGTATACGCACTACATCAATACATAAGCCAGCACCCATGGCTTCCCAAACATATCCAAGAAATACTTAAAAATACCGATTTATGAACTGGACAAATTTCCTACTTATCCTTACGCTATTATACCTAACGTATTATGGTCTAAACCTCCTGTATGATTTATTTAGAGCTCGAAAGCCTATTAAGAATGAAAGTGCAGAAGAGCTATTATTTTTTGATGAGGACATACAGCCTCAACTTATACTGCCAAAAGAAGAGCCACAACAAGATGTTGATCGTATTTCTCAGCCTTCGATAGATATGGAATTTGATTATCAAATACTAGAGCAAACAGCTAAAGAGACGCAGGCATCTACAAATCCCATTCAATCAACTGGTGCTGTTAGCTTAAAAGAATTGTTTAGCCTAGCCAAAATTAACTTAATAGAATACACAGGAGAAATAAGCTATTGATGGTTAGTAATTCACGATGGATCGTAAGCATGATTTGGCTGTGCTTGTTGTTCTTATCTCCATTAATAGGCAATGCTCAGCCTGGAATTAATGATTTTTATAGTGCCACAAGGGAGGTGCACCGCTGGTACTTTTCTTTTTCAGACCTCATCTTGGTTATTGGTGCAATAGCTGGAATTCTTGGGGGACTACGAGTTTTTACCAACTGGCAATCAGGTAAGCACCATCATATCGATGCGCAGGTCATGGGCTGGTTCTTTTCCTGCCTTTTTCTCACACTGATCGGCGTATTCCTACGCGCACTTTACGGAATCAGTTAATTCAATTTTTATACATCCTTTAATTTTTATCTAATGACAGTAACAACTAAAAAACTGTTTACATCTGCTGTGCTTATGATTGCCGCAGTTAATGCATTAATAGCACAGACAGGAGGAGGAACTACAGGTATTAATGCGGCGACTTCTTCACTCACTAGTTATGTTGATCCCGTATCAACCCTAACACTTGCTATCGGAGCTGTAGTCGGTATTATCGGCGGTGTACGCGTCTATATCAAGTGGAATTCTGGCGATAATGATATCAATAAAGAGTTAATGGGTTGGGGAGGATCCTGTCTATTCTTGGTATTGGTTTCTGTGGTTATCAAAGCATTCTTTGGGGTGTAATGTTACGTCGATTTTCTATATACAAGGGGCTGCAGAAGCCCCTTGTATATCGTGGCTTTAAAGGAAAATTTATCGGTTGGGGAATCGGCTCTTTAATAGCAGGTATTGTTGCTGGAGGTCTTATAGGCGCACTGAGTAGTATGTATTTCGGTGGATTTATTACCCTAATCAGCATTGCAGCAGGCATAAGCTATACCTTCCATAGACAGAAATCCGGACTCCACGATAAAGCAAGAGCCAAAGGTGTATTTATTCATCCCATAAACCTCAAGAAAAAATATGCAGCGTACATCTCCTAAAACAGAATTCCGAATGCCCTATGTCGGTATTGATCATTTCCATGGTGAAGCATTGCTGTATGGAGATCGTGGAGATTTTTCAGCAATATTCAAATTACGCAATCCTGTAACACAATATGGGGCTGACCCTGAACCCTATACCGCTTATCATAACTTGTTATTGAATACGATTAAAATACTCGGGGAGGGGTATATTATTCAGAAGCAGGATGTGTTTTCTAGAATGCAGTTTCAATCAGAAGTGGCGTCAGAGTTTTTACAACAGAAATATGCTGAACACTTCAAAGGGCGTGAATACACGCAGATTACGACCTACCTGACAATCACTAAACTAGTTAAAAGAAATGCTTTTTATGTTCATGATCCCAAAGCTTTGGCTGAGTTTACGCAACAACTGGATAAGCTATTTGATTTAATGCAAGGGGCTGGGATGATGCCTGAGCGACTGAATGAAAAACAAATTCATCAGCTCGTATCGCGAATACTTACTATGGATTTTACCTCTGAAAATATTGTTCTGGATAACATAGCTGCAGGTGACACAGAACTTAAATTGGGTGATCGCGCACTACGAAACATAAGTTTAATCAATACTGACGTCATAGACCTACCTGAGACTGTAAGTACCTATACACAGCGACAGGAAAGTAGAAACCTTCGTGATTTCCCCGTGGACAATCTTTTCTTTTTACACCATGTTCCCGATTACAGTTGCATCATCTATAATCAGCTAATAGAAATTCCTGGGCAACAGCAGACATTGAACAAATTGGAGCTGAAGCGTAAGAGGCATTCTGGGGTGCCTGATCCAGCTAATTTAATTTGTGTGGAGGACATCGATAAACTACTTGTTGATGTAGCACGCGAAAATCAGCTGCTCGTACATGCGCATTTTAATATTTTGCTGTGTGCTGACCATAAGAAAATAGGTAAAGCCGCTAACTTTATTGAAGCATCTCTCTTTCAATTGGGTATTATTCCCTCACGAAATGCCTATAACCAACTGGAGCTCTTTCGTACCGCTCTGCCAGGAAATGGGGTAGAAATCAAAAAGTACGATTGGTTTTTAACAACCTCTGATGCTGCTATTTGTCTTCTTTTTAAAGAAGCGTTACAAACTGAAGAAAATTCGGATTTTCTAATTCGATTTACCGATCGTCAAGGAATACCCATAGGGATTGATCCAGCAGATGTGCCTATGCGCACAGGAAGGATAAACAATCGCTCTAAATTTACACTTGGTCCATCTGGCTCAGGAAAGTCTTTCTTCATGAATGCCTTGGTCGAGCAGTACTGCCGGTATAATATGGATGTAGTAATCGTGGATACAGGCGACAGTTATTCCGGATTATGCAGTTATTACAAAGGGAAATACATTACCTATACGGAAGAGAAGCCTATTTCCATGAATCCCTTTGCGCTATCAAGAAAGGAGTTCAATTTGGAGAAAAAGGACTTTTTAAAAACCTTAATTGCTTTACTCTGGAAGGGTGCTGATGGACAGCTCACACAGATTGAAGATACGGTGCTTTCTAATGTATTGTCTTCCTATTACTACGAACATTTCTGGTTAGACCCGGGTGAGCAAAACCCCAAACGTCCAGAAAAACTAGACTTTGACTCTTTTTATACCTATTCTGTAGATAGAATACGGAATATTACCGAACAGGAATCGATAAGCTTTGATTTGGATGAGTATCGCTATGTACTTAGAAAGTTTCATACTGGACAGGAATTCGGTACTGTACTTAATGAGACTGCTGATTCTTCACTTTTTACTGAAAAGTTTATTGTCTTTGAAATTGATAACCTAAAGGAAAATAAAGTGCTTTTTCCCATTGTAACCCTTATTATAATGGATGTATTTCTTCAAAAAATGAGGCATAGAAAAGATAGGCGTAAAGCTCTTATTGTGGAAGAAGCTTGGAAAGCGATAGCCTCCCCACTAATGGCATCTTACCTGTTATACCTTTATAAAACTGTACGTAAGTTTTGGGGAGAGGTTGTTGTCGTAACGCAGGAATTGGGAGATATATTAGGTAACCCCATTGTTAAAGACTCCATATTAGCCAATTCAGACACTATCTGTCTGCTTGATCAAAGTAAATTTCGAGAGAACTATGACGCTATTGCTAAACTACTATCCATAACTGAAACGGAACAACGTAAGATTTTTACGATCAATCAACTTGAAAATAAGGAGAAAAGAGGTCGTTTTAAAGAAGTTTATATCCGCCGAGGTACAACAGGTGAAGTATATGGTGTTGAGGTTTCTATTTATCAATACCTGTGCTATACGACTGAGAAACCTGAAAAGAGTGCTGTAGAAAGTTATGTACGTAAACAGGGTAATTACCGTGATGGCCTAACTGCTTTTGTAGAAGATTTAAAATCTTCTGGTCTACAGCTCGGAGAGTTTGTGACCCAGGTGAATAAAGCATCTCTATAAAATTTCCAATTATTCATTTATTAATTATTCCTCCACTCTATGATGAAGATAGCCTTTCTAGTCTGCTTTATGCTGTACTATATAAAGTGTCAAGCGCAGATTTATATTGATCCTGCCGTAGCAACAGCTACAGCTTCCCATGCAGCAGTAATTAATGGTCAGCTCAATAATACAAATGATAAACTAACATTAATCCAACGTGGTCAACTTGCTGTAACGGGACAGCTTGTTATTGTAAACGACTTACAAGATAAGATTTACAAAGGCCTAAGTGAGGTGTCTTCAGTAGTTCGGAATTTACTAGCCGTACGAGATATTGCAGATATAAGTACAGACATCATTCAGTACGGTAACCGTGCGATGAAGTTAGCCGGAAATAATCCCGCTCTGCTGCTTTTTGCTGAACAAGGGGCAAGGGAGTTTAAAACTAGGGCTTCTAATCTGGCGGTAGAAGTAACTGCTTTTGTTACCAGAGGGGGAAAGGACAACCTCATGGATTCTGGGGAGCGAGCAAAACTATTAAACCGAATAGTAACCGAAATGACGATCCTTCGTGGTGTCGTATATGGCATGTATCGATCCATGTATTGGGCAAAACAACGCGGGATCTTGAACGCATTAAATCCTTATGCAGGATTTATCAATATCGATAGACGTCTAGCCGATGACATTATACGCAACGCTAAATATTTGAAACAATGAGAAAGGTCCTGATCCTGCTATTATTTATGCTGTCCCACTATAAAGGCCATGCTCAACTGAATGTAGAATTGCTCCATCAGTTAGTGAACCACAGTAAGGAGGAAAACGATCGTCAAAATATTGCTCGTAATCGTCAAGCGCAAACCTCAGCGAATGAAGAAGTAAACCGATCTAAAATGGATGAGCTGAAAGACAAGTATCGGATTTTGCAAAGTAGGTTTCACAGCATAGGTTTAGCTATTGATGCTACACAAATTGGACTGCAAGCTGCGCCTATCATTCGAGAAATTGTAGATCATCAAACGACCATTTTTAACCTAGCTACGCAGGATCCTTTACTCCTCGTGATGGCCTATCAAACCCAAGCTGATCTGGTCGACAATGCATACCGACTCAGCCAATTTCTCTATGCTCTCGCACTAAGTATAGGCGACATTAACCGGATGAAGTCCAGCGATCGTAAGATTTTGTTTGAACATGTATTGACCGAGCTGCGCAGGATGGCAAGTACATCAAGAGGGCTTGCCGCAAACATGTACTACAGTAACCGAAAACGAATGCTCGAATCTATCAATCCATTTTCGGAATATCTGAACAAAGACAAGCAGCTCTTGGAAAGCATTCTTTCTAAAATCAAACAGTTTTGACAATGCGTAAAATTATTTACTTCCTATTGATTTTTTTGTGTAGCAGAAATGGATATGGGCAGGGGGTGGTATCTGTCATATTAGATAGAAAACACTTGACAACAGTTCTCGAAAATGGAGCTGCCCGTACCGCAGCAGAGCTAACACACAACAGTTACCTCGGAACTATCCATGACAGACTAGATGATATCAACTTCAATGTTAGCGCTGTGGTTTTAGTGCAAGATATGATTCACCGTTCGCTAACAGAAGTTGATCAGGCATTGCGCACGGGGCTTACAGTACGGCAGATTGCACAGATTAGTACCGAGATCGTTGCTGAATGTAATGCGATGATTCAAACAGCAAAAGAGGATCCTCATTTATTGCTTTTTGCTGAAGAGATTGCCCTACAGTTGAAAAACAGAGGTGTTAATCTCGTCGCTGAAGTTTCCAGCTTCGTATTGAAAGAGGGACAGAATTTATTGATGGATTACAGCAAACGCGATCAATTGCTTCGTAAGATTGTACTCGAACTCCAAGTCATGCGAGCCCTAGCCTATAGTATGCACAAATCAATGTATTGGGCAAAGTTGCGTGGAGTTTTTCGAACCCTTAACCCTTATAGTCAATTTATTAATACCGATAAACGTATAATCGAAAATATACGCTATAACATTAATCAATTAAAGAATTAGCTTATGAAATTAATAGTTTCCATTTTGTTGTTCCTAGCAACTTGCGCGTTCCAACAGAGCATTGCGCAGACAGTCAGGTACCTGACCGACCAACATATTGTCAACCAGCAGCAGCGCATGGTGTATAAACAATGGGATTCAAATAAGTTTACCCCTACAAAAGGTTTTCTTGGGCTCAATCCAAATTATTGGTTGACCTGGGCATGGCACCCCAATTACCCCAGAAAAGACTTAAGACCGCTCAGCGCGTCTGGACCGCAGACGCAACGATTGCTGCTTGTTGTAGCAATGAAGAATACAGTGGAGGCTTATAAAAAGCATACTGACACCCTTAGGAATTTAGCTCTTAGTGAAATAACAGGTTATTCTGGAGCTACCTCAATAGCTGATCCACTATGGCAAATTTACTACCAAAATGAATTAAAACTACTTATGGAGCAGGATGATCCTCTTCAAGGAAGTACATTAGAGGTTAAACAGTACATGACTAGAACTGGAGCGCTAGAATGGTATACGGAAGAGATGAGAGCGCTGGCGCAGCGGCTAAATTCGACCAGATCATTAAATATGGAAAGGGAATCAAGCATCATGACTTATCACCTTATCCTGCAGGAATACCGGCAACTTCTAGCTACATGGGATGCTAAAAAACAAAGGGCCGACTTATATCTTAAACTCAGTCAGGTAAATGCGCAAATAAAGGGATTGCACTGGTCGACTTTGGCACCAGCTGGTAGAAGTGATCGACAGATTGCAGATGATATATTAAGTAAATCCAAATTCTAAACGATACACGATGAATTTTAATTTATTAATCTCAGCGATACCCTCTCAACAAGTAGCAGTAGATGTACCGCAATCATTTAAAGATACATTCAATTTTCAGCAAGGGAATGGGGTATACGATGATGTCATGATGTATTTTTTACGGCAGATGAAAAATACCCTTTGGACACATTATGATGCTTTTATTGCCGATGCTCAAGCGTTAAGTGCGATATTTATGCTCGTCTTTTTTGCCATTAAAGCCTATGAAATGATGGCTGGTGATAAGCAACTCGAAGTAATGCCTTTATTGCGTCCTTTTGGACTCGTGATGGTAATCTTATGGTGGCCTACTTTTACTAAAGTTATCGCTTACCCAACAGATCTTGTATCCCTTAAGACAGAAGTGCTATTTAACGAAAGTCAGACAGAGGTCAATAACCTGAGGTTAGAAAGGGCAAAATTGATGGTAGATGTCGCCGATCAGCTTCTTACCCTAGAAGCGGAAGCGGAGACGGCAAGAATAGAGGCGGACACATGGTATGAAAAGGCTTGGGAATCTGTCCGATCATCGGTAAAGGAAGGTTTTTCACAAGTTTGGAATCCTATCGTAGAAATGAGTAATAGACTAAAAGTGGGATGGCAGCTTTTAATGACTTCCTTACTGGAAATTTTAGCCATATGGTTACTTCGTATCTGTGTATATATCGTTTTTATTATACAGATCATTTATTCTACCATACTGCTTATACTCGGACCTTTTTCTGTGGCGGCAAGTATATTACCGGCTTTTCGTGATTCCTTTAGTACATGGGTAGCACGATTTATTTCTGTTAATCTTTACTCTGGTATAGCTTATTTGGTGATGTATGTATCCTCACTGATTCAACATTATGCCATGGAAGCAGAGATATCTCGTTACCAGCAGCTAGTTGATACATCAGGGGCTGCGCTTGAAAAACTAACTGTATTTGCTTCTAACGGTGTACTGTCCTTCGGAATGGTTATAGGCACATTTGTAATAGGAGCACTAACGATGCTTACTGTCCCAAGTATTTCAACTTGGATAATCTCCACGTCAGGAATTTCATCTGCAGCCTCAACGATGGGTAGAGGTTCGGGAAGCTTATCGCGAATAATGGGTAAAGTGATCAGAAAAGGATTATAGCATTAAATAGATAAAACAGATGATTATAAAAAATATAGAATCCAAGATCAAACTAGCTACATTTCTATCTGCAGGTAGTTTAATAGTAGCTTTGGTTATGGTAATCAGCGTTTCGTTTTTTGCCTACAGACAGGTTCTCAATGCGCGTAAGAGTATATACATCATGGATGAAGCAAATGTACCAATGTCTGCCAAACAGACCGATGTGCAGATGAACCGCGAAGCAGAATACCGATCTCATGTCGGACGATTCCATAGCTTATTTTTTTCCCTTACGCCTGATGATCGGTTTATGGAATACCAAATGAAGCAAGCCATGTACCTGATTGATGAAAGTGGTGCTCTACAGTACAATAACCTCAAAGAAAAGGGCTATTTTAACTCTATACTCTCTTCAAGTGCGGTGTTGACAATACGGACTGATAGCATAGTACTGGATATGCCTAAACGCTATTTCAAGTATTACGGAACACAAAAGATCGATCGAAGAAGCTCAACGATTACCCGTTCGCTGATCACCGAAGGATTTCTAAACGACCTAGAAATACGATCGGATAATAATCCCCATGCTGTACTTATTAGCAACTGGAAAACCATCGCAAATAAAGATATCCAACATGCACAAAAAAACACCTTCTAAAAATAGTTTTAGAGCACTAAAAAGTACCGTAATAGTCGAACATGCTGGAAAATTCAAAGCTATATTTCGCAGTCTAATAGATCGCTATCCTTTTTATTTCTTTCTGTGCATGTTTGGATGTATGCTAATTTCTGCAATACTCGCCTTTACAATCATGCGTGTAGATGAGTCCGCTAAGCTTCCAACATTTCCAGGACTAGATACTGAAGGGATAGTCAATACGACGACAAATATTATTGGGACTTATGGTGCTGTTTTAGAACTGGAGGAACTGCAACGTAGTATTGCTTTAATAATCCAAAAGGATTCGTTATCCGATTCCGATAGTATACAACTAAGCAATGCTCTAAAACGCTATGAACAGATTCAACGCACGCTTATACATTCTGTAGACACTAGCTCCAAACCATAAATACAACTTCATTTCATTTCATCATCAACCCTAACATTTTAATAAGATGAATGTAGATTTTAATAAACCAAGGTATGCCATACCGTTAATTTTGCTTCCTTTTCTGTGTATATTTTTTTACGTATATAAAAGTAGTTTCGGAAAAGAGGAACTACCTCAAGCAGGAGGGGAATCCTTGCAGACTGAACTAGCAGAAGTCTCTGATCAAGTTCGTAACCGTTCCTTATCGGATAAACTAGATGCCTACCGTAACCAGTATAAACAAGCTGACGGGTATACGGCAATTGGACATATCCAAGAGGAGCAGCTGCTCAATGAAGCACCAAACACCTTGTACAATCAGCAAGAACGTAATATGCTTGACTCCATTGATCGTGCAATAAAGGGTAAATATGGTGGCAATACTAATGGATTTCCAGATGTAACACCCAGACAAGGATATCCAGTAAATGATCCACACGAACGTGCGCTGCAACAAGCCCTTCAGGAAATCAATAGCCCTCAGCGTGATCGTACACAAAAACTAGCACGAGAACCGGATGCTATGGAACTTTTTAGGCAGCAAATGGCAGTTATAGATAGTATCGGTAAAGCAAATGATCCAGACTACAAAGAGGAGCAAAATAGACGTCTAGAAAATGAACAGTTGCTAGT
Organism: Sphingobacterium bovistauri; assembly: GCF_020295405.1. Lineage (GTDB taxonomy): Bacteria > Bacteroidota > Bacteroidia > Sphingobacteriales > Sphingobacteriaceae > Sphingobacterium > Sphingobacterium bovistauri. Next base: position 48,052 of record NZ_JADEYP010000027.1, read on the forward strand.
ACAGCAACAACAACAGTTACGCCTAAATGTTACTAAAACCTCTGCTACAGCTGACTTATTTAATACGGTAAAGCCCAATGAGGAGGAAACGTTTATAACAGCTATTGTAGATCAAGAAATTAAAGGCTATGCTGGATCACGCCTGCGTATACGCTTGTTGGAGGATATGTTCGCTGGAGATTTTTTGATAAAAAAAGGAACTTATATCTATGCGGATATTTCAGGCTTTTCAGGTCAGCGTGTAAATCTGACTATAAGCTCTATTATGAATGGACAACATATCCTTCCTGTTCGGCTTGATGTATACGATCATGATGGCTTGCGTGGACTTTATGTTCCAGCATCCGCATTCCGTGAGTTTACCAAAGAACTAGGAGGTAATGCTAGTCAGGGAATGAATTTACAGCAGGCAGCTGAAAATAATAGTCAGCTGGTCATGAGTATGGTGCAGAAAATGTTTCAATCAACAACAGGTGCTGTACATAAGATGATCCGGCAGAACAAGGCTAAAATCAAATATAATACCATGGTATATCTAATTGATCCTGAGCAATTACGTAACAATCAAAAGAACTATTAATGTACATCTTTAAACTAAAACTCATGCAGATTAAATTATTCATACTTACTGTATTCCTACTGGTTACGGGGATTATAAAACTCGCTGCTCAAGACATTGCTGGTACTTTACAGCAAGAGCTTCCTAAATTGGTTTTGGATGGTATTAGCTCCATTCATATCATTTCACCCGAGCCGATACGCTATGTCGATATAGCGACACATCAGGTCGTAGGTGATCTTCCTGAGGTGAATATCTTGCGACTAAAACATGTGAGAGATTCAGTACAAAACTATGACCAACATAGCGCTGACCTTGGCGTAGTCACAATTATTGGTGAAAGTTTTATCGCACAATATAGACTTCGATTTTGTGAAGATCTGTCCTCACAACATGCAGTAGCAAGCTTTGAAATAATGCCCGAGCATACCAAATCAATTGCTGTAATGCCTGAGCTCACTACGCCAGAGCTTAAACGTCATGCATTGACTTTATTAACTGAGCGTAACAGCGTACCAATCCGAAAGTCCAGTAGTTATGGTATGCGTGCAGAACTTGGTGCTGTTTATACTGTTGGAGATCTCGTACTACTAGATGTTACTTATTATAACAATACTAATCTCAGTTATGATATAGATGAGCTACGCTTTAAGATTGAAGATCGAAAAATTACAAAAGCCACAAATGTGCAGTCTATCGAGATAAAGCCTATCTGGCAGCTTTACCCACATAACACATTTAAAAAGAAGTATAGGAATATTTATGTACTCAAGAAAACTACTTTTCCAGATAACAAAATACTTCATATTGAGCTTTCTGAAAAACAAATCTCAGGAAGGACATTGACTCTAAAAGTAAAATATAAGGATATACTTAACGCAGATACATTTTAAGATTATACACAATTAATCACGATGGAAGAAAGTAAAGAACAGCAATCCATGCACCGCTTTCTTCAATTTGCCATTTATCTTTCCGTGGGTTTAGACATCTTAATGTTTGTCTATGCAGAAAAGCTGGTTTCAGCACAGATTGCTGAACGATATGGCTTAGTACTTTTTCTTGAGCGCATGTCCAAGATTATCATCTACCACTTTCCATTATATTGTAAACTGTTTACGCTTTTATTGATATGCTTAGTTGCCATAGGTACATTAAGCAGAAAGGAAAAGGATTTAAACCCTAAGAATGCCATAGTATATCCACTAACCTTTGGGTTGATGATACTCTGTGCTAGTCTTTGGTTTTATGATAGACCTGGAGATATACTGAGTTTATATAGCAGTTGGTATGATATAGGCTATATAATCTGTAGTCTACTTGGTGTGCTTTTGATCCACTTAGCGATGGACAATATCTCTAAGATTATACGTTCTAAGCTTGGGAAGGATAAATGGAATGTAGAAGGCGAATCTTTTATGCAACCTACAAAGCCTAAAGTCACGGCCTATGCCGTCAATATACCTATGCTTTTTTACTACAAAAATCGGGTGCGTAAAGGATACGTCGTACTTGAAAATGTATTCAGAGGTACATTACTTGTAGGAACACCAGGAAGTGGAAAGAGTTTCGGTGTAGTCATGCCTGTGATAAGGCAGTTTGTAGCATTAGAATTTACGTTATGTATATACGACTTTAAATATCCTGATCTTGGTAAAGTAGCTTATTACCACTATTTGCTCGCCAAAAATCAGGGAAAGTGCCATAATTATGGTTTTCATGTTGTCAATTTGACTGAGCCGCAAAAGAGTAGACGAATTAATCCATGGAAATCTGAATACCTGCGTTCATTAGCCGATGCATCTGAAACCGCAGAAGCTTTGGTTGAAGCAATGAAGAAAGGGGATAAGGGTGGAGGTAGTGATCAATTTTTCACCCAATCGGCTATCAATTTTCTCGCTTCTTGTATTTATTTTTTCAGTAAATATCACGGGGGGAAGTACTCTAGTTTTCCGCATGTATTGGCATTTCTAAACCGCTCCTATGAAGAGATATTTACCGTATTATTTAGTAATAAAGAACTGGAGTCATTACTCTCGCCTTTTATGACGGCCTATAAAGCTAAAGCTTTTGATCAACTCGAAGGACAAGTGGGAACCTTAAAAATCTTTATCAGCAGGTTAGCTACAAAGGAAACATTTTGGGTGTTTTCTGGTGAAGATTTCGATCTTAAAATTTCTAATCCAGCAAGTCCATCTATTCTTATTTTGGCAAATGATCCAAATACGCAGAGTATTAATTCTGCTTGTTATTCAGTGATTCTGAATCGTATCACAAGGCTGGTTAACGCTAGAGGTAATAAACCTGTAGGATTGATTATCGATGAGGCACCAACACTCTATGCGCATAAGATAGAAAACCTTATCGCTCAAGCTCGCTCTAACTTAACTGCCGTATTGTTAGGCTTACAAGAGCTCCCGCAATTTCAGCAGCAATACGGCAAAGAAACTGCATCTACGATAGCCTCAGTAGTAGGAAATGTGCTTTCAGGCTCGGTAAGAAACAAAGAAACACTTGAATGGTTAGAACGAATATTTGGAAAGGTCAAACAGATCAACGAGAGCATTTCAATAGACCGCACTAAAACCTCTATATCTATTAGTGAAAGGTTAGAGCCATTGATACCTGCTGGTAAAATAGCATCATTAAAAGCAGGAGAGATGGTGGGTATGCTTGCCAGTGATGCTGTAGAAAAATACACCGGAAAATACGATACCTCTGCAATTAACTGCCGAATCAATCTTGACATTAAGGCTATTAAGGCAGAAGAAGAAGCCTATCAGGAACTACCCATTTTTTATGATTTTGGAGGTAGACAAGATGAAATACTCATTCAAAATTTTTACAGTATAAATAATGAAGTTCTTGAGATTGTATCGGGGCTCAAATCTAGCAATGATTCTTAAATTAATCTTTAACCTAATGCTGATGCAACAAAAGTTTTTAATGTTCACTTTCCTGTTTCTTGTATATTCCAGCTTGTTGCGTGCACAAGTAAAACAAATTAAAATTTACCCTGCTCTTGATTTAAAATTTAAACAATTGGCTGTTGAGCCAATTACTAATCTTGAAGAATCTAATTCGCTTGAAACTGAATTAGTTGTTCAAATGCCTTTAATGGATGCTAGGGTAACCTCTGCATTTGGTTGGCGAAGGCACCCCGTAACAGGAAAATCTGATTTTCATCAAGGGGTAGATCTTGCAGGTAATGATAAGATTGTACGAAATATAATGGAAGGAAATGTAATTGATAGCGGATATCACAAAAACCTAGGGAATTATGTACGAATTGATCATGGTAATTTTCGGAGTGTATATGGTCATTTATCCGCCATTACTGTAAAAGTACATCAGCAGATTAGTCCTGGATATCCGATAGGAATAACTGGAAGTTCGGGGCGCGTGACAGGTGAACATTTGCACTTTGGTATAATGTACGATGGGTTATATATCAATCCCATGGAATTTTTACAAAAACTAATTAATACTTCTCTTAAATAGATTGTTTATGGATACAATTTTTTATCAGCAGGATATACCTGTTGCAGAACTAGAAAAATTGGGGCTACTTAATAATGGTAAACCTAATTTATCCGAAGAAGATATGAATGCGCTACTTTCTGGCCACAGAACAGAATTGATAACACTGCAGGATTTAAATGGTGATGGTATTCACATTAAAAAAATGGATGCGAAAATATCCTTAGAAAGAACAGCAGATGGACAGGTGAGATTGCAGCTTCATCCCATATACCGTAATGTAAAAAAACATCCGCTATTACTTGATGATGAAGTAGAACAACTTGAGCAAGGGAAATTGACTCATGTTGTAAAAACTTACCAAGAAGCGAACGGGAAAAGCAAATCTTGGATTATCGAATATGATCCAGAAACCAAAGAATTTATAGCTGCAGATCCTGAAAAGATTAAAGTGCCTACTATGATAAATGGTGAAAAGCTAAGTGAATTACAGAAAGAGCAATATAGAAATGGTTCTGTAGTGGAACTTTCGGATGGCACTCGTCTTCAGCGACGAGCAAGTAGTCGGAGTGGAGTGATATCAAATAGAGAAGCCTTAATGTATTCTCTTGTGCTTGATGGTGGTATTTCTTATTTTCTAATTCATAACCTAAGAAATTTATTTGGTAACAAATCAAAACAAATGGACCCCTATACGGAGGGCTATCAACGTGCACTTCAAGATATGAAGCAGCATGAACGAAATAAACCCATGATTAATCATTCATTTACAGCCAACAATCAGCCTGAGAACTATATAAAGCAGGAAAACAGTTTAGGAAATACCTACAGCCGCTAGTAAGCAATGCTGATTTTAAATCATATTGACAGTAACGTTAAAGATTATTTTTCAGCTTGGATTGATTTTAATTTGCCTGAAGTTATTATGTATGAAAATACAGCAGGTTTAATTGAGCCAGTTATGGTTAGACAGCATTTCCTTTTCTATAGCACTGCTGATATGTTATGCTTTTGCCACTTTCATCAAAATCTGCTTAAAACCCCAGGTCATAATATCTTTACCGCTATCGGTTTAAATCCCTGTATAAATTTCCTTTTACAACTAAAAAGTCAATTTCCCAAGGCAAAAATTGTAACTGTTTTTGATAATGACCTGCTAGGAAAAGTGTTGGACTGTAAAGTTGTGCTAGCATACTTAGGACAACAGGCAAGTTTTAAGTTGCTAAAAAGTCAACTGAGTTTTTCCTATAAAGGAAATGAATTTACTGTTCCTGAATCATTTTTATCACTTCATCGCTTTCGCATGTTAACAGGAATTCGTTCCAATCACCGAACACTAAAACCCAAAGGCGCTGTCTCATTTTCACAATTATTAGCGCAGCAATATTTAGTATGATTCCTGAGCAGTTTAAACAGAACCTCAATTTGGAAATCCGTGTTTTCGGATTTCCAGTTAAGGTCAACTACAAATTCTATTGGCCAGAAAAGCGTGATGAAAATCAAAAAGATCCTTTAGTGAGTCATATAGAATACCGATCTGATTCCCATATTATCAGTGAAACCGGATATCGTTCCCATTTCCTCTTCACGCAAGGGCTAAGCAATACACACATGAAAAATATTGAAGAGTTGGTAACAGCTATTGCTGAAAAGCTATCCATTGAAAATGGTTATAAACCACCTACGCAAGGTCAAATGACACTATTTTAAATCCCTTTTTTTTAATCCAATAATCAAATAACTATGAATGAGAACAATTTAGAGTACCTAAAGAAAACGCTTGAAGGTCTGGGTTTCGGTTCTAAACTTAATGATGTGCTTGAAAATGCAATCAGACGGGAAATGCCTTCCTTTAGTCTTGGAATAGGCAGTTTGCGTAAACCATTAGATGCAAATGATCTTAATGCAGCTCGAACAGATCACTTGGCTTTTACCTTAAATTTCAATAGATCAAAGGACGGTAATATGTATTTTTTGAACAATTATGATGTTACCTTAAAGAAAGTCGATAATCCGATTGCTGTTTCCCAGCGTTTTGATTTAGCGAGAGATCATCGCATTACAGCTGTACAAGCACATAAGCTCTTGTCGGGATTAGCTTTTGAAAAAGAAGTATTCCTAAGTAACAAGGAGGAAAATCAAGATACAGCTAAACAACCCGATAAAACTAATACGTGGTTTAAGCTTAATCTAGATGTAACGGATGCTTTTGGGAATCATCCACTTCGTACCTTTCGTCCAGAGTACGGGTATGACTTAGCTGAAGCAATTGGTAAATACCCGATAAAAGGAGTAGAATCTCCTGAAAAGCTGAAAGAAGCTATAGCCACATTAAAGAACGGAAATTATTTGCATGCTGAAATATTGATCGGTAAAAAAGCTGTACCTGTCTCAATCGTTGCCAATCCACAAATGAAGACTATTGATATTTACGATAAAAATAGGGTAGAGATTCGTGATGAAACGATATTTCCAGGAAAAGTGGTCAAGGAGAAATTGAATGCTACTCAAGGAATAGAAGATTCTACAAACCAGAAAGCTGGACCGCAGAAAGAAACTCAACCTTGGGAACAAACTCCTGATCAGGAGCAAACACAGAAGAGAACTAGATAAGTTTCTATACCCCTGTTAGAACTAAGGTTAGTCTCACCTGATGTACTACCATTAAGTTTGGTAGATCTGCACTTTGAGCCAACCTTAGATCTTCAAATTGCACATGAGGAGATCAACCAACCATTTTCCCTGTTAGATAACTAACCCACCTACAGTTGAACACCTCATTTGAATCCACAGCACGAAGGATGTAAATATAATTGATGGATTCAAAATTTTCTTATTTACAATCATATGAAAAAAATATTTCAACGAATCGACCGTATCAGAGGATCTGGTATGGCAACATTGAATTTAAAACCTTCATCTTCTTACTATCATTTGAACGGGAATCGCTTTCCTGTAGATAGTATAGGTAAGCCTGATATTAAGTGTAGGGTTACACTATTAATCGATGGAAACCTTATAGATTTTACAATAGAAGAACTCTTCTAGCACATGATTTCATTTACCTTTTAAAAAATTAAATAGCTTTTATAATTCTCATAACTATGGACCAAAATATAACCAAGAATGATCTATTTGAATTCAAAGATTTACTCGTAAAGGAAATTAGAGATTTCCTCCAGCATGATAAGCTTATTACAGATAAAAAGGATGAAGAGTTTTTGTGGCTTCGAAGTAAAGCTGTACGAAGCTTATTGAATATCTCTCCTGCTACACTACAAAATCTAAGGATTACAGGTAAAATTAGGTATAGAAAAATATTAGGTTCTTATTATTACAATAAGGAAGATTTGATGAAATTGTTTTCTGAAGATTAACATGGAATACACTCAACAATTGATTTCTCTTCTATATGCTATGAGTAGTGATAAGAGACTCAATGTTTGGCATAAATCACTTTTAATAGCCATTATCAATTTATCATTTAAACAAAACCTCATAAATGACATTTTGATAAGTCGACGGCAATTGATGCAGAAGGCAGGAATTAAAAGCATAGCTACTTATCATAGGTATCTGAATGATATAATTCATTTTAAATATTGCACTTATTATCCTTCTTACGATCCCCGTGTAAGAAGTAAAATTTCCATCCAAATTACTAAATTACTTCTCCAGTAATTTGTAATACTTAATATTAATTAAGCAACAAGCCTATTTTTAAGGCTTGTTGCTTTGCTTTAATCGAATTAAATCACTCTTATTTTATTACTCAATTTATTGGTCACTTCTAAGTGATTTAATGAGCTTTTCTACTAATAAACTCTCTTGTTCAGTGAGTTCTAATCCCATTTTTCTTTCAACAGAGGACAGTTTGCTATTAAGTATATGACTAACACTTAATTCCTCTCGTTTAAATTGCTTTTTTATAAGTTTCTCTTTTAATTGTTTCATTCCCTCACCTATAGCTTCTTGTTCTGTAATAGCATATTCTTCAGTTTGTCTTACATATTGAAGACCAAGCATGTCTTTTACCACGTGAATAGGTACTCCATTCGCTAAAGGTACTGTACTCCATAATGTTCGTCTAGCTTTATGCGTATTCTAGAATGTATTAAGTTCAAATAATGCAGCTATTTCTTTTAGATATTCGTTCATCTTTTGATTAGATTTAGCAGGTAATATTCTAACACTAGAAATACCGTCAGGGTCATTTTTGTATTTTTCCTATATTCCTAAAGCCTTAGGAATATAGGAAAAATTAAACGCTGATTAGGTTTTTCTACGATTATCACTTATCCATAATTCTCCATCTAAACCTATTATAATATTTAAATAATAAAATTATTACTGGAATTATATTGCGAGTGACTCATACTATAGTTGATTATTACAGTTGTAAGTCGAGTTTTTTACATATGGAAAAAACATCAATTTATGACAGCGAAAACAATTTGGTTACCTTAAGGATGTGTCGTAATAGTAGTATGACGCTTTGTAAAAAAATCCCGGTTGAAAGCAATCAGTAATTTTTTGTTACACGGTTTAAATCCAAAATTAAATATACAGTTTTGAGATCATTTCAAAATTAAAATATGAAGAAGACCGTATTGTATATCCTTTAGATCATTGAAATTGATTTGCTCATGATTAAATGTCGTAACAAGGAAAGGTTATGTTTTATTGAACAGCAATTAAGCTGTAAAACATCAATATAGCATCTTTATACAAGGAAAGACGGAACGCTTTCTTAACATCTTAAACAGCGACTGAATGTACACCGATTTGATAATTAACTTAGAAAATGCAGAAAACATCTAAATTTTGATTGGATTTATTGCAATAATACACTTTAAATATACTGAAAAGAAGGATAATTATGACTGGAACTTATTCAATATAGAGAGCTTCATTCGATTAATATAATTGTGAAAATTGATATTTAGCAATGGAAAAATATTTTTATAAAGTCATAGAAAGCATATAATTTGAAATTTATACAGAAATATTATACAAATATAGATATTTTGGTATTAATATGCATAAGATTTTAATTAGGAAAGTTGTGAATTGCGTGAATTAAATAAAATATAAGTAAATCAAATGCGGTTTTCCTTTTTAAACTGTAGAGGTGTTTTATTAACCTTTTTCTTGAAAAAGTTACTAAAGTGAGATTGTTCATTAAAAGATAGACGAAATGCTATTTCTTTGATTGATAGGTTAGTATGTGATAGAAGCGTTTTTGCTATATTGACAATTTCTTGATGAATATGTTCTTGAGTTGATTTTCCAGTGTACTTTTTTAGGGTTGCATTTAAATGATTCGGGTGTATAGAAAGTTTTTGTGCAAAATAATTTACAGTATAATCTCTATGCTTTTCTCCTAAAATATCAATAACATTTTTGAGTTCTAAAAAAAAATTATTAATTATTCTGACTTGCATAGCATCTACTGTTGAATTTAGTTCTTTATCAACAGCAATAGAATTATCGTAAATTTGTCTTATAATTAATAGTAATATTTTAACATACGCTGCAATTAAATTAAATTGTTCATTAGACTTGGTATTATATAATTTAGATATACTTTCAAATATATTTGATAAAATTATAACATCATCATCACTTATATGAAGTGGTATTGTTTTGTCTATTTGTAAGAATTGAAAATCAAAAATGATATTAGCTAATTCTGAATGTTGATGAATAAAATTTTCTGTAAATACAATTGCATATTTTTTAATTATGTCCGGATCAAAATTCCAAGAAACAATTTGATATGGGCTTTTGAAATATATAATATTTCTCTTGATTTTTGATTTCCAAAATCCAGCATTAAAAGTTCCGTGACCATCTAATATAAGTGAAATTGCATAAAAATGATGTTTAAATGGTTTTGCAGAAGTATTTATAAGGTCGGCTTTACAACTAATTTTTTCGAAATAAACATCTTTATACATAAAAGCTTCTACCCCCAAATGCTTGCTAAGTTCTTCAAAATTAAATATTTCAGGTATATAGTGGTTATCACTTCTTTTAGTCATATAATTTTTACTTTAAATATGTTTAATAGATTGTAGTATTAAAACCAATAAATAGAAATGTATTTAAATTATCTCTTTATTTTTCATCATAAATGGATATTTTATTATTTATTCAATTAATATTTTTATGAATATAATTTCATATGAGCCTCAATAGGAGAATTTATGATTTTCTGTATATAATAATATTTAAAAATTTGCTAATCGCCTTTTCTTAAATACAATCTCGTTTTAAAACATTTGAATATTAATATTCAAATGTTATTATATTAAGATCAGTAATTAAAATAATTTAAAGATTATAGATCTGAATTTAATCATCTCAGTGTATGTATATAATCTGAGATCAACCTGATAAATAGAAATTTGTTAGTGAAATTTAAAATTGTTGGTTTACAATTAATTGTGTTGAATTGTAGTATAGATATATCACATGTTAATGTTGAATATCATAATTTAGAGTACAGATAATAATAAAAAATTTATCATAATCTGTACTCTATCCTAAAAAAAGATTATTTATGAACGCAACGGATATACATTGTGCTATGTATTGCCCCATAGCTTCCTGTATTACCAGCATTTAGACTAACACCTGAAGTTGATGGATTTGCGTCCGAAATATGTCTTGCTGAAAAATAAAAATTATCTCGGTTATTTCTTTCATTTGGTCTTGAAGTTTCGGTATCTTGTCTTGCTATATAAAATCCGTAATTAACATTATTAGTTACAGCTGGATTCCCTATAAAACTTGTATTCCATTGAGGATAACCGATCCCAGCATATTTTTTATAAAAATTTTCTGTAATTGGAGTAGAAGTTACTAATTCAGAGTCATTTTTTACATATCCATCAGGCCTCGCGAAACCGTATCGAGGAAAGACTAGATATGGATGATTTATGTTACTAGCATTAGAACCATCAGGGGAAAATACTATTGCGTTTGAATAATGCTTGTACCTTGATGAAGGTACGCTATAAACTAATTCAAAAATAGTCTCATTTGGTGTTCTATATTGTCCTTCTGGGTATACTTTTTTACATGGATCACCTTTTGTTTCATAAGGACCTCGATAGCTCGATCTCAATGTTCCATCTATATTTTTATAATTGAGATACTCAGGTAACATATCATTATATCTCCATCTATCCCATTCGCCATTGTTAGGAAGAATAGGTACTACAATAGTCCCGTCATTATTTCTTACAAGATTATCTCTTATATGATAAGTTGAGTTTTCAATTGTATTTCCAGGTTTCATATATAGATTACCCTCAGCCCATTTAAAACCTCCAATATCTATTGTTGGTTTTAAAAGTTGAAATTCAAGTTGATTAATATATCCATAATCTGTATTAAGTGGTGTATTTGTAGCAAAAGTTAAATTAAGGTTTTTAGCTGGGCTAGCTAAAACTCGCTCATTTAAATCTGATGATTTTTTGAATTTCAAACTAATAATTTTAAGATTAGAGCTTGTGATGGGAGTATTACTTGTTGTATACAATTCTAATTTACTGTAATCATATGTTTTAAAATTTGCCTGTTGACTTACAGGTTGCAATGAATTTCTATCTATATATTTAATTTCGTTTGCGTGCCCATCAATATGATTATAATTCACATGACTATTCGGTATATAATCATTAGTTTCCAAATTAAAAATTCCTTTGGTCAATGGTGAAGTGTTATCTGTTGAAGATTTAGTATACTGAAATAATATAGGTGAAATATCACTTTGTTGAATTACACTTGGATCAAAATTCTTTATATCTAAGAAAATTCTAATAGCTGAATTTTTATTCAGAAATTTAGTGTTAACACGCTGAATAATTGATCCAGTAGCACTCGTAGTAAAGCTGCCCTCAGCCGTCGCAAAAGGCCTAGAATCTACATGTACATTTTGTATATTATTATCAATAGTATACATACTAGCTGGAATATCTGTAACCTCTCTGAATGTAAAAGCCTTATATGTATAATTGGTGTTTGATTTTAAGTATATAAACATATCATCTGTGGGATTGGTGATATTACCCAGCTTTGACACAAGTTGTTTATGTTGTTCATACTCTCCATTTTTATAGATGATAACCATGTACTTAATATCATTACCCATTTTTGAATAAGTTCTAACAGCTTGCTTATCTACGGAAAGTTTCAACTTATCTTTAACAATATTATCAGTAGACACCCTAGAAATTACACGAGCTTCTGCTGTAGCGTATGATTTAAAAGAAGATGTATCATCTGAGATATTTAAAACAGATGTTGCCTTTTTATCACTAGAAATTTCAAGCTCAGGAATAAAATTAAGTGCTACATAACCATCTGGAATATTTAACTCTATATTTGATGATATTTGCGAATTTTTTTCAGAACAACCGATTATAAAATTAAAAGCAATTATACAACAAGTTAAAAATAAATAATTCCTCATACTATTAATATTCATTAAATTTTTTATTTTCTTTGTCCAATACTTCATAATCTTCTAAATCAGGTGCAAAAGGGTCTGTTGTTCCAGATCCAAATCCAACTCTTGCGCTACTATTAGAAATTGCCTCTTCAATTATAATAATGTATGTTTTAATTACTGGCCTAACGTATTTTTTCTTCATATTTTTTCTCCGTATTTTAATTTATAATTGTCCTGCAAAAATATTAATTAAAACGGTTAACATCATCCTTTGGACATTGTTATTTATTGTAAAAAATAAAGATATAGTTGTAAGAAATAAATATTTGATTAATTGTAATGTTAAGAAGTGCTTATTAAATAATATAAAGCGTTTATTTGGTTTAATATTATTGCATAGTGTGATATGCATAGTAATCAATGTTTAATATATTGCTTCTTAGTGTAAGTTTCATTATTTGATTGTATGTATAATGATAGGAAGGGAAATCAATAATAATGATACTTAAATTAAAAAGTTTAGTAAGCAAAACTATTTATCGTTCTTTTTAA
>NZ_JADEYP010000028.1 GCF_020295405.1 Sphingobacterium bovistauri
CTTTGGGTGCCTATATCGGTGGTGTTCACCTCTTCCCATTCCGAACAGAGCAGTTAAGCCCACCCGAGCCGATGGTATTGCCGTAACAGGTGGGAGAGTAGGTCGGTGCCTTCTTTTATTCAATAATGAAAACTAAAGCCTTAGTACAATCGTACTAAGGCTTTTTTACGTTATACACTTTTCTGTAATTGATTATGGTGTAGCAATATTATTTGTTTGATTATTATAGTATAAACCCTAAACTATGAAGTCTATTAACCTTATCCTACTGCTATTGTTTTTCTTCTTAGGATGTAAAAAGGAAAGAGGATGAAATTATCAGTGAACCAATTAATCTAGAAGGAACAAAATGGCAAATTTTTGAATCGAAAGAAACCCTTATACCTAATAGTGGAGGATCTGTACTTTGGTTCGGCAAAGAGAGTGTTGATATTTTTACAAATTGTAATACGTTATCAACCGAATATCAAGTAAATGGGACTTATTTTTAGTTTTGTAGTACATATAGTACTTATTTATATTGTACAGATATGAATATGGAGGCTTACTTTCATACTAATTTATAGAAGATTAGTTCTTATAAATATAACGACTGTATATTATAATTTATATATAGGAACTAAAATGATAGCTTCGTTCAAACGTATTGATCCGTAAAGATGAGTTATGACTGAAGGTAAGAATTCATTTTTCCACCAAAATTAATTTGTCTACCTTTGCATTGAAATGGGAACAGCATTAGACAATGGTATTAAGCCGTATAATCATTACGGAGCTTATCTGAAAGAGAAATATAACGGGCAAAAGGTATTTAAAGTCATCGTTGATGGTAATTTTACTTGTCCCAACCGTGATGGAAGCAAAGGTTATGGTGGTTGTACTTATTGTAATGTAGATTCTTTTACTCCGGATACAGCGCGTAAAATTCCTTCTATACGCGAACAAGTAGAGAATGGTATTGAACGTGCACGGAATAATTACGGAGCTGAAAAATTCATTATTTATTTCCAACCAAATACGAATACATACGCCCCTACGCATCTTTTAAAAATGATGTATGATGAGGCGTTGAGCATAGATACAGAAAATGTATTAGGTTTGTCTGTAGGTACTCGTCCTGATTGTTTGGATTTTGAGAAAATTGCCTTATTAGAATCTTATACAGACAGATACGATGTCGATCTTGAGATGGGCATGGAATCAATTTATAATGAAACCTTAGAGCTTATCAACCGCGGATGTTCGCATGATGAATTCATTTCTACAATGAAGATGTTGGAGAATTCAAAACTAGAGTTGTGTGTGCATACGATATTTGGTTTTCCATGGGAGTCTGAAGAAATGATGCTTCGTTATGCAGATGAAATTAATAAACATCCGCAGATCAAATTTGTAAAGTTGCACCATCTTCACATTGTGGAAGGTTCAATTATGGGTGTAAAATATAAACGTGAACCTTTCAAATTATTCTCTATGGAAGAATATACGGAGTTCTTATCGAAGTTTATTCCATTATTAAGACCCGATATTATTATACAACGTGTCTTTGGTATTGCTGATCAGGATTTGTTAATCGCGCCAAATTGGGGATTAAAAAAGTCAGGTATTCAGAGTTATATTGATAAAGGATTAGAAGCTAGAGGTGTACAACAAGGAAGTTTGTACGTATTATAAAATAGAAAAGCGACTGTAAGTCGCTTTTCTATTTTTCAACGATTGATTTCAAATCAGCAGGAGAGTAATTAATTGATTTTAATGTTTTGTTGTCACCATCACGGAAAACTAAAAACAAACCATCTACTTCCTTAAAATATGAATCAACACCTTTTTCCTCTTTATAATATTTCATTGTAGCCTCAGCCTCTTCTACTGATTTACAGGCTTTACTCATATTTGAACGCTGAACCTCTTCAAATAAAGTGTTGAATTTGTCACCTAGACCAAATTCTAGTACTGCACCTGACAATACATACTGAATGTCACATAATGCATCAGCTATTTCCACGATATCTTTAGCTTCAATAGCTTCTTCAAGTTCTTTTAGTTCTTCAGCGATTAGTGAAACACGAAGCTTGCTTCTTGATTCAGAAGGGATTTGAGGAGAGTCTAGTATGGGATGCTGAAATGTTTTATGAAATTCAGCAACAGATGTCAACGATTTTGGGTCTGTCATGTTTATTTATTCTTTTAAAGTATAAAAATACAAATCTTTGCTAATTAAAAACTGCCAAAAACAATAAAGTCTCGATATTTCGAGACTTTATTGTTTTATTTTACGAAGTGTTTAAGTTGAATTAACTCTCTTTCTTCTAAATATCTCCATCGTCCACGTGGAAGATCTTTTTTAGTTAAGTTAGCGTATACGACACGATCTAATTTGATTACTTCATAACCCAATGATTCGAATATACGTCTTACAACACGATTCTTGCCAGAGTGGATTTGAATGCCTACTTCACGTTTAGAAGCACCAGCTACATAACTCAAATCATCAGGCTTAATAAGACCATCCTCTAATTCAATACCCACTTGTATTTTGTTGAAATCACCTTGAACTAAATTTTTATTTAATTCAACTTGATACATTTTAGTGACGTTATTGCGCGGATGCGATAGTTTTTCAGCCAAATTACCATCATTCGTCATCAACAGTAAACCTGTTGTATTTCTATCTAGACGACCTACTGGGTAAATACGTTCTTTTGTCGCTTTAGCAACTAATTGCATTACCGTACGACGTTCTTGCGGATCGTCCGTGGTCGTGATATAATCTTTCGGTTTATTTAATAATACATAAACCATTTTTTCACGTTTCAGTCGTTCGTTATTGTAACGAATTTCGTCTTTTGCAGGATCGACTTTCGTACCTAAAGAAGTAACAGCTTCACCATTTACAGATACCACACCAGCAGCGATTAATTCATCAGCTTTACGACGAGAACAAATACCTGCATTTGAAATATATCTATTCAAACGAATTAGGCCATCATCTTCTGCTTCTTTATTTGCTGGCTTGTTAGCTGGTCTAAATTTTCTATTCGCAGAATACTTGAAGTCGTTCTTTTCACGTTGTTCTTGGTATTCAGAAGTAGGCTCGGGTCTTCTATTTTTAGAATAGCCTTCTTTTTCAAAAGATTTTCCATAAGGCTTTCTTCCGAAACTTCTACGCTCTTCCCCTCCGTCTTTAGCAAATGGCTTGTTATATGATTTTCTTTCGTCAGATTCATCAGACTTTGAGAATGATGGTTTTTCGAAAGATCTTTTATTGTCTTTATGAAATTTTGAGAAAGGTGCAGATTTATCAAATGATTTTCCCTCATCTCTATTTGGTTTAGAAAATGAAGATTTGCCAAATGATTTCTTGTCATCACCTAATGATTTACCATATGACGATTTTCCGTATGGTTTACTATCGTCTCTGTTTGATTTGGAGAATGAAGATCTGCCGAATGGTTTCTTGTCATCACCTGATGATTTACCATATGACGATTTTCCGTATGGTTTTTTATCATCGCCTGATGATTTACCATATGATGGTTTACTTTCATCATTGCTTGATTTTGAAAAAGATGATTTACCGAAAGATTTTCTATCTTCATTTTTATCCTTGCTAAATGAAGATTTTCCGAAATTATCAGACTTTGATTTACCAAATTTTTTATCCGAATTATCTTTCGATCTAAAGCTTTCTGAGTTGCTTTTACTTTTTCTGGAGTTGTCCTCGCGACTGTTCCTTTGACTTTTGAATGGCATAATATTTTATATAAAAATAGAATACAAAGTTACAAAAAATAATGATATTTTGATTTTTTTTTTCAATGCCGAAATATCCGTTTTTGAGCATGTTAAGCTTTGTTTTATACAACTCTCCTTATGTGTGTTTTTGTAACTATTTGTTTTATAGTCTAATAGTTTGTATCTTTGGCGCAGCATAAATGGACCAAGCTATTTTTGATCGATTTTTTATCGTGGATAGATAGCATTAAGGAAGTGAATGATTAAAAAAAGAGTAATGTGTTTTACAGCAATTTTGTCGATAATGGTTTTATCGAAGTTGCATTCAGAGCCCCAAGGAATTTCTGTTGAGAATCCTTATAAAAAAATGATGTTGGAACATGCCGCTAGGCTAAAGGAAGAGTCAAGATCTTCAAAGAACAACATAAAAACGTACTACAGTTCTCTAACTTTCGCAAATGAAAGTGTACCTACAGAGGATGTAAACGTGAAGAGCAAATTAGGGAAATATTTAGCTAGATTTTCATTCAAAAAAACGCGTTCGCATAAAATGCATGCGAAAGCAGATAAGTATTTGCCAAAAATTGAAAAAATCCTTAAATCTTATGGTATTCCAGAAGATTTTAAATACATACCTATTGTAGAAAGCGGATTGGATCCTAGTGTGCATTCACATAAAGGAGCGGGTGGTTATTGGCAATTTATGCCAGCTACAGCTCGTCTCTATGGACTACGTGTGAATGGTAAAGTCGATGAGCGAAAGGATTTTGTGAAATCAACACATGCAGCAGCAAAGTATATTAAGTCACTTTATAATGAATTTGGTGATTGGACATTAGTTGCAGCGGCTTATAATGTTGGTGGAGGAAGTCTAAGAGGCTCCATTCGTAGACAAAAGAAAGATGATTATTATCAATTGAGATTAAATAACGAAACTGGTTCCTATGTGTACAAGATTATTTCTGTTAAAGAAGTGATTGAGAACCCATCGATGTACGGATACAGCATTTAGTCACTGTTACAAAATATTAGGTACAAAAGGCTCGAATTAATTCGAGCCTTTTGTTGTTTTTGATTTGTGATGAAAGTCATATTTAATACAAAGTTGTGTCATTAGCCTGTCATTAAAGTGTCATTACTTTTACAACGTAAAACAAAATGATAAAGTAATGCATCTAGAGCAGTTTAGTTACGACAACAAGATAGTTCGCAATTTTGGTATCGCGACTATAATTTGGGGTATCGTAGGTATGTCTATCGGTTTGCTGATAGCCTTACAATTGGTATGGCCTGAATTAAATTTTATGACCCAGTATACCACATTTGGTCGTGTACGTCCTGTGCATACGAATGCGGTAATTTTTGCCTTTGTGGGTAACGCAATTTTTATGGGAGTATATTATTCAATGCAACGTGTGCTTAAGGCACGAATGTTTAGCGATGTGCTGAGTAAAATACACTTTTGGGGATGGCAGTTAGTTATTGTCGCATCTGCAATTACCCTACCATTAGGGTATACCTCTTCGCATGAATATGCAGAAATGGAGTGGCCCATTGACTTAGGTATTACCTTGATTTGGGTTGTGTTTGGAATCAATATGTTTGGTACTATTATCAAGCGTAGGGAGCGTCACATGTATGTAGCCGTATGGTTTTACATCGCTACTTTTGTGACTGTTGCTGTATTACATATTGTTAACTCCATTCAATTACCTGTATCTTTTTGGAAAAGTTATTATGTCTATTCGGGTGTCCAAGACGCATTAGTACAATGGTGGTATGGTCACAATGCAGTTGCATTTTTCTTAACGACACCTTTCTTGGGTATGATGTACTATTTCTTGCCAAAAATGGCAAATCGTCCTGTATACTCTTATAAATTAAGTATTCTTCACTTCTGGTCGTTGATATTTATCTATATCTGGGCGGGGCCTCACCATTTACTATATACATCTTTACCATCATGGGTGCAGTCATTGGGTGTAGTATTCTCTATTATGTTGATAGCTCCATCTTGGGGAGGTATGATCAATGGTTTGTTGACGTTGCGTGGTGCTTGGGATAAAGTGCGTGTAGAGCCAGTGTTGAAATTCATGGTTGTAGCATTGACATGTTATGGTATGGCAACTTTTGAAGGACCTATGTTGTCTCTTAAACAAGTGAATGCTATCGCTCACTTTACGGATTGGATTGTAGCACACGTACATGTAGGCGCATTAGGCTGGAATGGATTTATGACTTTTGCTGTGTTGTATTGGTTGTTACCTCGTATCTACAAGACAGAGCTATATTCTAAAAAATTGGCAAATGCACACTTTTGGATTGGAACGCTAGGGATTTTATTCTACGCTATTCCGATGTATTGGGCTGCTGTAGTACAAGGTTTAATGTGGAAAGAATTTACTCCTGAAGGGGTTTTAAAGTACCCAAACTTCTTAGCTACAACATTAGAAATCATTCCAATGCACATGATGCGTGCTGTCGGTGGAGCAATGTATTTGGCTGGTGTAATCATGATGACTTACAACTTGGCTAAAACTATGAAAAAGGGAAAATTAGTCGCGAATGAAGCTGCAGAAGCACCTGCGTTGGAGCCATTAGTGGTAAATGAGCGTTCTACGCACCGTCGTCTAGAGCGTAAGCCTGTATTATTCATGGTCTTGGCCTTGCTAGCTATTTTGATTGGAGGATTGGTAGAAATGATTCCGACATTCACCATTCAAAATAATATACCTACTATAGCTAGTGTACAACCATATACTGCTTTGGAACTTCAAGGTCGTGATTTGTATATCAAAGAAGGATGTGTAAACTGTCACTCGCAGACTATTCGTCCATTTCGTTCAGAAACTTCTCGCTATGGAGAGTATTCGAAAGCTGGCGAATTTATTTATGATAGACCATTCTTGTGGGGGTCAAAACGGACAGGACCAGATTTACATCGTATAGGAGGGAAATATCCAAACAAGTGGCATTTTGATCATATGTTGGATCCTACTATCACTTCACCAGGAAGTATTATGCCTGCTTATCCATGGTTGATGGAGCAAGAATTAGACAACTCTTTATTAGTTGATAAGATGCAGGCCATGCAAACATTAGGAGTTCCCTATACAGATGAGCAAGTAAATAATGCTGTTCAAGATGCTGAAAAGCAAGCGGAAAAAATTGCTGCAGATCTAGCTAATAATCAAGTAGACGTAAGATCGGATCGTGAAATCATAGCTATGATTGCCTATCTACAGCGATTGGGGACAGATATTAAAGCAAATAAGACAGAGAAGTAACCTAAAATAGAAGGTATTATGTTTAAGCAAATTACAAACTTACAAGGTGATGAAATTTATTTGATGACATCCCTTTGGATTTTCCTCATTTTCTTTGTGGTCGTCGGTATCATGTTATTTCTCATGAAGAAGGATCATATCCAATATATGAAAGAGATTCCTTTTGACGAATCAGAGCCAAAGTCTAATTATTTATCGGATAAAAATTAGAAGTATGAATGATATGATTACAGGTACAGAAGTGGTCGCGGAAGTATCACAATGGAAAATAGGTACAGTTAGTTTATATAGTGACATTTTAGTTATTACATTGATCATCGTAATGATTACGATATTATTTGCTGCTTTGGTAGTAAATAAGGCAATGAAATCAATTTTGAAAGTAACTATGCCAGATGTCGTTCAGAAGGAAGAAGAAGAAAAACAACAAAAGGCTGCTGAGCGAAAATTAAAATCTCAATTGGCATGGCGCAAATTGCTTGGGGTACGTCCTATAGAAGAAGAAAAAGACATCGTTATAGATCATGAATATGATGGAATAGTGGAATTGGATAATCCAGTGCCGATTTGGTTCAATGCTTTGTTTTATGGTACAATTATATTCGGTCTCATCTATTTACTCGTGTATCACGTTTTTGGATGGGGTATGAACCAAGATCAAGAATATCTACATGAAGTAGCAGTTGCAGAGAAAGCAAAGCAAGAGTACTTGGCTCAAGCAGCGAATCTAGTTGATGAAACTTCGGTTGAATACAGTGAAGCATTAGCTCCTTCTGGTAAAGCAATATATGTAGCAAACTGTGCCGCCTGTCATGGTGCGAATGGCGAAGGTACTATTGGTCCAAACTTGACTGATAGATTTTGGTTACATGGAGGAGAAATAAAGGATATTTTCAAAACTGTGAAATATGGTGTGCCAGAAAAGGGGATGGTGCCTTGGGAGCAAACTCTGACTCCAGGTCAAATCGCTGAAGTCTCTAGTTATATCATCACATTGCGTGATACTAAGCCTGCTAATCAAAAACCTTCTGAAGGTGCAGAAGTAAAAAAATATGACGCAGAAAATACGGTTGAAGAAACTGTAGGAGAGTCTGCACAATAGGCTGTTGTGAAATTTTGAAGTTTAATTATTAGTGAGTTATAAAGTGAGTGAAATGGAAGCAGTGGTAAATAGTAACGAAGGTCCCATCTTACCTTCCAAGGGAAAAAAAAGAAAATGGATTTATGCCAAAAAGCCTTCTGGAAAACTATACAATTACAGACAGTGGGTAGGTTATAGTTTATTACTGTTTCTATTTGTCGCTCCTTTTATCAAATTGAATGGTAATCCGTTCTTGATGTTTAATATTGTGGAACGCAAGTTTTCAATATTTGGAAACATGTTTTTTCCACAAGATTTGCATATTTTCGTCTTTGGAATGCTGGTTGTCATGGTAGGTATTGTCCTATTCACAGCGGTATTTGGAAGAGTATGGTGTGGCTGGACTTGTCCGCAGACCATATTTATGGAGCTGATATTTCGACGAATAGAGTACATAATAGAAGGTGATTGGACACAGCAAAAGAAATTAAATGAAGGTCCAAATACCGATTCTCGTGCGTGGAAGAAACTATTAAAACATTCTATTTTTCTCATTATTTCCTGTCTAATTTCTAATTTATTTTTGGCCTATATAATTGGGATAGATGCTCTAATTGAAATTATTACAGATCCTATCGAGCAACATTTAGTTGGTTTTATTTCTATAGCTGTATTTACATTGGTGTTTTATACAGTTTTTGCACATGTTCGAGAAATTGTATGTACGACAATTTGTCCTTATGGAAGATTCCAAGGTGTTCTTTTGGATGATCAAAGTTTTACTGTAGCTTACAATTCGGAACGTGGTGAGCCAAGAGGTAAAATTACTAAAGGTGATGAGAATAAAGGGGGAGATTGTGTAGACTGTGGATTGTGTGTGCATGTCTGTCCTACAGGTATAGATATTCGAAATGGTGTACAATTGGAATGTATTAACTGTACAGCATGTATTGATGTGTGTGATACAGTGATGCATAAAATAGGGAAACCAGTACGATTAATTGGATTTTATTCCCTGGGTGAAGTAGAAAATAAGCCAGGATTCAAACAAAGTTATAGCAGACATATACTTTATTCTGTTGTATTAGTCGTATTGACCAGCGTTTTCTTATTTTTTATATTCAATCGAGCGGCTATTGATGGTTCATTGTTACGGGCAACGGGCAGTACGTATCAAACTATGGCAGATGGAAGGATAAGTAACCTGTATACTATTGAAGTAATCAATAAGTCAGGGCATCAGATTCCGTTTTCTTTGGAAACTACTGATCCTAATTACGAACTTAAAGTCGTAAATCAAATTGATTCTTTAGTGAAAGATGGTGCTGCTAAAATGTCTTTTTTCTTAATCACAGATAAAAAGAATATCATAACGTATAAGACAATAACTTCTATTGTTATCAAATCTGAAGGTAAGGAAGTTAATAAATTGGAAACAACATTTATATGCCCTCCGGGCAATAAAAATTAATTACTATGAATTGGGGTAGCAAGATAATCGTTGGTCTGGCAAGTTTTATCCTCTTCATCGTAGGAACAGGAATCTATATGGTGACAAAAGATTCAGATACACTTATTGATGAAGATTATTATGAAAATAGTTTGGATTATGATAAGGTTTATAACAGTAAGCAAAATCTAATTGATGATAATGCTAAGCCTAACGTTAGTGTGCGAAGTGATACATTATTTATCCAATTTGTTGCTACCGTAAACAAAGGTAGTTTAATTTTTAAAAGACCTTCCGATGGAACTTTAGATAAACAATTACCCTTATTTACCTCAACTTCTGAATATAAATTGAATATATCTTCATTTGCTAAAGGTAATTGGTCATTAGAAATTTCATGGAATCAAGGCGGAAAAGCATATTATCATAATCAACCGCTTTATATTCAATAATAATGAGTTACAATTTGTTGGCGTTTTTTATGGGATTGTTTGGGAGTGTTCATTGCACATTGATGTGCGGACCATTGCTGTTTGCTTTACAGCAAAATCAACAATTATCATTTAAAATAGCCATCAATAAAATTTTATACCAATTCGGTCGCATATTGACTTACGGATTGATTGGGTTAATATTTGGTTTGTTGGGGAGTTCTTTTGCAATGAAAGGGTGGCAGCAGGGTTTCTCAATTTTTACAGGGGTATTGCTGATTTTAATTGGCTTATCTTATTTATTTGTGAATAAATACCCTAAAATAGTAGTATTTCAGACAAAAGCTATGCAGCCTTTTGCTAAAGAAATGGGTAAGTGGTTGTATAAACCAAATGGTTCTTTTATAGCTGGAATGTTGAATGGTTTTTTACCTTGTGGCATGGTGTATATGGCTGTTGCTTCAGCAATGAATGCCGAAAGTTCTTTCCTAAGCTTTCAGTTTATGGTTTACTTTGGTTTAGGAACACTTCCTTTAATGTTTTTATTTTCTTTATTGACAAGCATACCAAAGAAGATATTTAAGTTTAAGTTTTCCTCATTATTGCCATTCCTTTATTTAATAATGGGAGTATGGTTTATGTTGAGGGGTTTAAATCTCGATATACCATATCTCAGTCCGTTACTTCAGATTGATGGTGCTATTTCTTGTCAATAACTGATGTTGGCTAATTTTTTATTCACCATATATTTATATCTAAAATATAGCAATATTGATGATGTTAAAAGTGCTAAAGTCAGACCGTACCATACACCTTGTATACCCCAATTTAAAATAACTCCCATATAATATCCAATGGGTAATCCAACAGCCCAATAGGCAAGTAATGTTATTAATGTAGGTATATTCACATCACCAATACCGCGTAAAATCCCAAGTCCTATTACTTGGGTTCCATCAAATAATTGAAACAACCCTGCTATAATTAATAACTGACCTGCTAAAGCGATAACTTCGGGATCTGTAGTCATTAATGATGCTAGTGTATCACTAAATACAGCAAATATGGTAGCTGTAAAAATCATAAAGACAAGAACAATCTTATATGAAACCGAAGCAAATTTGTTTAATCTTTCAAATTTACCTCTACCGTAGCTATTACCGACTTTGATAGTTGTAGCTGCTGAAATACCTGTAGCCATCATGTACGTCATAGAGGCTAGTGTGATAGCAACATTATGTGATGCTTGTTCGAGTGCTCCTATCTTACCTGCTATTAGCGAAGCACCAGCAAATGCACTTACTTCAAACACATATTGAAAAGCAACAGGAGTACCAAGCTTTAGGATTGATTTTATTCTTTTGGTTTGAACTGATAGAAAGCTAAAATGGATCGTGTAGTCTTTGAAGTTTTTGGATTTTAGTACATAGGCCATCATCACTACCATCATTAAAATTCTATCTATCAATGTAGCTAATCCAACTCCGCTGATTCCCATTGGTTTAATGCCAAACATTCCCTTAACAAATATAATAGCTAATACTACATTTAGGACATTGCCCCAAATAGTAATTCGCATAGCTTGCTTGGTAAAACCCAAACCTTCAGCAAATTGTTTGAAAGCATTAAATATCATTAATGGAAAAATGGACATACTTAATACTATTAAATATGGTTTAGCTTCATCCACTACTGCAGGGTCTTGATCGGCATGCTGCATACCATACATTGATCCGTAATACACGCCACAAAAAAGAAATAGACTTGCAATAAAATTAATCCAGAGACTATTAGATAAAAGTTTAGCACATTCAATTTTATCACTTTTTCCATTCGCCTGTGCTATCAGTGGTGTCAGCCCGTATGCTATCCCAAGACCAAATACGAGTACCATCATGAAAACAGAATGCGCTAATGATGACGCAGCTAAAGATATTTTACCAAGAAATTGACCAATGATCATAGTATCAGAAGTTTGCACCAAAGTATGTCCAAGTTGGGCAATAATGATTGGTCCTGCTAGAGATAATGCGCTGATATAGTATGGTTTGTGTTTCTTGATGTTGTGTAGCATATACAAATAAAATTGGATGCAAAGGTACGAAAGTTTACTCGCAAACTATTGCCTAATATTGTGTGTCTAAATATTTACAAATAACTATTGGTCAAAATGTAGAATACGCTTACCTTAGTAAAAAATGTTAAGTGCTATGTTGTTAACAATAATGGGAATTGGTACGCAAGAGATGATCCTTATTGTGATCGTGATTTTGTTGTTGTTTGGAGGTAAAAAATTACCCGAATTAGCTAGAGGTTTAGGAAAGGGGATTCGAGAGTTTAAGGATGCATCTGAAGATATTAAACGAGAGATTTCGGATCAAATCAATAATTTTGAAAAGGATTTGGATGTACGAGTAGAGGATAAGCCTACTCAAAGAAATGCCGCAGCAGAAGTTAAAGTTGAAGCTACAGAAAATACGGAGCCAACAGAAGAGCTTGTATCTGGAGAAGCGAATGTTGAGGAGAAGAAATTTCCGCAGTTCACACAGCCAGAAAATACTGTCATGCATGATCCAGGAGCTCATCCTGTAGATGATACTGAGTATTATAAATACGGATATAATGATTATTTCTCGGAAGAGGAAAAGGAAAAAGCTGAATTGAAAGAGGATGATTCAAGTGTTGAGAAACCTAAGGAAAACCCTTCAAAAAACGCTTAATAATTAAGAATTTATAAAAGGAGAAGCTGTTGAAAGAGTATTTCAGCAGCTTTCTCGTTACTACACGATTATATAAAATTACACATGTCACACGAAATAATTATTTCGAATGAGTTGTCTATCTCGCAAAAACAAGTGAGTACAACAGTAACATTATTAGACGAAGGTGCTACTATTCCTTTTATTTCTCGTTATCGTAAAGAAATGACAGGATCTTTGGATGAGGTTCAAATTACGGCTATTCGTGACCGTATTCAACAGCTACGCGATTTAGATAAACGTAAAGAAGCAGTATTAAAATCTATTCAAGATCAAGGTAAATTGACACCTGAGTTGGAGGCTTTAGTGCTTGGTGCGGAAACCATGTCTTCACTAGAAGATATTTACTTGCCTTATAAACCTAAGCGCCGTACAAGAGCTATGATTGCACGTGAAAAAGGATTACAGTCATTAGCTGATTTTTTATTGGAACAAAATTCTGGAGATATTGAAAGTCAGGCAGAGCAATTCTTAAATGAAGAATTAGGCGTAAATAATATAGAAGAGGCGTTTGCTGGCGCCCGCGATATTATTGCTGAGGTCATTGCTGAAAATGCTGAAGTGCGAGCACGCGTGCGCAAGGTGTTCTTAGAAAAGGGAGATTTTGTTTCTCGTGTAGTGCCAGGTAAGGAAGAGGCGGCATTGAAATATAAGGATTATTTTGAATGGTCAGAGGCTTTGGATAAGGCTCCTTCTCATCGTGTTTTAGCAATGCGTAGAGGAGAGAAAGAAGAGTTACTTTATTTAGATATTGCCGTTGATGAAGATTTAGTTATTCCAAAAATAGACGCTATTTATATTAAGGGTAAAAACGACGCTTCAAAGCAAGTTGAGTTGGCATTATATGATGGATATAAAAGATTGTTGAAGCCTTCGATGGAAACAGAAATTCGTGTGTTGACTCGTCAACGTGCGGATGAAGAGGCTATTAAAGTATTTGCGGATAATGTGCGTCAGCTATTGTTGGGTGCTCCTCTAGGGCAAAAACGACTTTTGGCTATAGACCCAGGATTCCGTACAGGTTGTAAAACTGTCGTGTTAGATGCACAAGGGAATTTGTTAGAAAATACAGCAATATTCCCACACACGGGGGCTGGCGGTGTTGCTGAAGCTGAGCGTACTGTTAAACATTTGGTTTCTAAATATGATATTGAAGCTATCGCTATTGGTAATGGTACCGCTGGTCGTGAGACAGAGGATTTTGTTCGTAAATTAGGCATAGCTAATGTGACGATTGTGATGGTGAATGAATCTGGTGCATCTATATACTCTGCTTCAGAAGTAGCTCGAGATGAATTTCCAGATCAAGATGTAACTGTTCGTGGTGCAGTTTCCATAGGTCGTCGTTTGATGGACCCATTGGCAGAATTAGTGAAAATTGACCCAAAATCAATTGGTGTGGGACAATATCAACATGATGTAGATCAGAATAAGTTGCAATCAGCACTGGATGATACTGTTATGTCTTGTGTGAATGCTGTCGGTGTAGAGTTAAATACGGCTTCAAAGCAAATTTTGTCATATATTTCAGGCCTAGGTCCAGCATTGGCTCAGCAAATTGTAAATTATCGTAAGGAGAATGGTCCCTTTAGTTCACGTCGTGAGTTGAAGAAAGTACCTCGTCTCGGTGATAAAGCTTTTGAACAAGCAGCGGGTTTCTTACGTATTCGTAATGCTAAACATCCATTGGATGCTTCTGCTGTTCACCCTGAACGTTATGCTTTGGTGGAACAAATGGCTAAAGATTTAGGTGTAGGTGTCATCGAACTCATGAAAGAAGAACAATTGCGCAAGCAAATTGATTTGAAAAAATACATTTCTGAAGAGGTTGGATTGCCTACATTGAATGATATTATAGCTGAGTTAGCAAAGCCAGGATTGGATCCTCGTGAGCAGTTTGAGGCTTTTTCTTTTACAGAAGGCGTAAATTCTATTTCTGATTTGAAAGTTGGAATGAAGCTACCAGGTATTGTTACTAACATTACCAATTTTGGTGCTTTTGTGGATATTGGGGTGCACCAAGATGGATTAGTACATTTGAGTCAATTGTCAAATCATTTTGTGTCAGATCCGCATGAAATAGTGAAAGTGCAACAACAAGTGATGGTGACAGTGACTGAAGTAGATGAAAAACGTAGCCGCATTGCTTTATCAATGAAGACCGAAGAAAAAGCTGCTCCACGCAAACGTACAGAACGAAGAGAAGAGAAGGCACCAGAAACAGATATGGCAGCTAAATTAGCTGCTTTAAAAGGTATGTTTAAATAGAAGAATTGTTTTAAATGTTTTAAACGCTCGATTTTATCGGGCGTTTATTTTTTCAGCAACAAGAGCATATACCATCGGTATTTTGTTGTCTAAATGTGTAATTCTAAATTTCTTTGGTTCAAATTCTACTGTGTGTTGAAAGCAGTTATAAGGCGAGTAATCGTATTCATCAAACGAGGAGATTTGTAAGTCATGATGAAGAAGACTTGAAATAACTTCGCTCATGCTGTGATTCCAACAGACATATTCTTGATTAATTTGAGCTGACCGATCGGCATAGGTGCCTGGTTCTGTTTCTAGGATAGGGCCATCATTGAAATAATTATACCCGATCTTCTCAAAATTATCATCAAACATCCATACTACAGGATGAAATTCTACGAAGACAAACTTTCCATTTGTTTTGAGAAATCGAGAAATAATCTCTGCCCATTTATTTAAATCTGGAAGCCAACCAATTGTACCATAGCTTGTGAATACAATATCAAATTTTTCATCCAAATGTTGCGGTAAATCGTAAATATCACAGCAGATAAATTTTGTATTAGCGTGCGTTTGTGCTGCAAGTGTTTTGGCTACATCAATAGCTTTATTTGATAAATCTACACCAGTTACTTCTGCCCCCAATCGACTTAATGAAATACTATCTTGACCAAAGTGACATTGCAAATGCAATATGCTTTTCCCTTTTAGATCTCCCAATAATTCTAATTCGATAGGATTTAAAGAGGTATTACCTTGCAGAAAACTTTTCATGTCATAAAATTCAGAATCAACATGGAAAGCCGTTCTTCTATTCCATGACTCTTTATTAATTTTAATGTAGTCGATTGGTCCTTTCATTTTTTTGAATTTAGAATAGATAAATATAGTATTAAAATTATAGTAACTCTTACTATATTTATACGATGACGGCTGTAGAATTTGAACAATCCTTAACACAACATATTCCACCTTTGGAACTCAGCCTGCCATTGCAATCATTGTGGTGGGATGCTAAGGGGAATTGGAAAAAGGCACATGATTTAATAGATCATTTGGAGGATCTTAAATCAGCGCATATTCATGCCTATTTACATAGAAAGGAAGGGGATCTGTGGAATGCTCTTTATTGGTATAATCGAGCTAAGCAGTTCGAATTTCAAGGAGAATTAGAGGAAGAGTGGAAGTCTTTATTAGATAAGTATATATAATGAAAAAGCGCAACTTTAAGGTTGCGCTTTTTGAAAAATTTTATTTAGAACAAGCTATTTTTCTTCTACCTGAACCCATAGATTTCATTACTGTTTTTCCTTCAATTCTCGTGCTGGCTTTGATTTGGTTAGTTTGATTACCACCTTTCCAGGTCACCGTGTTGAATTTTGCGTTATTTTTCAATTTCAAAGGATATAATGTTCCTCCACTGACTTTACTACCGAACATCAGTACCTCACCAAATCTACTAATAACGACTTTTACAATGGGTTTATCTGATGTGCCTTTCAAATTCCAAATAGAAGGGACATCATCACTTTGATATTGACTTCCGTCTTCGAATTCAATATTTTGAGTAGTCAAAGTCGCGTTATTTTGGAATTGTATCTCATTCCTTAGAATATCGGTTCCAAAAATAGGTTTGCCATTGACTTCTAAGTTGAAAGCGTTATCTAACTCTGTGATATCGTACACAAATCCGTAATCAGCACCAGCTTCATTGAAAGTAAAGGATATTACCTCGCCATTTCTTCTAAAGCCATCGTCAAACCAGCCATTTCTTTGATCTCTTGGGAGATATATTCCTGAATTATTTCCCTTTTTATCTTCGTCATATGACCAATTCATTCCATTTAAACCATTAACAGCTTCAGTACAAGTTTTTAATGTCAAAATAAGATTGTATCTATGACCAGGGGCTATATTTAATCCAGATATAGTGATATCACTTTTCGTTTCTCCATCTACACGCAATGAATCGAACTTTAATGAAAAAGTATTGAGATCGCTGTTGTGAATTATGGTTGTAGTGTTACTTTTTATAGATCGTATATTGTTAGTTCTTATATTTGGGAAGATTACTGCCTTATATTGCGATGCAGACTTGTGATAAGTTAATGCTTTATTACTTAATTTTAAGCTTACATTTTGAGTAGGTAAATTGAATGTTGGATTTACTATACGTGTAATATTGCCGGTCATATTTGGATCCATTTCAAGTATCGTAGTAATTTCACTAAACTGAGGCTTTAGTATTGCGGATAAATAATTCTGTCCGACATTTAGCACCCTTTCTTCTTTCCAGTATAATAGATCTGCATTGATATTAACAATCTTTGCATTATCAAGATTATTAACATCTTCGATTGTCGGTACTGTTGTTGTAGATTTAGCACTCACCACTATAAAGGTGTATCTGATATTAGAGCTTAATTTTAAAGATGATTCTATTGTTTCTTGACCATAAATAAAGTTTTTCTGCGCTATTAAATCTTTCCTGGAATCATATACTAAAAGTGTGTAATGTATACCGTTACCAAACTCCTTTAAAATAGATGATGACGATTTTCTTAAAGTCTCTAAACTATTCTTGACATCATTACTTTGGGTATGTATGAGTTGACTTTCAATTTGATAATCCTGATTTGCGTGTTGGATATGAACAGGTGTGATGTTTTTTATTTGTCCAGGATTAGTAGTATTTGCATTTAATTCAATTTCAGAATCAAAATTAAATCCCTTAATGTTTACTGAAACAAGAGCTTCACCATTTTTGTAAACTTCATCGTTAGTTTTTTTACATGATACTGTTAAGATGAAAATAAATAAATAAATAGTAATTAGCTTGTTCGAAATTTTTATTTTACTCATTGTTGTGTTTTTTATATGCTTATTCTTGATTTACATCCAATCAATAATTCTTCTTTCGTCTTCTTCTTGATTCCATTCTTCAAATAAGTCCATATTTGTATCATCCACAAGCACTTGTGCAGATCCACTTGCAATTCCACATTCCAATTCAATAACATTAAGCATAATAAGGGGCTTGATGTACGGCCTTTTAATATTCATTTTTCGTATAGTGTGATAGATGTATTCAGCTTTGTGTAGCTGTAATTTTGATGCGAAGATATAGCCTAAGAGGTTTTAAACGATGTTTTTTTTATTTTGTCGATATCCTTGTAGCGATTGCTCTACAATTTATTCTGCGGCTATTTATTGTTAATTAATGGTTACAAAGAGGGAGGGGGTGTAACCTTTTTAAGGTGTTTTGTTGGCGAGGTTAATGTTTGGTGATTGATAAAGTTTTAGTAATTAGATTGCGTTTGATTCTGTGTATAATTAAGAATCTATCTTTGATTTTTAAACAATAAAATTCGTTTGTGTATTTTATGTTTGAGGCGAGTAATAAGGTATAGTCAATTGCTTTTTTGGTGAAAGGGCACTTAGGGAGCATTTCGTTTATTTAGCTCTGCTATTCCAAATCCAGAGTCTACGCCAGAATTCACCAAGCGAATTAAATTCTTGTCGATAAACTAATCCCATGGCACTAATGTATTCTGCATCCAGTGAGCGAATTAAAAAATTGCGTGTGTAGGGACGATTATATGCTCTAAACAATAATCCACCATCTTTTCTTAGTTTGTAAGTTAGCTCTGTGTCAGTAGTTACTCCTTGACGGAAAAAGGTTAGATCTGTTGCTTCCAGATTTGTTCTATCTGTAATGCCACCCGAAATCACTAATCTATCATTCCAGAAGCGCAATGAAGCAGAGGCATCATTGAATGAACGTATATTAAGATCCAAAAAGTTGATGTTTAAAGATTGAGAAATGATATTGTTCAATTGATTGAATGCGATCTCAGTTCCTGCTGACAATAGCGTATTATTTACCTCTCTTCCTATTTCGCTAGTAGAGCTAGGGGTGAAGCTACGTCGTACAATTAAACTCAACGCTTGTTGATTCACATTGTTAGCATCACTCAAAAAACTTTGGATTTGATCCTTGATATAAGGGTTCTGTGGGAAATTCAAATCAAAGGTAACATCAGGTTGTTCAAGAGTCCCCTTAATTAACATATCTGCTTGCGCTAGGACACGTTCGTTGTCACCTGCGTAACCAGCCGCGTTGTATAATGGGCCAATAGCTGTGCGTTGTTGATATAGTGCGTTTAAATTGATAACAGCTTCAGCAGGGTTGCCTGTCCATCGAATAGTTCCGCCCTCTTTGATGTCAAAATATTTATTGATAAAATCTTGTGCTGTAAAATGAAATTTACCCTTACTGACTACATAGTCTCCAAACATTTCAAAATCACCCAAGCTAGATATTTTCATTGCGATTGTACCATTTCCACTTCCTTTAAGCGACCCCATGCTCGTCTGTAAATTAACTTCAGCGTCTGGAGTCAAGTTAAGATTCATGTTCATGGTTAGACCATTAAACAAATTCCGCTTGATCCGTTTTTTGTTTTCTGTGGAATCAGAACTTACAAAGTAGATAAAGTCACTATCTGTAACGGTCATTGCCGAATTAAATGGTAGAGTTATAAGTGTGCCCTGATCTGATTTTGCATTTATATCTATATTTATTGCTGAAGTATATCCTTTGAATCGAAATAAACCTGTAGCATATGCAGTACCATAATATAAGCTGTTATCTTTGAAACTTGTGTTCAGAATCATAAATTGATTTCCACTTACATCGATATCAATATATGGATTGGCTAATTTTTGGAGATTGATTAGACCATTAGCTTGTGCTTTATTACCCTTTGTGTCGCGTATATTGAAATTTTGAAGAATAATAGAATTATTCTCCACCATTGCGATTTGATTATCTAGATAGTAGTGTGTATTGAGATAATTGACCGTAAATTCAGCTTGATTGAAACGACCTATCCCAGTAATTTTAGGGTTTTTAAATGTACCTTTTATGTCAACAGTTGCATTTCCTTTACCTTTAAGATCTGAAACTAAATTTCTCAAGAAGGGTTGGAAAATCATTAGGTCTGTTTCTTTCAATGTTCCCTTTAAATCTAAGGGTTCATCATCACTATAAAAGTTATATTCACCATTAACTAAAACTCCTCTTTGCTGACCATCTAGAAGCTTCATGTCAATGAGCATATTCCCACTTGTTGGGTTAAAATTTGCATTTAATCCTAATTGTCCAATTGGAATTTCATTATATATAATTGGACCTGTTTGAATGTTGGATGAGGCTACAGCATTTTTCAATGCTGAAGTGATGTCTATCTCGCCGTTTAGAGTTCCCTGAAGATTAATACCCAATGGTTTTGTAATACCATTTAATGACGTCAGATTGAAATTATTAAAATGTACATTAAGCTTTTCATTTTCTTTAGAAACAATTCCATTTAATTTGATTTGTTGTTTTGCCTGACTTAAAATTAAATTTTCAATGAATACTTTACCTTTCGAGATTTGTATATGTGCATCATTGTTCAGATTCCAAGCATCATTATTGATGATAATATCAGAAGGTTTAAAATGAATGAATGCAGGGCTATTATGTGCAAAATGTATATTTCCATTTAAGTTCAAATAGTTATTAGCACTTCGTTC
This sequence comes from Sphingobacterium bovistauri, assembly GCF_020295405.1. Lineage (GTDB taxonomy): Bacteria > Bacteroidota > Bacteroidia > Sphingobacteriales > Sphingobacteriaceae > Sphingobacterium > Sphingobacterium bovistauri. The sequence continues at coordinate 20,574 of NZ_JADEYP010000028.1, forward strand.
AGACATTTCAATATTAAACACTAGACTATCATTAGCAAGTATATTTCGGATGGATACATTGTTGATATATGTACTGTCCGCGAAATTCACTTTGTCCGATGTTATATCCAGCGAAAATGCATTTTGATCGGCGTTCTCTATCACAGATAAGTTATTAAACTTAATTCCTCTATATATCACGGATGGGCTGAAAGCTATAAATTTAGCTTTATAATCTTCTGACGAAAATTGAGCATTCATGTGTGCGCCGTCATCTAATGTAAGTGAAGGGTCTAATAAAGTTGCAATAGGTTGGAAGGATTTTATATTCAGTTCTAAATTGAAATTTTGAGGGTTATATATTTGAGTTGAAATATTAATAGCAGGCGCATAACGCATGGCTAATGATTTGAAATAAGGAACAATAGTATTTAAATCTATTTCACCTACAACATGTGCGTCTAAGACATCAGATTTTAGTGATAATATTCTATTGTTTTCATTTCCCTCAGCTGAAAAATTGATGTTCTCAATAGCAAAATCGCCTTTACTGGTACTAAATTTAATAGAATCAGCTTGCAGCTTTCCAGTTAAAGTATTTAGCGTACTACCTGTCAAATTGGTGTTGATATGTGCTTGCTGAATAATTATACTATCTCTTTGCAGCCATCCTAATTTTTTAGGTTCTGCGTAGTCAATGCTTGCATCCAAAAGATAATTAGGAGATTTATGTCCAAAATCAACTGAAGTAGTATACTTTAGTCTTAGATTTTCGTCTTCAATAGTACCTCCGATAGACAGATTTTTTTCTATTAAGGTGCCTGTAACATTAATTTGTTCGTAAGTGTATTTTTCATATGCTGTTTTATTTAAACTGCCATTGAATGCTAGGTTAAGGTCTTCTAATGTTAATCCTTTGCCATCAAGATTTAAATCAAAAGAAGTTTTATCCAAACTATTCAGATCAAGCACTTCACCTACTTTAAAGTTTTGAGTAGTCAGTTTACCTTTATATTCTAATAGTTTCTTAATTCCTATTTGTGCATTTGCTGTCAATATACCAGCAGCTGTTGATAAATTACCTTTGATAATAAAATCGTTATACAATCCAACATATGAACCTTTGTATTCTAACTGTTTTAAGTTGTGAATTTGTTTAGGTAGTACTATTTTTTTGTTCTTATTTAGTTTAGGAACAAAATATTCGATGTCTGTGGCTGATGTTTTAAGTGATTTTATATTAAATCCAAATACAGTTCTATTAATGTTTGGAAGTCCCTTGATCGTAAAGTCACCAAGTAGGTGAGTTATTTTGCCGGTACTCATATTTACATTTCTAGCAACGATGTCTGATACTGTGCCACTAAGGTTTGCTTTCTTTACGTTCGAAGTAAATTGAACTGTTTGAAGAGTTGGAGCAAAATATTCGATGTCCTTAGAATCTATGTAAGAATCTTTAATATTAGCTGTGACTTGGACTTTCGTTAGGAATGAACTAAAATCTTTAATGTCAGAATAGTTAAAGGCAATATAATCTTTAAGAGTTGAGTTGTTGGTTCTAATTAATAAATCTTCGAATCTCATCTCTTCATTGCTATAATTAGCACTGGCAGATATTTCTTTAACATGAAGGCCTGATTTTTCCTTCAAAGTTAGCTTTGAAATTCTAGCTGTTGTGATAGTATCCAGTTTTATATTGTCAATTATACCCGACAAATTCGAGACAACTAAATTTGCAAAATTTACCCCCTTTTTGGGTTTAGTATATTTGTGGTTCACCATTCTAAAACTATTATTAAGTAGTTCGATACGGTGAATGGCTAGTTGTAGCTTGTTTTTTTGAGTTTTCTTTTGATTTTTTGGCTTGGAAAAATAGGATATATACTTATCAAGATTTGTACTGTCTTGATAGATTTGATAGTTTAAATAGGATTCATCCAATTTGAGACTATGTATGGTTATTTTATTATCTAAGAATTTTAATAGATCTAACTTTGCGTGAAGGTTCTTAGAGAAGAAAACTGTATCCCCATTAAATTCTGTTACAGCAAGATTATGTAATGATAATGTAGAAAAAGGTTTAAAATATACTTTTCCAATTGAAATATTTGCGTGAAGTTCGGTGCCAAGAAATGTAGCTATACGTTTCGTTAGGTATGTTTGTACGGAAGAAAAATTCAAGGATACAGCAATTCCCAGTATCAATAATAAGATACTGGTAAGAGTCCAGAGCGTTATTTTAAGTATTTTTTTGATACTTTTGTACGTTAAATAAATTCTTCCAAAATGGCTGTAATTCTAGGGATTGAATCTTCGTGTGATGAGACATCAGCATCCGTTTGCGTAAACGGTGAAATCAAATCAAATGTTATTGCTACTCAGGTAATTCATTCCAAATATGGAGGAGTCGTTCCCGAGCTGGCTTCGCGTGCACATCAGCAAAATATTATTCCTACGGTTGATCAAGCATTACAGCAAGCCAAAATTACGAAAAATGATGTAGATGCGGTAGCTTTTACGCGTGGACCTGGACTTTTAGGTTCACTTTTAGTGGGAACATCATTCGCAAAATCATTTGCCTTAGCCAAAAATATCCCTTTAATTGATATTAATCACATGCAGGCGCATATTTTGGCGCATTTTATCGATGATCCAAAACCGAATTTTCCTTTCTTGTGTTTGACAGTTTCGGGTGGACATACGCAAATTGTATTGGTAAAGGATTATTTTGATATGGAATTAATTGGCCAAACACTAGATGATGCAGCAGGAGAGGCGTTTGATAAGACTGCTAAGATTTTGAATTTGCCTTATCCTGGAGGTCCTTTGATTGATAAATATGCGCAATCAGGGAATCCTTATGCTTTTAAATTGCCAGAACCTCAAATTGCGGATTTAAACTTTTCATTTTCTGGTTTGAAAACTGCGATATTGTACATGGTTCAAGCTGAGCTTAAGAAGAATCCAAATTTCTTGGAAGAAAACATGAACGACATGTGTGCCTCAGTTCAGGAAAGAATTGTATCAATTCTTTTGAATAAGTTGAAAAAGGCTGCTAAACAAACTGGAGTAAAAGATATTGCTATTGCAGGAGGAGTTTCTGCTAATTCGGGATTGCGTAAATCGTTGTTGGAAATGGGAGAGAAATACAAGTGGCGAGTTTTTATTCCTAAGTTTGAATATTGTACTGATAACGCTGCAATGATAGCAATAGCAGGACATTATAAATTCTTAAAGAAAGATTTTGTAGGACAGGACGTAGCTCCTTTAGCACGTATACCAATGTAACTCATTATTATTTTGAATGAAATAAGAAAAGCTGAATGTTTCAACATTCAGCTTTTCTTATTTGAAGTCTATTTTTATTTTTTTGTACCCCAGACCTTCTAACAAAGGCTTTAATACAGGTAGTGCGTTGTTTTGAGTTTGTATGAGTATATCTGATTGTCGTACTTGTTTAGCAATTTCGTTTTCTGCATGTTTATAAGCTTCATCTACTAGATTTGCTTCTCTAAAGAATGCCATTTTTGTGTCGTAAACTTTTGATGATTTGTGGTCGATTTTAATGTAACATATTTCCGCCTTTGGTAAAGTAAGGTGTACAGAGTCGCCGAAAGTTTTAACCGAGTTGGTATCTATTTTGGTTAAATCTATACATCCAGCTGCATCAGCTTTTATTATAAGTAAAACACTAGCTGCTGGTAAAAAGTCGGTTTTATTAATATGTTCGATAATATCGCTGTACTTGTATTTGACTAATTGGAGTTTACCCATTGATTCAATTTTCTCCAACAGAATATTATGATTGCTTTCAACTTTAGTTTTAGGGTATAATTGAGTTTTAATCCAATATCCAGATAGGAATGTAATTAGCCCCAATACAATGATAAAAAGTATTTTTCTCATATTTATTACGCTACAAATTACAAGCCAGTTCATTATAGTATTATAAAAAAAGCGGTCAACATTAATGTTGACCGCTTTTTTTATTTTAAATAAAGAAATATTTATTATTTCTCTTCTAATACTTTGCTTACTAATTCAGCAGCCTCTTTTAATAAGATTGCTGAGTATACTTGAAGACCAGATTCGTCAATTAATTTCTTAGCCTCAGCTGCATTGGTTCCTTGAAGACGTACAATGATTGGAACTGGAATGTTACCGATCTCACTGTATGCATCAATCACACCTTGTGCAACACGGTCACAACGAACGATACCGCCGAAGATGTTGATTAAGATGGCTTTTACGTTAGGATCTTTTAAGATAATGTTGAAACCAGCTTTTACAGTTTCAGCATTGGCAGTACCACCTACGTCTAAGAAGTTTGCAGGCTCACCACCAGCTATCTTGATAATATCCATAGTTGCCATTGCAAGACCAGCACCATTCACCATACAACCTACGTTACCGTCAAGTTTTACATAGTTCAAGTTTGACTCACCAGCTTCTACTTCTGTTGGATCTTCTTCAGTCACATCGCGCATAGCAGCGATGTCAGCGTGACGGTATAAAGCATTCTCATCTAAGTTTACTTTTGCATCTACTGCTAAAATTTTATCATCTGAAGTTTTTAATACAGGGTTGATTTCAAACATAGAAGCATCGATAGAATCGTACGCTTTGTATAAAGCAGCTACGAATTTTACCATGTCTTTATGTGCAGCACCAGATAAACCTAAGTTGAAAGCAATCTTACGCGCTTGGAAACCTTGTAAACCTACTTTAGGGTCGATTTCTTCTTTGAAGATCAAATGAGGAGTGTGTTCAGCAACCTCTTCGATATCCATACCACCTTCAGTAGAGTACATGATGATATTACGACCTGTAGCGCGGTCTAATAATACAGACATGTAAAACTCTTTTGTTTCACTTTCTCCAGGATAGTAAACATCTTGAGCTACTAATACTTTATTTACTTTCTTGCCTTCAGGACCAGTTTGTGGTGTTACTAATTGCATACCGATGATGTCAGTAGCACGTTGTAATACTTCATCGTGGTTTTTAGCTAATTTAACACCGCCACCTTTACCACGTCCACCAGCATGAATTTGCGCTTTTATAACAACCCAATCAGAGTTGAAGTCATCCTTCATTTTTTGAGCAGCAGCAACTGCTTGTTCTGGAGTGTCAGCAACAATTCCTTCTTGGACTCTAACGCCAAAACTTTTAAGTATTTCTTTTCCTTGATATTCGTGAATGTTCATTGATAAAAAATTTGATGTAAAAATATGACTTTTATTCTTAAGAGACAAGAATTTATTTGGATACTTTTGTTAATCGCTACTGCTTATTACCTTAAGCCAAACCAACAATCAGAATCTTTTTCTTAAATTCGTATCATGATTCTAAAAGCATCAAACATTCAAAAATCTTATGGAAATCTATCCATATTAAAGGGAGTAGATTTTACAATTGGAAAGGGTGAAATTGTCAGTATTGTAGGTGCTTCGGGTGCTGGTAAAAGTACATTATTGCATATTATTGGTACACTTGATAGAGCTGATAAGGGCGAATTGTATATCGACGATATTGCTATCCATAAATTGTCCGCCAAAGAGTTGAGTGCATTTAGAAACAAGTATATTGGCTTCGTATTCCAGTTTCATCATTTGTTGCCAGAATTTACAGCCTTAGAAAATGTCTGTATTCCAGCTTATATCGCAGGAACGAAAACGGATGTCGCAGAGAAAAAAGCTATGGAATTGTTAGATCTGTTGGGCGTAAGTGAAAGGGCGAATCATAAGCCATCACAATTGTCTGGTGGAGAACAGCAACGAGTATCTGTCGCTCGAGCATTGATAAATAATCCAAAGATTATTCTTGCAGATGAACCATCTGGTAATTTGGATTCTGAGAATGCAGCGGCGTTACATAAGTTGTTTTTTGACTTAAGAAAATCGATGGGGCACACATTTGTTATTGTGACTCATAATGAAGATTTGGCAAATATATCGGATCGTACAATTCACATGAAAGACGGAAATATTTATTAGAAGGGAAGGATTTGAAAAGATTATTAATTACTAGTGCTACACATAGTTTGGGACTTCGTGTAGCTAACATGTTAGAAGGAAAATACGAAGTCGTATTATCTACATCTGAGGATTTGCCTGCTTTCATGCAATCCAATTATTTGAAAATACCAAAAGGTATAAATTCAACTTTTGCACATGAAATGCTAAAATCTGCATTGGATAATAATTGTCAGTACATTTTACCATTGCAACTTTCTGAGATTGAAACATTGGCAGAATCTTTGCTTTTGTTTGAAGAGTATGGAATTCAGGTTATTTGTCCCTCAAAGTCTCAATTGGAAGAATTGGAAATATTGGCAAATCCTATTAAAGATATGTCCTTAAGTTTGCTATTAGATAATATGGATTTATTGAATAATAGACAAGCTGAAGTTAATGTTGATGGGTTAGGGGTTCTTTCAGATTCTGGGTTAGATTTCTTGTTGGTTGTAGCGAATTAAGTAATGAGATTATTAAAAGCTGATGATTTAGACCTAAGCAAAGAAGTGTTTGCTTTTGAATTAGATGATGTGTTGTTTCCTAGACAAGATTATTTGTTGCAAGTATATTATCTTTTCGGAAGTTTTTATGAATTTACAGAGGGTACAGTAAAAGCAAATGATCTTGCCCTTTTTATGAAGAAGATTTATCTTGTTCATGGTGAGGATAAAGTTTTTGATGCCGCAAAGGAAGTTTTTGGTATTGAGGAAAAGTATCGTGAAAATTTAGAAAGGCTTCAAGCAAATGCTCAAATTCCTTTAAGGTTAGAAATTTTTAGTGAAATGAAATCTTTGTTAAAGCAGATTTTTGAAAAAGGGAAGCATGTAACTATTTTAACAAAGGGAAACCCAATTGAACAATTAAATAAGTTAAAATTTATTGATTGGGGCGAACTGGATCGCTATAAAAACTCTGTTCGTATCTATTTTGTAGATGAAATACTGCACTTGAAAATCTCTGTAATTCCTTATCTTGCAATAGAGTATGGTGTTTCAGAAGAGGAAATATCTGTTATTGAGTACCAATAAATTCATATGAAAGTTAATACATATATTCTCGGATTGATTCTTACAATAAGCTTATTAAGTTTTTCATGTAAGAAGGATGATTATAATTTCAATACGAGGTTTGCAATAGATACGACTAAAGTATATACAGACGATGCTTATGAAAATCGAATCAAAGATTCTGTTTGGTATTATTATAAATATTTAACTCTTTGGGAGCCTGTTATCAGTCCAGCGTTTGCAGATATAGAAAAGATGGAGGAGGAAAATTATTTAAAAAATAATTACACAAAATATTTTCAAACCGCTAGTGATGTTTTGGGTTATTTAATGTATATGACCAAGGCAAGTGTAAATGGAAAGTTAGTAAAAGGTAATAATGGGAGTGGTAATAATTTTTTCTTCTATAGTGACATTCTTTATACGCATAATAAGGGTGAAAGTAAAGCTTACGATTGGTATAGTTTCTTAGATCGAGGCGGTTTTATTACTGGAAGTATTCAACAGGGATATCATTCGGGATTTGGTATGGATTTGGTCTATATACAGTCCGGCTCAACCGATAAAAATCCAAAATTATATGTGCGTTTTGTCGAGAAAAACTCTGCTGCTTATCAAGCAGGTTTGAGACGAGGGGCACAAATTACTAGTTTGAATGGAGATAAAAAGATAGACTATGAAACCCAAAAAGCAGGATATTTTAATAGTCTCAATAATTATTTGAATTCAAGAAATCTTACTGTAGAGTATCGAAATACTGAGGGCGAAAGTCGTACTGTAAATATTGATTATAGGTACAATAACTATGCTGATGCAATTTTTGTAGACACTGTGTTAACAGCTGGCAACAAAAAAATTGGATATTTAGGACTTAGTTCTTTTCTGTCTACAGATGCCTGGGTACAAGATAAAGGTCAGACTAAATCTTTCCAATCAAGAATGAATGAAGCATTCGAAGGTATAGCAAACAAGAATGTGCAGGAGATGGTTGTTGATCTTCGCTATAATGGCGGTGGATCGGTCACCACAGCTGAATATTTGGGTGATATTTTAGCACCTATGTCATCATCAGGAAATTTAAAATTTAAATATAAAATCAACAATATTCTTAAAGAGCTTGAATGGGATCAAGAGGGGGATGAATTTGGACCAACTTATTTTTCTAAAAAAGGTAATTTGAATTTGTCTCGAATTTATTTTTTAGTTTCGGAAGAGACCGCGTCGGCAAGTGAATTATTAATCAATTTGCTCGCACCACATATGAAGGTCTATGTTATTGGAACTTACAAATATAATAATGGTGCTACAATAGCAAGTAATACCTATGGAAAGCCTGTAGGTTTTTTTCCTGTAGAGATCGTGAGTTCTTCGAACGAATTGTATGTAACTTCTTTCCAAATGTTTAATAAAGATGGCTTTGGCGATTATTTTGACGGTTTGAAGCCAAATTCCCATGTGTGGGAATTAGATTCGTTTAAAGATTTTGGTAATATGGATGAAAGTATGCTTTCTGCGGCCATTTACCACATTAATAATGGTGTTTTCTCTAATACAAAAAATCGTGCAGTGACAGGAAGCACAAATTTTGAACGCAAAATATCAAAAGATGGATTAAAGCAGCGTAAAATTCAAGGAATGTATAAATTTCCTAATAAAAGGATTCACTTTTAATGATTATCTTTAGCCAGATCCATAAAATTGAAATATAAGTATGAATAAGGCAGGAAAACCTACTACGATAAAGGAAATAGCTCGGAAACTAAGAATATCACCTTCAACAGTTTCACGAGCATTAAATGATCACCCTAGTATAGGTTTGGTTACGACAATGCGTGTTAAGAAATTGGCTGAAGAATTAAATTATGAACCAAATCAGACAGCTATTTTCTTTAAGCAGCGTAAGACATTCACAATTGGAGTAATATTGCCAAAGCTTTCAGAGCCTTTTTTTGCATCTGCAATCAGCGCTATAGAAGAAATTGCGGCTGAAAAAAAATTTACTGTGTTATTGGGACAATCTCTCGATAACCCTGAACGTGAATTAAATATAATTAATAGTTTTAGAACACATCGCGTAGATGGCATATTGATGTCATTAGGTAAAAATACAATAGATATGGGGTTTGTGGAAAGGCTTCATAAATATGAAATTCCAATTGTATTTTTTGATTGTGTTCCTGAAAATATAGATGTTCCAAAAGTGTATTGTGATCTATCTACAGGCATCCATGAAGCTGTTAAAGCTTTTGTTGAACGTGGACATAAGCAAATAGCACTTATTAATGGGCCAGAAACCTTGAATGCGACAGGTGAGCGTACGTTTTCATTTAAAAATGCCTTATTAGATAATGGTTTAACTTTTGATGAGAAATATGTTGTGTATTCAGAGCTCACAGAAGAGAGTAATTATAAGGCTATGGAGAAACTGAGAGCACTAGATGCTACACCTTCGGCTATACTCGCTTTTAATGATTATGTTACATTTGATATTATCAAATATGCCAAAGAGAATGGTATATCTTTAGGTCGTGATATTCAGGTTATTAGTTTCGCTAACTATTCATTGTGGAAGTATATGGATAATCCACCACTAGCGAGTATTGAGCAATATCCAGCAGAACAAGGTGCAAAAGCAGCAGAAATATTATTTGAAATGCTTGAGAATAAAGATCTTGAAATATCTATTCCTGATCAAATTTTAGCTTCAAAATTAGTCTATCAATAAAAGATTCAAATGATAAAAGAAAAGGCTTGAAATAACATATTTCAAGCCTTTTCTTTTATTTTCCAGCTAATTGCTTGGAGGTCTTTGTCCAAATTTTCAATTCTTCACAAGATGAAAATTCTGGATTTATACTAATAAATGTTGTTTCTCTTCTTGTTTCAAACCACTCACTCAATGTACGATTGACTTTGTCTTGACGAGCAGCTTCTTTAATTTTTGCAAAATCTTGATCCAAGTTTGCCTTGTGAGGGGCTATTCTTGATTTTAGATAGTAGATGCGGTATGATTTTTCACCTACTCTTTTATCCGTATACAATATAGGTTTTGAAATTTCACCTTCTTTAAGTGGATCTATTGCATTAAATACTTCAACATCATCCAGTTGATCCATAGGGATTAGAGTATTACGGTTTTCCATGTTGGATACTACACCACCAGCATACTTCGTGTTTTGATCATCCGAATAGATTGAAGAAGCTTGATTGAAGTTTAACTTATTGTTCTTAACTAAATCAGAGATACTATCAATTTTTGTTTTAGCCCTATTTAGTGACTCTATGGTCGCTTGTTTTTTGATAAGCACGTGTCTTACATTTACTTCTTCACCTCTTCTTTCCAATACTTGCAAAAAGTGAAAACCAAATTGAGTCTCAAATACGGGAGATATTTCACCTTTTTTTAATCTAAAAGCCTGCGCTGAGAATTCTTTAACCCAATTTTCACGTGTTGTGAAACCTAATTCTCCACCGTAGGGCGCAGAGCCATCTTCAGAATAAAGTCTTGCAATAGTACCGAAGTCAGATCCATTTATAACTTGCTGACGATAACTCTCCGCTTTATTTCTAAAAACATCCTTTTCTTCTTTAGTCAACACAGGATTAATAACCAATTGAGCATATTCAATCTCTGTATTAAAATAGGGTAGGCTATCGTTATTCAGGCTGTTAAAATAACGTTTAACTTCTTCTGGGGTAACATCAATGTTGGAAACAATCTGCTGTTGCATTTTATTACCTTTCATTTGTTCAGCTACAGCAGGACGTAATTCTTCTTTGTGTTGAAGAATTGATCTATTTAAAAATTCTTCTAGACGTTCTTTACCTCCAGCACGTTGTACCATAGAACGAATTCTAAAATTCAATTGATCATCTACTTCACTTTCTGATACTTCGATAGAATCAATAACAGCTTGCTGAGCTAGCAGTTTTTGTGTTAGAAGCTGTTGAAGAATATAACATTTGATATTGTCATCTGGCTTGTTGCCTTGTGCTAAATATTGTGTGTATTCTAATTCTAAATCCGATTGTAATATATGTGCATTCCCAACATTAGCAATTATTCTATCCACTAGTTTATCTTGTGCCGAAAGTGAATTAATATATACAGTTAGAATAAATAGTATTCCTAAAAGTTTTTTCATTAAATTGTCCGTCAAATTTTATGGTACAAAAATATTAGAATAATTTATAAAAGCATTATTTTTCAAATGAATAATATAAACTAACTTATTTCTAATATTAAACAGAGTCAAACATTATTTGCGAATATACTGTTTTGATTCAAGCTAATAGTCAATTTAACGAAATTTAACGAGTTTATGAAAGGCCGTCACACATTATGTATCCCACTATGTTTATTACTTCTATTGTTTTCTACGACTTTGCACGCGCAGGTCTATAAAATGTTTGTTGGGACATATACATCCAACAGTGAGAGTGAGGGAGTATATGTATATAATTTTGATGAAGTGTCTGGGGAAGCTGTCTTACATAAAACTATACAGATGTCAAATCCTTCATTTCTAGCTCGTCGAGGTGATGTCTTATACGCTGTAAATGAAGATTCAGAAGGCATGGTCACTGTTTTTAATTTGAAAGATGATAAAGTAGTCAGTCATGTTCCTACGAAGGGTGCGCATCCCTGCCATATTTCATTAAGTCCTAAAGACCCCATAGCTGTTGTATCTAACTATTCTAGTGGATCTCTCACGTTGCTTTCTTTGAATGAGGATGGTAGTATAAATAAAATCGATGATTTGATTAAATTTAATGGATCAAGTGTTAATAAGAGTAGACAAAAGCAATCACACATACATTCTGCTTTCTTTACTAAAGATGGTAATAAGGTATATGTATCGGATTTAGGTGCGGATTTGATTTATATATTTGCGATTGAAAGAAGATTCGGAGAGTTTAAGTTTCATAAAGTTGGGGAGATAAAAACTAAATTAGGAGGCGGTCCAAGACATTTAACTTTTTCAAAGGATGAAAAGATGCTATATAGTGTTTTAGAATTAACAGGTGAAATTGAAGTTTTCCAATTAAAAGGCGGTAAATGGATGAGTAAACAAATATTGCCAATGTATCCAAACAACTTCAAAGGAGAACAAGGAGGGGCGGATATTAAAATTGATAATCAGAGCAAATATATTTATGCTACCAATAGGGGTACAGCAAATCTAATTTACCAATATAAAATAACCAATACAGGGATTCTAAAAACTAAAAGCTATTCTTCAGTACAGGGTGACTCTCCTAGGAATTTAAATATTTCCCCGTCAGGAAAATTTATTTTATTATCTAATCAAAAATCAAATGGTGTTAATATTTTCGATAATAAGACCCCAATGTCGAATAAACGCTACTTTAATTTGAAAATTTTTAAACCAGTGTGTGTGATTTTTTAACATGCTGGTTGTTGTCGTTATATTTGTGGTCATCTACTGACTAAAAAGATGTCTTCGAAAAAAAATATAACAAAATTATTATTCGATAAGTATTATCAAAATCTATGTTATTTTGCTTATACTCTGTTGGGTGATAAGGTTTTGTCAGAAGATTTTGTTCAGGACGCTTTCTGCTCTCTAAATGATAATCTCGAGACATTAGTTCCTAATGAAAAAGTGTATAAGGGATTCTTATATACTGCAGTTAAAAATAAAATTCTAAATTATCATAGAAGATCAAAGGTAGAGTTAAAATATCATAAGCTTAAGCCCTTTGATGAGTTGCTCGATTTAGACTTTGATAATGCAATCATTAAGTCTGAAACTATCTCAGAAATCAATGCTTTGATAGAAAAACTTCCTAATGCATGTCAACAAATATTTAAGTTGTATTATTTAGAAGGATTTTCTACAAAAGAAGTTGCTGCGGAGTTAAACTTAAGTGTTAATACCATAAAGACTCAAAAACTTCGTGGAATCCGATATATTCAATCTAATTTAAATCCAGAATACTTCGCTTTATTTTTATTCGTTATTAAATAATTGTTTTTTTTTGTCACCCATTTCTTGTAGCTAGGTTTCTTATTGTATATGGGCCTGAATGAAAGTGAAATAGCTAAGAAATTAGCAAGGTATATTAAGGGGGAGTGTTCCGATGAGGATAAGAAGGTAATCGATGAATGGATTTCACAACATCCTAACAATCTTGAACTCCTTAATAGTCTTATGGATTCGAATAATCTTGAAAAAGATTTAATTGATTTTAATTCATTCGATAAAGATAAGGCTTGGGTGGATTTTGAATCTAAAAAATTACCTAATTACAGTTTATCGTATTTTCTTTCAAATAAGCTTTTGCGAATTGCATCGAGTATTTTTTTTGTTTTAGGTATATCATTTACTATTTATCTGTCAAAAACGAGGAGTATTAGTAATAATGTGGCTATTGCTGAGGGTAAAGTCTTAGTAGATTCTGTTGGAGAAATTTTACCAGCAACAACAGGAGCAATTTTAATTTCTTCCGATGGTAATAAAATAGAACTCAATTCTTCATTTGAAATTAGTGAAGAAGGTGATGTTTTACTCGCTGATGATAACCGGAATATCAACCTTAATAAAGAATTTGTGGAGTACGAACTTGTTGTTCCCAAGGCAAAAGTAATTCATTTCACTTTATTTGATGGTTCAAAAATTTGGGTAAATGCAAATTCAAGACTAAAAATCCCAATGCATATGAATAATGCAGAAAGACGACTAAAACTCCTGTCGGGCGAAGTGTATTTGGAAGTTGAAAAAAATCAGAGCTCAAAATTTATAGTAGAAACAGCACACGGTGAAGTGGAGGTGTTAGGTACAAAATTTAATGTTAATTCGACTAATTCAATTTTTAAAACCACGTTGTTAGAAGGAAGTGTGAAGCTATCTGCTGAAAATTCTGAAAAAATACTTTCACCAAATACTAGTGGTACTTTATATAAAGGCGATTTTGTAATGGCTAAGGCTAATATTCTAGCGGATTTGGCTTGGAAAAATAATACGTTTTACTTTAATAATTTCTCAATAAAGCAAATATCTGAACAGATTGAAAATTGGTACGGTGTAAAGGTTAGCATTGAAAATAATATTATGAAATCTAAGGATACCTACTCGGGTGAAATTTCGCGAAATGTAAAGTTGACAGAAATTGAAAGAATGTTGGAATTTATTTCAGGATTGGAGGTGAAGATCGAAGGGGACGATTTAAGAATTGAATTGTAATAAAATACAGGAATGCGCCAACACTCCTGTAAAATTTTAATTAACTAAAATGGTTTTAGCGTAAAACCAATATCAAATGTATAAAAAATATGATTGAAAATGACTGTGTTTGATCCATCAGGATAAGATCTGCATAATTTGTAATCATAATTAATCAACTAACCAAAAAAAATAATATTATGAAAATAGACTAATTACTGAATTAATGAATATCATAGATGTGCGCCAACATTTCTACATCTAATTAATTAACTAAATTTTAACGTAAAACCATTACTAAATGTATGAATAATTACTTCCCACGAGTAAGGCATAAGCAATTATACCTTCTCAGTAAAATTTTTTTCTATATGAAAGTGTCCGTGATTGTAATGTTAGTGAGTTTTCAATTTGTGTTTGCAAATTCAGAGGCTCAACATGTGAGTTTAAATTTGAAAAACGCAAAGCTTGATGATGCTTTTAAACAAATTACAGCCCAAACTTCATTTAAGTTTTTTTATAATGACGATGTACTGTCGAAGGCTTCATTAGTCTCGCTCAATGTAAAAAATGAAGATGTGAATCTTGTCCTTAGTAAACTCCTTTCTTCTAGTTTATTTGAGTACAAAATTGTATCTAATACAATTTTAGTGAGCTTATTGCCGCAGGAGAGAATAAGTAGGGAGAGCCGATTACAGACAAATGCATCAGGGATTGTAGTTGACAGTGATGGAAATCCGATAAGTAATGCAACTGTTATTTTGGTTGGATCAAGCAATGTTACAACAACAGACAAAGATGGTAAATTTACCATAGTAGCACCAATTGGTAGCACTTTAGAAGTTCGATACGTAGGTTATAAATCTGCACGATCAGCAGTGTCTTCACTTAATAATATTAGAGTAGTTTTAATATCTGACGGTTCTACGAATATAGAAGAAGTTAGTGTTATAGCTACTGGATATCAAAACCTAAATAGAAAATTATTTACTGGTTCTGCGACTTCACTGAAAGGTTCAGATGTAAAACAAGATGGTATAATTGATGTTAGCCGAATGTTAGAAGGAAGAGCTGCAGGTGTATCTGTTCAAAATGTTTCGGGTACATTCGGTGCTGCTCCTAAAATAAGGGTCAGAGGTGCTACATCAATTACAGGAGAAAATAAACCTTTATGGGTAGTCGATGGAGTAATATTAGAAGATGTTGTTAATATATCAAATGAACAATTATCTACGGGTGATATTAATACTTTGATTGGCTCATCAGTAGCTGGATTAAATGCTGATGATATAGAGAGTTTTAATATATTAAAGGATGCTGCAGCTACAGCTCAATATGGTGCTAGAGCGATGAATGGTGTAGTCGTTATTACTACCAAAAAGGGACGTGTTGGCAAAACTATGGTTTCATACACTGGAAACTTTTCATCGTATTTGAAGCCTAGCTATAATACTTTCAATATCATGAATTCGTCTGATCAAATGTCAGTGTACAGCGAGATGTCACGTAAAGGATATTTGAATTTTTCTTCTTCTTCTAGAGCTCGTGATGGTGGAGTATTTACAAAGATGAATCAAATGATAAGCACTTATGATCCTATTAAAGGAGGGTTTTTATTAGAGAATACACCAGAAGCTAAACAGAATTTTTTATCAAGATATGCACTAACAGATACAGATTGGTTTGATGTTTTGTTTAAAAATTCATTCCAGCAAGAGCATTCGGTTAGCTTTTCTTCTGGAACTGAGGGTTCACAAACTTATTTTTCCACAAGTTACTTAAATGATAATGGTTGGGCTGCAGGAAATAATGTAGAGCGTTATACCGCTAATTTGAATAATATCTACAGATTATCAGATAAACTAACTGTGAAATTCATTACCGCAGGTTCTATTCGTAATCAATCAGCTCCAGGGACTGTCGGTAGGGTGAGTAATCCTGTCGAAGGAAGGTTCTCAAGAGATTTTGATATTAATCCATTTAGCTATGCGTTGAACACAAGTAGAACTTTAACTGCATACGATGAACATGGAAATAGAGAAAATTTCACTCGTAATTTTGCTGATTTTAATATTCTGAATGAACTGGATAATAATTCTCTTGATCTAAGCATGTTGGATTTTAAATTGCAAGGAGGTGTCAATTATAAGATTACGAAAAACTTGTCTTATGATTTATTAGGTGCTTATAGGTATGTGAAAAGTTCAAATGAACACAAAATAAGAGAAAATTCTAATATGGCAAATGCTTATAGAGCAAATTATGATGCATTTACAAATGATGCTAATGATTTCTTATTTAGAGACCCTGAAAGTCCAGAAGGACAGAAAGTGGTTGTGTTACCATATGGAGGATTTTATAATACTAATGATGATTTTTTAAAATCTTATATGGTAAGAAATTCTTTAGAATTTGATAAATCAATCGATGATAAACATTTGATAAATTTTTATGGTTTTCAAGAGATAAGATTAGCTAGCAGACAAAATAGAAATATGATTGGTTACGGCTATCAATATGATAAAGGTGGAGTACCTTTCATAGACCCTAATATTGTGAAGCAAGCAGTGATGAGTAATTTGAATTATTATGGAATGAATAATAAGTATGATCGTTTCGTCGCATTTATGGGGAGAGGAGCGTACTCTTATGATGGGAAATACTCTATTAATGCAACAGGAAGGTATGATGGTTCGAATCAGCTTGGTAAATCTGCAAAGGCAAGATGGTTACCTACATGGAATATTTCTGGAGCTTGGAACATTGACAGAGAAAGTTTTTATGTTGGTAAGGACTTCACTAAAATACTTAATCGTGCTGCAATTAGGATGACTTATGGGTTGACCGCGAGTCTAGGCACAGCTACCAACTCAGCTCTTATTTTGCGAAATGGAAGTGCCTTGAGACCATATTTGACAGAGACAGAGTCTGTAATGAATTTAGAGTACATTGAAAACTCTGAACTAACATGGGAAAAACAATATGAAACTAATCTTGGATTTGATTTGGGTTTTTTTAACGATAAATTGAATTTGACTGTTGATTTGTATAAGAGAGATGGATTTGATTTGATTAGTCCTATTCGAACCTCAGGTATTACAGGTCAATATATTACAAATGCTAATTATGCCGATATGAAATCAAAGGGCATAGAGGTGACTTTAAGTGGTCCAATATTGAAATCTGACAGTTGGAATTGGACTAGTAATTTCAATTTTGGATATAATGAAAACAAAATTGTAACGCTTAATGGAAGAGAAAGTATTTTTGGTTTAGTAACAGCAGATGGTGGGCCTCAATTGGGGAAACCTTATAGAGGGCTTTATTCCATAGAGTTTAAGGGGTTGTCACATGATGAAGGGATACCAACATTTATCAATCAAGAAGGTGAGGAATCGACAGATGTTAACTTACAAAGTTTAGAAACTTCTTTCTTAAAATATGAAGGACCAACAGATCCTAAATTAACGGGTGGATTCTTTAATACTTTGAGTTATAAAAACTTCAGTTTAGGTACTTTATTGACCTTCTCTATGGGGAACAAAATCCGGTTAAATCCAGCTTTTAGTTCTAATTATACAGATTTAGATGCTATGCCAAATGAGTTTAAGGATAGGTGGACTTTGCCTGGAGACGAGGAGCTTACCAACGTGCCATCTTTATTGTATGTTTTAAACTCATTGTATGTAGATGGGTATCCATTCAATACATATAATTATTCTTCGATAAGAATTGCTGATGGAGGATTTTTGAAACTTAAACAAGTTACTTTCACTTACAACTTTGCGGAAAAATTAGCTCAAAAAATTCGTGGAACAAGGGCGTCATTAACATTGGCCGCGAATAATCCTTGGCTGATTTATTCTGATAAAAAATTAAAAGGACAAGATCCTGAATTTTTTGCCTCAGGTGGGGTAGCGTTACCAATACCTAAACAATATACTTTATCATTAAAAGTTGGATTTTAACGTTATGAAAAATAAACTATTATTTATCATTTGCATATTATTTGTCAGTATAAATACAGGATGTGAAAAAATATTAGATCATCAACCTGATGATCGAACAGAACTTAATTCACAAGAAAAGGTTAGTGAATTATTAGCTAATGCTTATCCAAAGGGTAGCTATATTACTATGGCGGAATCTATGAGTGACTTAGCTGGTGATAAAGGTAATAATGGAAAAACATTTGTGAATCAATTTGCCTGGATGTTCAAAGATCAATTAGATCCTAGCGATACTGATTCTCCTCCATTTTATTGGAATGCTTGTTATAATGCAATAGCTGCCGCAAATTATGCTTTGGAGGCATTATCTAAACTTGAAGAGACGTCAGCTACACGAGCAGATAGAGGTGAAGCTTTAGTAGCTAGGGCATATTCGCATTTTATGCTTGTGACATTTTTTGCTAAATCTTACGACCCACAAACTGCTTCAACTGATCTTGGTATTCCTTATGTTATTGATCCACAAAAAGTCGTGGAAGGGTCATACTCTAGAGGAACAGTAAAAAGTGTTTATGATAATATTGAAAAAGATCTATTGGAAGGAATTTCATTAATTAGTGATCAAAAATATACTGTTCCAAAATATCATTTCAATACAAAAGCAGCGTACGCATTTGCGACTAGGTTTTATTTATTCAAGCAGGAATACCAAAAAGTCATAGAGTTCGCGAATAAGGTTTACACAACTGAAGCTATTGGAAACAATTTACGAGCATGGAATACGGTTTATAGTGGATTTGGTTATTATGAATTAGAAGCTATTTATACAAATTCTACTGAGCCAGCTAATCTTTTATTACAAGAAGCAAAAACTTCTTGGGGAAGAAACTATGCTGGATATACCTATGCGCTTTCAGAGAGTGTACTGCAAAAGGTCTTTTTATCTAATTCAAATCCTGCGAGAAAAACTTTTGCGCAAGCAAATAAAATATTTGGAGGGACAGAGCTGGTTTACAATTTACCAAAATTTAGAGAACATTTCGTGAAACCTTCTATAAGTGCAAATTTTGGTGATGCTTATAATATGATTCCTTTATTTACGACAGAGGAGGTATTGTTTAATAGAGCAGAAGCTCATGCAAGCTTAGGCAATAATGCAGCATGTATTGCTGATCTTGATGTTTACCTTTCAAAGCGGTTAGTAAGTTATTCAGCTGTAAACGATAAATTTTCAGAACAAAAGGCAACTGCTTTTTTTACTGGTAAAACGTCCTCGCAGGCCCTCATTGAATCAATACTTAATTTTAAGAAAATTGAATATATCCATGAGGGAATGCGTTGGTTTGATATTTTAAGACATAAAATTGCTTTTGAGCATATTAGTGCGGATGGTAAAATAAATATTTCTATTAGTGCAGATGATAATAGAAAAGTATTACAAATTCCAGAAAATGCAATAGCCATTGGTTTGGAGGCAAATCCTAGATAATAATAAATCATAAATGAGAATTATGAAAAAGAGATTAAAATTCGTTTCATGCATAGTATTATCATTGTTTCTAATGAATTCATGCAAAAAAGATGAAGTACTGACTGCCGACTTGACTGGGTTAGGAGGAGAACAGTGGGCAAAAACCGAACTAGATAATTGGTTGTTTGATAATTATATAAAACCATATAATATTGAAGTCAAATATAAATGGGATAGATCTGAATTAGGTGATATATATAAGACGATAGTTCCGATTAAGGAGGATCTTGTAAAGCCAGTTATGGATGTAATAAAAAGGACATGGATTGAGCCCTATGTTACTGTGAAGGGAGATGATTTCTTCAAGACTTATGCACAAAAGCAATTTTATCTTGCTGGAAGCCCTTCTTATAACTCTAATGGTACTGTTACATTAGGCACCGCAGAGGCTGGAAGAAAGATTGTTATGTTGAATTTAAATACTTTCAATGCATCAAATAAGAATGCAGTAAAGCAAATCTTACATACGATGCATCATGAATTTGGACACATACTTCATCAGAACATAGCCATATCTCCAGAATATCAAAAGGTAACTCCAGCTGATTATACGGCTACTTGGTTTAATTTTACTGATGTTCAAGCTCGTGATCTAGGGTTTATTACCGCATATTCTAGGTCAAATAAGGACGACGATTTTGTGGAGATGATAGCCACTTTATTAGAAGGAGGAGAAGCTTACTTCGATAATGTTATAAACAATTTGTTTGTGAAAAACGGGACTGTAATTAAAAGAAGTGAAACAGGTATTTATGAAAAGAATGAAGATGCTCGCAATAAATTGTTATTGAAAAGACAGTTTGTAATTGATTATTTGAAAGACAAGTGGGGTATAGAATTAGCCGAATTACAAAAGGTTACTCAAAAAGCTATTGATGATCAAGTAAAAACACCCGATTTTCATAATTTGCTTGGAATAGGGAAACGATTTACTTCTCTCAATATTAATCCTCAAAAAGTTACCAAACTTTCTTCAAAATTTTTAACTGCTTTTAATACAGCAAATACAAGTTTGAAAGCGGACGCGAAACCCCAATATGTAGATAATATAACTTTGTCTTTTACTAGTGCAACGAGAATTGTATTACGCGTTAACACTGTAGAATTATCTGCGACGAATTTGAATGGCGTGAATGCAGATTTTAATTTTGATGTGAGTATTGTTGATGGAGTTTTTACGATGAAGTACGCTGATACACAACCTACCACTGCTAATTATGTAAATGCTCGAGCAATAGAGGGAAAAATTGCACCATTATTAAATTATTTTAAAGATCAAGAGTTTAAAATACAATGGATTGATAATATAATACCTCAATCAAAAGAAGTCTTTGGAGGAATTTTTAAAACAGGAGATCCTACATCATATATATACGGTATTCTTTAAACTTAATAATTATGAAAAATTATTTATTATTTGGTCTTTTTTTTATAACTCTTTTTTCATGTAAAAAAGATGATTCAGCAATTTTGGAAAGTCCTGATAAAAGGCTTAATATGACATTAGCTGATTATGAAAAACATTTAGTAGACACCGAATTTGGGTGGATAGGATATTTATTAACAGGAACTGAAAAAGTACATGTTTTTAAAATGGCATTTAGCGATAAGAATAGAGTAAATATGTCTTCTGATTATGCAAAGACAAATGCAGAAAGTTCATACATTTTGAGAGCATTACAAAAGCCTACTCTGATATTTGACACATATTCTACAATTCATATAATTAATGACCCTTCATCTAATGTAAGTGGTGGTGAGATAGGTGAAGGACAGATTACTGACTTTGAATTTCAGTTTATTAGGGCCTCTCAAGATACTATTGAGTTAGAGGGTGTTTTGAATAAAAGTAAATTTTTTCTTATTAAAGCTAAAAGTAAGAAAGAGTTAGATGATTCTTTTAATATCTATCAGGATATTAAAAATGAATATAATAAGCTACAAACTTATTTTAGACGTGTTAATGTTGGAGGGATTGATTGTGAAATTAATATTAATGATGCCAATAAGAGGTTTACCTTAAAATATTTAGAAAATGATGAGCTTGTTATTAAAGATGTTAATTATTTTAATGTAGGTAATAGGTTGCGCTTTTTTCAGACTATAAAATTAGGTGACACAGAGATTAATGGTTTAAATGATTTTCGGTATGATGACCAAGCGAAAGCAGTCGTTGCAACTACCTTTGGTGGTAAAGAATTTGTAATTAAAGAAGAGACAAAACCGCTTAAGTATGAGGTTAATGTGCCTAAGCTATGGATTGATTGGACAGCAGCAAGTGGTTATGTTTCTGCGTATGAGGGTTTTCATGCTAATGGCTCAGATGACGGGTTGGGATTAAAGACACTGGCGGGTTTTAGAAGACTTGATTTCGTGGCTCCTACTGCTACTGTATCAAATCATGTAGCTCGTATAGTTGCAAGTACAAATTACGGTCCTATATTCAAAACGACAATTAATGAGAATGGAATTGTAATTTTTACACAGACGGGAACATCAGGAACGGTTCCTAGTGCTGCAACCGATACCTTTAATAAGTATGTGGCGCAGTATACGCAACCAGAAGGATATTATATTATACGAGTAAAGGGAGGTGGGACAAGAGATCAAATATACGATATGGTGAGTGTGTCAGATGGCAAGGCTTGGGCTACCTGGGCTTACTAAATAGCTGATTTTTTTAAATATTATTACAACAAAGGACCATCTTTAAGATGGTCCTTTGTTGTAATAATATTTTTTCTATTCCGGCACTGTATAATGATTTAAATACCTGACAATACTATTAGCTCTTGAATTTACATATCGAGAGGGTCTTCTTGCGTCCCATTTGCGAGGGTTGGGAAGGATCGCAATAATTAAGGCCGCTTCTTTCTTTGAAAGGCTTTTACCCGATTTATCAAAATAATACTGTGCTGCGGCTTCTGCGCCGTATACACCCTGTCCCATTTCTATCACATTCAGGTAAACTTCCAAAATTCGTTTTTTAGACCAGAAAATTTCAATTAGAAAAGTAAAATAGGTTTCTAATCCTTTTCGTAACCATGATCGCTCAGGCCACAAGAATACATTTTTTGCTGTCTGCTGTGATATTGTTGATCCACCACGAAGTGGTTTGCCATCGTTGTTCTTTTCAAATGCTTCCATAATTGCTTTGGTGTCGAAACCATTATGCGTCATGAAATGCGCATCTTCACCTGCAAGGGCAGCCTTCTTAAGGTTAGTAGAAAGCTCATCATAACTCAACCAATCTTTTTCAATCTTAAATCCCTTATCTTCAGCTTTCCATTCAAACCCTCTCTTTATCATCAAGTATGTGATAGGGGGATTGATAAATTTCAGGGCTAAGACCCAAAATATTGTTACTATGAAAAATCCAACGATTATTCTTAAACTCCATTTTTTGGTCAATTGAAACCAGTTCTTTGAAGTTGATTTTCTTGTGTTTGATTTTTTACGTGTAGAAGTTGAGTTTGTTCTTTGAATAGCCATGACTATTTGATACGGTATTTGCATGCAAACCTAAATAAAAAATAGACAATTTGCATCAGGAATTGTAACTTGTATAGTAATAAATTTCCAATTGGTATGCTATCGGTAGAGGGAGATTTTGAAATAAATTTAAATTTTTATGAAAGACACGAGCCATCATGACGAAAAAATCGCAAAGATGATTTTTGCTTCAGTGTATCCACATTATGTGAAGAAAGTTGAAACAAAGGGACGAACGAAAGAAGAACTACATGAAGTAATTTTATGGTTGACTGGTTTTTCGGAAGAAGAATTGCAAGCGTATATTCGTAATAAGGCAACTTTTGAAGAATTCTTTAATTTGGCTAGATTAAATGAAAATGCCAATTTGATAACAGGTGCAATTTGTGGGTATAGAGTCGAAGAAATCACAAATCCATTGACTCAAAAAGCACGCTATTTAGATAAATTAATCGATGAACTAGCAAAAGGTAAGAAAATGGAAAGAATACTGAGAAAAAAGTAATAACAAAAATTATTACGAGATATTTTAAGCTATTTCTTATGCTTTTTTGTCCTTGTCAAATCACAGCATTTATCTTATTTTTACAACTCAACTAAAATTTATTTTCCATTGACAAAGGCAAAGAAAGAAACTCCTCTAATGCAGCAATATAATAGCATTAAAGCTAAATATCCAGGTGCATTGTTGTTATTTCGTGTAGGTGATTTTTACGAGACGTTTGGTGAAGATGCAATCAAAGCTGCAGGAATTTTGGGTATCGTTCAGACCAAAAGAGGCAATGGTACAGAATCTGAGACTGCTTTGGCGGGCTTTCCTCATCATTCACTTGAAACGTATTTGCCAAAATTGGTTCGTGCAGGATGTCGTGTTGCTATCTGTGATCAACTCGAAGATCCAAAACAAACAAAAACTATAGTAAAACGTGGGGTCACGGAATTGATTACACCAGGTGTGTCATATAGCGATAACATCGTACATCAAAAATCCAATAATTATCTAGCTTCCATTTATATAGAAAAATCAGTGGTCGGTGTATCATTCCTAGATATTTCGACGGGAGAGTTTTTAGTTGCACAGGGAAGTGTCAATTATATTGATAAGTTGCTTCAAGGGTTTAAGCCTACTGAGGTAATCATGCCGAGAAAACAGTCTAAAGAATTTTTAGAGCATTTTGGACCTTCGTATTATACGTATTTCTTGGATGAATGGCCATATTCTGGCGACTATGCAAATGAAACTTTGCTAAAGCATTTTGAGGTTAATTCATTTAAAGGATTTGGTATTGATAGAATGCCAATTGGAATTGTTGCTGCAGGTGTGGCATTACATTATCTAAATGAAACCGAACATCGTAACCTTCAGCATATTTCAAATATTTCACGTATTGAAGAAGACCGCTATATGTGGTTGGATCGTTTTACGATTCGAAATTTGGAATTGATTGGCTCGGCAAATGAAAATGCAATTACACTGTCTGATGTTTTGGATGAGACAGCTTCTCCAATGGGAGCTCGATTATTAAAACGATGGATTGTCATGCCTTTGAAGGATAGAAAATCAATCCAAGAACGTCTTAATGTAGTGGATTATTTCTATCAGAATCAAGATTTGCGCGAGCAATTGATTCAAGAGATAAAGCAGGTAGGAGATTTAGAACGTTTAATTTCTAAAATTGGTTTGCTCAAAGCTAATCCTCGTGAAATTATACAGTTAAAACGTTCGCTTTATGCTACTGAAAAACTGAAGGAATTGACGAATATTGCAGAGTCAGAAGCTTTGCGTATGATTTCTGAACAGTTGAATGCTTGTACAATTATTCGTGAGAAGATAGAGCAAACTATTCAGGCAGAGCCGCCTGTTTTACTCAATAAGGGTAATGTTATTGCGGATGGTGTGGATGCTGATTTGGACAAGTTGCGTAAAATCGCATTCGGAGGTAAGGGGTACTTGGTAGAGATTCAGCGTAGAGAGGCAGAAGCGACAGGCATTCCTTCCTTAAAGATAGCGTTTAATAATGTGTTTGGTTATTATTTAGAAGTGACCAATACGCATAAAGATAAAGTGCCTGAAAGTTGGATTCGTAAACAAACACTGGTTAATGCAGAGCGCTATATTACGGAAGAACTTAAAGAGTACGAAGAACAAATACTTGGCGCTGAAGAGAAGATTCAAGTTATTGAAAATAGAATTTATGGAGAATTATTAGTTTCCATAGCTGAATATATAAAGCCTATTCAACTCAATGCGCAATTGATAGCAAAATTGGATGTATTATTAAATTTTGCGACAATAGCACAAAAAAATTATTATACAAAACCCGATATATCCGATTTAAAGATCATTGATATCAAAGGAGGGCGTCATCCAGTCATTGAAAGAAACCTTCCAATTGGTGAAGACTATATTACGAACGATACTTATTTAGATCCTGAATCGCAACAGATCATCATCATAACGGGGCCAAATATGGCAGGTAAGTCGGCTTTATTACGTCAGACAGGACTAATTGTTTTGATGGCGCAAATAGGTTCTTTTGTGCCAGCCAAAGAAGCACATATTGGATTAGTTGATAAGATTTTTACTAGGGTAGGAGCTTCAGACAACTTATCTTCTGGAGAATCTACATTTATGGTAGAGATGAACGAGACAGCGAGTATAATGAACAATCTTTCAGATCGTTCGTTGATTCTGCTTGATGAAATTGGTCGAGGAACAAGTACGTACGACGGTATTTCCATTGCCTGGGCGATAGCCGAATTTTTGCATAATCATCCTTCTGCAAGGGCCAAAACATTGTTTGCTACACACTACCATGAATTGAATGAGCTTAACAATTCTATGCCGCGTATTAAAAATTATAATGTCACGGTCAAAGAAGTAAACAATAAAGTGATATTCTTGCGCAAATTAGTTCCTGGTGGATCGGAGCATAGTTTTGGTATTCATGTGGCTAAATTGGCGGGTATGCCATCCAAATTAGTTGGTCGAGCTTCTGAAATCTTGAAACGATTAGAACAGGAACGTACAGGGGGAGAGCAAATAAAGGATAGTATGCGGAAAATCCAAAAGCAAGCTCATCAACTGCAAATGTTTGCGATTGATGACCCAGTGTTAGAGAAAATACGTGATATGTTGAATAATCTTGATGTCAATACATTGACTCCTGTCGAAGCATTGATGAAATTGGACGAGATTCAACGCGTACTGAAAAGTTAAAAACGAACAAAAAATTCTAAAGAAGCATATTTGGATGGGATGGTAGAATGCAATCTGCCGTCCCATGTATAAGGAACTAAGTGTACATTGCTTTCAACTCCTATATAGGTTTTGTTTTTAATATGTCTCATTAGTGCAATGCCCAATGATGAATGTAAAGTTTGAACATTCCTTAACTGCATAAACTCTGTTTCATTACCTTCATCATCTTCACCATAAACTGTTTCAGACAAACCTGTCCAGATAACACCATACCCTATATTTACTTTTGGCAAAATAATAAATCTGCTTTTATCCAATAACTTATAGCCAAGACCTACTGCAACTACATGGCTAGAATTTGATGCCACTTCTCTTAATTCGTCTTTGTACATAAAATCAAAAGCTGGTGCATTGGAATGAATTCTAAATTTATAATGTACATCGAATACGAAGTCATTTATGAATGGCGACATGTACGATAATCCTCCTGTAAATGAATTTTTAAAGTAAATATTTTCACCAATAGGCATGAATGAGCCCGCATGTACACCAAATGTGTTCTTTTCCTTGTGTTGTTCATTTTCGATTCGCTCCTTCATCTTTTTATCAGGTGCTGATTTTGGTTGCATGATATTTAAATAGGCATCTATATCATCAGCAAAAAGGTGAAGTATGGCCACATCATTGTTATTGATTGTGGAGTAAGAAGGAGAATTTAATATAGCTGAGGCTTTGATTTTTAATAGTGAATCTGTAGGATGACGTAATGGTACAAAGTTGAATGATTTCTTATTTTTAGCATAAATGTTTTGATAATCTGTGTCCGAGGCATTATCCCAACGTTTGATAAGTGTTTCATCAAATTTATTTTTGATATATCGTGTATAAATTGCATCTGTATTTTCTTTGTTAATTACTTGGTAAATTAGTCTTGTTCGTAGAGTAAATTCATTTTCTCCACAATTTGCTTCAATGGTGTTCATTATAGTTAAGATATTCGGAACATCGTTTTTCTTAAGAAGTGAAATTAGTTTTTCTAAGGATAGAGTAGAAATCTGTTCACAGTTATTTTGAGCCTTACCAGGAGTCATTGACAACATGAAAAAGAATAGTAAGGATAGATTTCTGATTATCATCATAATGGTTAGTTTATAGCTAAAGTATACATAAAAAACAATTTCTTCAATTGTAAATTGGCTACCTTTGTTAGACATGGGATCAGTATTTAGGTTTAAAGAGTTCGAAATAAATCAACAAGGATGTGCAATGAAAATAAACACAGACGGCGTTTTATTAGGGGCTCTAATTTCTTCGAAGCACCCTTTGCGAATTTTAGATATTGGAACAGGAACTGGTGTTATAGCCATCATGTTAGCACAGCAATTTCCGCATACTATTGTGGATGCCGTTGAGATAGATGAAGATGCTTACAAAGCTTCTAGATTGAATTTTGAAAATTCAAAGTTTACTTCAAGGTTAAATGCAATTTTAGGTTCTTTTGAAACTATGAAATCTGTTGAAAAATATGATTTGATAGTTAGTAACCCCCCTTTTTATACGAATTCTCTACATAATCCTGATGCGCGTAAGAAATTGGCGCGTCATGCTGATTTTGATTTTTTTGATAAGCTTTTGGTATTTGCGAATGAAAATATTTCTGATCACGGACAGTTAACATTAATATTGCCTGTAGAATTGGCGGAGTATATAGCCGCAGAAGGAGAAAAAATAGGACTGCATATAGTTAAGAAAATATTGATAAAATCTTTTGAAGAAACAGAGGTCATTCGCCATATTATAACACTTAGTAAATTGAGAACTGAGATTTCTACTGAAGAATTCATTATTTATGAATCACAGGGAGTGTATTCCGATGGCTATCGAATTTTATTAAAACCTTTCTTTTTAGCATTTTAGTAATATGAAGAAAATTGGATTGCTTTCAGATACGCATAGCTATCTTGACGATGCGGTTTTTAATCACTTCAAAGATTGTGATGAAATTTGGCATGCAGGTGATTTTGGTTCTTTGGAGGTTGTCGAGAAAT
This sequence comes from Sphingobacterium bovistauri, assembly GCF_020295405.1. GTDB lineage: Bacteria > Bacteroidota > Bacteroidia > Sphingobacteriales > Sphingobacteriaceae > Sphingobacterium > Sphingobacterium bovistauri. The sequence continues at coordinate 48,987 of NZ_JADEYP010000028.1, forward strand.
TAGAAGCTTTCAAACCTTTTCGTGGTGTGTATGGCAATATCGATGATAAGACAATACAATTACACTGTCCAGAGCATTTGCGTTTTGAATGTGAAGGTGTAGATGTATGGATGACGCATATTGGCGGCTATCCAGGGCGTTATTCTTCCTTAGTAAAATCAGAAATTACAAAGAATCCGCCTAAACTTTTTATCTGTGGACATTCCCATATTTTAAAAGTTCAATTTGATCAAAAGTTGCAGTTGTTGCATTTAAATCCTGGAGCGGCTGGTAAACATGGATGGCATAAGGTAAGGACATTAATGCGATTCGATCTAAATAGTGGAAAAATTGAAAATTTGGAAATAATTGAGTTGAATATAAGGTAAAAATTTTCATATTTTTACTTTTTGAAACTTATATTTATGACATCTACAAAAACACTGGGTCAGTTTATCATTGAAAAACAAGCTGACTTTCCCTACGCGAAAGGAGAACTTTCCAGATTATTACGTGACATTGGTATTGCCGCAAAAATTGTAAATCGTGAAGTAAACAAAGCAGGATTGGTTGATATTCTAGGGACAAACGGTGATTCGACCAACATCTTTGGCGAGAATCAAAAGAAACTAGATGTGTATGCCGATGAACAATTTATCTCAGCACTAAAGAGTGGTGGTGAATGTTGTTTTGTGGCTTCAGAAGAACAAGAAGAAGGGGTGTTGTTGACAGATGCAGGTATTTCAAAAAATGCCAAGTATATTGTTTGTATTGACCCTTTGGACGGAAGCTCAAATATTGAAGTCAATGTTTCTGTAGGTACTATTTTTTCTATTTATAGACGTAAAGGTGCGGTTGGAGAAGAATTAACAGAAGAGGATTATTTACAAAGCGGATTAGAACAGGTCGCAGCAGGATATATTATCTATGGTTCATCTACCATGTTGGTCTACACAACTGGCAAAGGTGTAAATGGTTTTACGCTAGACCCATCTATAGGTGAATTTTGCTTATCCCATCCCAATATGAAAATTCCTGAAACGGGAAAAATCTATTCGATCAACGAAGGTAACTATATCAAATTCCCACAAGGTATTAAAAACTATATCAAATATTGTCAAGAGGAAGATAAGACAACCAATAGACCCTATACTTCACGTTATATCGGTTCAATGGTGGCAGATATTCACCGTAATTTACTACTTGGAGGCGTGTTTATATACCCAGAGACGGCATCACAGCCTAATGGTAAACTACGATTGATGTATGAATGTAATCCAATAGCTTTTATTATAGAGCAGGCTGGGGGTAAAGCTAGTACTGGAAATGAACGTATACTAGAAGTAAAGCCTACAGAACTACACCAACGTGTACCTGCAATATTGGGCAGTACAAAAATGGTTGATAAGGTATTGGAGTTTTTGAATTAATTTATAAACTATCGCGAACTTCAATTAAGAAAGATTTCAAACGCTCTAGAGAATCAACAACACGTTGGTTCTCTTTTGCTTCTGATTTATTCGCTTTCAAATATTCACGCGCTCCCTGCAATGTGTAGCCTTTGTCTTTTACTAAGTTGAAGATGATTTTCAAATTAGCAATATCTTCTTGAGTAAAAAGACGGTTTCCTTTTTTATTCTTTTTGGGTTGAAGAATATCAAATTCACGTTCATAAAAACGAACCTGAGAAGCATTTACACCAAACATTTCAGTGACTTCTCCCATTGTATAGTACAATTTATTTATTTCTCGTTCTTTGTAAGGCATACCCGTAACGTGTTTTTCTTAATATTAACAAATATACAATGTAGTATTCAAATATTAAAGTTAGGAATAATTGTTGTTGGTTTAATAAGTATACTTGTATAAATGAAAGGTAAGGTATTGGTAAGTAGATTTTGGACTAAAGTCTTTTCTTTTGGTAAGGCTGAAGCTATTACTATATTCCCATTTATCTTTTTGAGAAGAAGAGGGTTAAAGACAGATCAGGTCTTGCTTAATCACGAACGTATTCATCTCCTACAAGCTTTGGAACTACTAATACTTCCATTTTATATCTGGTATTTAGTTGAATTTACTATTCGATTTATTCAGTTTCGTGATTTTCATAAAGCATATCGTAATATTTCGTTTGAGCGTGAAGCATACGCTAATGAATCTAATTTCAACTATTTGAAGTCCAAAAAGCTTTGGAGTTTTTGTAAGTATTTGTAATAAATTTTATATTTAATACAATCCCAACAACTCGTAATGATTTATATTTCAAAAATTAGAAACCTAAAACCTAAAAAAGAGCGTAAAGCTTACCCTTATAATATTGAAGCGCTTCGTCATTTGACGGAATTGGAATTTACAAATCCAATAACCTTTATCGTTGGTGAAAATGGGATGGGAAAATCTACTTTGGTGGAAGCTATCGCTATTAAAGCTGGATTTAACCCCGAGGGTGGCAGCCGAAATTTCAATTTTGAAACGATGAACTCTCATTCTGCTTTATTTGAAGATGTCCACATCACAAGAACTCCATGGCGTAATAAAGATGGTTATTTTTTACGTGCAGAAAGTTTTTATAATGTAGCTAGTGAAGTAAATCGTCTTTATGAAGGTGAGCCGTATCGTTTGGAAAGAGCATATGGACATTCTCTTCATGAATGTTCACACGGTGAAAGTTTTATGGCATTATTGCATAATAGATTTAGTGGAAAAGGATTATATATTTTTGACGAGCCTGAGTCCGCACTGTCTTTATCTAGGCAAATGAATATGATGGTGCGAATAAAAGAATTATTGAATCAAGACTCACAGTTTATCATTGCTACGCACTCACCCATATTATTAGCCTATCCTGATGCAGAGATTTTACATTTGGATGAAAAGGGGATAAAGAATGTTGAATATGAAGATACGGATCAATATAGACTAACAAAATTCTTTCTGAATAACCATGAAAGGATGTTGAAAGAATTAGATTTATTATAAAAGAACAAAGGTCATTCAATTTGAATGACCTTTGTTCTTTTATTTTATAAGTTTCAAGAAGGTTGAAACTTTATCTTTTAGTTGTCTTCTGTCGACAATAAAATCTAAGAAACCATGTTCTAAAACAAACTCCGAAGTTTGAAAGCCTTTAGGAAGGTCTTTTTTAATCGTCTCTTTGATGACACGAGGGCCTGCAAAACCAATCAAAGCACCCGGCTCAGCAATATTGATATCACCTAACATCGCGTATGAAGCAGTTACACCACCTGTAGTAGGGTCTGTCAATAAACAGATGTAAGGTAATTTTGCTTGGCTCAATAGCGCTAATTTTGCTGATGTTTTAGCCATTTGCATTAATGAGAATGCCGCTTCCATCATACGTGCACCACCTGATTTTGAAATCAACATAAACGGTAATTTATGTTCTAAACAATAATCAATTGAACGTGCGATTTTCTCCCCCACAACTGATCCCATAGAACCACCAATGAAGTTGAAATCCATACATGCAATAACGATTTCATGGCCATTCAATTTGCCATGACCTGAGCGTAAAGCGTCTTTAAGGCCTGTTTTCTTTTGGCTTTCAATTAGTCGCTCATGATATGGCTTGCTATCAACAAAATTTAAAGGGTCACCAGCTGTCAAATTAGGAAATAATTCTGTAAACTGATTGTCGTCAAATAAAATGGAAAAATATGCTGCCGAACCAATACGAATGTGGTAACCACAATACTGACAAACGTACTTGTTCTCAATTTGTTCTAAGTTCAAAAGAGGTTTTTTACACGAAGGACATTTGTCCCACATCCCATCAGGTGCCTCTTTTTTGTTTGCTGTTGCAGTTCTTATACCTGCCGTACTTCTTTTAAACCAACTCATACAATAGTGTTTATTCGAACTACAAATAAACGAAAAGATATGCTAAATGTAAAACATAATGGCTAAAAGAAATAATGGAGATGGTAGGATTAGAAAAGTATAGAAACAAAAAGTGGGCAAGCTCCCTTTATCGCACCGCTCAACCAAATACCCTTGCTATGTTCCCATCCTGGGGGAGTCAAAGGGAGCTGGTCGTAAAGGACTTACCCACCACAAAAGTAGGAAAATTTTGAGATTGTCAAAAATAAAACTCCATAATCTTCCTATAGTATTGATGTTCAATAAGAAAAATTACATCTTGCTATCATCATATTCTCCTTTTAGCGCATAATAACCAAATACACCTAGGCCTAATGACACTATTGGAGTCAAAATAAATACAATAATTAACCCGAAAACAAGGTCTTCTTGGTGTCCTGTTTGTAGTTTAGGGAATCCAAATTCCACAATACAAAAATATGCTGTTAAAAGTGATAGTAATATCCAAACTACACCCAATATCTTTTTTAATAATTCCATTTTATTAATTTTTAGTGTAAATGTTCTTGTTAATGTATAATGCACCTATGATAAAACATACCGCTGAAATGATGATTGGATACCATAAACCAGCTAAATAGAATTCGGGGTCCATTTGAGTTTGTGCATTGGTAGCGAGATAAGTAGAAATTGCTGGTAATAAACCTCCAAATACACCATTACCTATATGGTATGGTAGTGACATTGATGTATAGCGAATCTTTACAGGGAATATTTCCACCAAAAATGCAGCTATAGGTCCGTATACTAAGGTAATATAGATGATTTGGATAAAAATTAATAAAATAAGATATATATAATTGCTTCCATCGATGGTGATGCTTTTCTTAGTTGTCACATCACTTTTTTGGTCTTTTACAATATGTGTAGTTGTTATGGTTGTTAGAATGGATCCATCAGTATAGTGAGATTTATGTGTCACTACTTCATCTTTGCCTTTTTCTGTATTAACGACTTCAAAGAAGTCCTCTTTTTTGGAGGTAATTTCTTCTTTGTTGTCCACATTAGTCAATTGGTACATTTGCTCGTAGATTGGTCGATACGTCAAGAGGGCTAGTGCCATACCTGTTAGCATTACCCATTTTCGGCCTAATTTGTCTGATAGCCATCCAAATACAATAAAAAATGGGGTCCCAAAAAGTAGGGCAATACCTAAGATCATATCGGCTTGATCCGTATGAAGATGCATCACTGTTTTCATGAAGCTCATGGAATAAAATTGCCCTGTATACCAGACAACACCTTGTCCCATCACTGCTCCAAATAGGGCTAACAAAACGAATTTCATGTTGTATTTGTTGCCAAAACTCTCTTTAAGTGGGTTTGTAGATGTTTTACCTTCAGATTTTGCTTGTTTGAATTCAGGAGATTCATCCATGTTTTTACGAATCAAATACGATACGTATACCATCACAATTGATAATAAAAATGGTACACGCCACCCCCAAAGATCAAATTGTTCTTCGCTCAATACATTTCTTGTAATTAGGATCACGAGAAGTGATACGAAAAGACCGAAAGTAGCGGTAGTTTGAATCCAAGAAGTCCAATAGCCGCGCTGTCCTTTAGGGCTATGTTCTGCTACGTAAGTCGCTGCACCACCATATTCACCACCTAATGCTAAGCCTTGCAAAAGTCTTAATATTAAGACTAAGAAAGGGGCCCAAAAGCCTATGCTATCGTAGCTTGGAATACATCCAATGAGGAATGTGGCTCCACCCATGAGCATTAGGGTAACCATAAAAGTATATTTTCGTCCAATAAGGTCTCCTAATCTTCCAAAAAATAATGCTCCGAATGGTCTTACGACAAAGCCGGCTGCAAAAGTCGCTAGTGTCGATAAAAAAGCAGCTGTAGGATTATCTGCAGGGAAAAATTTTGTTGATATAACGATGGATAGACTTCCAAAGATAAAGAAGTCATACCATTCAATTAGAGTCCCAAGAGAGGAGGCACCAATTACTTTCCAAATTCCTTTGGTTTGTTGTTTTTCTGTTGTCATAGATGTTTATACTGGTTAGATTAATTTATATGTTTTTCCAGGTAGGGAAATGAGAAGGGATTTCATTTCCATTTCTAGTAATACGATAGCTAGTTTACTCTGTGGCCAATCGCAAAATAAGGCTATATCATCAATGTTTGCTTGTTCGGATTCATGTATGTAGTCATACACTTTCTTCTCATCCCTTGTCATGTCCTCAGGAATTAGCTTCAATTGTTTAGATTTATTTTTACTATCATCTTTATTCCAATTCATCAAGTACGAGAGGTCGTCCGCATTTCGAATTAGGTGTGCTCGATTTGTCTTGATGAGGTAGTTACATCCCTCAGAATATTCTTGGTCTATGCCTCCTGGGAAAGCACATACATCCCGATTGTATGTGTTTGCTATTTCCGCGGTGATAAGTGCCCCTCCTTTGAGTGCTGCTTCTATAACAATAGTTACATCGGCCAAACCAGCAATTATACGATTACGCATAGGAAAATTCTGTCTGTCAGGATTAGTTCCAGAAGGAAATTCAGTAAGTAGACCTCCATTTTCTAACATGCGGGCTGCCAACTCTCTGTTGGCAGCAGGATAAATCCGATCCAAACCGTGGCCTAATATGCCAAGGGTTGAAATCCCATTTTTTAGTGCTTCGCGATGTGCTAGGCTATCTATTCCGTAAGCTAGACCACTGATGATCTGCACGTCATATTCTTTTAATTGTTGAATAAAGTTTTCGCAAATTCGTTTACCATACTGTGTCGCATTACGTGTTCCCACAATACTAATCGCTCGTGATGGATTGAAGGAGTTTGTGCCTTTATGATATAATAGAATGGGGGCATCATCACAATTTTTTAAGCGTTTTGGATAATTATTATCTTCTATCCAAGCTATTTGGATATTATGCTTTTGAATAAAATCGTATTCTTGTTCAGCCTCTTTTAGAAATGATTTGGAAACAATGGTGTTGGCTATTATTTCACCAATATTTGGAATAGTAAGAAGTTGTTTTTTAGAACATTTGAAAATCTCCTCAACAGAACCATTGTATGCTAACAATGTGCGGCTCAATTTTGGGCCAATACCTTTGATTTTGGTTAATGCGATCTTCTCAAGAATATTCATAACTGGTGCTTTAAATATAAGGAATACTTTTTTTTTATTCCAAAACTTTGACTTAATTTCTTATTAAGTAGTATTACCTTTGTATATTAAAATTGAATATTATGGAAATGCAAGAGCCTTTTGATTTAGAATTTGGAGAGATTGTTTATTCTGTTTTCCCAGATGAAAAGGATACTTATACTATCTTCAAAGATGGCAAAGAATATGTACAAATTATTAAGGATTCAGATACAAATTGGCTAAAGCTTAGTCCAGAAACAGGATTGCCTTTATTTGGTATGGACGAAGAAGTAAATTTTATAGGCGCTGAGATAACGAAGGAGTTAGGAGGTTAATTAAAGTTAAAGTGTTTACATTCAGTTGATAGAGGTTGTATATTTAGGTGTATAATCTCTTTGTATGAACAGTAATTTGTTATTCCTCGGATTTATTTTAGTAATATTTAGGATTAGTTATGGTACGGAAACTATGAATTTATACCATCCGACAATTCTAGATACGATCAAGAGAGATACATTGGAAATGGATACAATAAGTGTTGTTAAAGAAACCACTCCTGAGCAGAAGCATAATGCGCGGAAAAGTCAATATCGTACAGCGTATCTATGGGGTGATAATAAAAAACCAATTGCTATAAATCCTCTAGGAGGAGTTGCTATTAGTATTAATAAGTTATATAGTCATTTGAGTAAATTGGGTAAGAATTCAAGAAGACTACAACGTGTTTTTGATCGGGAGCTAGAACAAGATAAGGCAGAGCTAATGTGGAAACCTTTAACTGTTGATTTGACTAAATTAAAAGGAGATTCTTTGTTTTATTTTCAAATGTATTTTTTGCCAACATCCGATTTTCTCGAACGTGCTACATATTACGAAAAAGTAGAATATGTAACAAAGAGTATGCGTATTTATCGTGATTCGGCAGCAGTTATTCACGAGCGCATGCGACTACCAAAGTGGAATGGTAATTAATATGAATGACCTGAAAATATTAATTGTAAGAATTACTAATACATAACAAAGAAGCTGTCCAAAAAGGGCAGCTTCTTTGTTTTATTTCGATTTTTAAGAAAACTTCTAATTGTTAAGCTGCATACTTGGATACAGAGGATATTTTGGATATTTTGTAATTATTGACAGTTTTGGATTCTGTTTTATTGCTAATAGAAGAGTTTATA
>NZ_JADEYP010000029.1 GCF_020295405.1 Sphingobacterium bovistauri
ATTGTACTTTCATATCGTTTTTTGGGTGCACCTCAATTTACAAAAAATTGAGGACAAAAAACATAAGCCCCGCCATTATTTTTTAATGACGGGGCTCTTTAATTAACAGACCTTTTTAGACAGCCTCATTTTTATTTATTTCGCCAATTTCCGAAACTTACCAAAAACTCCCAGCGGTAATTTTGGTCCTGCGGTAGCTTGTAAGTATAACTCACCTATTTCTAAATTCTCGACTTGGGGGAATGATGTTTTGATTAGGTTCTCTACAATTACAGAAGAAAATCCTAATGAATACGTATTCAAAATTAAGAAATGCTCTTTCGGATCCAATAGTTGAACCACATCTTGCATCATTTCTAAAATATTATCTTCCAATTTCCATTTCTCGCCTTTTGGTCCATGACCATAAGCTGGTGGATCTAAGATAATACCATTGTATTTGTTTCCACGCTTCAATTCACGTTTTACAAACTTCAATGCATCTTCCACCATCCAACGTACATTAGACAAGCCAGAAAGCTCCTGATTTTCATTTGCCCAAGTTACCACTTGCTTGATCGAATCTACGTGTGTCGTATCCGCTCCTGCAGCTCTAGCAATCATTGAAGCACCACCTGTATATGCAAATAAGTTTAAGAACTTCGGATTGGGTGTTTTCATCGATTTGATCGATTCTGAAATATAATCCCAATTCACAGCTTGCTCTGGAAAAATCCCCACATGCTTGAATGATGTCAAACCCAAACGGAATTTGATAGCGACATCATTATTTTTATACTCAATATGCCAACGATCAGCTGTCTTGGGATTTTTCTTTAGCCATTCACCACTTGTAGACGAACGACCTTTGAATTTGATATGGTAAAGCTTGTTCCATTCTGCATCGCCTAAAGTTTTAGGCCAAACAGCCTGCGGCTCAGGACGAATTAATATTAAATCACCAAAACGTTCTAATTTTTCGAAATCACCACAATCGATTAATTCGTAATCTTTCCAATGCTGTGGCGTTAATAGTTGAATATTTGTTGAAGTAGACAATGTGCTATTCTTTTAATTTTTTGCAAAGGTACGGAAATTAGGGAAATTATTTCATTGTATCCTTAGCGGCTTTCATCAAAGGACTAGCAAACACAAAATCATTTAATTCTTGTACATCTGACTGCAACATGTCTCGATTAGAACCTTCCCAAAATTTCTGACCTTGGTGCAAAAACATGATATATTCACCTATCCCCATAACAGAGTTCATATCATGCGTCACGACTACAGTTGTACATTCATATTCCTGTGTTAATTCTTGAATCAACTCATCAATCAGAATAGATGTTGCTGGATCAAGACCAGAGTTAGGTTCATCGCAGAAAAGATATTTTGGGTTCATAGCAATTGCACGAGCAATACCCACTCTCTTTTTCATACCTCCAGACAATTCTGAAGGATATAGTTTATTGGTATTTATTAGATTGACCCTTTCCAAACAAAAATTAGCACGATCGCGTTTTTCAGATTTGCTCATTTCGGTAAACATATCTAGTGTGAAAATGATATTTTGTTCTACCGTCATGGAATCAAACAATGCAGAATTCTGAAAAAGCATCCCTATTTCTTTTCGAATAGGCACTTTTCCTTCAAAATCCATGGTCGTAAACTCCTGTTTATCAAAGAACACACGACCTTGCTCCGGCTTATGCAACCCAACAATACATTTCAACAATGTACTTTTTCCTGAGCCCGATCCACCAATAATTAAAGAAACTTTACCTGGTTCGAAAATAGCATCTATTCCTGTCAGAACTTTTTTATCCCCAAATGATTTGTGTATATTTTGAATCTCAATCATTTTCTTTGCTATAACATAGATGCTGTGATAATATAATCACAGGCTAATATCGTAATACAACCTATTACAACAGATCGTGTACCCGCCTGACCAACTTCCAAAGCCCCACCGCGTACATAAAATCCTTTGTATGCAGGTATTGTTGTAATTATAAATCCATATACAAAAGCTTTAACCATAGCTACTGCAACAGTAAAACCATTAAAACCACCCTGAATTCCTTGTACGTATTCATTTATAGTAACTGCTCCTGTCAATACACCACCTAGTAATCCTCCGAAAATAGCACAGAATATTGCTACAACGACCAAAGCTGGTACCATAATCACCCCTGCAAATATTTTAGGTAAAATTAAATAGCCAGCAGCATTTATCCCCATAATTTCTAACGCATCAATTTGCTCTGTCACACGCATAGAACCTATTTGTGATGATATGGAGGACCCTACCTTCCCCATTAGTACCAATGCAGAAATCGTAGGCCCCAATTCTAAAATATTAGAATCGCGATTTATTTGTCCAATTACAGAACGAGGAATAAAATCAGAATTTAATTGAAAGGCGATCTGCATCGTCATAACAGCACCAATAAATGTAGAAATAATGATAATTAGCCCTATCGAACCTACACCTATTTCACTCATCTCATGCAACATTTCTTTCCAATACACGCGCCACTTTTCTGGTCTCTTGAAGACTTTTTTCAACAACAGGATATATTCGCCTAAATAATAGAATATCATATGTTCACTATACGGTTTATGCTAAAATACATATTATATACATATAACCTATAAAAATTACTTTTGTTTAAATTTATATAAACATATAACGATTCACCGAAAGTTTTCCTTTCTTTACCGAAAATAGTTACCAAACATAATACGACCTGCGTACATTCGTAATGTATAATAGAGGATGTATATATTTATAGAAATATGAAGAGTAAAATTTCTACTGGGATATGGCTTGTTTTTTTGGGAATAATAGCCTTACTCGATAATTTCAGTATCATTGATTTCAATTTTTATGCTATCATAAAATATTGGCCATTATTGATTGTATCACTAGGTATCAATCTAATATTTCAGCACAAAAATTATGGTACAGGAGTGATAATAGCCGTAAACATAGCTTTATGTATTTTTCTAACATACGTTGGTTATACATCAAATGATAAATTCAATTGGACAGGAAAATTAGCTTATAAAAATAACATTAAAGACACTAGTGAAACTGAACAGAATTTAAGTATACCATTCACCGAAAAGATAAATAATCCAAAACTAACTTTCAACATAGGAGCTTCTAAAATAAAAGTTGACAATAACACCACACAACTGCTGGAGGCTCAATCGGAAAGCAAAAACCTAGGCCTCACACTAGATCAATCTGGCAATAATATAGAAATAAGTGCCGTAAGCAGTGACAAAAACGCAAAAAATCACTTTGTTAATTTATCACTTAGTGATACCCAAAATTGGATCTTAGCATTTAATATTGGTGCAGCACAATTAACAGCAGATTTATCTAGCCATAAAATTGAAAAACTTGAAATCAATTCTGGTGCAGCTAACGTAAATATTAAACTTGGTCAACCAACGATTGAAAAAGTCAAAGTTGAAATCAATACCGCAGCATCCAACACGAAGATTTCAATCCCTAAAGATGCCGCTTGCGCTGTAGATATGACAACAATTCTTTCCAACAACAATTTACAGGGCTTTATTAAAAGAGATGATATGTGGGTAACAGACAACTATGATACTGCGTCAAAAAAATATATCATTGAATTAAATGGTGCAGCGAATTCTCTGAAGATAGATAGATATTAAATCTATAAATAACTACCTTTGTAATTGAAATGGAAGCAGAAAAAAGTTTGATTTTACCTGGGAGTTATTGCAACTCAAAATTAACATATTCACGTTTCAAAACGCGTGAAATCCAAATCGGTCATTTGGCGATGGGTGGGGACAACCCCATTCGTATCCAAAGTATGACGACCATCGACACCATGGATACTTTGGGATCAGTCGAACAAACTATTCGTATGGTGGATGCCGGTTGCGAGATTGTAAGAATCACAGCTCCCAGCATCAAAGAAGCTGAAAACTTAGGTAATATTAAGAAAGAACTTCGGGACAGAGGCTACGATGTTCCTTTGGTCGCAGATATTCATTTCACTCCAAATGCTGCCGAAGTCGCGGCACGTCTAATCGAAAAAGTACGTGTCAACCCAGGCAACTACGCGGACAAAAAGAAATTTGATCAAATAGACTACACCGATTCAGCGTATCAAGCTGAATTAGATCGTATTTATAAAAAATTCGCACCGCTTGTTGGTATTTGTAAAGAATACGGCACAGCTATGCGTATCGGCACAAATCATGGCTCACTTTCGGACCGCATCATGAGTCGCTACGGAGATAGTCCAGAAGGTATGGTCGAGTCCGCTATGGAATTTATCCGTATCTGCGAAGATTTGAACTTTCATAACCTTTGTGTTTCCATGAAATCGTCGAATCCAAAAGTAATGGTACAAGCTTACCGACTACTAGTGGAAAGAATGGTTTCCGAAAACATGAACTATCCGTTACACTTGGGTGTAACTGAAGCAGGTGATGGTGAAGATGGTCGTATCAAATCCGCGGTAGGTATTGGTACATTACTAGAAGATGGATTGGGTGATACCGTACGTGTTTCCTTGACAGAAGAACCTGAAAAAGAAGCGCCTGTTGCTATTGCTTTGGTTAACCGTTACAGCAAAAGAAAAGCTGCACTAGCACAAGAGCAACAAAGAGAAATCTTAACATTAAACGAAGTTGGGAAGACAACACCCTACGTTTCACGTGAAGTAAATACTTTCGTCGGAGGATCACTTGTTCCACGTGTCATCATCGATATTTCAACCAAAAACTTGAAAGACCCATTTATTCTTTCTGAAGTTGGCTACAAATACGATGCAATTAATGACAAATACCACATGGGTGACCAATCTGTCGATTTCGTTTATCTAGCGGATCAGTTACCGTCATTTACGATGCCAGGTAATTTGAAACAATTGTATAACTACAAGACATGGTTATCCCTCACAAATAAATCCAATATTCATCCCTTATATTCTTTAGCAGAATTTAATCAGGCTACGACAAAAGACCCTGTATTGAATTTGGTACGTATTTCCAATGATGATTTAGCGAGTGACGATTTCAACAACTTGCAAATAGATCAAACTATAATGTTTTTATTGGAAACAAATCATACGCATGGAATGGCGGATCAACGTCAGTTTTTTGCGAATTTGCAAGAAATTGGCTTGGATAATCCTGTGATTATTTGTCGCAGCTATGCTGTAAAGGATTTTTCAGGACCTGTAGGTGATATTATGAATCCTGAAGAACCTATTTCTAAAATTCAGTTGTATGCAGCTACGGATTTAGGTGCTTTATTAATTGATGGATTAGGCTCAGGTATTTGGATTGATTCTCCTGCCACCCCAACGGATAAATTAGCCTCAATATCATTTGGAATACTTCAGGCTACGCGCTCACGCATCTCGAAAACAGAATATATCTCCTGCCCGAGTTGTGGTCGCACATTATTCGACTTGCAAGAGACTACGCAAATGATTCGCTCACGCACAAACCATCTTAAGGGTCTTAAAATTGGAATCATGGGATGCATTGTTAATGGTCCTGGTGAAATGGCAGATGCAGATTATGGTTATGTAGGCGCTGGCCCAGACAAAATTACCTTATACCGGGGACAGCAAGTTGTGAAGAAAAATGTTTCATCAGCTAATGCACTAGATGAATTGATTAAAATTATCAAATCTGACGGACTCTGGATTGAAGAAATTTAATCCTACCTATTAAAAATATTACAGTCCCCTTAGTTTACAAACTAAGGGGTTTTGTTTTTTATCATTATATTTACGTTTAAAGAAACCAATATAAACTTTATGAAAAAAATCATTCTGTTATTAACCCTAGTTACGTGCAGCTTATCATACGCGCAAAAGTATGAGGCTAATTGGGAGTCCTTAAATAAACGTGGTATTCCAAAATGGTTCAATCAAGACAAATTTGGCATATTCATTCACTGGGGCGTATACGCTGTACCAGCTTATGCTCCTGTAATACCTAATGATGGGTTAAGTTATTCCGAATGGTATGAACATAGGTTAGAATGGAAAACAAAAGAGTTTTGGGATTTTCACCTTAAAAATTATGGAGAAAATTTTCATTATTCTCAATTCGAACCTCTATTCAAAGCAGAACTTTATAATCCAAAACAATGGGCAGAAGTGTTCAAAAATTCAGGAGCCAAATATGTTGTTTTAACTTCCAAGCACCATGATGGCTATGCACTATGGGATAGTCCCGAAGCAAACCGCAGCTGGGGTAGACCTTGGAATTCAGTTTCTGGTGGACCAAAACGTGATTTATTAGGAGATTTGACCACAGCAGTTCGAGAAGAGGGATTGAAGATGGGCTATTATTATTCGCTTTATGAGTGGTACAATCCTTTGTGGAAAACTAACAAAGAAATGTATATCAATAATCATATGCTACCTCAATTGAAAGATTTAGTGAATAAGTATAAACCTTCCGTGATCTTTTCAGACGGAGAATGGGATTTGTCAGATACGACATGGCGTAGCACAGAATTCTTAGCTTGGCTGTTTAATGATTCTCCTGTAGCCAAAGACGTCGTCGTAAATGACCGCTGGGGGAAAAATACACGTGAAAAGAACACAGGTGCTACATACACCACATCAGAATATGGAAGTGGTATGAATGCCGATATCGTATGGGAAGAAAGCCAAGGAATTGGTCACTCCTATGGATACAATCGTAACGAAAACATTAATGATTATAAATCCTCAAGAGAATTACTACTTCTATTAATCGACATTGTCGCACGTGGCGGAAATTTACTATTGGATATCGGTCCAACGGGAGATGGTAGAATTCCAGTTATTATGCAGGAGCGATTGCTGGAAATGGGGGATTGGTTAAAAGTTAATGGAGAGGCGATTTATGAGACACATGCCGTGAAGAATCCATACCAATGGAGTTCATCTAACATCCCTAAAAAAGATGACAAAGCCTACATGGCTGGTTATAGCACAGCGAAATTAGTGGAACCAAAAAAAGATGTAGCTCACGTAGAGCTCTTTTTTACACAAAAAGGTAAAGACCTTTATGCTTTCTTACCGAAATACCAATCGAAAGTTATTTTGAAAAACTATACAGTAAAATCCAATACAACTGTTTCGGTTTTAGGATCAACTAAAGTTTTAAAAGCGAAAAATATAGGTAAAAATTGTGAAGTGGATTTATCAGGTTTTAAACCTGGTGAGATTCCAAGCGAGCTATTGGTATTGAAATTTAAGAATATGCTATAATAAAAGAGAGGCTTAGTGTACGCCAAGCCTCTCTTCATATCACCTCTTCCATCTTGAATAATCTATCTTAAAAAGTCTACGATGTAAGTGCAAACGCAAATAGATATAAAAGCAAATCGAGATAATTACACCTACCCCACCCATGATTAACAGCGCATTTTTGAGGCCCACAGTCTCCGCTATTGCACCTGTGAGCAAACTACCTATTGGGAATATTCCTTGAAAAGACATCACATAATAGGACATTATACGCCCTCTATAAGAAGACATGGAATGTGTCTGGATATAAGTGTTAATACTCGAATTTTGCATCATCATGGCAAAAGAAACAGCCACAGTAAAGAAAATAGCTGCTGGCAGGTAATGTGCATAAGCCAAAAGCAATAATGAAATTCCCATCATCAGCGCAGAAAATAGCACGCGATAGCGCAAATTTTCTCCTGTTTTGAGACTTGCCATACGTATAGCACCTATCATAGCACCCAATCCCGCTGCAGATTCAAACCAAGAAAAAGTCGTTTCATCCCCATGAAATAACTCCTTTGCTACTGCTGGTAGTAGGGATGTATAAGGAATAACGAATAAACTCGAAAATGTCATGATAATAATTAAAGAGGCTATATTTGGCGAACGTATTAAATAATCAAATCCATCTTTCATTCCTTGCCACGTGGAACTCCCTTTTTTTCTAATAATTGGCAATTCTACAATCTTCATCAATGATAATGTGGTCAATACAGGTATAAAACTTAGAAAATTCATTAAAAAACAAACGAACTCTCCATAATTGCTTAATAAAATTCCTCCGATAGCTGGGCCAACCATTCTCGCTGCATTGAATACAGAAGAGTTCAATGCTATTGCATTCGGCAAATCCTTTCTATTATCCACTAACGTGGATAATAGAGCCTGTCTCCCTAATACATCAAATGCATTAATAACTCCTTGAACAAAGCCCAATACACACAACCACACTACAGTCTCCCAGCCTCTGTAGACAACGAAAGTCAATATACCTGCCTGGATCATCAACAAGACTTGTGTCCACATTACAAGCTTATATTTAGGCCTGCCATCTACAAAAGAACCTATAAAAGGAGATAAGAATAAAGAAGGAGATAAAGACACAAATGATACAAAACCTAACCAAAATACAGAGTCCGTAAGCTCATAAATAAGCCAACTTATCGCTATGCGCTGCATCCATGTCCCTAATAATGACAAAGACTGTCCAATCGTATGCAATCTAAAGTTTGGATAACGCAACGATCTGAAAATTTCCATGCAGGCAATATAACTTTTAATATGAATAAATAACTACCTTTGTAACAGCTAAAATTATAGATAGTTTTAAATTTATTAAAATACAACAAACCCAAAAAATGAAGTTTTTTATCGACACAGCCAACTTGGCTCAAATTAAAGAAGCACAAGACTTAGGTGTATTAGACGGTGTAACTACTAATCCAAGCCTAATGGCTAAGGAAGGAATCTCTGGTGACGAAAATGTAATCAACCATTACAAAGCAATCTGCGAAATCGTAGACGGTGATGTAAGCGCTGAAGTGATCTCTACAGATTACGAAAACATGATCAAAGAAGGGGAAGCATTAGCTGCATTAGATGCTAAGATAGTAGTTAAGATTCCTATGATCAAAGATGGTGTTAAAGCGATCAAATATTTTAGCCAAAAAGGTATAAAAACAAACTGTACATTGGTTTTTTCAGCAGGGCAAGCTTTATTAGCAGCTAAAGCTGGAGCGACATATGTATCTCCATTTGTAGGTCGTTTGGATGACATTTCGGTAGATGGTTTAGGCTTGATCGAAGAGATCCGTTTGATCTATGATAACTACGGTTTCACGACTCAAATCTTGGCTGCATCAGTACGTCATAGCGCGCATTTATTAGGTTGTGCTAAGATCGGTGCTGATGTGATGACTGGTCCTTTATCGGTAATCACAGCGTTACTAAAACATCCTTTAACAGATAGCGGTCTTGCTCAATTTTTAGCGGATCACGCGAAGGCTGCAGGCAAATAATTAAGCTCAAAACACAGCATAAATAAGCCTCTCAAACGTGTCGTTTGAGAGGCTTTATTTTACCATCAATTATTTGTAAATTTACAACTATGAGTACCAATAAAAACGAAGAGCACAACCATAATCACAGCGCTGATTTTAATCAACTTTTAAAGTCCAATGGACTCAAGATTACTAAGCCACGCCTTCGTGTACTAGAAGTTATTTCTGACAAAAAGACAGCCATCAAACAACCCGAATTAGAAAAGGTTTTTGGGTCAGAAATAGATCGTGTAACCCTATATAGAATTTTAGCTTCGTTCGAAGAGAAAGGAATTCTTCATAAAATTTTCGATCTACATGGCACTGCAACTTATGCAATTTGTTCCACTAAATGCTCAGCCGACCACCACCATGATCAGCACGTACATTTCATTTGTTCGATTTGCAATAGCGTATACTGCCTTGATGAAATCTCCGTTCCTAAAATTAATATCCCAAGCAATTTCTCTTTACATTCGATAGCTATCAATGCTGTAGGCATATGCGATTCTTGCCAAGATTCACAGACCTAATACACTAATAATTATCCATTTTTTCTAAACAACCCCATGTTGCCCGAACATGAGGGAATACAATTTCTTGTGTTAAAAACTTGACCAAAACGACGTTTTTCATAACACACTTTATTTTAGCAAATAAATTATAAATAGCTAATTAAGAACAAATTAAAATAGATAAAACAAACAAACACATTAACAATTAAATTTATAAAAAAATAAAGAAAACCAAACAACACAGACAAACAACTCAAAAACAACCATTTAACCTAATTTGTTTTAGCTTAAAATAAACACAAGCAGCTGAAATTCTACGCATTATAAATGCTAAAATAAATAAAAAATACAATCAATAAAATATTCACACAAACTTCAACCAAACAACACCTCTACACCCCTTAACTCTGGCAGTATTGTTGTATATTAGTGTTAGATTTTATGTGGTAACTTTAGACGACCAAAAGCTCCTCTACCCTACCACACACAATCTAGTATTAGTACATAAAAGAAAAGAGTTCATATGAAGAACAAAAAAGAGAATCCGTATAAAGAAGTATTAACACAACTAGTCATTGCTGTATTTGAAAAGAATACAAACCAATTAATGAACTATAAACAAGTTGCCGCAAAACTTAATATTACTGATACAGATTCAAAAATCATTATTGCAGATATATTAAGTGACACGTCGAAAGGTGGGCACTTCCAACAACCCGAAATAGGAAAATTCAAGCTTCGTCAATTGAATGTATATATCACTGGAACTGTCGATATGACAGCCGATGGATCTGCCTATATCGTACCAGAAGACAAGTTAGAAAACGATATATTTGTAGCACCAAGAAAGCTACGACAAGCACTACATGGTGACACCGTAAAAGTCCATATATACGACCGTAAGAAAGGCAAAAAACGTGAGGGTGAAATTGTAGAAATTCTGCACCGTGCGAAGACCGATTTCACAGGAACAATAGACATCTCCAAAAGCTATGCATTTTTTCTCCCAGACGACAGAAAAATGCTTCATGACATCTTCATTCCTTTAGATAATTTGAATGAAGCGAATGATGGGGAGAAGGTAGTCGTATCGATAATAGAATGGCCTAAGAATGCAAAAAATCCAATCGGTAAAGTCAAAACTGTATTAGGAAAAAAAGGTGAAAACAACACGGAAATGAATGCGATTTTAGCCGACTTCGGATTCCCGTTAGAGTTTCCAAAAGAGGTAGAAAAAGCTGCTGCTGAAATTTCTGAAACCATCAGCCAAGAAGAGATTGCTCTTCGACGCGACTTCAGAAATATTCTAACATTTACAATTGACCCTTTCGATGCAAAAGATTTTGATGACGCGATTTCTTTCCAAATTTTAGAAAATGGAAACTATGAGATAGGCGTCCATATCGCTGATGTTTCACATTACGTTACACCGGACTCTATTCTAGATAAAGAAGCATTTGAACGTGCCACATCAGTTTATTTAGTCGACCGTGTGATCCCTATGCTCCCAGAGAGACTATCCAACAACTTATGTTCCCTTAGGCCTAATGAAGATAAACTGACTTTTTCGGCTGTATTTGAAATGGACGAAAAAGCGAATATCATAGACCAATGGTTTGGACGTACAGTAATACATTCAGATCGACGATTTACATATGAGGAAGCACAAGAAATCATTGAGAATAAAGAAGGCGACCATGCTGAAGCCATCCTAAAGCTTAATGAACTAGCCTACATCTTACGTGACCGTAAATTCAAGAATGGAGCTATTAGCTTCGAAAGTGAAGAAGTAAAATTCCATCTCGATGAAAATGGAAAACCACTAGGTGTGTACACAAAAGTTCGTAAAGATGCACACAAGCTTATCGAAGATTTTATGCTATTAGCAAATCGTAAAGTAGCAGAATATATAGGCAAACAGGGTAAGGGCAAAAATAAACTTAGTTTTATTTACCGTTTCCACGATGTTCCAAAACCTGATGCTTTAGCGAGCTTCTCCCTATTTGCTGCAAAATTCGGACACAAGTTACTTACAAAGAATGATAAAGAAACAGCCAAATCTTTGAATGAACTGATGACCAAAATTGAAGGTACCAAAGAGCAGAATATGTTAACCTCATTAGCTGTTCGCTCCATGGCAAAAGCTATTTATACAACCAAAGGATCATCACACTACGGATTGGCTTTTGATTATTATACACATTTCACTTCTCCTATACGTCGATATCCAGATGTGATGGTTCATCGCTTATTACAATACTATTTAGATGGTGGCACCAAAGTCAATGCTGAGCATTACGAGAAACTGGCAGAACATTCATCACAAATGGAGAAAAAAGCGGCAGAAGCAGAACGCGCTTCTATAAAATACAAACAAGCCGAATTTCTTCTAGACCAAATTGGCGTAGAGTACACAGGAATAGTCTCTGGGGTAACTGAATGGGGTATGTATGTAGAAATCGAAGAAAATAAATGTGAGGGTATGGTTCGATTACGTGATATAACCGATGATTTTTATACGTTAGACGAGAAAAACTATGCGATAATCGGACAACGCAAGAAGAAAACTTACCAATTAGGTGACGAGGTTCAAATAAAAGTTAAGAAAGTCGATTTGGAAAAAAGACAGATTGATTTTACATTAATAAGTTAAAATAAAAGGAGTTCTAGAAAAAGTAGAACTCCGTTTTATTTTTAAACCATATAATACAATTGCTCTTAGTAGTTTAAGGCTAGTGTAAATGCTGTTCCGCCAGGAGTAATAGATTCGGTTTTTTCTACCACAACTTTATTTCCCTTTTCTACTTTATAAGTTAAGGTAAACGGAGCAGAAATCGCGAAAGCACTTATATTTATATTTGCAGTCAAATAACCTGAAGGAGATTGCAATACTGCTGTTTTACCTCCATAAAAATACTCTTTAGACACATTATAAAGTACCTGCCCGTCTGTTCCATTAGCTCCGTTCACTACCCATTTCATAAATTTCCCATTGCTATCAGAGGCCCCAACCGAAACTCGAATATCTGAATTATCATTCGTAAAGGTGGATGAACTTGTTACAGTCACTTTTAGAGCCTCTTTAGAATCTACTGGTGAAGAATCATCTGAATCCTTTGAGCAAGAGGTTATCCCTAGTAATACTGTGAATAAAAAAATTGTGCTAAATAATCTCATAGTCTTTATAATTTTAACTGTTAATATGATTAACCTTTATTACAAAAACCCTACCACAATAATTAATTTGAATTGTCCCACTTAAATACCTTCCCATTAAAGCCACTAACAGAATCTGGTAACGACTCCAGCACAATATGTCGATGAGAAACGGGCTCGAAGCCTGTAATTTTAATCTTATCGATTCCTTTTCTTTTTGGAAGCTCTACTATAGCATATGCTTTACTTGCTTTAGCATGATGTCCCATAATTTCTCTTGGACCACCTCCCAAACAACCTGCATTCAACAACGTGAACTGTTCTTTTGTAGCAGGATAATATGCATGCTGATGACCAGATATATACATATCCACATTGTTTTCTTTCAAAAAATCTAAAGTTTCATCAGCATCATTTATCACCTCGCCCTTTTTATTTTTTGAAGATACTATTGCGTACAAGGGCAAATGGCCTAACACAATACGAGCTCGAGATTTTTTAGCTATTGGAAGAGCCAATTGTCCTTCCATCCACAATTTAACTTCCAAAGGTATTACAGCAGAGGATGCATCCCAACTGATGAAGAATACATTGTTTTTGATATATGAAAAATAATATGGAAAATATTTATCATCTACATAAGCCAGATTTGTTTTATTCTTATTTATTGACCAAAACTTGTAGGACGCCTCTCTATCCAAATGATAACTCGGCGAAGCGTCGTGATTACCCATCGTAAAACCGAAAGGTACACCCAATTCATATATTGGTCTCAACACTGTTTGGTCAAAAGCGCTCCACATTGAGTCTATTCTCGATACTGTCAGCGATGCTTTCTGACCAGCAACCATATCCCCTCCGCATAATATGATATCTGGTTTTATCTCCTTAACTTTTTGAACAACATCATGAACTTCTTTACTGTAACCAACAGACCCATAGCTGTCATTTAAATCGGAGATAAGAAGAATTTTTATGTTTTTATTCTTTGTTTCAGGAACTACATCTTGAGCATGAACAACAAGAATCAGACTTAGAATAGTAAAAATAAAAAGGAAAACGTTTTTCATTCCTCAAAAATAACAATTGAAATTAAATTGCTATAGCGTTTAAGAGCCAAAAAACAAATTCTCAATACACATAAACCTTGCTTAAGTTATTTATTTAAAAGAAAAAAACAACCAAACCTATACTGATATTAATGTAAAAGAACCATGATAAGTGTATTCGAAAGTATAAAATCAAATTATTTACCAAACCTTTAACTCATTGCTATCCTAAGGCATATAAAGAAAATACCGATCTCCAAAATCTCCTCTTTTAATTTTACCAAT
Organism: Sphingobacterium bovistauri; assembly: GCF_020295405.1. Classification (GTDB taxonomy): domain Bacteria; phylum Bacteroidota; class Bacteroidia; order Sphingobacteriales; family Sphingobacteriaceae; genus Sphingobacterium; species Sphingobacterium bovistauri. Next base: position 14,322 of record NZ_JADEYP010000029.1, read on the forward strand.
ACTATTTTTAGCTTCATATATTAAATAGATTGAAGGTTGTAAACTTTTCCTCCACAATGTTGAAACTTTTCAGACAAAAAAATCTTAGCACTTATATTTACTTTATTCGAATGGGTAATTAAGTGTTTCATTGGATCATTACTTCTCAGTCCCTGATATGAAAATAAAAACTGTGACCCAAAACACTCAAGAGCCTACTCTCTTGCGCCTGCTGCTCAAATTTAAGATGATCCTGCAATTCTCCAATGCTGTCTACACGAACATCCAGAGGCTGGCTAAAAACTCGACTATACGTCTCCAAAGACCTTTCTTTAGCAAATGAAGCATCAGGATGAAATAACTTTTTACCATCGCCACTCGATTCAATCAAATCATCATGCTGAGGTAAATACGAGAACCACGGTGTTTGACGGGGCGAAGGTGAACACCATAATCCAATTGACTTACCTCTCTTCCATATGTGACTTTAGACTCGGGTAAATGATCTGGTTTACCAAAATTTAACTTTTCACCATCGTAATAAAACCACTCATAATATTCTGCCGATAGTCTGTTCAAAAACTCAAAGTCACTCTCCCTATATTGGATCAAATAATCGATTAGGTGTTGCCGCTTGGGATTAATGGAGACAGTTAGATCTTTTCTCAGCACATCTCCTGTAGCATGTTTTACAATATCCTGCAGGTTCATTTGATGGTAAGAACCTAAATCTGATCCTCGCTCTAATAAAATCCTAGGACTGTACCCTTTGATCAAAATTACTCCCTGATATCCATGACTCTGTGTTAGGGAAACATCGGTTATTATACCTGAAAAATTCTGACTTTTCACTTTATCATACCCAAATGAAATAGCTAGTGTTTTTCCTATATATTCTCGGCTATCACTCAGATTAATTAATCCGGGTATACCCAATTTTCCATGCTCGATACGCAACTCAAATTCATGGTGGGAATTAAATCTTTGATGTAAATCAAAAGACAAAAAATGAGAGATATCTTTACCATCGATATGCATATCGATAATAAGTTGAGGCTTATCAAAATACATATAATATTGTTTATAAGTCTATAATTTGATATAATGATTGTAGAAAATGTAAACGCTTAGTGTTACGCAAATAATAAATCTACAATGTATAAAAAAGGGAGTGTCCATGCGTTGTGAAAGACCACTCCCTTTTACTTTTTCATCTAAAAAAAACTAAGTGGCAGGACTATGCCTTTGGCCAATCGTTTTCTAAAGTTGCATTCTGAACCGACAGCACACGTGAAGATAAGACGATACTTAAGGTCATTGGCTTCTCATTATCAATAGCAATACCTTCGTTGTATTGAATAATGTAAGAATCCTCAAATTGTAACTCCTTCATCGTAGCATCTTCGTCACCTTTCTTGAAGGTAATCTTACCTGCGAATGCTTTGTACTGGTTGTTAACCATAGATTCAATTACAGAAGTATCTTCTGTAGATTCGATCTCGATAGAAATTGTACCACCATATACCGATGAGGATGGACGACCTTTCGAATCAACATCTCTATGTAATGAATATCTGCATTGAATAACATCGTATTCCTTGCCGCCTAAATGTAATCTTGTTTTGAATGACATAATCTAAATTCTTTAAGTGGTGATATAATAATCTAATGAACTAATGAAAAACAAAACTATGCCTTTGGCCAGTCTTGCTCACTTGTAGCCTCACCGATTGTGATCGCACGAGCTGAAATCGTAAACTTGTAAGTCATCGCATGACTACCTACAATATTGATACCCTCTTCATATCGAATAATATAACCATCTTCGAATTTGATTTCTTTCATCTTGGAATCTTCGTCTGGTTTCTTGATCAACAAGGTAACAGAAATTGGTTTATACTGGTTATTAACCATTGCTTCTATCACAGAAGAATCTTCGGTAGACTCTACCTCTACATTGATAACACCACCATATACTGATGAAGATGGACGTCCTTTGGAATCAACGTCGCGTGTGAATGAATAATCCGCAGTGAGAACGTCATACTCGTTCCCTGAAAACTGCAATCTTGCTTTGAAAGCCATAAACGTTAAAATTTTAAGTTAAAAATAAATTACACTGACAACACGTACTGCCAAGTATAATCTAAGATAGCTTAATAAAAACTTTAAAGAAAATAATTTTCGCTAAAAATAAAATCACATTGTTTTAATACCAAATTGTTTCATCTTATGATACCACTTTTGACTATAGGGGTTATGCAATTCATACAACCTTCCCACAGTAGATGTACGTACAGGGCGAACAGAACATCTTTCAAAGGTTTCTCGACGAATAGACATAAAATTTGTACTCTTAGTTGTATTATAAACATCAAGCAGCTCCTTATCCAAAATATTTACAATTCGAGCTGATTTGCCAAAGTAATTTGTATCAATACGATTTGGATCAAACTGCAATTGGTTGGAATTAAAAAGTATATCGAAAAATGTCCTAATTTTAGATGGGATAAAAGATGTATACACAGGGCAAAATACAACAATATGGGTAGACCAGTGAATTAGTTTTAAGGAACGTAACAAGTCCGATTCTAAGGGTTTTATTTCTTTAGAAGGTAAGCGCCTATTAGGGTTGAAAAATAAATCTGCAATGTAAAGTATTCTATAAGGAACACCAACTTCTAATAAACCATCAATATAGCCTTTTATCAAAAAATCAGTAGATTTTTGCTTATAAAGATCGCTACTAATTATCAATACATTCTTCATTATATTATAACAATGCTGTAAAATAACAAATTATATATAAAATGCATAAAATTTTAATCTAGCAATGACCAAGTACGTTTCGTCTGCACCTCCTGAATTACTTTTTGCTCTGCGACAACAATATTTTCTCGTCGTTGACCAATATATTCTAAAGTAGCTAGCTTAGACCATAAGGAAACCATTACATTTATAAATTCAATGACCGTAGCAAAATATTCCTTAATTTCTAAATGATTATACCTTTGCTCTATAACATTAGCCAATCTTTCCTCAAAATTACTGGGCGTAACATCTTTCCATTCATAGAAATATTTTAACATTTCTTCACGCTCTCCTGGCACGACTAGACGTACTGCAATGAAAAATACATGAGCAAAATTCGAAAAGTATCTAAGTAGATATATAGGTGACTGATAAGGTAATATTGATCTATAATCAAAAAATGTGGTTGCTAAATACTCCAATACACGCTCGGTAACTTGGCGGATATTCAGCCCCAATTCAGTTATTTTAGGTTTATTCGCTGTTTTCTCCATTATAGTATAGGCCGCAGTTTGAAAACTATTGAGCATAGTATACAACGAATTATGCATCTGAACAAGTGACGGCTGAGAATTGAGATACATACAAGGAATAACATAATCCTCTAATATAAAGCTTTCATTCTCATCATGTCTAAATTTACCAATTGGCAATAGCGCACCAGATAATATAGCTCTATCTATCTCTAAACTATTTATGATATCTATTGAATATTCTTTAAGGACATTAGGATAACGAATTGGGGACTCATTTGCATCAGGCTCACCAAATGGAACACGTTTAAATGAATTCACCCTTAATACTATATAATAATTACCTACAGCTAAATGACTCGTATCTAAAAATATATATCTACAGGAAAATTAATATAATTTTTTTTAAGAGTTTATATTATCAAAAATTAAAGGGCTGAATAAAAGACTATGTAGTAGCGCATCATTTCTTAATCAATAATTATTGACGACCTGCAATAATTATTAATAAAATTCTTTTGCAATAAAGGGAGGAATTTATTTAGTTGATAAACAGGAGTATTTTGTGGTATAAGATATTTTTAAAGACGTAAGACATACATTATTCTAACAAAATATTCAACTACGCTATTAGGATAGAGGTTAGATTAATCATGTCACAGCCTCCGACTAGTTGAACCAAAATTTAATACTCCTCTGAAATATTATATTAGGATTAATCTCCCGAACATTTTCACCTCCTAACTAACCTTTTTACTTTAGCTAACAGATCCATGGCTGTCTTTTCTATCAGAGATAAGAAGAAATTTGATATTTAAATCTTGGGGCCTTTTTATCTACTTGGCCAGATAATGAAAACATGAAAAAACTTATAGGAAGCAAAGCACATACCGATTACGGCAGATTCATATTCCAAATTTAGGAATAGAATCCGAGCTCCTTGTATAGAATTTCATCCTAACAAAAAAGCGGGTTAATTTGACATTAACCCGCTATAAAAACTTAAATACTATTCTATTTTTTTGTAAAAGATGCAACCTCTTGCATCATCTTAGTTGCATCTAATGCACCTGTTAGTTTGTGAATTATATTACCCTTTCCATCAATAAAAAACATAGATGGATATGCACGTACTTGTAATTTCTTTGCTAACTCTATACCTTCACCCTTTTCCATATCAATTTTAATATTGACAAAATGTTTATCAAAATAAGCTTTCAATGTAGGATCAGTAAATGTATTCTCATCTAACCACTTACAAGGACCACACCATACAGTATAACAATCCAAAAACACTAATTTATTCTGTTTAGCCGCCAAGTCAATTGCTTCTTGATAAGATACACTCAAGAAATTAATTATTTCACCTTTTGGTGTTAATTCATTTTGTACTCGTCCAACCGCAGCGTGAAGATTTGGAGATACCTCATGGATAGATTTCTCAATCAATGCTAGAGCTCTGTTTGCCAATTCTCTATTCTCTTTGAAGTCCGTGAACATCATAATCAGCAAAAATCTATCATTTTTAGCAAGCTTTGGAAATTCTAACTCTATTACATCAAGAATATTCTTCAAATCACGTGTAGCCTGTACTTCAGCAATATTTATCAAGTGGTTTAAACTCAAACTATCTGGTAAATTTATTTTTTGAATTACCTTCAACAGGTTTTGATAATCCTCAGCAACATACGTTCCTTTTTTAAAGTGGAAACCATTGGCGTAAGTAAGAAGTTCTAACCTCAAAAACCTACGTGTGATCGTGTTATACTTATCAGCCCCCATTGTTTTCAAAAAAGAGTTTCTGTTATTTAATAGATATTGTGTCTTTAAATCACGGAAATTAGTCGCATATCGTTCAAATAAAAATAGATTTTCTGCTGCTGATTTTTGCTCTGCCGACAAAGAGTTAAAATAATCGTTAATGATTTTCATACCCTTGTCTTCGTCACCCGATGTCAAGACCGAAAATGCATAATCATGAATGAATTTTGGTGTACGATCGCCATTAGCATACCGCTCAGCAAGTGCTTCTGCACGATACTGAGGATCAATACCTTTTTCAATCTTTTCTATAAATAATGGAGCTTTCATGGCACCAGCAAATTTAATAACCTCTTCATCCTTATCGTTGGAAACTACGAACGTTGGATATGCGCTCACTTTAAATTTTCTGGCGAGAGCGATCCCATCACCTTTTTCGGCATCAACTTTCAAATTAACAAAAGTTGCATTCATATACTTAGCTACTGCTGCATCAGTAAAGACCTCCTTATCCATAGTCTTACAAGGCACACACCAAGTGGTATAAAAATCAATGAATACTTTTTTCTTTTCCTTTTTAGCTAAAGCTAAAGCCTGTTCATAATTCAAGTCCGTCCTAAACTGGACGCCTCCTTGTGCTAACACAACATTCGTATAACTTAGTAGCACTATAATTGTTAATATTAGGAATCTCATAGTTTATGTATTAATGTGTACTGTTTTTATAATCTATACTTTTCACTTTCACTAAGCCTGTCCAATTTACGTCAGATATTTCATTCATATCTAAAGTATTACGATCAGAACCAATTAGGTATTTCTTGATAGTACCCTTTTTCGCATTAGAATATGTTGCAACATACAAATGATTACCAATCCCCTCCTGAATATTTGTACTAATCATTGTAATCTCTTCTCCAAAATCCTTGACTAGATAATTTTTTTCCAAACCAGGATTAAAATCGTAAGCATATAATTTACTCCCTACTGAATAAAATAATAAAGGTCTATTTGATGCAAATGCATAATAAGAGGCTTTATCAAAATCCACAGCAGAAGATTGTACTTTATAATATGCTCTTTTAGAAGCTGAAAAAGAATCACCAACATAGAACATATAAATATGATACTGATTATCTAAGTCCTTCATTAGGGCATATGAATTACCCCACGCTCCTGACAACTCTATATTATTTGTATTCTCGCCATATACAAAATCTCGTCCTGTTGTCCCTTGTACCCAAGGGAAAGGACCTCCTGAATCAGTAAGAGTCGTAAGAGATGTAGCTGACGGTGTAGCTACTAAAAACCTTTTGCCAACCTTATCATACACGACATAACGAGATAAGCTAAACGCCTTTGGCGAATACATAAAATATGGTGCAACTTTTATCAAATCTGTCGACAATGACCCAATCCTATTGATGGGATTCGCATAAAAATCTCCATTAAACATATTCGCCCAGAAAATATCGCCTGTATTAGTCAATACAAGTCTTGTGGCAAAAGTCTGATTACCGCCAGCAGCGAATACCCTTGGTGCCAAATCAACTGGATATATATCAAGTGGCAATTCAAAAGATGTGTACAGTAGATTTTTAAATCTATTCGCGGGGTTAGCTTCGAAGGTTTTTGTATTTACATAGTAAGAACCTTCTCCAGTCATTATCCACATTTTTGCACGTTTGGAATCCGAAGTTGTCCCTGTATGTAAAGCTCTTACTGGATTTTTGTATCGAGGCATTCCATTATCTTTTAACAAATTTTTCATCACGATAGTGTCTGTCAATAAAAAAGCAACCATATCAACTTCCGCAAACCCATCTTCATCTTCACCAGACACAAAAAAACCTCTTGTATTAGGCGTTGAAACAGTAAGGGTTGTAAAATTACTCCATTTTATATCCGTCAACTTATCATGTACCGTATAATAGACACTGTAAACAGCTGGCACCAAATCAATAGGCAGCTCCAAATTACGCTCTGTACTCACTAACGGACGTTTATTACCTTGGTCAGCCTGACCGATACGCCATTCGTAAGCATATCTACTTGCGTCATTGTCATCCATTGTAAATGTAAGTTGAGGCTTGATTTTCAACGTGTCAACTTTATAAAACAAATTGTATGGACCTCCCAAGCTATCAATTGCTATTTCATTTATCTCACTATAATCATAATTACCTTTATCCTTAAAGCAAGAGCTTAATGTCAAAATGGACAAGAGGAAAAAGAATGTATATTTAATATTTCTCATTGTACTTAATAATTAATTACTATCTGTAAGGAACGCCAATTTTTGATGACCATGATACACCTGAGAACCACATTAACCTGCCATCTTCCTCCAATATTGGTGTGCCTTGGTTATATAAGCTCTGTAAGAATCTAACCATGTATTCCCTAATCACATCTCGCTTTGCATTTGGCATTCGTGCGTCGGTAGTAAAATCCTCGTAGACAAGATCAAAATGTTCACAAATTAATCTATATTTTTTCTCACTAAACTCTCCCCACCATCCTCCTTCGATTCCTGTTGTAGCTGGTGCCTGACCAATCCATCTTAACGGTTTAGAAACAAAATCACTTATTTGCACTTTATGGAAATCCGCTTTGAAATCACCTTTCGCTACTGTACTTTCCCATTGACCTGATAATCTTTTCCAAATAGGCAATCCAATTGTAAAATGATCATTGGGAATGATTTGCAACATCAATTCCTTCTTTTCTTTCTGAATATTCTCAGTTCGGTAAAGAATAATGGGAACAAAACCATGATTTTGATTTGCTTTGATAACTAACTCATCACTTAGGATGTTATAATTTTCATCCTGTATTGCCGAAGTAGAATCTGATACTACATTTACTACAAATGGGCGATCATAGTCTTTTAGAGCACCTGTTATCATTACTTTCAATTTTATGGTGTCAACATTTCCAGCTATGTTGATAAATTCAACTGGACTGACAGGTTGATTAGCCCAAACTTTTTCATCACCCCATTCTGGACCAAATTGAACTGCAAAATAAAGTCCTTCTTCCCCTTCATAAAGCATCGGTTCATGTTTACATCTTGTAAAAAACATTAATATTACTAAACAACTAGTTAGTTGTAATAAACTTTTCATTTTCATCATTTTAGTAATTAATTTCTTTGACTAGTTTCACTTTCTGGCAATGGGAAAATATAATTATTTAGAGCCATTGGAATTGTTCCTCCTCTTTTAGAGTCTGGAAGTTCTGTATAGGCGTTTCTTTTGAAAAAGTAAAATAATTGTCCTTCTCCCATAAACTCTTTTATATACTCAGACTCAACTGATCGTCTTATATCATCCTCATTTTGATATTCTATCTCATGAATACCTCTATGCAGTCTCAATTTGTTTAAATATGAAGAAGCCTGACTAACGCTCTCATTACATTCAGCAGCGATGAGATACATCTCACTAATTCGAATCAAAGGAATCATATAACGAAATGCATTCGAATTACCATTTTGATCAAACAAATCTTCGTATTTATTGAAGAAAAGGACTTCACTTTGATTAACTGTTGCTGACGACCACCAGCCTCTTCTATAGTCATTCTGATTATCGTATAAATCAAAAGAGCGTCCTTCTGAAATACTACCTGGGAATGTTAAAATACTATTCACTCCCAATGATGCACTAAAAGATGAATTGAACGTATTAACTCTTCCTTCGCTATAACAAGAAAACAATACTTCTTTAGAGAAAACTCTATCAGAAACAAAATTTGTAGAAGACGGCCTGAATTCTTCAAGAGTAACGAAAGGAAAAAATTCAACCCCAGGTCTTTGACCTTCATCAATTACCGCCTTCGCACTTTCTAATGCTTTAACTTTATTACCAGCCCACAGATGAGCTCTAGCTAACAATGCTTTCACTGCAAAATAATTCAAGCGGTATTGACGATAATGAAAATCATTGTGATCAAATCCTGAAAAATTTCTTGGTCCCTCTTTGGTTACTGGATCAGCCTCTCGCAAAAGTCCTTCAGCTTCTACTAAATCCTTTACGATTAATTCTATAATTTTTTCCGAGCTCAATAAAGGTTGAACAGATCGATCTGAACTAGCGATGTATGGAATACTTGGCAAATCTTTATTTAAACTATAAATCGGACCATACATACGCAACAAATCAAAATGTAACATAGCACGAATAGCCAAAGACTCCCCTCTTACCATACCATAATACTCTCCTACCAACACGCCTTTGTGATCAACTGTTCTATCCAAAATAGCGTTCGCGTTTGCTATCATTTTATAGAAACTAGACCAAATGGTATTTAATCGTGTTTTAAAATTATCACTGCTATAGTCAAAACTGGAATACGGAAGCATATTGTGCTGATCATCACCCATATTATAATATTGCGCCATCACATCCAACGTCCCCATGCTAAGCTCTCTACCATACAATGATGATGTTGCCAACTCCGAATAAATACCGTTCAATGCTTTCAAATAGCCTTCTTTTGTAGCGAACAAAACATTTTGAGTCAATCTGTCTTTAGGCGGAATATCTACCCACTTATTACATGCGGTGCATGAAACGACGATTAATAGAATAATTATTTTATATTTTTCAATTATTTTCTTCATAACAAACATTTTAAAATCTAGCACCTAAAGAGAATGAAACAGATCTTGCAAATGGGAAATTAATACCACGTTCTTCTTTTACAGAAGAGATTCTAAAGATTTGATTCATATAACCTCTAACATTTAATCCCGAAATGCCCATTTTACTCAATCTTGGGCTACGAAAATCATAACCAGCAGAAATTGATTCTGCACTAAATGTATTTTCATTTGCTACAAATCGGCTCGAAATCGGAGTTTGATCAGTTAATGATATACCTCTATATTTAGCTATATCTCCAGGTTTCTGCCATCGGTCATAAAGTGCTCTCCTATCCTGATTGGATTTCAAAGAATAGATAGATATATTTTCTACTTTATTGTACAGAGCACTCTGTAAAATTTGACCACCTATTCTATACCTAAAATTCATAGATAAACTAAATCCTTTGTAGAATAATGAGGTACCGATTACCCCCTCAACGTCTGGTGTGGTATTACCTACTATTACTTCATCCTTGTAATCATGTACAAATGTTTGTGTACCATCTTTTTTTATAAACACCTCTCGACCTGTAGCAGGATCAATACCTGCAGATCTCACTGCCCACATATCCGAAGGACTTCCTCCGTCATAAAAACGTTGTAACGAACGGGATCTACTTTCGGTATTAAACCTATCTAATGAATTCCCAAAGTTTGCAAATCGCATTTGCGTATTACGCGCGTTAGCATTTACAGACCACATTACTTCTTGAGATTTGATGATTTGAAAATTTGATGATATAGTAATGCCTCGTGTAGTCTGTGTACCCATATTCATTGGTACTGTAGAAGTTCCTGTTGAAGTTGGCACATCAACTTGAACTAACAAAGGATCTGTCAGCTTATCAAAATAATCGAAGTTAACACGTAACCTCCTATTTAAAACTTCGACATCAACACCGATATTCTTATCAACTGTTTTTTGCCAATCTAGATTTTGATTCCCCCAAGTACTAATCAAAGCACTCAATCCAAAAGGGTTAGGATTATCCAGATTATACGAATAAATATTCATAGTCATACGAGCATCGAAATTTTGGTTACCAGGATTACCCATTGAAGCGCGAACCTTTAAGTAAGAGATAAATGGTAAATTCTTCATGAATTTTTCATTATGAACATTCCATCCAAGTCCTGTTGACCATGTAGAAGTGAATTGATTTTCCACCCCAAATAATGATGACCCATCGGATCTGAAACTCGCATCTAATAAATACCTATTATTAAACACATATCCTGAGTTAAAATAATAACTTGCAGATCTTCTTTCGTTCTCAGTATATCGTGGCTTTGTATTATTTCCATAGCCATTAGAAAATGCAGGATTAGGATAAATGTCTTCCATAAATCCTTGAACACTGAACCCATTTGTAATCTGATTAGAATGATCCAAACGTATTCCTGCGACTAAATTCACAAGATGCTTTTGTTTAAACAGTTTTCCAAATGTAGCTGTCACATCCCCATTATATCGCATTCCGTCTACTAAGGATGAATTATATGATCCCTTTTCTACAACAGGTGTATTTTCGTATTGACTATGTCTTGGACTAATGAATCTTTCAGATTTATTACTTGTTTTATTTAATCCAAGTCTTCCTCTTAAACGGAAAGAAGAATAGACACGCCAATCTAAATCTAGGTTATTACCAAAATTGAAACTAGGGCTCTTATCTAAATAATTGACATTCGCGTCATACATAGGATTGTATACATTGACAGTTCTATTAAAATTTGAATTGTCCCATCGACCTTCTACAAAACTTTCTAAAACACGTAAAACATCTCCATACTCATCATACTTTCTGAAATATGGATTGGCAGAAGAGTAACTAGAAAAATTCACTGGCTCTCTATTTGCTGTCACATTATCCACAGTCAAATTATTAGAGAAAGAAAAATTACCTGTTCTATAGATCAATCTTAAATTACCATTGATAGCATCACGTTCTGATCCTTTCATGACTCCAGGAGTTTTCCCGTATGTCAATCCGATTCCATAACGCATTTTTTGATCGCCCCCATCCGCATATATATTATGACTCTGTGACATAGCAATACGTAGTGGCTCATTCATCCAATAAGTATCTACTCCCCTACGAGCCTCTGCCAATCGTAAATAATATTTATCTCTGTTATCAGACTCTAAAAGTATTTCACCATTAGCATCTACTTGGCCATAGTACCCTGAAAGACGTTCAAACCTCAATTTCTCCTCAGAGTTCATAAGATTAAAATCTGACAAATCAGCAAAATTCACTGACGTATTCACGTTATAACTAAGTTTAAAACTTCCTGCTTCTGGACGCTTCGTTTCTACTACGACAACACCATTTGCGGATTTCGAACCATAAATAGCCGTCGCTGCAGCATCTTTCAATACTGTAATAGACTCCACACGATCCATATTCAAGTCGTTGATCACTTGCAATGAAGTTTCATAACCATCTAGAATAAATAAAGGTTGGTTAGGATCATTCTCGAATTCTTGACTTAAACCAATGACAGAAGTTTTACCCCTTATATTTACATCTGGTAATGTATTAGGATCCGAGCCGAATTCTATATTATCTGCTAATGCAAATGCTGGATCTAAAGTTTTCAGTGCTTGTAATACATTTTGGTTACTAACCATCTTAAGCTCTTTTGCAGTATATGTAGCCGAAGAACCCGTAAAACTCTCTCTTGTCCTATTATAGATACCTGTAATGACAGTTTCTTCAATAGCTGTCCCCTTTTCAGCTAGAGTTACTTGCATTATTTTGCTATCTGTAAGTGCTAAATCCTTATCCAAGTACGAAATATGCTTAAAAAAAAGCGTCTTAGTAGAAGCTGGAACTTTACCAATAAACAGACCTGCATTAGTTGTCTGTCCAATCGCCTTTCCAGTGTTACTTAAGAAAACAGTAACTCCTGATATTGGCTCTCCTGATTCTGTAACAACTTTTACTTGAATCGTTTTTTCCTCTTGCTCTTCGGATATAGGAGGTCTTGACAAGACAATAGTTTTATTTCTAATAGTATATTTTATTCCATTCGGAACAAACACCTTTTCTAATGCCTCTTGCAGAGATGTGTTTTTTAAACTTTGATCAATGATTTTATTTTTATCAAAGATATTATCAAGATGAACGATTGAATAATTAGTCTGTTTTTTTATTTCATCAAGACATTCTTGAATAGTTAATCTATTCTTTTCTATATGGATTCTTTGCATTGGCATAGCCCATGAATTACACGCTATCAATGCAAAACAAATCCCCAATTTGTACTTCATTATTTAACTAATTTGGTTAGGTATATAAATAAATATGTTTTCGTTATAGGCTTAAGTAAATTTCTTATCTAACTATTACCCTCCTTTCTTGTATTTCAAAAGTGTTCCCCTCGGCTAATGAAAGAATATCCAATACGGTTTGTACATCACTGAATTTTGATATACTTCCCTGATACTTAACATCAAGATTTACATTTTCATATATTACCTCTACATTGTACCAATCCTGAACTTCCTCCATTATATCTTTAATACTTTTGTTGTCTAAATAAAATTTACCTTCCTTCCATGCGATCACAGCCGAAGTCTTGAAATCTCGGATCATATAATTTCCTTTATCATCCACACTCAATTCTTTACCAGGAACTAATTTTTCAGAAAAATTTGCATGATCCACTTGAATAAGCCCCTCAAATAAAGAAGCCTTAAAAGAATGTCCTTTTTTATGTTTTATATTAAACTTAGTACCAAGTACATTTACAGAAGCTGCACCGGCTTTCACTACAAAAGGACGTTTGTTTGGATCCTTTTCGACATCAAAGAATATTTCGCCATTGACCTCAACTACACGCTTGTCATTTGAAAATCTAGATGGAAAAATAATACTAGAATTAGCATTCAAAGTAGCTCTAGAATTGTCTTCAAATCTTACGGTGAAGCCTCCTCCTTTAGGGGCGAAAATTTGCTTCATTTTCACCGCGCTAGAATCATTCGCTAGAATAAATATTTCGTTTTCTGAAATTCTTCTTATAGACAACTCACCAAGCTGATACACACTGTCGTGTTTTAAAGCGTTCAATTGAATATCTTCTCCTGCTTCATCAACTAACACCCCTTTGGCTATCTCGGGCGTTAACTCTTGTATTTCAACTATCTGATGATTTTGAGATGGAATACTATTATTCTCGTGATACCAATAATATCCAGTCAAGACAGACAATAATAGAACAGCGGCTGATGCAGCTATTTTATAATAATACGAATGTCGAATTGTTCGAGTTGGGAACAATTCTCGTTCAACATTTAATTTTAACCTAGCTTCATCATCGTTATCCCACAGCCCATCTTCCAAAGAATAATCAACACTAGTCAACCATTCTTCCATCAATTTCAATTCATCAGGAGATAATTGGTCATTTTTATATCTTTCAATTAGGCTATCAAAGTAGTCTCTTTTCATATTTTATTGGTAGTTCAGAATATTCTTTAATACCTTAGTAACCGAACCATCGAAAAACGCACATAAAAAAGTGTAAATATTTTGAATTAAATATGGACATTGAAGATTTAAGCCTAGAAGAAAAGTTAGATTTATCAACTAACTCTCCAAAAGTATTTGAGCAGTTGTATGAGAAATATGCTAGACCTATGTTTAACTATATCTTCTCCAAGGTAGGCGACAAGAAAATAGCAGAAGATTTATTACAAGATGTGTTTATTGAATTTTGGGAAAAAAGACTAGAAGTTCAAACTTCGGCTTATGGATTTATTCTTCAAATAGCAAAATATAAAATCTTCAATCACTACAGATCAGAGCGTGTAAGAGACAAATACATTATGCATCTTGGCAATTTCTTGACAGAAATCAATGAATTAACGCCGCATAAATATCTTGAAGCAAAAGAGCTAATGCTACAGATTGAAGCACTAATAGATGAACTTGCTCCACAGTGTAAAAAAGTTTTTTATATGAGTCGTTTCGAACATAAAAGTAACACAGAGATAGCAGAAGAACTGAATCTATCTAAGCGAACAGTCGAAAATTATATATCCAGTTCGATGAATTTTATCAAACACAAAAACAAGTTTTTATTTATTATTCTATTCTTTTATATCTAGTAAAAGTCATTTTATAGACTCAAAACATGTTTTATAAGAATATTGAGCTCATGGAACATATTTTCCCTATTGCCATTAAAGCCATTTAATGAAAATCGAACTTGTCCATTTTTGTCAATTATAAATTGTGCCGGAATAGAATTGAGTTTATACTTACTGCCAAGCTCATAATTTGTCTCATTTTTCACATCCAGAACCACCTGAAAATCGAATCCCTTTTCATCTAAAAGTTGTTTTACCTTTTTCACTCGCTCACTTTCACTGAGATTTCTTTCCATTGTATTCACAAATAAAAACACCACATCTTTATTGTCTTTATATTGTTGTATTATCCGTTGCATCGTAGGAAATGATGCAATACAAGGACCGCACCATGTAGCCCAAAAATCAAGAAAGATGACTTTTCCTTTCAAATCACTTAACCTCACTTTTTCACCATTGAGATTTCTTAGTTCAAAATCTGGAGCATCATAAGAAACAATTTTAGACAAAAGATCCGCCTCCATATCCTTAGTAAGAACCTTCAATTGTTCAGCATAATAAGCCTCAAATCCTTCTTCATTATTATACTTCTCAATCCACAATTCTTTGAGCATTTTTTTAGAATTTTCATTGCCCCTTCCTTGTTTAACCAAAGCAGCCAAAACTGAAATCCCCTTCTCTAGCTTATTATTTTTCTGATAAAGATTAATAAACAAATAAGGGTGTTTGGCGATAAGCTGATCGATATCTGAAAATTTCTCTAAAAATTCAAGAGATTCTTTGTGTTTTCCAGTATGCATCAACAACTCCGCATAAACGAAGTGATGATCTTCAAAACTAGTAGACGTTTGGTTGGCATTTATATTATAAGCCAGAACCAATGAATCTGTTGAAGCCAACTGCCAGCATTTAGCTGGCAGAGCCTCAAACATTTTTACACGATCATTTGCATTTTTAATTTTAATAATATAGGATAAGGCGTTTTCATTATTCCACTCTATCAGCCTTTGAGCTGTTGCGATATGTACTTGATCCAATAGAAAATGTACTTGCGCAAACTTCTCTTGTGGGTAGTCAAGTTCAAATTTTGAATACAAACCCATCAAATCCTTTTCATTTTCAGCATTTCTAATCTGCTTTGCAAAATCAGGAATACCTACAAAAGGAGATATACTTCGCTCTTGACCAAAGGCAATAAAATGGCCTATAATGAAACCCAATATTATTAAATAACGCATTATTTTTTGTTTTTATACTCTAACGAAATTGGCTTATTCAATCCTTCATACAATCGAGTATATGTGCTTTCGACAAACTCTCCAATATTATTGATAGAAAAAACATATACTCTTCCCTCTTGCCCATCATAGGTACCTACGGCTAGAGTACGGTTATTGTCAGGAAAACCTACAAAACTACTTCTCGTTTGCTTCATACGCATCGAAGTAACATTGATATTAGTCGGAAAAGTATAAACAAGTTTAGACGTATTGTTTGCCACATCTAATAAGTATAATTCATTCCCAACACCATAGTAGATATGAAAATATAGCCCAGAAAATGCCGCCGCTGATGCTTGAAATAATTTAGATGCATTATCTACTTTATGTTTACTTACCGCTAAACCAGCACTGTGAATTCTCAAAACATAAGGTACTTGCTGTTCATCTTTCATCAAGAAGCTATACTGACTCAATGGAGCAACACCCCCAAACATTACATCCAAGCCCACATTCCCCATCTCAAAAGGTGCGTTAGCAACTACTGAAAATTGTCTAAATTGCTTATTACCATAGTTAACAAACTTCTTCGCCATTTCATCATAAAATATTCCTGCATCACTACTTTGAGCAGATATAAAATACTTTGACAACTTATACTCACCAGAAACAGGAACACCAAATCTGAAATCTATTTGATTAGAATAGATTTTACCATTATCAATATAGAATGTATTAGCTCCAAGCATGTTATAATTAAATTCTTCAGGTTTAATTTCTCTAGGCTTCTCCACAAACCAATCACTTCCCATATTTATTTTAGTAAAATCTGTATATTTTACACGTACAGATTCTGATTCACCAAGCAAAAATATATCTTGAGATCCACCAAACATAGTTGTTAATACGCGTGCCGTATGCAATTTTCGAGGAATTGTCAGATTAGGATTTGCTGTACTCAACAAATTTTTGATACTATATCCATCTGGATGTAATAAATCAATATCACTTTCACCTGATGCGTTTTCACTAATCAACAACCACCCTTCACTCAACTTGCTACCTACTTGCAATAAATATTTTTTAAAAGTCGAAACTCCTGTTTTTTGATCGGTTACAGTATAGAGTAAAGTATACGAGTCAGGGCGAAGCCAAAATTGTACATTTAAATCTTTACTTTCGGAAAGCACTTCATCAATCAATCCTGTTATAGGTGGATTGGATAGGTATACAGACCACTTGTAAGCTAAGTTCTCTGAATTTGGCTCTAGAGATTGCTCTACTAAAGTCTGTACTTTAAGGGTGTCGAATTGATTGATCTTAATAGTATCACTTCCATTCTTTAAAACTGACACCTTATTAATTTCACTAATATCATAACTACCTTTATCCTTATAACAAGATATCTGTAAGATTATAAAAAGTAAAATTCCAATTTTACTCCATACGTTTATAATAATTTTCATTTTATTAATATTTAAGGTTAAGGGAATCGAACTGGCAATCCATTTTCAGCTTTCATTTCTTCGCCATGAGTCTGTAAATATAGAGTTAGATAATTACGACATTTAGCAACAATAAAAATCAGGACTTCTGGGTGTAAAGAAGTAAAATCACTATATCCTGTCTCTCGAATAATCAACTTATATTTTTCTTGACTATATTCTCCAAATCTTATGTCATTCCATGAAGCTGGCCTTGTCAGATAATTATTTAGTTTGATTAGGTACGATGATTGTTCCTTGGGACCTACTTTGAAATACTCAGAATCTTTAAGAGTCAACTTAATTCTTGCTTCTTTTGTGTTTAAACTTTCAGTTTTATTCACTTTAACGCGCAACGTACCTTCATAACTATCCGCAGGAATAGTTGTTGGTAATAGCTCATAGTGCGATGAAATAGCTGTCGTTTCGTCCTCCACGACACCAATACTCACCTCTCGCTCAAAATTCACCTTGTGACCTACAATTCGAATGGGCAATTCTATCGTATCCGAAAGCACATCTTCATTTTTCACCGCAAAGCTAACAGTCATACTATCTTGCCCAGCAGCAATAGCTTTCTTATAAATAGCGATACCTGATCCAAAATCATAAGAAAGCATTTTATCTTTCTTACAACCTATCTGCATTAAGCCCATGGCTGCTGCAAATAATATTATTATATATTTTCTCACCGTTTACGTTATTTATTGGTTATTAAATTCAATCTCATCATTTGGTCTAGGCAACACATACTCTTTAGTTGTCATATCTTGACCATATCCTGAAATTCGAAGCGTATTATTTCGCTTGTAATAGAAAAATAATTGTCCCTCTTGATAAAACTCCTTTTGGTATTCTTTAAAAATTTCTAAAGTAACCTGACTTTCAGTCAAACTAGAAGTAAGTGATCCAATCCCTCTATTTGCTCTTACTACATTCAAATAATTAACCTTTTGTGTCAAATCATTACTAGCTTCTGCAGCTATATAATATACTTCTGAAAGTCTTATCAAAGGCACTCTTTTCGTGTTTAGCACATCTGTTTGGATATCATCAGTCAAATATTTAATGGGATAACGCTGACTGGTCGTACCATCTGTCTTCCACAAAAACACTTGTCTAAAGTCCGTACTAGAACCTTCGAATAAGGTGGTAATAAACGCTTCTTTATTCGTCAATACACTTGAACCTGATGACTCACGAAACAGTCCGTCATTAATATTCTTCAATGTCGGCACATAAATACCAAACAATTGCTCTGACAAAAATGTACGATTAGGCGCAGTTCCTGCTAAATTGCTTCGTTGAATAAATGGAAACAATGTAGTATTATCAATAACCACACGCGCACTTTGTAATGCTGTAGCTTTATCCCCCACATATAATGCAATACGTGCTTTTAATGCATTCGCAGCCCAATAATTCATGTGATTTCTAGTATGCGACTTAAATGGATCTGCTACACCGTAGTTTACATTTTTATGTATTGATAACAAAGCGATTGCTTCATCCAAATCTTGTAAACATCGCTGCACATAATCTGACGTAATAAGATTTGGCTTAACCTTCATCTCAAATACATCTATATAAGGAATACTTTTTTCTTGCATACCTACTGTTGGCGTAGGCCCATAAGCTCTAAATAAATCAAAATGCAAAAATGCACGAAGACCTAATGCCTCTCCTTTTATCAGCTCATAATATCCTTCAGAAAAAACACTTTTCTTACTTTCAATATTTGCCAACAGATTATTAATATTAGCAATGGTACTATAAGCGTTATTCCAAATTTGATCTAATCTAGCTTGTACTCCTGCATTTGCATAATTGTATTTTCCGAATTCGTAATAGGCATGTGTATTTCCACTGACATCGTATTGTTGTGCAAGTACGTCCATAGTTGCCATTGTCATTTCTCGAGCATACAATGAAGTAGAAGCCATCTTCACATATATTCCATTCAGAGCATCTTTGAAACCTTGTTCATCTTCGAATAAAACTCTTTCCGAAATATTTGTTTTGGGTTGCACATCAAGCCATTTTGTACAGCTACTCAACGAAACCGTAAGTATACTTGCTGTTATAAATAAGAATTTATATTTCATATTGTTTACGATTAAAATGATGTGTTTAAAGTAAATGTAAAATTGCGAGCAAATGGATAAGCTAAGCCTCTTTCGACTTGAATAGTAGAAAGTTGTAATATATTATTTCCTTGCATCGTAAGACGTGTATTTTTCAATTTCCATTTGTTAGTCCATCTTTCGGGCAGAATATACCCTAAAGAAATACTTGTGAAATTTAGGTAGTTGTTTTTCTGCATAAAACGAGATGTAGCAAGTGTAGCTGAAGTAACCGTATTACCCTCAACATCTGTCAATCCTTTGAAGAATGTCACATCTCCAGGTTTTGTCCAACGATCTAAGAATACACGCTCATCTACGTTCATATTTAAGTTTGCATTTTCTACGTAATCCACCAAGGTTTGATTATACTGTTTAGCTCCTGTTTGGTAACTAAAGTATGCGCCAAACTGCCAACCTTTATAGGCTAGATTAGTTCCAAAATTTCCACTGATTTTCGGAATACCATCACCTACAATCACCTTATCTTGTGCATTCCACACATAAGTTAATTCTCCATTACGATCATAAAACAACTCTTGACCTGTACTTGGATCGATACCAGCAGACAATACAGCCCAAATAGAATTTACAGATTCACCTTCTACATAACGTTGTTGTGGTAATCGTTGGTTATTCTGATCATTGGCTTCATTCATCTTCTTAAGGGCATTCGAAATTTCCTTAATTTCATTTCTGTTATGAATCGCATTTACAAAAACAGACCATGTTAATTTTGATTCTCCTGGCTTAAAGATAAAAGCGTTCAAGTTTCCTTCAATACCTTTATTAGCCAATTTACCCATGTTCTCTTTGTAAGAACTTACACCTAATGAAGGTGGTGTATTTACATCTAACAACAAATTATTAGTCAACTCATAATAAGCATCTATTCGCATGATAAACCTATCCGCCCAAAATGCTAAATCAGCCCCCATGTTATACTTCATGGTTTCTTGCCATTTCAGATTCGTATTACCATAGCCTAATACCGTAGCACCATAACCTCCTAAATAATCTTGTGCAGTATTGTAGCCATATGTTGTGATAGCCATATACGGAGGAAACTGCTGGCTACCTGTCGTACCGATTCCACCTCGTATTTTAAATCTATTGATGTATGGGCGCATAGATGTCATAAATGATTCTTCATGCATATTCCAACCCAAACCAACAGCACCAAAAGGAGCATAGCGGTTCAATTCACCAAACTGTGTAGAACCGTCAACATTCAACGCTAGATCGAACAAAATTCTTCTATCATACGTATAGTTGAAATTGGCAAATGACGAAAATCTACGCGTAATATTATTTTGACCTCTTGGTCTACTACCATTCTGGTAAGCATTACCATAAAAAATCTCATCTAAACGGTTATTTGGAAATCCGATAACGGATATACCTGTTGATTTACTTTGCTGCTCAGCTGCAGAAACTCCCAGTGTCGCAAATATTAAATTTTTACCAAAGGTTTTACTATAATCTCCAACTAAACTTGCATCGTAATTGAAAAAGCTTGAATTCGATCTATCGTAAGAACCTCTCGTTGCATAAGCTTCTGAATTGTAGTCCGTAATATTAGAGAAGGCAGTATGATCAGCAGGTAGGAACACATTGCTTTCATCATTTTGCTTATTGATACCAAGTTTACCAGTAATACGGAAACCGCCATCAAGACGCCATTCTAGGAATGTGTTATTATTAATGCCTGTATATTTAGTAAAATTGACTGTTCCAATATTTGCATTGTAAAGCGGATTAGAAATATTTGATGTTCCCCCAACACCAAAATTCATAATATTCTCCAGAGTTTTCACCACATTTCCATTGGCGTCATAAGGATTCCAATAAGGATTCATTCTTGAATAATCTCCGAAACTACCATAAGGAGAATTTTCAGATGTATTCGTATTAATATTTAACTGATTACGTAAAATAAAGTTGTTTTTACGGTATGATAATACCATTCCACCTTCAAACGTTTCGCGATCAGAACCTTTCATTACCCCCTTATTATTTGTGTATCCAGCAGATGCACCATAACGTACGTGGTTATCTCCACCTTCCACATAAATCGATTGCTTCGTTCCAACGCCTGTCTGTAATGGCTGCGACAACCAATATGTATCTACACCAGAAGCTACTGCAGCCATTCGATTTGAATAGCGCTGATCTAGTATAAGTTGATTTTCCGGTCTGTTAGTTTTATAAATTCCACTGATACGTTCTAATTCTAATTTATCTTTCGCATTTAACAAATTATAAGAGGTTAAATCTGGAGCAGTGATTTGTAATGTACTCGTAAAACTCACATTCAATCGCCCCGCTTGAGGTTGTTTTGTTTCCACAACAATAACACCGTTTGCTGCTCTAGAACCATAAGCTGAAGTTGCTACCGCATCCTTCAGAATAGTTATCTTATCAATTCGGTTAATATCTAAATCATATATTTTTTGCAAGCTCGCTTCAAAACCATCCAACATAAATAAGGGCATACTTGGATTTGACTGGTAAGCCGCCATAAAATCTGCTCCTGATTGATTGCTCACTCCTCCTTCACCCTGAACCGGAAAATTGTTTGTTCCGCGTAAACTGATTTTAGGAAGTTGATTCGGATCCGATCCAAACTCCAAATTGTCGGGGATTCTAACTGCAGGATCAAATACTTTCAAAGCGTCAAATACACTCATGGCATTTACACTACGTAATTGATCACCTGTTACAGCTGTTGCTGCTCCTGTAAAGTTTTCCGTAGGACGACTAAAAAGTCCTGTCACGACAACATCAGCTATACTTTCTGTTCTCTCCGAAAGCTCAACAACGAGTTCAGTTCCATGACGTAAGGATACTTTTTCATTATTCATACCTAGGAAACTTACAACCAAATACGATTCGTATTCAGGAAGCTCTAGCTGAAAATTACCTTTTTCATCAGATCTTGAATTTATTTTTTTGACACCAGAACTAATAGTTGCTCCAGCGATTGGTTTCTTTGATACGGCATTAAAAACTCTTCCTTTGTACGTTTTTTTAACGGCACGTTCCTCATCCATCAATACGATTGTTTCTTTATTAATTATAAAAACAACCCCTGTGGTAGGATTAAAATACTTTATCAAGACATCATTGATATCAGCATTTTTGAATTTTGGATTTATACGTTGATTAAAATTCAATTTATTCGAGCTAAACACAAAATTATAGCCCGTTTGTTTACGAATGTCTGTTAGAAATTCATTTAATGTTACTCCCTTTTTATCGATAGTAATAGGTTTCGTCTGTCCGAATACAAACTGAACATTACAAACCCATATAGCTATTAATAAAGTAGGATAAATAAGCTTTGATAATACTTTACACATAAGTTTTAAATTCATAAGCTCTTATTAATTTAGGTTAAAGAGCATGTTAGGTTTAATTATTTTTCTTATTGTTATTTAATTATATCCAAGTACTTAGTTCACGATGTATACCTCCTTTCCTGTTATTTTAAACTTTATTGCATATGTCTTTTCGATTATGGACAATAAATCAATGAGTTGGATATCACGAGAAACTTGCGCCCATAACTTTTGCTGAGGTAAATCAGGAACATCTTTAAACTCCACATCATACCATCTACTGATCTGCTTTATAACATTATCCAATTCCTCTTCTTCGAAATAGAAAATATTATTGATCCAAGCTAGATTCTTATCGATATCCGCTTTTCCAATTTCAATTCCAGTCGGCCTGTATGTAGCAATTTCATTTGGTTTCAACCATGACACCTTCTTATTATTGAGATTATGCACATTTACAGACCCTTCTACCAGAGTGGTCGTAAAAGAATCGTCATCAGAATAAGCCGAAATATTAAAGCTTGTTCCATAGACTTTCACTTCTTGTCGTATACCTGCTTTTTGAGAAAACACGGTAAAACGCCTTTTATCTTTTACTACTTCAAAATAGGCTTCACCAGACAACTCCACATTTCTGCTACTATCCGAAAACGAATAAGGTAGCACCAACTTACTTGCGGCATTGAGATGTACAATACTACCATCTGGTAATGTCAACTTATATTTAACACCTTTTGGAGTTTTTATGGTATGATGTGCATTTTTAATTTTGGTATGGAGACTTTCTAATTCATACTTTAAGAGCAATTCATTTTGCGCAGATTTCTGAACAATTAAACCATTTCTGCTAATTTTGGTACCTATAGCTAATGTTGGCAAATACAGTTTCGTACCATCAACCATTTCCAAAGTAGCTGATTCATTTACTAAAGAATCCTCTACTCTAGTTTGATTTTCTACCGAAGTTTTCTCACCGTTATTTATAAAACTAAACTGCAATATCTTTTCATGCAAATCAGTTTTGATAATTAACGGAACGGATATCATCAAAAATACCGCAGCAACTGAAGTCCATCTCCATAAAGTTTTTGAAAGAGTAAAATTTCTCGTTTTAGTGGATGAAGAATAAATAGCCGTTAGTATCTGATCTTGTGTATCGATAGGTAAAGATTCTTTAGGTTTATCAGTATAGAATGCTTCAAGCATACATTCTTCCACAATATCCTTTAGAGACGCATCCATCATGTATTGATTAAGCTCTCCTCTTTCTGCTATCGTTTCTTGCTGCTGCAAGCACTGATTGAACAAATAATTTATACGTTGTTTATTAGGCATATAATATAATGGTACACACCTGTCCTTATCATGGACAAGTTTGATTTATCACGTGTATTTTAAAGTATGACAATTAGCTAATTGTGTTGGGGGGGATGAGACTAAAAATATTTTGAATAAAAATGCAGCAACAATACTAACGGCATATCTTTCATATGCGCAAGGCAATACGCACGTATACTTTTCATAGCTTGATCGATGTTATATTTTACTGTTTCTGGTGAAACATTTAAAATCTGAGCCACTTCTTTGCGCTTCAAGTATTGTTCTTTTAGCAGTTTGTACGTTTGTTGTTGTTTTGGAGGTAACCTATGAATAGCTTTTTGAAGTAAATTCTGAAAGTCTTTATCCTGCACATCATAATCTGTATTTGAATAAATCCGAAGTAAAGAACTTTCACCTTCTTCTGCTAAATATTGCTTATAATTTTTCCCTTTTTTAAGGATATTAAAGGTAATATTTCTTGCAATAGTATAAAGCCACCCTTCAAAATTTTCAATCTCGTCCAAATCAACCCTATTCATCCAGACTTTCAAAAAAGTATCTTGCACCACATCCTCAGCAATATACTCATCATTTGTAATTCGAAATACGGTTGTATAAACATTGGGATGAAATGCATCAAACAACTTACGAAATGCTATTTCATCACCTAAAGAAACCCTATGTAATAATTCAGTATTATACTTCATAGACTAAGCTATCTCCTGTATACAAGGATATAACTTTGGCAAATATAACTTTTGGGATAATATTTTCTAATCTTATTTATTTTTTCAAAGTTCATTTAGCATGAATAAAACTTATACTTTTAGTATTACGACAAGAACAACACGATCAAATACAAACTTTTTCTACACAACACTTTACAATCCCAATTCTTATTTTTATCTTTGCAGACTTAAAAGATTTTTTAACAAAAATTTAAAAACAAAACAGGTAAATGCCTACTATTCAACAATTAGTTAGAAAAGGTAGAGTAGCTCTGGTTGATAAGAGTAAGTCACCAGCGTTGGACTCATGTCCACAGCGAAGAGGTGTATGTACACGTGTATATACTACTACCCCTAAAAAACCAAACTCAGCAATGCGTAAAGTAGCTCGTGTACGTTTAACAAACGGTAAAGAGGTTAACGCTTACATCCCTGGAGAAGGTCACAACTTACAAGAACACTCGATCGTATTGATCCGTGGTGGTCGTGTGAAAGATTTACCAGGTGTGCGTTACCACATCATCCGTGGTGCATTAGATACTTCAGGTGTAGCAGGTCGTAACCAACGTCGTTCGAAATACGGAACTAAGCGTCCTAAACCAGGACAAGCAGCTGCAGCTCCAGCAAAAGGTAAAAAGAAATAATTAAACGGAGGAAAGAAAAATGAGAAAATCAAAACCAAAAAAGAGAATCATTTTACCTGATCCAAAGTTTAATGACGTTCAGGTAACACGTTTCGTAAATAACATGATGTTCGATGGTAAAAAATCTATCGCATACTCAATTTTTTACGACGCAGTAGAATTAGTAGAATCAAAAACACAAGAAAACGGTTTAGAGACTTGGAAAAAAGCTTTAAACAACGTTATGCCTGCTGTTGAGGTTAAATCACGTCGTGTAGGTGGAGCAAACTTCCAAGTTCCTATGGAGGTACGTCCAGAGCGTAAAATCGCTTTAGGTATGAAATGGTTAATTTCTTACGCTCGCAAACGTGGTGAAAAAACTATGTTCGAGAAATTAGCAGGAGAAATCATTTCAGCTTCTAAAGGTGAAGGTGCTGCTGTTAAGAAGAAAGAAGATACGCACAAAATGGCGGAAGCTAACAAAGCGTTCTCACACTTCAGATTCTAATTTTGAACACAACGATTCAAATATGATTACACCGACTTTAGTTAATAGGTTTTCTTATTATCAGGGTCGGTGTACTTATTTAAACTGTTAAAAACAAATTGCCCGAAAGGGAAATTGCAAATTATATGGCAAGAGATTTAAAATTCACTAGAAATATCGGTATCGCAGCTCACATCGATGCTGGTAAAACTACAACTACTGAGCGTATCCTTTACTACTCAGGAGTAAACCACAAATTAGGTGAAGTTCACGAAGGTGCTTCAACGATGGACTGGATGGAGCAAGAAGCTGAGCGTGGTATCACGATTACTTCTGCTGCTACAACTGTATTCTGGGCATACCGTGGAAACAAATACCAAGTAAACGTAATCGATACTCCAGGACACGTGGATTTCACGGTTGAGGTAAATCGTTCATTACGTGTATTAGACGGATTAGTATTCTTATTTTCTGCAGTTGATGGTGTAGAGCCACAGTCTGAGACGAACTGGAGATTAGCAGATAACTACGCAGTACCTCGTATTGGTTTCGTAAATAAAATGGATCGTTCAGGTGCTGACTTCTTAAAAGTAGTTGGTCAAGTAAAATCAATGTTAGGTTCTGAAGCAGTAGCTTTACAATTACCTATCGGTTCTGAAGATACATTTACGGGTGTAGTTGACTTAATCAACAACCGTGGTATCGTTTGGAATGAGCATGATAAAGGTATGACTTTCACAGAAGTGCCAATTCCTGCAGATATGTTGGATGAAGTTGCTGAATACCGTGAAAAATTATTAGAAGCTGTAGCAGGATATGATGAGTCTTTGATGGAGAAATTCTTCGAAGATCCAAATTCATTAACTGAGCGCGAAATCTTAAATGCTTTACGTGCAGCAGTATTAGATAACTCTATCGTTCCTATGGTTTGTGGTTCATCTTTCAAAAACAAAGGTGTACAAACGATGTTGGATTTAGTGATGGAATTATTACCTTCACCATTAGATTCAGATGGTGTAAAAGGTACTCACCCTGACACTGGTGCAGAATTATTGCGCAAACCAGACGTTAATGAGCCTTTCGCAGCATTAGGTTTCAAAATCGCTACTGACCCATTCGTAGGTCGTCTATGTTTTATCCGTGCTTATTCAGGTAAGTTAGATGCAGGTTCTTATGTATTGAACACACGTTCAGGTAACAAAGAGCGTATCTCTCGTATCTTCCAAATGCACGCTAACAAACAAAACCCTATCCCTTTCATCGAGGCTGGTGATATCGGTGCTGTTGTTGGTTTCAAAGATATCAAAACAGGTGATACACTTTGTGATGAGAAAAACCCTATCGTATTAGAGACAATGAACTTCCCTGAGCCAGTTATCGGTTTAGCAATCGAGCCAAAAACTCAGGCTGACGTTGATAAATTAGGTATCGGTCTTGGTAAATTAGCTGAAGAGGATCCTACATTCGTAGTTAAATCTGATCAAGAAACTGGTCAAACAGTTATCTCTGGTATGGGTGAGCTTCACTTAGAAATCTTAATTGACCGTTTGAAGCGCGAATTCAAAGTTGAGGTTAATCAAGGTGCTCCTCAAGTAGCATACAAAGAGTCTATCAACGGTACTACTGAGCACCGTGAAGTATACAAAAAACAATCAGGTGGTCGTGGTAAATTCGCGGATATCAAAGTTGTTATCTCGCCAATTGATGCAGATTACGATGCATCAAAATCTGCTTTACAATTCGTAAATGAAATCGTAGGTGGTGCTATTCCTAGAGAATACATTCCTTCGGTACAAAAAGGTTTTGAAGTTTCTTTATCGAATGGTGTATTAGCTGGTTACCCACTATCAGGAATGAAAGTTCGTTTGATTGATGGTTCATTCCACGCTGTCGATTCAGATTCATTATCATTCGAATTAGCTGCGAAAATGGCATACCGTGAAGCATTGCCTAAATGTTCTCCAGTGTTGATGGAGCCTATCATGAAAGTGGAGGTATTGACACCAGAAGAAAACATGGGTGATGTAATGGGTGACTTGAACCGTCGTCGTGGTCAGATGCAAGGTCTTGATTCTCGTAATGGTGCTCAAGTAATCAAAGCGTTAGTGCCACTTTCAGAAATGTTTGGTTATGTAACTCAATTACGTACTATCACTTCAGGTCGTGCAACTTCTACAATGGAGTTTGATCACTATGCTGAGGCTCCACGTAACGTAGCTGAAGAAGTAATCGCTAAATCTAAAGGTAGAGTTAAAGGTTCTGTAGAATAATAGAACTTTATTAAAAATAAACCGATCTCCTATTGTGAATAGCTCTAATAGGAGGTCTTTTTAAAAACAAATATAAAATGAGCCAAAGAATCAGAATCAAATTGAAATCTTACGATTACAATTTAGTTGACAAATCAGCTGAGAAAATCGTAAAAACAGTAAAACCTACAGGTGCAGTAGTTTCAGGACCTATTCCTCTTCCTACTGAGAAAAAAATCTATACAGTTTTACGTTCACCACACGTTAACAAAAAAGCACGTGAGCAGTTCCAATTATGTTCTTACAAAAGACTTTTGGATATCTACTCTTCAAATGCTAAAACTGTTGATGCATTGATGAAACTTGAATTACCTTCAGGTGTTGAAGTTGAAATCAAAGTGTGATAGATTTCAGTACTGAAAAAGAAAATCCTTCTCCCATAAAGAGAAGGATTTTTTTGTTTTAAAGATATTTTAATAAATAACACCATATCTATAAAAAATTCCTCATAAACATATCTGTTTATGAGGAATTAAATTAGTGCTAATCTCTTTAACTAGAATTTGAATGTTAATCCAAATTGAGCTGTATTAAAGAAGTTATTGAACTGATTTACATTAACACCGAATTCATTTACTGCTTTAGCGCCATCAACATCTACTTTAGAAGTATTGTAACCGATTACATTTGCAAAAGCAAAATTTAAGGCAACTTTATCAGTCAAAAAATAATTAGCTCCAATACCAGCATTTACACCGAAATTATTAGTTTTCGGGTTATCGGTAGTATTTCCAGCAACGGTCAATTCTGATTTAGAGGTATTATAATCAGCATTCAATTCAGCGTAAGTCTTGAAACGTGAACCTAATTCTAAGAAATAATATCTACCAAATACACCAGCACCAATGTTATTATTTTTAGTTTTTCTTTCATCACCGTATCGGTCCTCCGTACTTGTACCAACATTAAAGTTGATACCAGCAGCAAATTTATCCGTAAAGAAATAACCTACTCTTGGTGAAAAATTGAAATTTGAATTTTTAACCTCAGAGTTTTCGTTATCTCTTGAACTAAACCCTAAATTTCCCTCAACAATTACATTTCCTTTACCAAAGCCTATCTCTTGTGCTTGTGAAGCTAATGCTAATCCTGCAACAGCAGTAAGTGTAAGTAATACTTTTTTCATATCTATATTTATTAAATTATCTGACAAATGTACAATTGACTTTTAAAACGCAAAAGTTAACAGGTCATATTATTGTCAATAAAATTAACCAAACATTTAAATAACTAACTATCATAGACATAGTATTACTTAAAATGAAATATTAGATGTGTTTTTAATCACACTCATCAGCCCCACAAGAAGCACCTTCAGAATTATTTTGAATTTGAATTCAACTATTAGTAGATTTCCATTCAGCAAAAGCCTTCTCTAGGGTCTGCGCGAACAACTCTACTGGCTGCGCTCCAGATACAGCATATTTGCGATCATACACGAAAAATGGAACTCCCTGTACGCCCATCTGACGAGCCTCGTTTATATCCATTTTGACTTCATCATCCAATGTCCCTTTTGCAACAATATCTTCGTACTCCAACGCATTTAGCCCTACTTTTTCAGCTAAATTTTTCAACACTTCAATATCATCGATATTCTTACCATCTGTAAAATAACTTTGAAACAATAATTCTTCTACTTCATCCTGCTTATGGTATTTTTTAGCAAAATGTGTTAAGACGTGCGCTCTGAACGAATTGGCAACAACAGATTTATCAAAATTATAGACCAAGCCTTCTTCAGCTGCCATTTGAGTGACTTGCGTATTCAACGCTTTTGCTTGGTCAACAGGCATTCCCTTATGTAGTGCTAAATATTCATCAATACGGATAGACGGATCAGTTTGCAAATCTGGATTCAACTGAAAACTTTTCCATTCAATTTCGACACTATCATTCAATGAAGAATTTTCTAATGACTTTTCAAATCTCCGTTTTCCTATATAACAGAATGGACACATCACGTCGCTCCAAATCTCAATTTTCATTTTATTCATAGCTGTTTTTTTATTATCTAAATCTAATAAACCTACACCATATTATGATCATTGAGATATCCTAATTTATAATGGAGAAGCGATATAGTCACCACTTCTCCAATATTGCAAACAAAAAATTTAACTTATAATTGCACCTTAATCACTTGGGGGTGAAATCGGATTAAGGCGAATATTTTTAACAAAAAAATCAGATAGCCAATACTGCTTGAAAAAAGTCTAATTTTCAATTTCTATCAAAGGATTTGTTTTTACACATCGTATCGTGTTTGCTCTATTTTTATCAGCTCCTATGGTAGGCGAAAAATAATTATGTCCAAACTGAAAAAAACCATGCCCATTTCCACTATGCCAATAAAATCCGGCACTATACATACTGTCTTTATTCTGAGAGTTGTACGCTCCTGCAAAAGGCAAAAAGAGATATTCGTCTTGTTTAGCAACACTTGGCTGAACGTTAGTTCCGAAATATAATCCGTATACAATCTCATCATCAGGTTTTTTATAATGACCATGCACATAGGCTGTCGTATTGTTCCATTGTCCGTCCCAAGATCCAAACGATCTTAGATTTTGAGTTTCAGAAACTGTTGGTAATCTCCAGTCAGGCCCAACTTGTCGACAAATATCACCATCAATAACCTCTTCTATCAGTGTACCAGTCCACGTAGTTGCCTGATGTTTTTGTGGTGTATCATAAAATTTTCCATCTGCGTTCTTATACCAATAGTCACCATATTCTCCTTGGCTACTAGCCATCATATATTTATAAGTACCATCTGGCTGTAAGACTCCTATAAGGTTGCCTAGCGCATATGAAATAGGTCCTACTACATGACCAGTCCTTTTCAATTTAATATCAATTTCGTAATACACTCCTGGTTTGAAAACATATTCTAAAAGCGTGATATCAGATTTTGAGACGTTATTCACAATCGTCATAGCTGTCAACTTTAGTTTTTGTTGCTGAATCCCATCAGCATATATCAACTGTTCATTAGAGAATGCTGATTTATTATCATTTGATATAGCAAAAGATGACAACGGTCGATCAGTAATCAAACCTGAAAAGCTTAAATTGAATGGAGAGTTTTGTTGATTAGTATATTTAATTTCTGCATTACTAAATGTATTTGTTACACTAAAATTCCCTATGGTATTAATCAATCCTACTGTCCCAGCATCTATGGAAGTTTTAATTTTTGTAAAAGTATGCTTCAAAACGAATGATAATGTATTATCATTTCTACTAATCAAACGATTCAAAATAGAATGAGACATAACATCTTCAAAAGAAGTTAACAACAGTTTGGCTATAAAAATGTCATCACCTATATTAAGAGCAAGTGATGGCAATGCTGTTGATTTACCAAATGAATAAACAATAAAACTATAATTTTTATCTGTCTGTACTTGAATGTCTGTATTG
This sequence comes from Sphingobacterium bovistauri, assembly GCF_020295405.1. GTDB lineage: Bacteria > Bacteroidota > Bacteroidia > Sphingobacteriales > Sphingobacteriaceae > Sphingobacterium > Sphingobacterium bovistauri. Next base: position 46,156 of record NZ_JADEYP010000029.1, read on the forward strand.
ACCAAAGATCCACAAACGTAGTCTCTACTTAATAAGTATTTATTATTTGCATCAAAAACCAGGATTCTAAAAGTTGTACCTGCTGCTATCACTCTTCTAAAAGAAGATGATTTAAATTGACTTTTTTTAACAGGCAATACGTTAACTTCCAAACAGAACTCATCATTATATGGGATTTCTTGTTTAAAAATTCCATCAACCTCATCACTTGATTTAAAATCAATACTGTTTTCATACTCAGCATACTCCAAATTGATATTTAGCGTACTTGTGGAATAAATGTCTCTTTTTTCTTGAAAACAACCTATCAAACCCACACAAACAGCGAAACAGAAACAAAATAATCTTAAATATGAAATCATTTTTATTACCAGTCTAAATCCGTACTGATCGACTCTTTTTGCCACTCTGACTCCATATTCCCTTCCAAATTGTCAATACGTATTGCGACCTGAGAACCCGAGGCGATCGACTGTTCAATAAAAACCTCGTATTTAAATACTTTTGGTGCTTGATATTTTTTAAATTCTAACATGACTATTAGGTGTTTTCTATAACATACAACGATTAAAACCATTGCCATTATAGCAACAAAAAGATGTTTTTTTTATAAAAACGCAACAAACAAAGTGCATTATTGCGATTCAGGTAGATTAATAAGGTAAACTCCACAAAAATAACACTTTACATATCTTCTTGAAAGGTCAAAACTGTTATTTAATGGTCAAAATGAATTAACATCGTTTTAATTCATTTTGCGAAAATTTTCTGGAGTAATCCCAATATTTCTTTTAAAAAATTTAGTGAAATTTGTTGGATCTGTAAATCCTAGATTATAACCAATTTCCTGTATTCGAGAATCTGTTAAAAGCAATTGTCTTTTGGCCTCCAATAATATGATTTCCTCAATAATATCCTTTGGAGATTTATTGTAGGTCGATCGAGTAGCCTTCTGCAATGTACTTTTGGATATTTTAAGGTGCTTACAAAAAAACTCAACATTATGTTTTACAGAAATATTTTTAAAAACATGCTTTTTATATTCCAACGCAATAGCTCTCTCCCCAACTAAATTTAAATTGTCTGAAAATTTGAATTGATGTAAAAGAACTGTTAATAAATGTTGAAAAATATAAGAATTTGATGTTTTATAGGTAGACTCCTGTTCTTTGCTAATCAACTCAAAAATTCCACACAAATAATCTTCCTTTTCAGGTTCTAGCTCAAATCCTACAGTTTGACATAAATCAATAAACAAATCATAATCTTGAACTGTTTGATTCGCATAATTGTAATTGTTAAACATCTCTTCAGAAAAGACTATTCGATAACACGAAATAGCAGACTGATTTAATACTTTCACGATTTGACCTGGTGACAAAAAAAGAATAGAACCACCCTTAACAGGTATTTTTCTAAAATCAATTTCATATTCGCATTCACCTTTGCTAAAGTATAATATCAAATAGCAGTTATTTTTAAAAACATTGACTCTTTCTGAATTACATTCTTCGAAATACTGTAAGGAATATGATTCTGTAGACGGAATATCGAAAATATCAATATCCTTAAGAATTATGTTTTTGTACTCTTGTTTTTCATAGGTAATCATAGCAGGCAATAGGTTGGTTTGTTTAAACGTATTCATCACATTGATTATACAATTTTATTAATTAACAATAATTGAATTAAGTAATTAACTGAGTAATCTTTATTTTGTAGCTGTAACTCTACAAAAAAGGTTAAACAAGAAACAATAGCACACTAGTAATTAAAAGCATTATAAACAAAAAAAGATGAGGCGCATTAAATCTAAGCCCAAAGAAAAAAAATGATTCTAATGAAAAATATAATTTCCATACAGATTAAAGCCGTAAGAAATTGTTCAAAAGCCATTACCCCATAAGATTTTAATATCTACAAAATAGATGTGACCGTGCTCATGACTTGCAAATAATTTTTGACAACTTAAAAAAACTATTCACAGACATCCCTATCTAATAGGGAATATAACTTTGTCTTCCACTTTGATCAGCCCTTATTTACTAATTGCATAACCGATCCCTAATCTCAAATAAGTTTTGAAACTCATAACCCACAATTAAAAAAATAGACTACATCTTATTATCGAAAACTAAATTTCATATCTTTCACTCAATTCGGCATTAAGGCCATTAACCACAAAGCGATTTTGAAGTCATTTTATAAGTTGGACACTCTCCTTATCCCAATGAATTATTAATTTTGAGGTATGGAAAATTTACAAGGAAAATATGCATTAATAACTGGCGGAGGTAGAGGTTTAGGAAAAGCAACAGCTATAGCATTTGCGAAAGAAGGCATCCATGTTGCCATAACTGGTAGACAGGAAGCTACTCTAATTGAAACGGTTAAAGAAATTGAAGCCTTGGGCGTAAAAGCTACCTATGCTACTTTTGACGTATCTAATTACGAAGAAGTAACAGCAGCTATTGAGAAATTAAATAATGATTTCGGACAATTCGACATCTTAGTCAATAATGCAGGTATTGCAGCTTTTGGTTCATTATTGGATATGGATCCACAAACTTGGGTGAACATTGTAAACACAAATCTTTTAGGAACATATTTTGTAACTAAAGCGGTATTACCATTCTTAATTGAAAAGAATCAAGGTGACATCATCAATGTATCATCTACAGCAGGTCTAAATGGCGCTGCTACAACTTCAGCTTATAGTGCTTCAAAGTTTGGTGTGATTGGCTTATCAGACTCATTGATGCGTGAAGTACGTAAAAACAACATACGCGTTTGTACATTAATGCCATCAACTATTGCTTCAGATATGTCTAAAGATCTAAAACTTACTGACGGTAATCCTGATACAGTATTGCAACCTGAAGATTTCGCTGAATTAATTGTCGCAAACTTAAAATTACCAAGAAGAGCGATGTTGAAATCAGCCTCACTTTGGTCTACAAATCCTTAAATAAAAAATCGAGTAGTAATCTAAATTACTACTCGATTTTTTATTTAAAAACTATAAAGAAACACCAGCTTTATAAACAAGAGACCAAAAATTTACCACCTCACCCCTCACTGGAAAACTAGTTTTATTAACTACAATAGCACAAGTATAATCCTCTTATGATTCACTAGTATATTGATATACAAATAATAATCTTACTATTCCTTTCAATAAACTATAATTACCATGCTGTACCAGCTTCATTCTGACGTTCCCAATCTTTAATCGATACTACAAAACCGCTTTCCGTTGGCAATTCAATAACTCCATTCAAACTAAAAGGTATACTTTTTTCCCTATTGAAATCTTTAATAAATTCGGTCAAATCCGATTGAAAAGGTAAGATCTGCTCTTGTTGATTAGTTTGTAAACTAGAAGCTTTTAACCTCGGTTGATTTGAGTTTTCCAAAAATCTAATCTCACCGATCAACTCTTGTTTTTCTCCAAATAAACCTAATAAACGAAGCTTTGCTGACCAAGTACCATCATCTTGTTTAATAAATTTTACAGGAACTTCCATTCCAGGACCCACAGCGGTATTCTTTATTAAATCCCATCTCCCTGTTACACCTGTAAATTTACCCTCTATAGTGCTAATATGGTCATAGGCACCTCCAGAAGGCGGCCTTATTGCTATTTCCAATTGCCTAATTTGTTGCTCAAGTTCTATCTTAGTATTATCATACGAGTTGCTCTCTAAACTAATCTCGCCAGACTTTGAAAAAAACAAATCTGGATAACTATTCAACTGACCGTTTATGAGACCTACCTGAGCTATGCCATCTAAAACTGTAACTGATGGATTATTACTATACACTAATATAGGGTATACACCAGGAAACAATTCTGGAAGGCTGCCCCCTCCGCCAATAATAATGGTTTGGCCATTGATTACTACCGTATAGGAGTTCGATCCGTTATCATCTAGCGATGGTAATTCCACATCAACTTTAGTATTAGGCTTATCCACCAACTCTATATCATCACATGAAATAGATAGTACTATAATACAAAGACCTAAAACAACTAGTATAGATTTACTTATTTTATTAATTATTTCACTGATATTCAACACCATAATTAGTTTATTTTTCTTGACAATTTGATAGATACGGATGTCGGCCCCCAATAATTCGAATCCTCTTTTACTCGGTTTTTATAAAAAACAGTATTATGATAAGTGTAACTAGCACGATCTCTAAATCGTAGATACCCCAAAGTCAAACCCAAATCTATTAACAAACTCTTCCCTGCCTGATACTGCTTGCCTATAATAAGTCCTCCGCCTAAATATTTACCTACCTGACTTGATATATTATACTGCCCTACACTAAACTGAGCTCCTACATATGTATTTCTGTCATGATTCACATAAGAACGAAATTGTGGTGAAAAATTCCAAGAACGCCAATAACGTGGACGCCCCTTACGCTCGAAATTCCAACGCGAATATGAGGCATCAAGTAACAATTCATTACGGTCACTGACTCTATAGCTTACTCCTAAACTAGGAATACCAATAATCCAAGTAGCCAGATTGGTATTTATACTTAAAGAATTTTTAGTTAAACTATTTTGATGTTCTTCATTATCCTCTACCTGACAATATGTATGAGTAGTAATAAGCAACAGTACAAATAACACCTGTGCTTTTAACTTATAGACGTGCATATTTTAAAATAAGTAATTCGAACAAAAATAAGGCTTAAAGGCCAATAAGCCACAATAACAACAGTGGACAATCGGTGGACAAATGATCTAAATTATTAATTGAACATCATTAATTAGGATAAGTTACTGTTGAACTTTAGGCAATCCATTGCGCCCTCAAAATACGATTCAAGGCTTCATAGAGTATAAAAAAAAGCCTACCGCCAAAATACTGTCTCACGCTACCGTTACTCTAAGAACTTCGTGCAAGTCGAATACGGGAAATACAAAGCATGATTCTAAAGTATGTAAAATCGACAAATCTCAGAGAACACGAAAAAAGAAAAGTAGATCATCACCCTTTTTAACATAAACGACATTTTTTTTAAAACTAAAGCAGACAGTTTATAAAATAATGATATGATCAAAAACCTCAATATCAAGTACCTTCTCAGTCTCAATAGTTTTATTTGTAATTACTTTACCTGATTACTGGGTACGATATTTTCAGATGGACGAATATGTGCTAAGATATTTTTGGATAAAACTTAGAGCTGCTACAGAGCGCATCCCCATTTTGAAAATTTTTTGAAGACTTTCCAATTCCTTTTACCCCTCACAGAACATCGAAAAACAGCCTCAGAAAGCTATAAACGCAAAAAAGCTTCAAGTTTCCTTGAAGCTTTATCCAGTAGCGGGGAGCAGGATCGAACTGCCGACCTCAGGGTTATGAATCCTGCGCTCTAACCATCTGAGCTACCCCGCCGTTTCAGTGATGCAAATATAGCAACATCATTTCACTTTGCAAGTATTTTTTTCATTTTTATGATTTAAAAACTGAGTTCAAATATCAAAAAACGTACAATTCATTATAAATGAATACGGTATATTGAATATAAATTATGGATTTAATAAATTTTCTTTTCAGCATTATACAATTAAAATAAAATTATGTATACTTACAGAAATCAATAGTGTAAATAAACTTAAAAACACAAGAATTTATATGTCTGAAAAAACAAAAATTCATCTTGAATATATGATTAATTCTTCTCCAAGAATTCTATACCCTTTTCTTGTAGAACCCAATGAGTTAGCACAATGGTTTGCTGATGATGTGAATTATCATGATGGCATTTATGAGTTTATTTGGGATAATGAATCACGTAGAGCACGAATAGTCTCTGTAAGAGACAATAAATATGTAAAATTCAAATGGCTTGACGACGAACCTAATTATTTCGAAATGGAAATCATGCAGGACGAATTGACAAATGATGTTTCTCTATCCATCGTAGACTTTGTAAAAGATGAAGATTTGGATGAATCAAAAAAAATTTGGGATAACTCGATAAGCTACTTACAAAGTGTAATTGGTGCATAAAATTTACTTATCTTTGCATTGAATCTTATTCAAATAGTATACATGCGGATAAGTGCAATTACATGAAAAAGATATACGTCTTAATACTACAAGCATTCATTAGGCCTTTTATCGTCACATTCTGTATTGTGATGTTTGTTCTTTTAATGCTTTTTCTATTTAAATACATCGATGACCTTATCGGTAAAGGGCTTGAGTGGCATGTTATCCTCGAATTAATTGGATACCAATGTGCGGTTCAGCTGTCTATGGCTCTGCCTCTATCCATGCTTCTTTCTTCAATTATGACCTTCGGTAATCTTGGCGAGAGCTATGAATTGGTTGCGATTAAAGCTGCTGGAATTTCACTACGCAAGGCAATGACACCATTATTTGTTTTGGTAGGTGTATTTGCTGGGTCCTCTTTTATTTTTTCAGATTACACACTTCCCGTAGTGAATTTGAAAATGGGCTCTTTGCTTTGGGATGTTACCAAGAAGAAGGCTGACTTTTTAATTAAACCCGGTATTTTCAACACGGATTTAAAAGGTTATGCAATTAGAGCAAAAGATAAATCTAAAGATGGCACCGAATTGCACCATCTCACGATCTATAATCAACTAAATGGTACATCTGGCAATAATGTATTGATGGCTGACACCGGGTATATGTACAATTCACGTGATCAAAAATACCTAATATTAAAACTGATAAACGGTGTACAGTATCAGGACTCCCGGAAGCAAAATTCGAATAGCTACGACCCTAGACAACAATTTACTCGTTTTCATTTTAGAGAAACAGAGACAAAATTTGACATGTCTGATTTCGACATGAAGCGTACAGATGAAAGCTTGTTTAAAGGCCACCATCAAATGATGAATTTACGTCAGTTGAAATTAAAATCTGACACAGCACAAATCCAAATAGATAGTATTTCACGAGTGAGTGCTGCAGAATTAAAAAACAACATTTTGTTTACCTCTCCATACTATAGTAAAGGAGATAAGCAACTGGCCAAAATAAAAGTAAACGAAGACATTATCGATTATATCCCCAAGGAAAACCGCAGATCCGTAATCAATAGTGCGATTAGTAATCTACAAACATTCCGTGATGCTTCATTTATTAGAGGCAGTGTGTACAAGGATTGGGTAGACAAAGACATTAAATATGATGTAGAATGGCATCGCAAATTTACGCTTGCCGTATCATGTTTACTCTTATTCGCGATCGGAGCTCCACTTGGTGCTATAGTTAGAAAGGGCGGTCTAGGCGCACCGGTAGTCATGTCAATTATATTTTTCCTAATCTATCACATTATCTCTACTGTAGCTGAAAAATCCGCTAAAGATGGCGCTATAACGGCTTTTTGGGGAATGTGGATGGCAATAATTGTATTAACTCCTTTGGCTGCATTTTTGACATACAAGTCTACTACAGACTCCGCGCTTTTTGATGCTGCGCAATATAAATTAAAAATGCAATATGCACTAGATTGGATAAAATCCAAATTAAAAATAAACAAGCAAAAGGCATAATTTCTAATTTGACTTTTAAGTTATACTAATTTCAAAAAATCTCATTTACTTAGCGTACAAAATATACATATATCGATGGATATAAAATTAAACACCATAGAAGAAGCTATTGAAGATATTAAGGCAGGGAAAGTAATCATTGTAGTGGATGATGAAGACCGTGAGAATGAAGGTGATTTCGTGACTGCTGCCCGCAATGCTACACCAGAAGTAATTAACTTCATGGCTACGCACGGAAGAGGGTTGGTATGTGCTCCTTTGACAATAGAACGTTGTGAGGAATTAAATCTTCATCCGATGGTAGGCCAAAATACAGCTGTATACGAAACAAATTTCACTGTTTCTGTTGATCTTCAAGGCTATGGATGTACTACTGGTATATCAGCTTCTGATCGTTCGAAAACTATTAAAGCATTAATTGACCCAAATATAAAACCTGAAGAATTAGGCCGTCCTGGGCATATTTTTCCATTAATAGCGATGGATGGAGGTGTATTGAGGCGTACTGGTCATACAGAAGCTTCTGTAGACTTAGCTAGATTAGCAGGATTCGAGCCAGCAGGTGTTTTAGTTGAAATTTTAAAAGATGATGGCGAAATGGCGAGACTTCCAGACCTTATGGAAGTAGCGAAGCGTTTTGATTTAAAAATTGTTAGTATTGAAGACCTAATCGAATACCGCTTAAAACATGACACCCTTATCAAAGAAGAGGTGTGTGTGCATATGCCTACCGAATTTGGAGATTTCAACATGAAAGCCTTTACACAAAAAAACTCTGGCGAGCAACATTTAGCCATTTACAAAGGTGAATGGAATGAAGACGAGCCTGTATTAGTCCGTGTCCACAGCTCATGTGTCACAGGAGATATCTTCGGATCTTGCCGTTGTGACTGCGGACCACAGCTGCACAAATCGATGGACATGATCGAAAAAGAAGGTAAAGGAGTCATTGTCTATATGAATCAAGAAGGTCGTGGAATTGGTCTTATCAATAAATTACACGCCTATAAACTTCAAGAGGATGGTGTAGACACTGTTGATGCAAACATTCAACTAGGGTTCAAAGCTGATTTACGAGACTATGGCGTTGGCGCACAGATTCTACGTTATATGGGCGTTACAAAAATGCGTTTAATGTCTAATAACCCAACAAAACGTGCAGGACTCGTTGGTTATGGATTAGAGATCGTAGAGAATGTACCTATTGAAATCCAACCAAACCCTTACAATGAAGAATACTTAAAAACTAAGAGAGACCGAATGGGTCACAGCATATTAAAAAATTTATAATAACAAAAAGAGGAAAATATCCTCTTTTTGTTATTATAAAACATTAAGACATCACGCACCGTTCTTAATATATGAAAAATCAACTTTTTACACAAAAAGCTTATATAGATGGCAAATGGATAGAAAGCGATAAAACGTTTGAAATCATAAATCCATCAACCAATTCACTTATTGGTTCACTTCCAGATTTGACAATAAATGATTGCACAAAAGCTATAAATGCAGCACATGAAGCATGGCTTTCATGGAAAAATAGACCTATAGGTGAACGTTGTGCCATTGTAAGACGAATATTCGAGCTAACTGTCCAATACAAAAATGAATTTGCTGAAATCATGACACTAGAGTCAGGCAAACCATTGACAGAATCTCTTGGTGAAGTAGATTATGGCAATGCCTTTGTGGAATGGTTTGCTGAAGAAGGGAAAAGAGCTTATGGCGAGACTATACCCTCCTTAAACGGCAATATGCGCTTATCAACCATAAAACAAAGCGTAGGTGTAGTCGCTGCTATTACACCATGGAATTTCCCTCTGGCTATGATTTCCCGAAAATTAGCACCAGCGCTAGTTTCTGGATGTACTGTAGTACTAAAACCCGCATCTAAAACCCCATTTACAGCTATTGCATTAGCAAAGATATGTGAATTAGCAGGTGTACCTAAAGGCGTGTTCTCTGTAGTCACTTCCAAGGACAGCAAAGGATTAGGAAAAGAATTAGCGACAAATCCATTGGTCAGGAAATTGACATTTACAGGCTCTACAGAGGTCGGTAGTATGCTCATGACCCAAGCGGCAGGTACAATCAAGCGTGTATCTTTCGAACTAGGAGGAAATGCACCCTTTATTGTTTTTGATGATGCAGACATTGACGCTGCAGTTCAAGGTGCTATCGCTGGAAAATTTCGAAATGCAGGACAAACCTGTGTTTCAATCAATAGATTCTTTGTCCAAGAATCAGTATATGAGACATTCTCACAAAAACTTACAGCAGCTGTAGAAAAACTAAAAGTAGCTGACGGCTTTGTATCAGGAAGTCAGGTAGGCCCTCTGATTGACAAAAATGCAATTGATAAAGTACAAAATCATGTGCAAGATGCTCTACGCAAAGGTGCTAAGATAACTACAGGAGGTAAACACCTAGAAGGAAATTTCTTTGCTCCCACAGTATTAGTGGAGGTTGCAGATGATGCCTTAATACAATCCGAGGAAACATTTGGTCCAATTTGTGCCCTTTTTAAATTTTCAACAGAAGAAGAAGCGATACAAAAAGCTAATGATACGCCATTTGGTTTAGCCGCTTACTTTTATAGTGAAAATATACGCCGTTGTCAAAGAGTAGGAGAAGCCTTAGAGGCCGGAATGATAGGTATTAACACTGGATTAATTTCCAATGCCTCTGCCCCATTTGGTGGAATAAAACAATCAGGTATTGGCCGTGAAGGCTCGAAATATGGTTTGGATGAATATATGGAGATTAAATATTTGTGTCAAAATAAATAAAAGAAGCTGTCCAAAAAGGGCAGCTTCTTTGTTTTATTTCGATTTTTAAGAAAACTTCTAATTGTTAAGCTGCATACTTGGATACAGAGGATATTTTGGATATTTTGTAATTATTGACAGTTTTGGATTCTGTTTTATTGCTAATAGAAGAGTTTATA
>NZ_JADEYP010000002.1 GCF_020295405.1 Sphingobacterium bovistauri
ATTGTACTTTCATATCGTTTTTTGGGTGCACCTCAATTTACAAAAAATTGAGGACAAAAAACATAAGCCCCGCCATTATTTTTTAATGACGGGGCTCTTTAATTAACAGACCTTTTTAGACAGCCTCTTTGTTTTAAACTAAATATTCGAACAATGTTTGATCTTTATTAATCTCAATAAAATCAAATTTATATTCTTTTAATCGCTCGATGAATGGTATATAGTCATTTGGACTATTCAATTCTATTCCAATCAATGCAGGACCACGTTCGCGTTCTGTTTTCTTTATATATTCAAAACGGGTAATATCATCTTTAGGTCCCAATACTTCGGTTACTAAAAGGCGAAGTGCGCCTGGTCTTTGCGGGAAGCGTACAATAAAGTAATGTTTGAAACCTTCATAAAGCAATGACATTTCTTTGATCTCGCCCATACGATCGATGTCATTATTACCCCCTGATACGATACAAACGACTTTCTTGCCTTTGATTTCCTCTTTGTGGAACTCTAATGCTGCAATTGCTAATGCACCAGCTGGCTCTGCTACGATAGCATCTTTGTTGTACAATTCTAATATCGTCGTACAGATTTTTCCTTCAGGAATAGATTTAACTGAATCTAATAATTGTGAACTGATATCATACGTCAATTGACCAATTTTCTTTACAGCAGCACCATCTACGAATTTGTTGATCTGCTCTAGTTCGATAGGGCCTCCATTTGCTAGCGCAGCTTGCATAGATGGAGCTCCTTCAGGCTCTACACCATATAGTTTGGTTGTTGGCGAATATTTGCGCATGTGATAGCTCACACCGGAAGACAACCCTCCACCACCGATAGGCAAAAGAATAGCGTCAACGTCAGCAAGATCTTCCAAAATTTCAACAGCTACAGTTCCTTGTCCTTCAATAATCTGTAAATCATCGAAAGGAGGGATGAAAGTCATGTTGTTTTGTGCGCAATAATCCAATGCAGCTTTTTGACAATCGTCAAATGTATCACCTGTCAGAATGATTTCGATATTGCCATTACCCCACATTTCTGTTTGTGTAATCTTTTGACGTGGGGTAGGACCTGGCATAAAAATTACACCTTTGATGTCTAATCGTTTGCATGACAATGCAACCCCTTGGGCGTGATTGCCGGCACTTGCGCATACTACACCTGCAGCACGTTGTTCGTTCGTTAGTAAGGAAATTTTGTTAAATGCTCCTCGTAATTTATATGAGCGTACAACTTGTAGGTCTTCTCTTTTTAAATAAATATCAGCGCCATATTTTTCGGACAAATGCAGATTGTATTGCAGAGGTGTCCGTGTTACTACAGTTTTGATTCTTTCTTTTGCTTCTAGACTATTTATAGTTAGAGCAGCTATATCTAAACTCATGGTAATTGTTTATTTATGAGTTTAAAGGCTAGAATTCTAGCCTTTAAATTTATTTTACTAACGTCAATAAATCTTCGTCAGTGATTTCTTTTTTAGCATCTGCTAAAACCAAGAAACGCTCGTATGTATTAGCTAATACCTCTTTATCTAAGTGATGACCAAGACGTTCTAAGTGATGTTTCAACGCATGACGACCTGAACGAGCAGTCAAGATAATATCCGCTTCAGCTAGGCCAACGTCCTCAGGACGCATGATTTCGTAAGTCTCACGGTGTTTCAAGAAACCATCTTGGTGAATACCTGATGAGTGTGCAAATGCATTGCGACCTACGATCGCTTTATTAGGCTGAACGGGCATATTCATCATTTCGCTCACTTTGCGTGAAAGATAAGTGAACATTTTGCTATCGATATTTGATGTTAAGCTACCAAATTCTTTATTGTGCACTTTCAAGATCATGGCTACTTCTTCCAAAGAAGTGTTACCAGCACGTTCGCCAATACCATTGATCGTACATTCAATTTGACGTGCACCATTCTGAACAGCAGCAATAGAGTTCGCTGTTGCTAGACCCAAATCATTGTGGCAGTGAGCAGAAATGATTGCTTGATCGATATTGCTTACATTCTCTTTTAAGTACTTGATAATATTGCCATATTGATGCGGTAAGCAGTAGCCATTTGTGTCAGGGATATTCACAACAGTAGCGCCTGCTGCAATAACACCTTCGATCATACGAGCTAAGTATTCTGGATTCGAACGACCTGCGTCTTCAGCATAAAATTCGACGTCTTCAACAAATTGTTTTGCATACTTTACGGCTGCGATACCGCGTTCCAAAATTGCATCGTGTGTACTGTTGAATTTGTATTGAATATGAACGTCAGAGGTTCCGATACCTGTGTGGATACGTGGTCTCTTTGCGTATTTTAAAGCTTCAGCAGCTACTTTGATGTCATTTTCATTAGCACGTGTTAACGCACAAATGATCACATCATTTACAGCTTTTGATAATTCTACAACAGACTGAAAATCACCAGGGCTTGACACTGGGAAACCTGCTTCGATGATATCTACACCTAAGCGTTCAAGATCTTTTGCAATTTCGACTTTTTCAAGAGTTGTCAATTGACATCCCGGTACTTGCTCGCCATCACGTAACGTCGTGTCGAAAATGTATAAGTGATTCGGATCGTGTAACATAATCTTTTCCTTTATATGATTATACCTTGGTTATTTCTTACTTTATAAATTCTAAAACTTTAGCACCCATTTCGTTTGTGCCCAAAATTTTGTCTGCTGGTGTATCTGCATTTGCAATATCACCTGTTCTCCAGCCCGCTTTCAAAGTATCTGCTACCGCCGTAGTTACAGTTTTAGCTTCTTCTTGTAGACCAAATGCAATATCCAACAACAATGCTGCCGATAGGATAGAAGCTAATGGATTCGCTTTATTCTGTCCAGCGATATCGTGTGCAGAACCGTGGATAGGCTCAAAGAAACCTGTGCTGTCACCGATAGAAGCTGAAGCCAACATACCCATTGAACCCGCAATTTGTGAAGCTTCATCTGTCAAGATATCACCAAACAAATTTGCAGTCAATACCACATCAAATTTTTTCGGATTTTTAACTAATTGCATTGCTGCATTGTCGATAAACATGTGTTCTGTCTCTACATCCGAATATTCTTTAGCTAATTCTTGAACTACTTCCCTCCAAAGGCGTGAAGTTTCTAAAACGTTAGCTTTATCTACTGAACATAATTTTTTGCCACGTGTACGAGCTGCTTCATATGCCTTACGTGCAATACGCTCTACTTCATAACGGTGGTAATTCATTAAATCCGAAGCAAAAGTATTGTCTTCATTGCGTTTTTTCTCACCGAAGTACACATCACCTGTCAATTCACGGAAGAATAAAATATCTGTTCCACGTAACACTTCAGGTTTTAAGCTTGAAGCATCTAATAATTCATCAAATAATAGAATAGGACGTAAGTTGGCGTACAAACCCAACTCTTTACGAATTTTCAATAAACCTTGCTCAGGACGAATTTTCGCTGAAGGATCGTTGTCGTATTTGGCATGACCAATCGCACCAAATAAAATCGCATCCGAAGCTTTTGCTTTTTCAAGAGTTTCATCTGGTAATGGATTACCTTTTGCTTCTATTGCTGTGTGCCCCATGATCGCTTCATCAAAAGCAAATTCATGGTTATACTTTACAGCAATAGCCTCTAAGGCTTGCTTTCCCCATATTGTAACCTCTTGTCCAATTCCATCACCTGGAATGATTAGAATATTTTTCTTCATTTGTTATGCTACTGTTTCTAATATATTTTCTATGGCTTTTACTTCGCCCTTCTCTAATACAATTTTATGTTCGATGCATGATGGCAATTGCGACACATAATGACCTACATAAATTAATGTCTTGCCATAATGCGCCAATTCGTCCACTACATCGTTAAAATATTTGGTTTGGTCATTATCCAAACCTTGGCAAGGTTCATCCAACACCAATAATGGTGGATTTTTGATAATTGTTCTTGCCAGCAATGCTAGTCTTTGTTTGCCTAGCGGTAAAGTGTGTAGATTTTTATTTTTGACATCCATCAAATCAAAAAACTCCAATAATTCTTCAATTTGTGTTTTCTCTTGGAATTTTACATCAATAAACCAACCAATACTGTCGTAAAAACCCGATGCAATAGTATGCCAGACAGTAGCGTTTTGATCAAAATACCAATGAATCTCGGGGGAAATAATCCCGATTTTTTGTTTTATATCCCAAATGCTTTCACCCGAACCTCTCTTATTTCCAAATAGTGAAAGATTATGTCCATAGGCTTGAGGGTGGTCGCCGTTGATAAGACTCAGTAGGGTCGACTTACCAGAACCATTTGGTCCTTGTAACAACCATTTTTCGCCAACATTTATTTTCCAAGACACATCCTTCAATACGACCTTATCTCCGTAGCGAATGAAAATATTATTCAATTCGGCTACAGTATCAAAATTTGTCTCAGGAATTGCACGTAAGAATGCTGGTAGTTCCTTTTGCTGACGTTTTTTATCTTTTGCAAAGTCAGCTTGAGAATCCACAATTTCTATTTTGCCATCTACTAAATGTGCATAACGATTGATAGATTGTGGCAACAGGGTGTCGTTTGTAATCAAGATTAGCTGTACACCTTCTTGCACCAACTCATCCAGCCAATTGTTCAACACCACTCTTGAATTTTTGTCCAAACCAGTATACGGTTCGTCAATAATTAATAGTTGCGGTTTCTCCCATAATCCACGAACCAATTGCAATTTCTTGTGTTCTCCACTCGACAATTCAATCAGTTGAGATGATTGCACATCTTCAAATCCAAAATCCTGAACGCGTTGTTGAATATCCGAAAAATCTAGGTTTTCCTTTTTTGCAAAATGTTCCAACTCAGCTTTCACTGTTAAGGTATCATGACCTTGATGATGGTTATAGCGTTGTTGGTAGTAAAAATTGCGATCGCCTTCCAGATTGGTAAATTGATACCAATTGGAGATGTATGTAACCTTAGCAGGAAGTGATTTTGAATCATCAAAAGTCACTTTAACTGTGTTATCTGTAAAAATTAATCCCGCAATAGCTTTCGCTATAGTTGTTTTGCCAGAACCAGACGTGCCTCCAATAATATAATTTTCACCTTGTTGGATAGACCAATCAAGAGAATTTAATACCAAATTATTCGGGTATTGAATAGTTAAATTATCAATATGGACGACTGGTTCTGTCATTAATTTTTATCTATAAAACGAATACGGTCTTGTTTGCTCGAAACTTTTGATTTCATCGGTATGACTCAAAATAAAGTCGATGTCATCGTATCCATTGATCAAACATGATTTTTTGTATGGATTGATTTCAAATTGAAATGATTCACCTGTTGCAGCAATTGTCAATGTCTCAGCTTCCAAATCCACCACTAATTGTGCATTTGCATCGATGAAAACTTGAGCGAATATTTTTTCTAAGAATTCTTCTGTTACTGTAATTGGCAATACGCCATTATTCAATGCATTTCCTTTGAAAATATCAGCAAAGAAAGAGCTTACCACAACTTTGAAACCGTAGTCGTCAATCGCCCAAGCAGCGTGCTCACGTGAGGATCCACAGCCGAAGTTTTTACCAGCAACCAATACTTGACCAGAATATTGAGGATTATTCAATACGAAGTCAGCTTTTGGCTGATTGTTGTTGTCGAAGCGCCAGTCACGGAATAAGTTTTTACCAAAACCATCACGTGTCGTTGCTTTTAAGAAACGAGCAGGAATGATTTGGTCCGTATCGATATTTTCAATCGGTAGTGGAACTACGCTTGAAGTTAATTTTTCAAATTTTTTCATCTTTCAAAGTATAAAGTCAAAAGACTATTCGACTTATGAATTTAATTTATGTGTTGTATTAATTTAAAATTGCTCTTACTTCTCTCAGCTTCATGGTCATACTTGTCGCATCATGTTCTGCCCAATTGTTGTAATCTGCGATAGCTTGCAAACGGTCTTCATCGGAGATATACCCTTCTTCAACCATTTGTTTAGAACTTGCTACTTTGGACCAAACTTTTAGCTTTTCAAGATGTGCAGGAAACATACGTTCGTAATGTTCATCGGCGTTGAAAATTTCAATTTCGCTAAAACCATGTTCTTCGAAGATATCAATCAAGTCAAAACCAATGCGATTGTTCATACCTGCATCTTTACGCCACATCAAAAACATGTTGTAAAAATTCTGCATGCTTGCTGGAATCTTTGGTGTCCAATTGATGGCTTCGTGATTATAATCCAAAATAGATACTTGTCCATTAGGCTTCAACAATGATTTGATCTTCTCAATAGCTTTGTCTAAAGTAGAAATCCATTGAAACGTACGCGCAGATACAATTAAGTCAAATTTTTCGTCTGATTCGAAATCTAATATATCCATATGGATAAGCTCAAGATTATCAACTTCTGAAAAAAGTGATTTTCCTTCGTCAATAAATGACTCGGTATTATCTACTCCAATGACATAACCCGTCGGACCAACCAAGTGGGCGATATCTTTGGTAATCGAACCTGTACCACAGCCAATATCCAAAACTCTCAAGCCAGGTTTTAAAGCTGATTTAAGTGTTCTGTAATCTTGTTCCAACGAACGTTGGTTGAAGATCGAAGAGGCATTTTGACCTGTTCTATCAATCACCTTGTTTTCGGTAACAGTTACTGCTTGACAAATTTGACACATATTCGAGCTTTATCTTAAATTAATTCTCTTACATCTGTAACTTTACCCGTGATAGCTGCTGCTGCTGCTGTCAATGGGCTTACCAACATTGTGCGTGCATTAGGACCTTGACGGCCTTCGAAGTTTCTGTTTGAGGTCGATACACAGTATTTTCCTGCTGGGATTTTATCCTCATTCATACCCAAACAAGCTGAACATCCTGGTTCACGCAATTGGAAACCTGCCGCTTCGAATACTTTGTCGATGCCCTCCGCTATTGCTTGCGCTTCTACTTGTTTAGAACCCGGTACAATCCACACTTCTACACCTTCTGCTTTTTGTTTACCAGAAACAAATGCCGCTACTTGACGTAAATCTTCGATACGTGAATTCGTACACGAACCAATGAAAACATAATCTACGGGTTTACCCAAAACTTTCTCGCCATCTGCAAAACCCATATAGTCTAATGCCTTTTGGTAAGAAGGTTGCTCACTCTCAGGTTGCGCAGTTGTAGTTGGAATATTTTGTTGTACACCGATACCCATTCCTGGATTTGTACCGTAGGTAATCATCGGTTGAATATCAGCCGCATCGAATGTTAATACTGCGTCAAACTCCGCATCTTCATCAGTGTACAATGTTTCCCAATACGCTAATGCTTCATCCCATTTTTCACCTTTGGGTGCAAATTCTCTCCCTTTGATGTAATCGAAAGTTGTAGCATCAGGTGCGATAAGACCACCACGTGCACCCATTTCAATACTCATATTACATACAGTCATACGACCCTCCATGCTCAACGAGCGGATAGCCGAACCTGCGAATTCAACGAAATAACCTGTACCACCTGCTGCGGTAGTTTTTGAAATAACGTAAAGGATAATATCTTTTGCGCCAACACCTTTTTGCAATTCACCATTTACTTCGATTTTCATCGTTTTTGGTTTTGATTGCAATAAACATTGTGTCGCGAAAACTTGTTCTACTTGAGAAGTACCGATACCGAAAGCAATAGCACCAAAGGCACCATGTGTAGAGGTGTGGCTATCACCACACACCATAGTTTTTCCCGGCAAGGTAATGCCCAGCTCTGGGCCGATAACGTGTACAATGCCTTGATAAGGATGACCTAAACCATACAATTCGATGCCAAACTCTGACGTGTTTTTAGTCAACATATCCACTTGGTAGCGGGATAATTCTTCTTTAATCGGAAGGTGTTGATCTAAAGTAGGAACGTTGTGATCGGCTGTCGCAACAGTTTGATTTGGACGGAATACAGGAAGACCTCTTTTGCGCAATCCATCGAATGCCTGAGGAGAAGTCACCTCATGAATCAAATGCGTATCGATATACAAGATATCTGGAAAACCCTCCGCACGCTTGACGACGTGAGCATCCCAAATTTTTTCTACTAATGTTTTTCCCATTTCTCTTATGTATAGTATAAGTAATTTCGAAAGGGATAAAGGCTTTCAATGCGCTTTATCCCTTTTTTGTAATTATCAAAATTACGAAATATTAAACTGTTTTAATCGTCTTCATTGCAGTCATCGCTTTACGTAATTTACGTCCTACGATTTCTACTTGATGATTGCGCAACACGTCATTGATTTGAACCAATTTAGTGTTATCCACTGAACCATCTTTACCTTCATTGAAGTTTTTACCAACGATATCAGTATCTACTGTTTTCATGAAATCAGCTAACAATGGTTTACAAGCTTGATCGAATAAGTAACAACCGTACTCTGCTGTATCCGAAATAACACGGTTCATTTCGAATAATTTTTTACGTGCAATCGTATTTGCGATCAATGGAGTTTCGTGCAATGACTCGTAGTAAGCAGATTCTGGTTTAATACCCGCTTCAACCATCGTTTCGAAAGCTAATTCTACACCAGCTCTTACGAAAGCAACCATCAATAAATAGTTGTCAAAGTATTCTTGCTCGTTGATTTTAACATCACCAGCAGGAGTTTTTTCGAATGCTGTTTCACCTGTTTCAGCTCTCCATTTCAATAAGTTCGCATCACCATTAGCCCAGTCTTCCATCATAGTTTTAGAAAACTCACCTGACATAATATCGTCTTGGTGTTTTTGGAACAATGGACGCATGATGTCTTTCAATTCTTCTGACAATTCAAAAGCTTTCACTTTAGCAGGGTTGCTCAAACGGTCAAGCATACCTGATACACCACCGTGCTTTAAAGCTTCAGTAATTACCTCTACACCATATTGAACCAATTTAGAAGCATATCCAGCATCAATACCTTTTTCAACCATTTTGTCAAAAGAAAGGATTGAACCAGTTTGTAACAACCCACAAAGGATTGTTTGCTCACCCATCAAGTCAGATTTAACCTCTGCTACGAAAGATGATTTCAATACACCTGCGTGGTGACCACCTGTACCTACACAATATGCTTTTGCCTCAGCCCATCCTTTATCTTGAGGGTCATTTTCTGGGTGAACAGCGATCAATGTAGGAACACCGAAACCTCTTAAGTACTCAGCACGTACTTCAGAACCTGGACATTTAGGCGCTACCATGATTACAGTAATATCTTTACGGATTTGCATGCCTTCTTCTACGATGTTGAAACCGTGCGAATAAGATAATGTAGCTCCTTGTTTCATCAATGGCATTACCGCATTGATAACTGAAGTATGTTGTTTATCTGGAGTCAAGTTGATAACTAAATCCGCTGTAGGGATTAATTCGTCGTATGTACCTACGGTGAAATTGTTATCAGTTGCATTTTTCCATGAATCTCTTTTTTGCTCAATAGCTTCTTTACGTAACGCGTAAGATACATCAAGACTACTATCTCTCAGGTTTAGTCCTTGATTTAAACCCTGCGCACCAGCACCTACGATTACGATTTTTTTACCTTTTAAAGCATTTACGCCATCAGCAAATTCTGCTGAGTCCATAAATTCTGCTACACCTAATTGGTTTAATTGCTCTCTAAGAGGTAATGTGTTAAAATAATTTGCCATTGTTGTACTATTTTAAAATCTTTTCTAGTTTATTTATTTGTTGATTATTCTTTTTTGCGCTGTTACATAGCCTAAATGCGTGTTGTCGTGACCTGCTGTAGTAATGATAATATCCTCAATACTATTCAATGTAGCACCATATGTGCTCGTTTCGAAAGGTGTGATATTACTTAATTTTCCAGCTTTATAATCCGCTTCAATCGCTTGGATAGAAGAAATCGCTAGCGCTTTTAATGCTTCTACTTCTTCTTGTGTAACAAAATATGTAGGTTTTGTTCCTTTGGCATAAGCTGCAGCAAATCTTACTTGACTTGCATCAGCCCAAATGCCTGATCTTACATAACATAAAATAGGAGTAGTCACTACAATATGACCAAAATTCCAAATGATGTTATTGTTGAATCCAGTAGGAATTTCATTTAACTGTTCTAATGAAAGACTTTCAATGTCTTTGATGAAAGCTTTACGCGCGTCGATAATGAATTTAAATACCTGCTCCATAAAATTACATCGTAAATACAGTGTCTTGTTGATCTAAGAATTCGTTTTCTACGATTTCTGGCGAAGGTTCTTCTTTCTCGAATTGCTTTAATTTCGAGTGGAACCCTGCACTTGCTTTGATAATAGCGATACGTGCACCACGTACGAACTCGATTAAGCCGTATTTAGTTAATTCTTCCGTTAATCGGTCAATCTCCTCGCGGTGACCAGCTGTTTCGAATACGATATAATCTGGACGAATCACAACGACATTTGCACCGTATTCACGTAATAAACGCTCCACGTAAACTTTTTCGTTTACAACCTCTGTAGGTACTTTGTACAAGGCTTGTTCTTGCCAAATTAATTCATCATTAGTATTGAAATAAGCTTTCAATACTTCGACTTGTTTCTCGATTTGACGACAAAGTTTACGGACCACATCTTCTGATTCGGTAATCAAAATGGTGAAACGGTGAATGCCATCTACCTCAGAAGGAGAGGTGTTCAAGCTTTCGATGTTGATTTTACGTCTTGAAAAAATATTAGAAATACGACCTATCATACCGATGGCGTTTTCTGTATATAGCGTAATGGTAAATTCTTGCTTTTCCATTTTATTTCAATCTAATTTCTGATACACTTGTACCTTGTGCTACCATCGGGAATACGTTGTTTTCTTTTCCAACCATAACTTCTAATAAATAGCCGCCGTCATGATCCAACATCGTTTTCACAGCGGATACCAAGTCTTTACGTTCTGAAATTTTATTTCCATCCAAATAATACGACTTCGCTAATGCGACGAAATCCGGACTTGTGATATTTACAAATGAGTAACGTCTGTCGTGGAACAATTGTTGCCACTGGCGTACCATACCTAAAAATTCATTATTAAGAATCATGATTTTCACCTTAGCACCGAATTGCATAATAGTGCCCAATTCTTGTAAAGTCATTTGGAAACCACCATCACCAATAATAGCGATTACGTCACGGTGAGGTGCACCATACCAAGCACCGATGGCTGCCGGTAATCCGAATCCCATTGTGCCAAGACCGCCAGAAGTTACATTGGATTTAGATGAATTGAACTTCGCATAACGACAAGTGACCATTTGATGTTGACCTACATCTGTTACAATAACAGCATCGCCATTTGTCAACTCATTCAATACACGAATAACTTCACCCATAGTCATTACATCACTCGTAGGATTTAATTCATCGTGAATTACTTCTTTAATTTCTTCTTGTTCTAAATCTCTAAATTGTTGTAACCAAGCTGAATGATCTACTTTCGTAAGTAATGCAGTTAACAAAGGCAAAGTTTCTTTACAGTCTCCCCATACAGGAACAGTCGCTTTTACATTTTTGTCAATTTCAGCAGGGTCAATATCTAGGTGAACAACTTTTGCTTGTTTTGCATATTTATCCAAACGACCAGTTACACGGTCATCAAAACGCATACCTATTGCAATCAAAACATCACACTCGTTGGTCATCACGTTTGGGGCATAATTACCATGCATACCCAACATACCGACATGTTGTGAATGGTCAGTTTCTAAAGCGCTCAACCCCATTACTGTAGTCGCAGCAGGAAAACCACCTGTTTCGATGAATTCTTTGAATTCTTGTTCTGCTTTACCAAGGATTACACCTTGACCAAAAATTACAAATGGTTTTTTTGCTGAGTTGATTAATGCTGCAGCTTCTTCTATATACTCTTTACGAACAATTGGTTTTGGGCGGTAACTACGAATATGAGAACATGGTTCATAGCCTTCATAATCGAATAACTGCATCTGCGCATTTTTCGTGATATCAATCAATACCGGACCTGGACGACCAGTACCTGCAATATAAAATGCTTTAGCTAAAACTGAAGGAATTTCTGTTGCATCAGTTACCTGATAATTCCATTTTGTCACAGGGCTAGTAATGTTAATTACATCCGTCTCTTGGAAAGCATCCGTTCCCAATAATGATGCAAACACTTGTCCGGTTATGCAGACAATAGGATTGCTATCAATCATCGCGTCAGCTAGACCAGTTACCAAATTTGTTGCACCAGGACCTGATGTTGCAAAAGCGACACCCACACGACCTGAAGTGCGAGCAAACCCCTGAGCTGCGTGAATTCCACCTTGCTCGTGACGGACCAGAATATGTTTTATTTTGTCATTATAATCATATAATGCATCATAAATGGGCATAATCGCACCGCCTGGGTAGCCGAATACCGTGTCAACTCCTTCATGAATCAAAGCTTCCAACACCGCTTGCGAACCCGATATCTGTGTATTGGCTGCAATGGTTTGGGGTTTCTTTGTTTCTGTTTTCTCCAGTGTACTCATTTTATTGTTAGTATTAAGATATTAGTATTGAGTATTTAGACTTATTGGTCTAATAATCCTAATTATTTTATCATGTTATCTAAATCAGTAAAGAATAAGTGGTGGTTTTAAATCTACCTACTAAATACGCTTTACTAAATATTTATTATAAATCCGTTACACAACCTTGTGAAGCATCAGCAACCGTCTTAGCGTATTTGTACAATACACCTTTAGTAACTTTCAATGCGGGTTGTGTCCATTTTGCACGACGGTCAGCAATGATACTGTCTTCAACTTTTAATGTGATCGTATTATTAACAGCGTCAATTTCGATGATGTCATCATCTTCTACCAAGCCAATTAATCCACCGTTGTATGCTTCAGGTGTGATGTGTCCTACTACAAAACCATGTGTACCACCAGAGAAGCGACCATCGGTGATTAGAGCTATTGATTTGCCTAAGCCTGCACCAATAATCAATGAAGTTGGTTTCAACATTTCAGGCATGCCTGGTGCTCCAACTGGACCTTCATTTTTAATTACGACTACATCACCTGGTTTGATTCTGCCGGTTTTGATACCAGATACCAAATCATGTTCTCCGTCAAAAACACGTGCTGGACCTACAAAACGTTCCCCTTCTTTACCTGAAATCTTAGCTACAGAACCTTTTTCTGCTAAATTTCCATAAAGCACTTGTAAGTGACCGGTTGCTTTGATCGGCTCACTCAAAGGTTTGATAATAGGTTGATTGTAATCAATAACTGATTTTACATCAGCTAAGTTTTCAGCAACAGTTTTACCTGTTACAGTCATACAATCACCATGCAATAAACCATTATCTAGTAAATAACGCAACACAGCAGGTGTGCCTCCATATTGTTGTAAATCTTGCATTAAGTATTTACCAGAAGGTTTAAAATCTGCCAATACTGGAGTTTCGTCAGACATGCGTTGGAAATCATCTTGAGTAATATCTACACCGATGGCTTTACCGATAGCGATAAAGTGTAATACGGCATTGGTACTTCCTCCCAAAATAATGATAGAACGTAAAGCATTTTCAAAAGCTTTGCGTGTCATAATATCTGAAGGCTTGATGTCTTTTTCTAATAAAATACGGATGTATTTACCTGCGTCTAGACATTCTGCTTGTTTTTCTTCTGAAATAGCTGGATTTGAAGACGAATAAGGCAAGCTCATCCCTAACGCTTCGATAGCTGAGGCCATAGTGTTAGCTGTATACATACCGCCACATGCACCAGCGCCTGGACAAGTATGCTTAATGACACCTTGGAAATCTTCTTCCGACATGTTGCCACATATTTTTTGTCCTAATGCTTCGAAAGCAGAAACAATATTCAGTTCTTCGCCTTTATAATGACCTGGAGCAATAGTACCACCATATACCATAATAGCAGGACGGTCCAAACGTGCCATAGCGATGATAGCACCCGGCATATTTTTGTCACAACCTGGGATAGCAATTAATCCGTCATAATATTGACCACCACAAATCGTTTCGATACTGTCAGCAATAACATCACGTGATACCAATGAATAACGCATCCCATCTGTACCATTACTCATACCATCACTCACACCAATAGTACCAAAAGTAAGTCCGACTAATCCATTGTCCCATGTTCCTTTTTTGACGACTTGAGCTAAGTCATTCAAGTGCATGTTACATGTATTACCATCATAGCCCATACTAGCGATACCCACTTGCGCTTTGTCCATATCAGTATCGGTCAATCCGATACCATAAAGCATGGCTTTGGCAGCTGGTTGTGTCTCGTCTTGTGTGAAGATGCGACTGTACTTATTGATTCCTTTTTCGTTATCAGATGATGACTTCATAATTCTCTTGCTCTAATACTAAGTTTTTATATTTTCGTTGGATCGTAGCACCAATGCTATGTTCCCATTCTTCTTTATAAATAATATGATCAACTTGTTTTACCCCGATAATTTCAGCTGCAGTGCCACTTAAGAAGGCACTGTCTGCTGTGTATATATCCTGGATGGTTAGTTTCTTTTCGATGATATCGAATCCCAACTCTTTGCAAATTCCTATCACCGTTTGTCTAGTGATACCGGGAAAAATGTTATCAAGTGGCGGGGTATATATCTTATAATCTTTTTCAATAAATAAATTCTCACTCGAGGCTTGCGCTACGAAGCCATTTTGATCCATCAGCAACGCTTCATCATAGCCATTGCGAATAGCATCTGTGGATGCCAGAATGGAGTTGATGTATTGACCAGAAATCTTTGCATCAATATGAAAAGATTTTGGGTTAGGACGTTCGTAACTTGAAATGTTTACACGCAATAGATTTTGACCTAGGTACGGTCCCCATTCCCATGCAGCCAACATAATGTTTGCGTCTTCCGAAGATGTTAAGTGCATGTTTGATCCTGAGAATACAAGAGGTCTTATATAAGCGCTACGTAGATTGTTAATTTCTAACAATTCGTAACACTTCTCTATTAATGTTCTATTGTTCCATACGTATGGAAGACCTATAGATTCACAAGACTTGCGCAATCTTTCGAAATGTGCTTCGGCTTTGAAAATACGTGTGCCATTGTGTGTACTATACGCGCGTAATCCTTCAAAAGCACCATAGCCATAATGCAACGACTGACCGAATAAATCTATACCAGCAGAATTCGCATTGACAAACTCGCTGTTTAGAAATATTTTCGTGTTCTGATTATAGTATTGCATATGATATAAATTATTAAGGTGTACATTCCCTCCCCAAAGAATTGGTACACGTATTCGATTTAGATGCTTCGTCAAGTTAAGACGAAAAAAAATTCTTTACAATAGACAAACACTTTATTTTTAAAAAGTTTTTTATTTCGATTTTTAGTTTTTTACTTTAAAATATTCTATGAAATATAATTTTACCAAAATTTAATTTTTCAATAAGCAGACCGAAATTAAAATTGGTATATTTTATTGGTTTTGAATATTTCTGATTTATCGCTGAAATTCTTCTTAAAACACTGAATTGACTGAGGAAAGTATAAAAAAATAGCCCTTAAAACTTGAAGTCTTAAGGGCTATTTTATCATTATCTTTTGTCGTTATCCTTGCACAATTCCTTCTGCCAAAACGATGATATTGTTGTCCTTTACTTCGACTACACCACCTTTAATAATAATGACTTCTTCGCCATTACTATTTTTAATAATGACTTTGCCGTCTTCTAACGTAGAGACAATAGCAGCATGATCTTTCAAAATTTGAAAAGAACCAGCAGATCCAGGTACCGTAACTGCTGTTACCTCACCTTCGTAAGCTATTTTGTCTGGAGTTATTACTTGTAATTTCATTTTGCTATATAGTATTGAGTATGGAGTATTGAGTATGGAGTAGAGAAAATCTCATTACCCTATACTCAGTACGCAATACTTATAATTAAACTGCTTCTGCTAATAATTTCTTACCTTTCTCGATAGCTTCTTCGATAGAACCTACTAAGTTGAAAGCTGCTTCTGGGTATTCGTCAGTCTCACCGTCGATGATCATGTTGAAACCTTTGATTGTATCTTTGATATCTACTAACACACCTTTCAAACCTGTAAATTGCTCCGCTACGTGGAATGGTTGAGATAAGAAACGTTGTACACGACGTGCGCGGTGTACTGTCAATTTATCTTCTTCAGATAACTCGTCCATACCTAAGATAGCGATGATATCTTGAAGTTCTTTGTAACGTTGTAAAATTTCTTTCACACGTTGTGCTGTATCGTAATGCTCGTTACCTAATACTGCAGGAGATAAGATACGTGAAGTAGAATCCAAAGGATCCACTGCAGGGTAAATACCTAACTCAGCAATTTTACGTGACAATACTGTAGTTGCATCCAAGTGAGCGAAAGTCGTCGCTGGAGCAGGGTCAGTTAAGTCATCGGCAGGTACATATACTGCTTGTACTGAAGTGATAGATCCGTTTTTAGTTGAAGTAATACGCTCTTGCATCAAACCCATCTCTGTAGCTAATGTAGGTTGGTAACCTACCGCTGATGGCATACGACCTAATAAAGCTGATACCTCAGAACCCGCTTGTGTGAAACGGAAGATATTATCAATAAAGAATAATACATCTTTACCTTGTCCATCACCTTCACCGTCACGGAAATATTCTGCAACAGTCAAACCTGATAACGCTACACGTGCACGTGCACCTGGAGGCTCATTCATCTGACCGAATACGAAAGTACATTTAGACTCTTTCATCAATTCTTGGTCAACAGTATCCAAAGGCCATTCGCCTTTTTCCATACCTTCCATGAAGTGATCTCCATATTTGATAATGCCTGATTCCAACATCTCACGTAATAAGTCATTACCTTCACGTGTACGCTCACCTACACCAGCAAATACTGAAAGACCACCGTGACCTTTAGCGATATTGTTGATTAACTCTTGAATTAATACAGTTTTACCTACACCAGCACCACCAAATAATCCGATTTTACCACCTTTAGAATAAGGCTCTAGTAAGTCAATTACTTTGATACCTGTGAAAAGGACTTCTGATTCAGTAGATAAATCTTCGAATTTAGGAGGTGTATTGTGGATAGGACGTCCATTAGTTTTGTCCAATTCGCGAATACCATCAATAGGATCTCCAACTACGTTGAATACACGACCTTTGATTTCTTCACCAACAGGCATTTTAATAGGAGCACCAGTGTCAACCACTTTCATACCACGTACTAAACCTTCTGTAGCATCCATCGCAATCGTACGAACACGTTCTTCACCTAAGTGTTGTTGAACTTCTAAAACGACACGTTGTCCATTTTCTTTTTCAATGTACAATGCATCGTAAATCTTAGGAAGATTTTCATTGTCGGCAAAGTTGACGTCAACCACTGGGCCGATAATCTGCGCTATTTTACCAATATTGGGCATATTATAGGGACTAAAATTTATTAATCAATTTATCCACAGGCTGTTTAATCAGTCTGTATTTCGGAATGCAAAAATAATGTATATCTTATTAAAAGCAAAGGGATTGTTAAGAATAATTTTAAATTTCTAGATACTTTGTTAAAACTTGAAATTTGTTGACCATAATAAATAAAAAATTGACCTTATTTTAGATCAATCAAGTTGTCTTTTTATAAGATCAATATTGAATTAAACTCCTGTTTTAGAGGTTTATATTATTATTTACAAGTAACCTGATTTATGAAAGGACTTTATTCGATTTATTTCTTCTTCGTCTTTAGTTAGTTTTTTATCAGCTAGAGTATCCAGCTTATTGTGAACTTTTATCAACAGTAAAATAGTTTTATAAAAAACGGATGGCGTCACAAGGATTTATCGCCAAAGATTGGGTAATGAAACTTATGTTAAGCAGGTGGATTTCTTGGTTTATATTCCACCTGCTTTGAAAATCTGTGTCCTAAATACTTTATTCTTCGTACCATCCAGGTAGAAAATTAAGAAATGAAATGATCTTTTCTTTATATACGGTTTTGTCTACTTTATAATAGTAAGCCCCTTTTTTTGAGTTTTCTTTATCTTTTTCGTTAAGTTTTATCAATAGTTTGGAGGCAAGTAGTTTTCTCGTAAAGTTCCTTTTGTCCAATTGGTTTTCATAAACAGCTTCGTAGAGAAGAGTAATCTGTGGTATGGTAAATTTATCTGATAATAGCTCAAAAAGAATAGGGTATAGAGCTGCTTTCTTTTTTAATTTATTGTGAGCTTCTACGACCATTTCATTATGATCAAAGATAAGTGGTGGACATTTGTCTAGTTTAAACCATTTTGCTTTATAGTCTGTACTTAATATTTCTGTATTGATAAGGGCAAAATAACATAAACTGACTACGCGTTCTTGTGGCTCCCGATCTGGATTTCCAAAAACAGCAAATTGTTCCATATAGATGTCATCCAATCCGGTCAAAGATTTTAATACGCGTTGGGCAGACTCACTTGGTGATTCCTTTTCTTCCACGAATCCGCCCATCAAACTCCATTTTCCTTTTTCGGGTTCGAAGTCACGTTGAATAAGTAGTATTTCTAGTTCCTCTTTGTTGAATCCGAAAATAATACAGTCAACGGCAAGAAGTATCTTTTTATTCTTTTTGTAGAAGTCTAAAGTCATGAGCTTAAGATAAATATTTCTATAAAAATTAAAAAAAAATTTTAAACTTCAAAAATAAGTGTTAATTTGACACTAATTATTAAGACATCTGTCTATTTTAGAAAACAATTATAAACTGAAAAATCAACAATAGTAATGAGTAGTCCTTGTGTAATAGGGGTGGATTTTGGTAGTGATTCCGTACGAGCAATATTAGTAAATGCTATTAATGGAGAAGTATTAGCATCTCGGGTAAGCTATTACCCACGCTGGAAAGAGGGGTTGTATTGCAATCCGTCTATTAATCAATTTAGGCAACATCCATTAGACTATTTGGAAACCTTGGAAGAGGTGATTAGGGGATGTATTGAAGATACATCTGCTGAGGTCGCTAGTCGAGTAGTGGGGATATCTGTCGATACAACTGGCTCCACGCCAGTAGCTGTTAATCGCGAGGGGGTGCCGTTGGCACTTACGGCAGAATTTAAAGAAGATCCTAATGCTATGTTTGTCTTGTGGAAAGATCATACAGCGATTAGAGAAGCAAGCGAAATCAATCAACATGCAAAGAGATATAAAACCGACTATTTGAAATATGTCGGAGGAGTATATTCTTCTGAATGGTTTTGGGCTAAAATGTTGCATGTTCTCCGTGAAGATGAAAAGATACAACGTGCAGCTTATACTTGGGTAGAGCATTGTGACTGGATACCGTATGAATTAACAGGCGGAAGGGATGTCACACTATTGAAAAGAGGTGTATGTGCGGCAGGTCATAAAGGTCTATGGGCAGAAGAGTTTAATGGGTATCCACCTAATGAATTTTTCACGGCATTAGATCCATTATTAAAGGATCAAGTACAACGCTTAGGCAATCAGACATATACATCGGACCAATTTGTAGGAAAGTTATCCTATCAATGGGCTGAGAAGCTTGGACTTAGTACCGATGTCGTAATTGGGGTTGGTGCTTTTGATTGTCATATGGGAGCTGTAGGAGGTGAGATTGAGCCATACTATTTGAGTAAAATCGTAGGCACATCAACTTGTGATATATTGGTTGCTCCAGAAAAAATAGAAAATACTTTAAAAGGCATTTGTGGACAAGTGAATGGTTCAGTAATCCCTAATATGGTTGGATTGGAAGCTGGGCAGTCTGCATTTGGTGATGCGTACGCTTGGTTCAAAAATATCCTTATGTGGCCCTTACAAAACATCTATGAAATAGAAGAGTCGAAACTTCAAGAAATAGAATCGACTCTTCTTTCCAAATTGAGTGAAAAGGCGAATGTAATTGTTCCAAATGTGAAGCATCCAATTGCAATCGACTGGCTGAATGGTCGCCGTACGCCATTTGCTAATCAAAATTTAAAATCTTCATTGCTAGATCTTAATCTAGCGTCTGACACAGTGTTACTTTTCCGTGCAGTGGTGGAGTCTACATGTTTCGGAGCGCGTAAAATTGCAGAATGTTTTATTGAACAAGGTGTACCTGTAAAAGGGATTATTGCTATGGGGGGGATTCCTAAAAAGTCTCCTTTTATTATGCAAATGATGGCTGATATTCTAAATATGCCTATCAAGGTACATAAGTCGGATCAAACTTGTGCTTTAGGGGCGGCTATGTTTGCTGCTGTGGCGGCAAAAGTATATCCAACTGTTGAAGATGCGATGAGAAATATGGGACATGGTTTTGAGAAAATTTACTCTCCAAACAAAGATGTAGTTGGTATTTATCAAGAAAGATACGATAGGTACTTATTAGCAGGTGATGTAATAGAAAATAATTTATACGATGTACAATAATATAAAAGAAGAAGCTTTTGAGGCGAATATGAACCTAACCAGGTTGGGGTTAGTGAAATTCACTTTTGGAAATGTCAGTGTATTTGATAGAGAGAAAGGTGTTTTTGCGATTAAGCCAAGTGGAGTGCCTTATGAAATTTTGAAAGCTGATGATATGGTCATTGTGGATTTAAATGCTCAAGTAGTAGAGGGTACTTTACGACCATCTTCAGATACGAAGACACACGCCGTATTATATAAAGAATGGCCTGAATTGGGAGCTGTAGTTCACACGCATTCGGTTTACGGTACAGCCTGGGCTCAGGCGAATAGAAGTATTCCCATTTACGGTACTACACACGCAGACCATTTGACTAAGGATATTCCTTGTGCACCACCAATGGCAGACGAGATGATTGAGGGAAATTATGAATATCAAACAGGATATCAAATCATCAATCACTTCGAAGAGTTGGGTTTGGATCATCAAGAGATACAAATGATTTTGGTAGGAAATCATGCTCCATTCACTTGGGGCAAAGATGGCAAACAGGCGGTATACAATGCTGCGGTATTGGAATATGCCGCGGAATTGGCATACTATTCAGAGGTCATTAATCCAAAAATAGAACGCTTAAAACCATCATTAATTAAGAAACATTATGAGCGTAAGCATGGTAAAGATGCTTATTACGGTCAATAGTTAAAACCTTTTATAACATTATTTATTTTATGATATCATTAGAAACTTTAGAGGTTTGGTTTATTACAGGTAGCCAAGATTTATACGGAGAAGAAACTTTACGTCAAGCAGCAGATCATTCAAAGGAAATAGCAGCATATTTTGATCAACACAATGGAATTCCCGTTCGTGTAGTTTTCAAGCCTATAGTTAGAAATACAGAAGAAATATACCAAACGATATTAGCAGCTAATAATACAGCAAATTGTATAGGTCTAATTACTTGGATGCATACATTTTCTCCTGCGAAGATGTGGATTCGTGGTTTGCAAATATTAAATAAACCATTGTTACATCTTCATACACAGTATAATCGTGATATTCCATGGGATTCTATTGATATGGATTTCATGAATTTAAATCAAAGTGCACATGGGGATCGAGAGTTTGGTTTTATTGTTTCACGTATGCGTTTACCACGTAAAGTAGTGACAGGGCATTGGCAAGATCCTGAGGTTATAGCAAGCATTAATGTCTGGTGTCGTGCGGCGGCAGCTTGGCAGGATTGGCAAGGTGCAAAGTTTGTACGTTTTGGCGATAATATGCGTTATGTAGCAGTAACTGAAGGGGATAAAGTAGAGGCGGAAATTAAATTCGGTTTTTCAGTTAATACACACGGTATAGGCGATTTAGTAAAAGAAATAGATCAAATTTCAGATGCAGCGGTACAGGAATTATTGAAAGAGTATGAAGAGCAATATATTATGTCAGCTGATGTATTGGAAGGAGGTAAATATCGTTCCAATGTATATGACGCTGCAAAAATAGAGTTGGGATTACGTTCTTTCTTAGAAAAGGGCAACTATAAAGGGTTTACCGATACATTCGAAGATTTGTATGGTCTTTCACAGTTACCTGGATTAGCGGTGCAACGCTTAATGGCGGAAGGTTATGCTTTTGCAGGTGAGGGCGACTGGAAAACTCCAGCTATGGTGCGTGCTTGTAAAGTGATGGCAATGGGATATGAAGGCGCTAATGCATTTATGGAGGATTATACCTATCATTTTGATCCCGCAAATGCAATGGTCTTGGGGTCGCATATGTTGGAGGTAGATGCTTCGTTAGCAGCCAGCAAACCAAAATTAGAAGTTCATCCATTGGGCATTGGTGGCAAGGCAGATCCTGCACGTTTGGTCTTTGATGCCAAAGGAGGCCCTGCATTCAATGCATCATTGGTCGATATGGGAGATCGTTTCCGTTTGGTAGTAAATACAGTTGAGGGAGTCGAGGTGACAAATGAACTACCAAAATTGCCAGTTGCACGTGTGTTGTGGAAGCCTGAGCCAGATATGAAAACGGGCTGTACTGCATGGATTTATGCAGGTGGAGCGCATCATACAGTTTATAGCCAAAATCTTACAAAAGAGTATATGGAAGATTTCGCACGAATCGCTAAATTGGAATTAATTGTAATAGACAAATCAACGCAATTGGATCAGTTTGAAAAAGAATTGAGAAATAGCGAATTGTACTATAAGCTTCAAAATTAACCTATTTATAAACCTATGGAAAAGTTTGCAACGATTGACTACGTCATCTTTTTAATTTA
Source organism: Sphingobacterium bovistauri (assembly GCF_020295405.1). GTDB lineage: Bacteria > Bacteroidota > Bacteroidia > Sphingobacteriales > Sphingobacteriaceae > Sphingobacterium > Sphingobacterium bovistauri. Next base: position 22,665 of record NZ_JADEYP010000002.1, read on the forward strand.
TTTCGTAATAGTCTCAGGTTATGGCTATTATGTGTACGCCAAACAAAAGAAGGAAACCGCTAGTAGTAAAGATTATTTTTTGGCTGAAGGCTCTCTAACATGGTGGGCTATCGGGGCCAGTTTAATTGCTTCTAATATTTCTGCTGAACAATTTATTGGAATGAGTGGTAATGGTTTTACCGTTGGTATAGCTGTCGCAGCTTATGAGTGGATCGCAGCTATAGCCTTAATTATTGTAGCGGTGTGGTTTATTCCTGTGTATCTCAAGAATAAAATATTTACGATGCCTCAATTTTTGAAGCAACGCTATAACGAGACTACGAGTTTAATTATGGCCATATTCTGGTTGTTTTTGTATGTATTCGTGAATCTTACCTCTATTCTTTATTTGGGAGCATTAGCCATCAGTAATTTAGGTGGTGGAGAGTATTTTCATATCATTATGGTTGCCTTAGCAGTATTTTCTATTATTATCACTTTAGGTGGTATGAAGGTAATCGGATTCACAGATGTGATTCAAGTGGTCGTTTTAATAGTGGGTGGTCTAGCAACTACGTACGTTGCTCTTGTGCTTGTGTCTGAGCATTTTGGCATGGGTAAAGATTTTATAGCTGGTTTTAAACAGTTAATGATCGATTCTCCTAAACACTTTAACTTAATAGTTGATAAACCAACGCCTGAGAGTACGCAAGAGGAAGTAAATAAATACCTGATGTTGCCTGGTATCGGGATGTATTTAGCAGGTATTTGGATTGTGAATCTAAATTATTGGGGCTGTAATCAATACATCACACAGCGTGCTTTGGGAGCAGATTTGAAAACTGCGCGTACAGGTATTTTGTTTGCTGGTTTCTTAAAATTATTGATGCCAATTATTGTAATGTTGCCAGGAATAGCAGCTTATGTATTGTACAAAAATGGCGCATTGCAAGAAGAGATGGCACCGGGAGGTAACTTTAATCCTGATAATGCTTATTCAGCTATCTTAGGATTTTTACCAAATGGAATGAAAGGATTATCATTGGCAGCATTGACTGCTGCAATTGTAGCTTCATTAGCTGGTAAGGCGAATAGTATTGCGACAATCTTCACAATGGATATTTACAATAAATATATCAATAAAGAAGCTTCTGAGAGAAAACTAATCAACGTAGGTAAAATCACCATCATCGTTTCGATTATCGTTTCTGTGTTTTTCACTTGGGATGATTTATTAGGAATAGGTGGTGCAGGTGGTTTCACCTTTATCCAAAAATATACTGGATTTATCTCACCAGGGGTATTCGCTATGTTCTTGTTGGGTATGTTTTGGAAAAGAACTACAGGTACGGCTGCAATTGTTGGTCTGATTACTGGATTTGTGTTGTCTATCGTATTCAACAATTTCGCACCAGCATGGTTTGGCAACGAAACTTTCTTATATACAGCATACAAAAATTCAGCAGGTGTATATGAAATTCCTTTCCAAATCTGTATGGGTTTAGCATTTATGTTCACCATGATTATAATGATATTGGTGAGTTTGTTTGGACCTAAAGAAAATCCTAAAGGGTTGGAATTGGATTCAAAAATGTTTAAAGTAGAACCTTCAGTAATGATTATGATTGTTTTGACAATCTTAATCGTGGGTGCTCTTTACGTGAAATTTTGGTAAATAAAACTTCAAATACCAGCATTATGAAAGTAAAATATTTAGGTTTCCTGTGTGCAGGAATATTGCTTGCGAGTTCGTGTCAGAACTCGCAAAACAATCAATCATCTACTGAAGTGGCAGTTCAAGATACTGCTGGCTTTTATAGCAAATTAGATGAGAAGGACGTTTTATTGTACGTGATCGAAAATGAGAAATTGAAAGTCAGTGTGACCAATTTCGGAGCGAGGTTAGTGTCATTGGTTGTTAAGGATAAAAACTCTAATCCTGTTGATATACTATTGGGCTACGATTCAGCTCAAGAGTTTATCGATAATACAAAGAATTTTTATGGTGCTGTAGTTGGTCGTTTTGGCAATCGTATCGGCAATGCTTCATTTACGTTGAATGGCTCTAGCTATCAGCTAGAGAAAAACGATGGTGAAAATTCACTTCATGGAGGAACTAACGGAGTTTACAATAAAGTATGGTCTGTTAATTCTATTACTAAAGACGCGATAACATTAGAGTATGTATCGCCTGATGGTGAAGCAGGCTACCCTGGGAATGTGACAATGCAGGTGACTTATAAATTAAACAACCAAGGTGGTTTAGAGATTGATTACCATGGAGAGACGGATAAAGAAACAATCTTGAATCTTACAAGTCACGGATATTTCAATCTAAATGGAGAGGGGGATTCGACTATTTTGGATCATGAACTACGGGTAGATGCTAATAAAATTACAGAAGTTGACAGTAAATTGATTCCTACTGGGAAAAGTTTAGATGTCGTTGGAACTCCATTTGATTTTACTAAAGCAAAAACTATAGGTTCGGATATTGATAAAACATCAGAACAATTGAAATATGGTAAAGGATATGACCATAATTTTGAACTAAATAAGAAGGATGGCTTTGCTGAAGTCGCAAGTCTTTACGCTCCAAAAACAGGTATTGAGATGAAAATATTAACTACAGAGCCAGGACTTCAGTTTTACAGCGGAAATTTCATGACAGATACTGATCCTAAAGGCAAAGCTGGAAAATCTTATCCTTTCCGTGCGGCTTTATGTTTAGAGACGCAACATTTTCCTGATGCTCCAAATCATGAGAATTTTCCATCTACGGTATTAAAGGGAGGTGAAAAATATACATCAAAGACTGAATATAGATTTTCGACAAGATAATATAGATCGTATAATAAATGTAAGATGTGATGAAGAAATTTTCTATTAGCTATTTCCTTCTGTTAGTGATATTTTCTATTCCTTTTTTTGTTTTGGGAGAAAATAAACCTACGCATATTTTTAGTCCATCTAAAAATATTGAGGTATCTGTATGGACCAACGGACAGGGTGAAATACAATATCAAGTCAAACACCGTGGTGCAATTGTATTGGAGACTTCTCAATTGGGATTGATTACTGAGCAACAAAATTTTGCTTCTAATCTTACTTACACAAGTGCAACAGCTAATAGATTAATTTCTGAGCAGTATGAGGCTATACAAGGGAAAAGGAAATACAATTCATATCAAGCGAATGAGCGTATATTATCTTGGAAAAATGCCCAAAATAAATCTGTTCAAATACGATTTCAAGTTTCTGATGATGGATTTGCTTTTCAATACTTACTGCCAAAATATTCCACATCTTCTGATCTTATTACAGCAGAAAAAACAAGTTATAATTTTTTAAATACTGCCAAAGGATGGCTACAACCGATGGCTATTGCAAAAACTGGGTGGGAACAAACAAATCCTTCCTATGAAGAACATTATCAAAAGGAAATTCCTGTAGGAACGCAAGAAAGTACCAAAACAGGATGGATTTATCCTGCTCTTTTTGAATCTAAAGGGAATTGGGTGTTAATTACAGAGGCCGGATTAGCACGTAACCATTGTGCGACGAGACTGCACTTTGAGTCACCTAATGGGGAATACCGCATCGCAATGCCTGATCAACGTGAAGTAATTAACGATAAAAATCTTTTTACAAAGATTGACAGCGACTTCGAATCGGCATGGCGTGTTGTGGCTGTAGGGAATCTTAAAACTATTGTGGAATCCGATTTAGCAAATGCAGTAGTAAAAAAGCCAATTTTGCCATTTTCATCATTTGTCAAACCAGGTAAATCTTCTTGGAGTTGGATCAATAGTAAAGATGATTTCATCGTTTACGATGAGCAAAAGAAATATATTGATTTTGCCGCTGATATGAATTGGCAATACTGTCTTATTGATGTCAATTGGGATACAAAAATTGGCTATGAAAAGATTGCTGAATTAAGCAAATATGCACAAAGCAAAAATGTAGGTTTATTGTTATGGTACAATTCGGCAGGAGATTGGAATACTGTAGGATATACACCAAAGAATAAACTGTTGACAAAAGAATCTCGTCGTGAAGAATTTAAAAAACTTCAAGATTTGGGGATTAAGGGATTAAAGATTGATTTTTTTGGTGGTGATGGACAGTCAGTGATCGATTATTATATCGACATCTTAGAAGATGCGGCTGAATATAAGTTACTATTGAATTTTCATGGTGCCACCCTACCCCGCGGTTGGGCAACTATATATCCGCATTTGATGACCGTAGAAGCTGTTCGTGGATTTGAAATGGTTACTTTTATGCAAGAAGATGCTGACAGAGAAGCTGAGATTTCTAGTATATTGCCTTTCACACGTAATGTCTACGATCCAATGGATTTTACACCGATGAATCTATCCACGTTAAAGACCAAAGTACAACGTAAAACAACCAAATCGTTTGAATTGGCGACAAGTATATTATTTCTTTCGGGCATACAACATTATGCTGAATCACCAGATGGTATGGAAAAGGTTCCAGAGGATATCAAGAATATGCTCCGAAAGCTTCCTAATCAATGGGATGACAGCAAGTTTATGAGTGGTTATCCAGGGAAGGATGTCGTTATCGCTAGAAAAGGAAATGATGCATGGTATGTGGCAGGTATAAATGGGGAAAATAAGGCGAAAACGCTAAACCTGGATTTGTCCCAATTTAAGGGAAATATAAAATTGAAAGTCACTGATAATGGATCAACAGATTCATTTCATATAGATAAAGGAATATCAACTAAACAATTGACAATCCCGATGAAACCCAACGGCGGATTCGTGCTTGTCATACAATAGCCTATTTAAAACTACTATTATGAGAAAAAAAATTTTTGGCGAAGTACTCAAATCGGGTGCTGTGCTTAGCATGCTATTTCTGATGCAGACAGGGCAAGCACAAGTCGCACAAAACAGCGTTAAACTTCAAGCTTCTGAAAAGAAAATTACCATTAACAAACATATTTACGGGCATTTTGCCGAACATCTAGGTCGCTGTATATATGGTGGTTTCTATGTCGGTGAAGATAATAGGACTATTCCACATACCGCTGGAGTACGTAATGATATCGTTGCTGCACTTAAAAAGTTAAAAATTCCTAACCTAAGATGGCCGGGAGGGTGTTTTGCGGATACCTACCATTGGAAGGATGGTATTGGACCTAAGGACCAAAGACCTACTATCGTCAATACGTGGTGGGGCGGGGTGACAGAGAATAACAGCTTCGGTACACATGATTTCTTAAATATGTGTGAACTATTAGAGACTGAACCTTACTTGGCAGGTAATGTAGGCAGCGGACAGGTGCAAGAACTCGCTGATTGGGTGCAATATGTTAATCATGCGGGTACAAGCCCTATGGCTGATTTGCGTCGTAAAAATGGGCGTGAAAATCCTTGGAAAGTGAAATATTGGGGAGTAGGAAATGAGGCATGGGGTTGTGGTGGTAATATGACACCAGAATATTACTCAGACGTATACCGCAAATATGCCACTTTTATGTCAGATTGGACAAACTCAGGCGGTTTAAGCAGAATAGCTTCGGGGGCAAATGGAGGTGATTACAACTGGACAGAAGTTTTGATGAAAAACATTCCACATGGTCTAGTTGATGGATTGGCGCTGCATCACTATTCAAATGTGCAGTGGAACAAAAAAGGTCCTGCAACAGGATTTACAGACGAGCAATATTTCAAAACTATGAAATCTGCTTGGCATATGGAAGAACTGGTAACGAAGCACTCAGCTATCATGGACAAATACGATGCGCGCAAGCGTATTGCGCTAGTGGTAGATGAATGGGGGGGATGGTACGAAGTAGAACCGGGTACAAATCCAGGCTTCTTGTACCAGCAAAACACCATGCGTGATGCTATGATTGCTGGGGTAACGTTGAATGTATTTAATAATCATGCAGAACGTGTACGAATGGCGAATTTAGCGCAAACTGTCAATGTTTTGCAAGCTGTAATATTGACCGAAGGTGACAAGATGATTTTGACACCTACGTACCATGTTATGGAAATGTATAAAGTTCACCAAGATGCGACCTTGATTCCATTGACATTACAAAGCAAAGATTACGTATTTGGCAATGAGAAAATTCCAGCTATTCACGCTTCGGCTTCAGCTAAAGAAGGTGTCACGCATATCTCTTTAGTAAACATTGATTCAAAAGTAAAACATGAAATCGTAGTGGATTTGGACAAATCATATAAGGATATCAGTGGAAGAATTTTAACATCTAAAACTTTAACTGATCACAATACTTTTGAGGCTCCTGATAAAATTAAACCAGTAGCATTTAATGGTGCAAAAGTGAAAAACAATCAATTAACAGTAGAAATAGCACCTTATTCTGTTGTTGTACTACAGTTAAAATAGTTGAAGGCCACAGCAGTTGGTTTATTTAAATTTAAAAGAAGACTCATGAAATTAAAACAATATATCGTTCTTGCTGCACTAGCAATGCAGAGCATTCAATTCAGTCATGCCCAGCAAAAATCCTTAGTTGTAGATGTAAATACTTCCACTGCTAAGGTAGATCCTAATATGTGGGGTGTGTTTTTTGAGGACATTAATATGGGGGCTGATGGTGGAATTTATGCTGAATTAATAAAAAATAGATCCTTTGAATTTTTCCGACCAATGATGGGCTGGAAAAATTTGGGTGCTGTTCGTGAGGGTAATTATCTTATTCTGAATCGTCAATTGAATAGTGAGGCAAACCCTCGTTATTTACGTGTACTAAAAGAATCTACAGATAAACAACCCATAGGATTGCGGAATGAAGGGTTCCGTGGGATGGGCGTTAAACAAGGAAATACGTATGAATTCTCACTTTGGTATCGTCAAAAAAGCCCAGGGATTACCGTTCGAGTTGAACTTGTCGATAGCCAAGGGGCTGTAATTGGAAAGTCTGAATTAAAACCATCGCAAAATAATAATCAGTGGCAATATCAAGAAGTAAGTTTTACATCAAGTAAGACAGATCATAAGGCAACTTTGCAAGTCTGGTTTGATGGAGATGGATCTATTGATTTGGATATGATTTCATTGTTCCCTACAGATACTTGGAAGGGACGAAAAAAAGGGTTGCGTGCAGATATGGTACAGACATTGGCTGATTTAAAGCCTGGTTTTATCCGTTTTCCGGGAGGATGTATCGTTGAAGGGTTTGATCTATCACAACGCTTCCAATGGAAGAAAACGGTAGGACCAATAGAGAGCAGACAACTTATTGTGAATCGTTGGAATACAGAGTTTGCCCACCGATTGACGCCAGATTATTTCCAAACATCTGGTCTAGGCTTTTATGAATATTTCTTGTTGGCCGAAGATTTGGGTGCGGAGCCGCTTCCAATACTAAATTGTGGCATGGCCTGTCAATTTAATACAGGGGAAGTCGTGCCTTTGGATCAATTGGATGAGTATGTACAAGATGCTTTGGATTTAATTGAATTTGCGAATGGTTCTGTAAATAGTACTTGGGGCAAGTTACGTGCAGATATGGGACATCCTGCCCCATTCAATTTGAAAATGTTGGGCGTAGGTAATGAAAACTGGGGTCCACAATACGTAGAACGTTTGAAAGTATTTCAAGATGCTCTGAAAAAATATCATCCTGAGATTAAAATAATTGCAAGTTCGGGGACCGATCCAGAGGGTGCGCGTTTTGATTATTTGGATAAGGAATTACGAGCGATGAATATTGATATCATTGATGAGCATTTCTATAGAAATCCAGAGTGGTTTTTGTCTAATGCAAAACGCTATGACAAGTATGATAGAACTGGCCCTAAAATATTTGCAGGAGAATATGCATCGCATAGCAAAAACAATAAAAAGCCTGAATATCGTAACAATTGGGAAGCAGCACTTTCTGAAGCAGCATTTTTGACAGGGGTTGAGCGTAATGCTGATGTTGTCCAATTAGCTTCTTATGCACCATTATTTGCACATATCGATGGTTGGCAATGGACTCCTGATTTAATTTGGGTAGATAATTTGAATGTTTTTGTAACGCCAAGTTACCATGTTCAAAAAATGTATAGCACCAATAAGGGAACAGACGTCGTACCGTTATTGCGTGATGGAAAAATGTTGGCTGGGGAGGACAATTTATATGGCTCAGCTGTAGTGGACAAAAATACTAAAGAATTGGTATTGAAAATAATCAATACAGGTGAAAGCCAAGAGATATTGAATATCGATCTAAAAGGAATCAAGAAATCAAGTGGCGAAGCTGAAGTAAGTGTATTGCAACATGATGATCCTTTAGCTCATAATGAAGTAGGACAAGCACCCTCGGTATCACCAATAAATTCCAAGGTAAATTATAAAGGAAAGAAGCTTCCTTATACGCTAAAGGCGAAGTCAGTTAATCTAATAAAAATTAAATTGTAATAATGATGAGAAAGTCTGTATGCAGAAATATAGTATTCGCTCTTGCGCTGACTGTTGCTTCCTCTACAGCAGGAATTGCACAAGAAAATAAAGAGTCAATTTCACTTTTTAAATTGTCCGATGTGCAACTGAAAGATGAAATATTTCTGCATGCACAAAATCTCAATAAGAATTATCTATTAACGCTTGATCCAGATAGATTATTAGCTCCGTATCTACGCGAGGCAGGTCTTAAACCCCGAAAAATAAATTATACCAATTGGGAAAATACGGGATTGGATGGGCATATAGGTGGACATTATATTTCAGCATTAGCCTTATTGTATGCTGCGAGTGGAGATCAAAAGGTTTATGCTCGTTTAGACTATGCGTTGAAAGAACTTCAAAAATGTCAAGATAACTTAGGTACAGGATATATTGGGGGGGTACCTGGTAGTAAACAATTATGGGAAGATGTCAAACAGGGTAAAATTAGAGCTGGTGGATTTGATTTAAATAGCCGTTGGGTACCGCTATACAATATCCATAAAATCTATGCAGGACTACGCGACGCTTATTATTTAGTAGGCCGAGATGATGCCAAACAGATGTTGATAAAACTAATGGATTGGACATTAGATTTGGTTAGTAATTTAAGTGATGCACAAATCCAAGATATGTTGCGTAGTGAACATGGAGGTCTAAATGAAATATTTGCGGATGCAGCAGTAATAGCTAATAACGATCAATATCTCAAATTGGCAGAGAGATTTACACATCTGCAGATATTAAATCCTCTAATACAACAGAAAGACGAGTTGACAGGTAAACACGCTAACACCCAAATCCCTAAAATCATTGGAGCTAAGCGTATTGCGGATCTCCAAGGTCGCAAAGATTGGGATAATGGTGCTCGATATTTTTGGGATAATGTGGTGACAAAGAGAACAGTCGCGATTGGAGGAAATAGTGCGAGTGAGCATTTTCATCCTTCAGATAATTTTTCAAATATGATGTCCAACATCGAAGGACCTGAGACTTGCAACACATACAATATGATGAAACTCAGTACGCAGTTTTTTCAGTCAGATGGCGATAGTAAATATGTAGATTATTATGAGCGTGCCATGTACAATCATATCTTATCATCACAACATCCAGTACATGGTGGATTGGTGTATTTTACACAAATGCGTCCTTCACATTACCGTGTCTATTCTCAACCCCAAACGAGCTTTTGGTGTTGCGTAGGATCGGGAATTGAAAACCATTCAAAATACGGCGAATTTATCTATGCACATCGCAACAATGAATTGTTTGTTAATCTTTTTGTCGCTTCTGAGTTAAACTGGAAAGAAAAGGGAATTCAACTCATCCAACAAACTACGTTTCCACAAGAAGGACAAACCACATTTATTTTAAAAACGAAAAAGAGTATTGCTTTGGCTGTTAAAGTTCGTTATCCAAGTTGGCTTCCTGAAAATGGAATCACAATTAAAGTCAATGGCAAGAATTTCATTGCTACTGTGGACAAACATGGGTATATATCGATAGATCGCCAATGGAAAAATGGTGACATTGTCAACCTTAATTTTCAAATGGAAGTGAATGTAGAACAATTGCCTGATCAATCCGAATTTTATGCATTCCGTTATGGTCCAATAGTCTTAGCCGCAAAAACTAATGATACTAATATGACTGGTTTGATCGCGGACGATAGTCGCGGTGGACATATTGCCAAAGGAGACCAAATATCCATGACGGAAATACCTCATTTAGTCACTTCTACACCTAATGAGCAAGTTGAAATGGTGTCAGCAAAAGATTTGCGATTTAAGTTAAAAAGTCTACAAGTCAAAAATCAAGCTACACAAATGGAATTGATGCCATTTTACCAATTGCATGATAGCCGATACATAATTTATTGGCCTCGTGTTGAATCTTCGAATCAACTTACAGAACAATTGGTAAAATATGAGAAAGATAATCGTCAACGCAGATTAAACACAATTACTGTGGATCAAATTCAAAGTGGTCAACAACAATCTGAATCTGATCATGGGATACAGTATCATGAATCAAATATCGGGTCTGATAATGGTGTACAGTGGCGTAATGCTACAGGTTGGTTTTCTTACATCATGAACAATAAAAATACAAGAGCAAAATACCTTTGGATCTCAGACTTGGAAGGTACATCAAAAGATTTTGATGTACTGGTTAACGATGCCCTCATAAAGCCTGAAATTATCAATACAGCAGGCAAATATTATAAACTGCAGGATGGAACGGAGAAAAATATAATAATTCTTAAGGCGAAGCAAAATCAAACCACTCCAAAAATCAAAGAAATACGATTATTGACAGAAATAATAGAATAAAAACATTACGATACAAATTAACAATGAACCTAAAAAAAATATTTATACCATTTCTAATGTTGTTGAGTCAGTCCTTGGTGGCTCAGCAACAAAACGATACACCTAAATTTGAGGGGTATTTGTTTGCTTATTTTGAAGGAAAGAGCGACCCTATGAAGCGTGAGTATTTACGCTTTGCGACGAGTTTAGATGGCATTAAATGGAAAGCGATGAATAACAATTTTCCATTAATATCTTCTGATACCATTGCGAGTACAGGAGGTATCCGTGACCCACATTTATTGAGGGGACAGGACAAAGGTTTTTATATGGTAGCAACCGATATGAAGACGTTCAAAAATGGATGGGACAATAACCCTGGCCTTGTTATGATGTATTCTGATAATTTGGCAGATTGGAAACACAAAGTCATTAATCTAGAAAAGTCATATCCTAAAAAGTTTAAAAATGTAAAATGGGTGTGGGCACCGCAAACATTTTATGACAGCAAAAAAGGTAAGTATTTAGTTTACTTCACTGTTCGCTATCATCATAATGAGAAGCTAGATTTCTATGCCGCTTACGCGAATAAAGATTTTACGGGTTTTGAATCAGAGCCAAAGCTTCTTTTTAGTCCAAAATTTGGTGGTATTGATGGCGATATTATTTTTGATAAAGGGATTTATCATTTCTTTTATAAAGGAAACACCAAGGATGCTAATGGCAAAGAATTCAAAAATGGCATAAAAGTAGCAACGTCGAATTCACTATGGGGACCATGGAAAGAAAATGACGGTTATTTGGATGCTTATGCAAATACCCCCACCAAAGTCGAAGGTTCTAGTATCTTCAAACTTAATAATTCGGATGAATATTTGTTAATGTACGATGTATATTCTGATGGTCGATACGAGTTCCAACGCAGCAAAGATTTAGCAAATTTCACGGAGAAACCAGAGTCATTTACTAAGAATTTTGACCCTAGACATGGAAGTATAATCTCTATTACAAAAGAAGAAGCTAGAAATTTGGATCGCAAATGGGGAGGAGTAGTTCCTGAACTTGTTCAACCAAAAGAAAAAGAAGATCGATACGTTTTTCAGCATAAAGGAAATCCAATCATCCAACATCATTATACAGCCGATCCAGCAGCGTTGGTAAAGGGTGATACGCTTTGGTTGTATACAGGGCACGATTTCGAAGGAGGACAGCGTGGCTATGTCATGCGCGATTGGTTAGTATATTCCACAACGGATATGAAGACTTGGACAGAATATCCAGTGCCTCTACACGTATCAGAGTTTAAGTGGGCTACGAGTAAGGCAGCTTTTGCAGGTCATGTTACGGAGCGAAATGGTAAATATTATTTTTATGTAAGTACCAATCATACTGGAATAGGCGTTGCGGTCGCTGATCGACCTGAGGGACCTTTCAAGGATGCTTTAGGAAAACCTTTATTGACCAATAAAGACTGTTTTGCATCTACGCATTCTTGGGCTTGTATTGATCCAGCGGTTTATATCGATGATGATGGTACAGCATGGATTTTTTGGGGGAATCGAGAATGTTATTATGCCAAGTTAAAAGATAATATGATTGAAATTGATGGGGAAATTAAACAAATCAATTTTGACGGATTTTCATTCACAGAAGCTCCCTGGATTCATAAATACAAAGGAAAATATTACTTAACTTATGCTACAGGATTTCCAGAGAAAATTGAATATGCAATGTCTGACAATATCCAGGGTCCATGGGAATACAAAGGTATATTGAATGAAATCGCAGGCAATAGTAACACAAACCATCAGTCAATTCTTGAATTCAAAGGGAAATGGTATTTCATATACCATAATGGGGGAATCAACACAGATGGAGGAAGTTACAGTCGTTCTGTATGCATTGATAAAATGGAATATAATGATGACGGTACCATTAAACGAATTGTCATGACTTCCGAAGGAATATAATAACTCTATCAAGCTAGAAACTAATATTATGATACAAATACTCAATAAAACAACATCCATTAAGAGAAAAATAGCAGCTTTTCTTTGTATACATTTACTAGTACTCACTGTAGGTGCACAGCCATATAAATCAGGCCCTGCTGATAAAGATTATGTAGGCTATTTGTTTTCTTATTTCCGTGGTAATGCAGTAGAGAATGAAGTAGTTTGTTATGCTGTCAGTACAGATGGTTACAATTATAAAACTTTAAATAAAAATGAACCTATACTTAATTCATCAAAGATCAGTCTGACTGGTGGTGTTCGTGATCCGCATGTATTGCGTGGGCATGACGAAAAAAGTTTTTATATGGTATTGACAGATATGACTTCATCAAAAGGCTGGGATTCGAACAGAGCAATGGTATTGTTAAAGTCAAACGATCTTATCAATTGGACACATTCTAACATACATATTCAGAAGCGTTTTAAGGGACACGAAGATTTGAAGCGAGTATGGGCTCCTCAAACTATCTATGATGAATCTGCAGGAAAATACATGGTTTATTGGTCAATGAAACATGGTGATGGACCAGATATCATCTATTATTCGTATGCGAATGCTGATTTCACTGATTTAGAAACAGAGCCAAAGCCATTATTTATTCCTAAGAACCAAAAATCTTGTATCGATGGAGATATCGTTAATAAAAATGGGTTATTCTATCTCTTTTACAAGACTGAAGGTCATGGAAATGGTTTACGCTTGGCATTGACAGATTCATTGACTTCGGGCAAATGGATCGAGCAACCAGGCTATAAACAACAAACACGTGATGCGGTGGAAGGGTCAAGTCTTTTTAAATTAAATCATTCAGACAAGTACATCTTGATGTATGATGTATATCACAAAGGCCGTTATGATTTTACAGAAAGTACAGATTTAGATCGATTTAAATTAATCGACGAAAAAATTTCAATGGATTTTCATCCCAGACATGGTTCTATTATCCCAATTACTCGCTCTGAATTAGTTGCATTAACCAATAAGTGGGGTAAACCAGAAGGTATAGAAATTCCTAAGGCGAAAAATCCTGTTTTGGAGGGTTATTATGCCGATCCAGATATTATCTATTCACAAAAACATAAAAAATACTTTTTGTATCCGACAAGCGATGGCTTTGATGGTTGGGGTGGATATTACTTCAAGACATTTTCATCGGAAAATCTGAAAGATTGGAAAGATGAAGGTGTTATTTTGGATTTGAAAAAGGATGTATCATGGGCCAATCGCCATGCTTGGGCACCGACAATAACAGAGAAAAAAATAGGTAAAAACTACAAGTATTTCTACTACTTCACGGCAGCACAAAAGATTGGTGTTGCGGTGTCTGATGAGCCTACTGGGCCTTTCAAAGATTCAGGCAAAGCATTGATTGATTTCAAACCTGAAGGTATAAACCGTGGTCAAGAGATAGATCCAGCTGTTTTTAATGATCCAAAGTCAGGAAAAAGTTATTTGTACTGGGGGAATGGATATTTGGCGGTAGCAGAACTGGAGAAAAACATGATTGACATTAAGAAAAGTACAATGAAAATCATTACGCCAAATGGAACCTTCCGTGAAGGTGTCTTTGTTATTGTTCGTAATGGTAAGTATTATTTCTTCTGGTCTGAAGATGATACACGTAGTCCAAATTATAGTGTGCGCTATGGGTATTCTGATTCACCAACAGGCAAAATCATCATTCCAGAAAACAATAAAATTTTACAAAAGGATCCAGCCCGTGGCATATATGGTACAGGACATAATTCTGTAATTCAAGTACCTGGCAAGGACGAATGGTATATTGTTTATCATCGTTTTAGTATCCCTAATGGTATCGCGATGGGCGATGCAGCTGGTTATCACCGTGAAGTATGTATTGATCCGTTGAAATTTGATGAGAAAGGTAATGTATTGCCTGTTATTCCTAGTTTGTAATGAAATTTTCAATTAAAATACTGCTAAGTAGCTTATTGGTCATCTTTGCATATGTTGACGTATGGGCAAATGCTGGGTTTGGTGTACAAACTAAATTGAATAATGGTTGGTTTTTCAAACTTAGCGACATCAAGAACGGAGAAGGAATAAGGCAATTTGACCGTTCTTTCCAACGCATAGATTTACCACACGACTGGTCAGTCAAACAAGCATTGAATCCTTCACTAGCGAGTGCTACGGGGTATTTGCCTGGCGGTATTGCTTGGTATTATAAAGTGATTAATGTCCCAAAAGAAGATGCTAACAAAAAGATGGCTATCTATTTTGAAGGTGTTTATAATCGTAGTGATATGTACGTCAACGGGCAGTCTCTAGGACATCGACCAAATGGATATGTTTCATTTATGTATGATTTGACTAAGCATTTAAAATTTGGTGAAGACAATGTAATAGCTGTACGAGTGGATCACAGCCAAGATGCAGATTCAAGATGGTATACAGGATCTGGAATTTATCGTGATGTATGGTTAGTGAAGTCGGAGCCCATCCATATTGACTTGTGGGGGGTATATTGCTATCCCGAGATCAGTAAAGATGCAGGAACATTGCAAATAGAATTGAATTTGGTAAATGATCATAGTCAATCCAAGAAAGTCAAAGTCGAATACGAACTTATAGACCCCAATGGTAAAGTTGTAACTAAAAAAGCAGCTCAACATACATTAGCTGAAAATCAAAAAAATCAGTTTAAATCAAGCCTGAAAGTTCTTAAGCCACAGCTTTGGTCTTTGGAGTCTCCAATTCTTTATCAATTAGTAACTAAAGTTTACGATAGAGATCAATTAATTGATAGTTCTACGGTCAATACAGGGTTTCGTAAATTCACTTTTGATCCGAATCGAGGCTTTGCTTTGAATGACAAATGGATGAAAATGAAAGGTATCTGTTTTCATCATGATGCAGGTGTCCTTGGGGCAGAGGTCTACAAAGAGGTGTGGGAGCGTAGGCTATTAAATCTAAAAAAAATCGGTGTCAATGCGGTTCGAACTAGTCATAATCCACAAGCATCTATCGTATATGAGTTATGTGATAAATTAGGTTTATTGGTAATTAACGAAGCATACGACGAATGGGAATTTCCAAAGAGAAAATGGTTAGAGGGTTGGAATGTGGGTACACCAGGATTTCAAGGTACTTATGATTATTTTGAAAAGTGGGGTGAAGAAGATTTAGCAAGTATGGTTAAGAGGGATCGCAATCATTTATCCATTTTTGCATGGAGCATAGGTAACGAGGTAGACTATCCAAACGATCCCTATTCACATTCGATTTTAGATGGTGATAAAAACAAAGGGTTTACGCAAGCTATCTACGGTGGTTATAAAAAGGATGCACCAGATGCCATGCGCCTTGGGGATATTGCAAAGAAGTTGGTGGCTGTTGTGAAAAAATATGATTTAAGTAGACCCGTAACAGCAGGGTTAGCTGGTGTAGCCATGTCAAATGAGACTGATTATCCAAAAGTATTGGATATTGCCGGGTATAATTATACCGAAAGTAAGTACCATGAAGACCATAAAAAATACCCTAATCGTGTGATCTATGGTAGTGAAAATCGTCATGATTTAGAAGCGTGGAAGGCGGTAACTGATAATGAATTTATTTTTGGACAATTTCTATGGACAGGAATTGATTACTTGGGGGAGTCGGGGCGATGGCCATCACGTGGATTTTATGTAGGATTATTAGATCTTGGAGGGTATATCAAGCCAAGAGGGTATTTTAGGCAATCACTATGGAATGAAAAACCTATGCTGTATATCGGAAGTTATCCTTTGCATGATGCAAATTGGGAGGATAATACATCCGTTTTGCAAATATCAGAGCGGAGACGGAACGAAGCTCCTTCTACAGATGCTTGGCCGATATGGAACTATATAAATGGGCAAATCATTCGTGTGGTATGTTATACCAATGCACCACAAGCCTATCTTGAATTGAACGGCAAGATAGTAGGAGAGAAAAAGTCTGATAAGGGCAATCATGGTGTTCTATTTTGGGATATTCCATACACTGATGGTACATTGGTAGCTGTTGGTTTGGATCAAAGTGGTAAGGAGGTGTCTAGGAATCTCATAAAAACTTCAAAAAGAGCGAAAGCAATTACTGTAATGCAAGGCAGTGAAATTACCATTTCAAAAGATGGAGAGATTGGACAGTTGGAAATTCAGCTCGTAGATGAAGATGGTGTTCCTGTACTTCTTTCTGATGAAGAGATTACGTTTGAATCTTCTCGAAATATTCGTCTGTTAGGTATGGAAGCAGGTAATAATTCTGACATGACGAGCTATACAGATAATAGACATCGAGTATTCAGGGGAAGAATGATTATCTATTTCAAAGCTAACCAAACGGATGAAAAAACGGGTAAGATTGTTTTGTCATCTAATTGGTTGAATAAAAAAGAAATCAATGTGGCTTTTAATTAAGTCTATAGGTTTATAATTATAGTTATCAAAATTTGGGAATGGTTATAATATATTTTATAGCCATTTCTCATTTTTAATACCATCTTTTCTAAAACAGTTAATATTCAATTGTTTTTAGCTAAAATCAACCCTAAAAGCACTTCACTGATTTCATAATTTTAATATTCATACTTAATGAATCAATTAAACGGACAATATATGTGGATAGTAAATAATGTATGTAGAGTTGTGACTTCGATATTAGTCATATGCTCAAGTATATCGTTAAAAGCTCAAAATGGTGATCAAATATTAGATGGTATTGGTGAGACGGGAATGGTTTCACGATATATCTTTAATGGAGATTTAAAAGATTGGTCTAGAAATAATTTACATGGCAGTTACCAACAAGGTCTGCCAAAATTTGTGTCAGATACTAAGTTTAATAAAGTATTATCTTTTGACAATAAACATTCAGAATATCTATCAATACCCAAGGATGCATTATTAAATATAGAGTCTTTGAGTATTTCAACTTGGTTGTATTCAAAATCAAATACTACAACTCAAACTTATTTTGAATTTGCGAAAAATAATAAATCTATACTAAAAGCTTCGCAGGATAAACAAAAGATTTTTATAGCTTTTGCAGGCACCACTATTCATGCGACTTCTCTTCCACTTAATAAATGGGCACATTTGGTCGTGGTCTTGGATGCTCCTTCTAAGACAATAAGTTTGTATGTAGATAATAAACTTCTCGCTGAGGAAAAGAATATTCCCATTGATTTTTCGAAATTATTCGGTACACAATCTGTTGGTAGCAGTGAAATAGTAATTGGTAATTCTATACTAAAAAATCAAGAAAGTCTAAATGCACTGTTGCATGATTTCAGAATTTACCGTGTGCCTTTAACAAAAGGCCAAATTACTGGAGTATATAATACTATAGTAAAGGGAGTACGTCAGGATCAGGAGCGAATGGGGAAAGTGCAAGACAACCTTCCGGAGTTTCCTATTAGTCAAGCACAATTGTACAATACATATTTGAAGAGCGTTGCAGATTGCGAGGTAGAGACTCAACTAGGAGAGTTGCCAAGATTACCGAGCTATTTACAAGGGGAATATATGGACAACATGATTGGGCCTAAAGTTAGAGTGATTTGGCCTGCACCAATTGATAATGCTGAAGTATTGCAAGCAGGAAAATATACTATTACAGGTAAAATACCCGGTTCCAATATTCTTCCTAAAGCTGTTGTGACAGTAAAGGCAAATAGTAAATCTAACCCCCCTACTATTAAATTAGCATCATTTTCGTTGGATCAAATTTCATTGACATGGGATTCAAATAATAAGCAGACAAAGTTTATAGAAAATAGAGATAAGTTTTTGGGTACACTAGTTAATACAGACCCTAATTCTTTCTTGTATATGTTTCGGAATGCTTTTGGTCAACAACAACCTGAAGGAGCTAAACCACTAGGGGTTTGGGATAGTCAAGATACCAAATTACGTGGTCATGCTACAGGTCATTATTTGACTGCATTGGCACAAGCTTATGCAGGCACTTATAATGATAGTAAGATGCATGATAAGTTTGCTCAAAAGATGCTATACATGGTTGATGTTTTATATGAATTGTCGCAACTTTCAGGAAAACCAAATAATAATAGTGAATTTGAAGCAAACCCATTATCTGTTTCTGCGGCCAAGGGAAAAGATGGATTTGATTCAGACCTAAGTATAGAAGGTATTCGTACAGATTATTGGAACTGGGGAAAAGGCTTTATTAGTGCATATCCTCCAGATCAATTTATAATGTTGGAAAAAGGTGCTAAATATGGAGGTCAGAAAAATCAGGTATGGGCTCCATATTATACTCTCCATAAAATATTGGCAGGACTTTTAGATATTTATTCTGTAAGTGGTAATAAAAAGGCTCTTGATTTAGCTGTAGGAATGACAGATTGGGTGCATGTACGTTTGAATGCCTTACCAAAAGAAACACTAATTAGTATGTGGAATACATATATAGCAGGTGAATTTGGAGGAATGAATGAAACATTAGCGCAACTTTCTGCAATAACAAAAGATACTAAATATTTAAAAACAGCTCAACTTTTTGATAACATAGATTTGTTTTTTGGCAATGCAGAACATACGCATGGATTGGCAAAGAATGTTGACTCTTTTCGTGGATTACACTCTAATCAACATATTCCACAAATTGTCGGCAGTATTGAAATGTATCGTGTGTCCAATTTAGACGATTATTATAAAATCGCTGACAACTTTTGGTATAAAGCAGTAAATGATTATATGTATAGTATTGGAGGTGTTGCTGGAGCAAGAAATCCAGCCAATGCAGAGTGTTTTGCAAAAGAACCATCAACAATATATGAAAATGGATTTTCTGCTGGAGGACAAAATGAAACGTGTGCAACTTATAATATGTTGAAATTGACATCAAATCTTTTTATGTTCGAGCAAAAGGCTGAATATATGGATTATTTTGAACGCGCTTTGTATAACCATATTTTAGCTTCAGTAGATGAGCATACTCCTGCTAATACTTATCATGTTCCATTAAGACCTGGTTCAGTAAAGCAATTTGGAAATCCAAATATGACTGGATTCACTTGTTGTAATGGTACTGCAATTGAGAGCAACACCAAATTGCAGAATGCAATTTATCACCGCAGTATAGACAATAAATCTTTGTATGTTAATCTTTATGTTCCATCAATATTGAATTGGAAGGAACGTAATGTTATAATCGAGCAAACAACTAATTTTCCTAAGGAGGATCACACACGTTTAACGATAAAAGGTAAAGGCAATTTTAAAGTTAACGTACGTGTACCACACTGGGCAAAAAAGGGATTTAAGATAAAGATAAATGGTAAGCAGGAAACTGTAAATGCTCAACCGGGCACATATTTGTCATTACAAAGAAATTGGAAAAATGGAGATATCATAGATTTGCAAATGCCATTTGACTTTCATTTAGATCCTGTGATGGATCAGCAAAATATTGCCAGTCTATTTTATGGACCAATATTGTTAGCTGCTCAAGAACCTGAGGCTAGAGTAGATTGGAGAAAGGTAGCTTTAGATGCCAAAGACTTAAGTAAATCTATACAAGGAGATCCGAAAACTTTAGAATTCCAAATCGATGGCGTACTTTTCAAGCCTTTTTATGATACTTATGGTAGGCATTCAGTCTATTTAGATGTTACTTTGAAATAATTTATATAAATAATGAAGTTGTATAAAAAAGTAATATTAGTCTAATGACTGCAAATTTTATTTTAAAAATTCATTTGTTTAAACCTAAAGGAGCCAAATTCTCTATAAAATTTGGCTCCTTGATGTTAATAAGATCCTTGATTACTAAATTAAATTCTGATTCCTTAATTAAAACTAATAGAGATACAAGCTCTTAATATCTAATTATAATATCTGTGATGATCTCAATTCTTCAATTTCATCAATCGATTTTATTAGTTCTGGTCCTAAAGTTCGATAACCATCAGCGGTAATAACGTAATTGTCTTCAATACGTATGCCTCCAAAATTTTTGTAATCAAGTAGTTTGTCGTAATTAATAAACTCAGACAACTTTCTTTCTGCTGCCCACAGATCAATTAAAGTGGGAATGAAATATATTCCTGGCTCCACTGTAAGAACATTACCTACTTCAAGTTTTTTTGCTAACCGCAAAGATTTCCACCCAAATGTTTGGGTGTCTTTTGGCTCAATTGATGTATAACCAACATATTGCTCACCCAAATCTTCCATGTCGTGTACATCCAAGCCCATCATATGTCCAGTACCACATTGAAAGAATAAGGTAAATGCATCAGCTTGTACTGCATCTTCTATATTAGCTTTGACTATACCGATGTCTTTTAAACCTTCCATTAAGGTCGTTACTGCACGTAAGTGTACATCACGAAATTTTATTTGTGGAGACAGTACTCCGCTAGCAGTATTAATAGCTTGATGTACGATGTTGTAAATGTCGCGCTGAATGGGTGTGAATTTTTCAGAAACAGGAAAAGTTCGTGTTAAATCAGCAGCATAACCTAGTTCTGTTTCACATCCAGAATCGTTCAGAATCATATCACCTAGCGATATCCTATGATGACTATGTAAATTGTGTAATATTTCACCATGCTTGGTGACTATAGGAGGATAAGCAAATTTACAACCTTGGTTTTCTGCAAAATGACGCATCTGATTGATAATCTCATATTCCCTAATTCCAGGCTTGGTAATGGTCATAGCCATTTTATGAATCTCTACAGTGGTAGTCAATGCTTTTTCAATCTCTTGAACTTCCTGATGCTCCTTTACAGAACGTTGTTGTACAACGGCTTGTATAAAAGAAGCTGAAGGTTGTAATGCATAGATGTGTTGTTGAGTTAAATCTGCTATTAAAATATGATTATATGCTTGGTAAGGTGGCAAATAATGAATAGTTCGATTTTGTTGGATTACTTTTTGGAAGTAAGGTTTTAATTCCTTGTATGGCAGTGTTTTGTAAACTCCTGATTTATTAGCTTTTTCTTTTAATGTTTCTATTTTTCCGGTCCATATAATATCATCTATACTTGCCTCATCACCAAATATTATAGTTTCATTACTATCTAAATCAATTACCGCAGAAATTCCAGCTGCATTTATCCCAAAGTAATATAAAAATGTACTATCCTGTCTAAATGGATAGGTATTATGTTCAAAATTTATAGGATTCTCTTTATTTGTTAAAAATAAGAGAATCCCATTACTGTTGATATTGTGTGATAATTGTTGTCTGCGATTGGTATATGTATCAGTAGAAAACATTGTTTATATCTTTTTTAAAATTAATGAAGTTGTACCTTTTGGTAGTGTATATTTACCATTTGAGTTTTTCTCAAAACCATGAAGTTTATATCCACTTTCTTCATTCAAAGATAAAATAATGTGTTCTATTTCTATATTGTTAACCTTACTGTTGAAAGTCAGGATGACATCTTTAGTTTTTAAGTCATAGCGTAAATTGTTTATTTCACCTATGTCCGTTGTTAGCCATAAATTCTCTTCTGCTAAAAAGATCCTCGCTTTAGACGCAGTAGTTATTTCTACATCTATATTATTTGAGTTCTGTGAAAGATTTCCAGAAAATGCGATCCACTTAAATTCAGGATGTTTAACAATATAAGTTCCAGAGTTTACAGCATAGCCATAAAATCCACTACCGTAATCACCCGATATACCGTCATTAGCTAAAGTAGATGGATAGGAGTGAAACGCTGCAGGACCAAAGCCATCTTCCGTAACATTGGCTAAAGCTCCCATCATACCAGCATGTCCTACACGCAGTAAGTAGAAATCACTAGGATTGTTACGATATTCATTGAGAACTGGAATGGAATTTAATGCAGATCCATAATGGTGTAATTGTCGTTCGATACGAGATAATTTTCCCCCATATACAAAATCCCAATAGCGACGTGCGCTACCATTGTAGCCCCAATGTGGTAACGTAGGCATATATGCTAAGATTGCATTTAATGTAACTGAAGCTTTATCATCAAAACCAAAATACTTAGACCACATATATACTTCTTCTTGACCCGTAGAATCCCATGGCATCTCACTGCCAAAAGGATAATTTAAAGTACGCCAATGTTCAGCACGTTTACGCATTTTAGCTTCTAATAGATTTGCTTCAGTCAATAATCCTTCCCGTTTTAAATCTTCTAAAATAAATAAAAACACGCTTCCTTCCATTTGACCAAACTGCGCATAATAGGGAGCTTTCTCTACCATTGCCATTGTTGTGTGGTATGCGCGTTTTAGGTACGTAGACCAATCTTCTTCAGGAACAAGATTAGTGTAATTTTTACTCAACTTATAAAGCACCCAATGCGCAGCAGCAACATGTGGATAATTATATGAACGACCGATATTATTTGCTTCCTTTTTAGGCCAAGCAGACCATGTCTTGTAATTTATATCTTTACTATATGTACCAACTGGCATTGAATCTGGCTCATAATAGAAGAGACTTTTAACAACTCCATACTTATTTTTTCCTTCTTTATGTTGAATTCGACCATATAAGGTTTCATTAGCAAATCTTTTGAGTTTATTCACCTCATTAACATCCGGAAGTAATAGTTGTTTCATGATAGCCGCTAGCCAACTAGCTGCTCCTGCTTCATCACTAAGACCAGCATACCAAGCTCGTTTTTCTTGAGTAATATGTGTTTTGGTTTCATAATCGTAAGATATAACAGATGGTGATCTTCCAAATAAATCACTTGGGTTTTCATACCACTGCTTTGTTGTTAAAAAGTTCCCTAAATCATTTACAACATCTTTTTCGGCTTTTATTATTTTATAGTGAACTGTTTGTAAGCTTCCGTCCTGGTAGTTTATTTCTAAACGAGCCTTTCCCCATTTATTTCCTATTATTTGATAAGTTACCCATTTATTAGGTGTATCCTTTTCTTTAGTAATTGATAAAGCTTGGTTAGGATAAACTTGAATGGATTTTATTTTTTTTGAGGATTTAATAAATAACTTAGCCGTATTATCAAGTGGTAATACATATCCTGGAGCTCCCACAACCACAGGTTTTTGTTGGCGAATTAGTTCATTTTCAATTTCTTTTATGCTTGGAGCTAGTACAAGACGTACAGCAAAAGATTTTTTTTCTCCTGGTTTTAAAAATGATGAAGTAGGCGTATTCCATTGTTCTACACCCTTCCAATCAGTTTCTGCTAGAGCTTTACTATGAATTAGCCATTCGTGAAATCCTTCGAAAGTAATACTTCTTGGAGTTGGATCTGAATTTAAAGGGTTATAGGCTTCAAATCCTGCATTTTCATAAGGCAATACCAATAGGCTTGGGCCATTACCATGTAACCTGTTGACTTGTAAATAACCCGCATCTTTTCCAATATATGGATCAAAAAATACATTATCCATATGTGCGGTGTCTAAATTTTTCCAGTCTAGATTATTGTTAAAAATCATAGGAATTCCTAATCCACCTATTTCATACTTTTGATTTGATGTATTAATTATTTCAAATTTTAATACTAAATCTCCATTTATATTTTGCCAATATCGATTTACTTGAACAGGAATTTCTCCTAAGGAAGCTGAAATATCTGAAGCAGCTAGCGTTTGTTTATTCTCAGTATGTATGGGTTTAACATCAATTCTTTTGGTAGATGATGAAAAACTTTTCCAAACAGTAGTTCCTTCTGCTTTTATAGTAATGTTGATGTCACCAAAATGATAAAATTTATTCCTATCCCTTTTGTTTAGGAGTTCGTCAGGAGTATAATCAAAATTGTTCTCTGATTTCAATTTCAAACTTGATGCAGTCTGTGAAGAATTCAATATTGAAATATTAAAGTTTTTTAGATTAAAATCTTGTGATCCTTTATTAATTCCTAAAGTAGCTGGTTGTTTCTTAATTTCTTCCCAAAAAGGATTTTGACTAAAACTTTTGCTGGGTAGTCCCAATGCAAATAAGCAAATAACAAGACATGAAATGGATATACTTTTCATAAATTTTAGTTTAGAAATGACTTAATTATATAATTGAATTTGTAGAACTCAAGATGAGTGCAAATTTATGGTTACGTTATACACGAGACACAAAGATGTCAGAATAATCGATTTTTTAGTTACTGAATATTATCCCATTCTACTTTATTTTTATCCTGTTGCATTTTTTTATTGTTTTTATCTATCAAGTTTAGTTAAATTTAGAGTAAAGTCTAACCAAATTCTAAACTATGAAAGCGCTACATTATAACTTGAACATTCCTAATGATCGAACCATAGTTGTTCAAGACGAAGTCCTAGATTCATTTTATCCACATTTTCATAAGCATCCAGAATATCAGCTGGTTTGGATTGCTGAAGGTGATGGTAAACTTATTGTTGATAATAATTTACATGACTTTGAGCGAGGTGAGGTTTTTTTAATAGGAGCTAATCAACCGCATGTTTTTAAAGGTGATAAGCTACCATTGCATGTACGGACAGTTTCGGTGTTTTTTAATCTTAAAGGTACTTTAGAATACATATTTGGTCTTCCTGAATTAAAAACTTTGAAAACTTTTTTAACAAATTTTAGTAATGGTTTTCGTGTTCCTAAGGAGTATATAAAAGATGTATCTTCTCGAATAGTAATATTAAAAAATTCAGATGGTGCTGATAGACTAATTAATTTTATATATCTGCTCAAATTACTGAATGTGATTTCAAAAGATGTATCACCTTTGTCTGGTGCAATAATCAAGGAGATTAATGATGTAGCATCCATTCGTATCATCGGATTGTGTAATTATATTAAACAACATTTTCGTGAAGATTTGCATTTAAATACTATAGCAGAAAAGGCAAATCTTACTCCACAAGCTTTTTGTAGGTATTTTAAAAAATGTACAGGTAAAACCTTTGTCTGTTATCTCAATGAATTACGTGTTAGCGAGGCTTGTCGATTGTTAATAAATGAGCGTTATGATTGTATTTCAATGATTGCATATAATAGTGGATTTAACAGTATTACTAATTTTAATAGGGTGTTTAGGGCAAGTACGGGGTTATCACCAAAAGAGTTTGTACATCGTTATGAAACATCTATAAATCAATAAACAAATATGTAAGAAGTTAATTATTGGTTATTATATGTCAATTGGTGGTTAGGGTTTGCTTATTTGATTAAATACTTTTGAAAGTAGGTCTTTAATATAAATTATAAATATGGCAAACTTAAATTGGGAAGGTATTTATCCTGCAGTTTTAACCCCATTCGATAAACATGATGATATTGACTTCTCCATGTTTGAAAAAAATACTGAAGCTCAAATTGATGCGGGGGTACATGGTATTATTTTAGCTGGATCTTTAGGAGAAGCAAGTGCATTGACTTCGAATGAGAAATTTTTATTGCTAGAAAAAGCGATTGAAATTGTTAGGGGGAGAGTCCCTATTATCCTTAATCTTACAGAAAATACAACGAAAGATGCTGTCGAATTTGCGCAACGTGCGGAGAAAATTGGTGCCAATGGCCTGATGGTTTTACCTCCAATGCGTTATAAAGCTGATGATCGAGAAGTAGTCGCTTATTTCAAAGCAATTGCACAAAGTACTTCCTTGCCTATTTTGGTATATAACAATCCTGTAGACTATGCGACTTATATTTCATTAGATATGTTGGAAGAATTATTACAAGAGCCAACAATTCAAGCCGTGAAGGAGTCTACGCGTGATTTGGCAAACGTGACTAGATTGAAGAACAGATTTGGAGATCGGTTAAAGGTTTTAGGGGGGGTAGATACAATCTGTTTAGAATCATTAATGGTAGGAGCAGATGGATTGGTGGCTGGGCTTGTTGACGCATTTCCAAATGAAACAATGGCATTGTATAATTTGGTTAAGGCAGGAGAATATAGCAAAGCTGTAGAATTATACCGTTGGTTTATGCCATTGCTAGAATTGGATATTCATCCAAAATTAATTCAATATATAAAATTAGCAGCTACTTACGAAGGAATTTGCACGCCTTATACACGTGCTCCTCGATTACCTTTAATTGGTGAAGAGAAAGTAAGAATTGAAAAAATTATTGGAGATGCTATTGCAGTCAGACCTCATTTAACGGCATTAAATTATGCTACAAACTAATAAAATGGAACTGGATATTTTAATCGCTAATGCTGAGGATGGATATAAACATCTTCAGCAAATGTCTAGAAAAGATCGAGCTGAATTAATGTATTCAATAGCCTCAAGTATTGAAGCATTGGGTGATGAACTGATACAAACGGCTCATGAGGAAACGAATTTGCCATTGGCCAGGTTAAATGGGGAAAAGGCACGTACAATTCATCAATGGAGACTTTATGCTGATGTTACGGCATCTGGTGTTTTGTTAGATGCTCGAATTGATTATGGAGAAGGGAAAAATGATATTAGAAAATATAATGTTGGATTGGGACCAGTTGTTGTATTTGGAGCATCAAACTTTCCGTTTGCATTCTCTACTGCCGGTGGAGATACGGCAAGTGCTATAGGTGCTGGATGTTCAGTTATTTACAAAGAACATTCTGCACATCCACGTACATCACGTATTATGGCGAAAGCAATATATGATGGATTAAAAGCATTCGGTGCGCCAAATGAAATTTTTGGATATGCATCAGGTAATTCACATGATGTCGGTCAATCTTTAGTCGCTAATCCAAAAATCAAAGCTGTAGCATTTACTGGATCTTTTCAAGGAGGGATGGCTTTATTTAAAATTGGTGCAAATAGACCTGAACCTATTCCAGTATTTGCAGAAATGGGAAGTTTGAATCCTGTTATTGCTATGCCTGAATTTTTGCAATCCAATACGACAAATTTCGCTAAAGAATATATAGCATCACTAACTATGGGTTGTGGACAATTTTGTACAAACCCCGGAATATTGTTCTTATTAAAGAATGAAGTTTCAGAGAACTTAAAACAATTGATAAAGCAAGAGTTTGGGTCAGTAGAAGTGGGGCACATGTTACATGAAGGAATACGTAAATCTTATGATAAATCACTTGATCTATTAAATTCAACGGTCGTAGCGAATGTTGTAGGATCGACTGCTGAGAGTAGAGATTTACCTATCGCAGTAGTTTATTCTGTTAATGCAACTGATTTTCTGAAGTTTAAACATTTGCAAGAAGAGGTTTTTGGGCCCTGTGGTGTTATAGTAGAATGTGATTCAATATCCCAAATGGAAGATATAATTTCAAATTTGGCAGGTCAATTAACAATTACTTTTGCGGCAACAAAACAGGATATTCAACAAAATTTAACTTTAGTTGATTTAGTAAAAAATAAATGTGGCAGGTTACTATTTAATGGAATGCCCACAGGAGTAGAAGTTGTTTATGCTATGCAGCATGGAGGGGTATTCCCTTCTAGTACAGATAGTCGATTCACCTCTGTTGGTCCAGATGCAATGAAACGGTTTCTAAGACCTATAAGTTTTCAAAATTGGCCTGACACATTATTACCATTAGAACTTCAAAATTCAAATCCTTCAAGAATCGAAAGAATCGAAAATAACAAGCGCATTTTACCTTAAATTATGAGAAAAACTTTTTTTTGTATCGATTCACATACCTGTGGTTGCCCTGTTCGTTTAGTTGCAGGAGGAGGACCATTCTTAAATGGGAATAGTATGATGGAGCGAAGGCTCCATTTTATGCAAGAATATGACTGGATACGTTTGGGTTTGATGTTTGAACCACGAGGTCACGACATGATGAGTGGGAGTATCTTATACCCACCAATTGATGCAAAAAATGATGTAGGAGTGTTATATATCGAAACAAGTGGCTGTCTTCCAATGTGTGGTCATGGTACAATCGGTACAGTAACTATAGCTATTGAGGAAGGTTTGATAAAACCAAAGGTTCCAGGAAAATTACGTTTAGAAACACCTGCTGGACTTGTTTTGGTAGATTATAAACAGGAAGGTGAAAAAGTTACGTCTGTAAAGCTCACTAATGTAAAATCTTTTCTTTATAAAGAAGCATTACAAGTAAAATGTCCTGATTTGGGAGATATTTATGTGGATGTCGCTTATGGTGGTAATTTTTATGGAATCATTGATCCACAGCAAAATTTCGCTGATATTTCGAATTTTACAGCTGCTCAACTGATTCATTACGGAAAAATCATTCGAGGGATGTTAAATGAAAAATATGAATTTATCCATCCAGAAGATATTAATATAAAAGGATTAACCCATATTCAGTGGACGGGTAAACCCATGAAAAGTAATTCTTCAGGTCGTAATGCAGTACTTGTAGGTGAGAATGCTTTAGATAGATCTCCTTGTGGGACAGGTACTTCGGCGCGAATGGCGCAATGGTTTGCTAAAGGTAAATTGAAGCAAGGTGATGCATTTATTCATGAAAGTTATATAGGCTCCCAATTTACGGGGAAAGTTGAAGCTGTTACTGACATAAATGGACAACCAGCTATCATTCCATCAATTGAAGGCTGGGCACGAATTACAGGATATAATACCATTTTTATTGACGATCAGGATCCTTACAAAGACGGTTTTCAAGTTATTTAGTCGCAAAATAATGTTTTATACAAGATGAAAAAAGGTACAGTAGTCATTATTGGGGCCGGAATAGCAGGTTTATCCACCGCATATTATTTAGTAAATCAAGGGTGGAATGTGCAGATCATTGAACAAAATACATTAGATAACAATTGTTCGTACGGAAATGCAGGAATGATTGTACCTAGTCATTTTACACCAATGGCTTCCCCGGGAATGATTTCTCAAGGAATTCGTTGGATGTTTGACAAGAAAAGTCCGTTCTATGTTCGACCATCTCTGAATTTTAATTTGATGGATTGGGGATTTAAGTTTATGAGATATGCAAATAAAAACCATGTATCAGCTCATGTGGAGCCATTAAGGGATCTAAATGTATATAGTAGTCAACTTTATGATAGCTTATCCCAAGATTCAGCATTTAATTTTGAGTTGGAACAAAATGGTATAATGATGCTTTACAAAACCAAATCGGTAGAGTATGAAGAAAAAGAATTAGCTAAACGTGCTCAAGAATTAGGATTGGATGTAGAAATTAAAACTGCCGAAGAAATGCAGGCTCTCGAGTCAGGTGTAAAGATTGATATATTAGGGGGAATACTATATAAATGTGATGGCAAGCTCAATCCGATGAAACTCATGAAACAGCTTGTCAGCTATTTAAAAAGTAGAGGTGTTATTTTTCACGAGCAAACAAAGGTTAAAGGATATAATATTTTAGGTAATAAAATAAAAGAAATAGTAACAGATAAGGGTAATTATGCAGGCGATGAATTTGTCCTTTGTCCAGGGTCATATTTGATGGAGTTGACCAATAAGCTTCATTTGAAATTACCTTTAATGCCAGGTAAAGGATATTCATTTATGTATACACCCCCAACACATGTGAAATTGGAGCATGCAGCACTTTTATTAGAAGCAAAAGTAGCTGTTACACCTATGGATGGCAAAATACGATTTGGAGGAACTATGGAATTGGGTTCTCCCAACAATAAAATATATAAAAACCGTGTTGAAGGGATTGTAAACTCAATACCTAAATACTTGAAAAATTTGAGTGTTGACTATCCAAAACAAGATATCTGGTATGGATATAGACCTTGTCCACCAGATGGTTTACCTTATTTAGGAAGAACAAGCAAATACGATAATGTCACAATTGCTGCTGGAGGAGGTATGATGGGATTAAGTTTAGGTCCGGCAATGGGTAAATCTATAAGTGATATTTTGTCAAATAGAAAAATTGAAACAAATATTTCGGTTTTTAGTCCCGATAGGTTTGGCTAAAACAATTATAACCAAAAACCTACATTATGAAAACTACCAAAATAACCACTTTTATTCTTATCCTATTTTTTACTAATAATGTTGTAATGGCACAAGACTTATATCAACATACTACACCAATTGAGCCTTTTGTAATACAATATGGTCACGATCAACAGGCGATCAATTATTTTTATGGCCCAATGCCAAAGGGCTGGGGGCAGCAGTCTGCAATGGAGACTCCAGAGCAGATTGAACGCTTAATAACATTGGATAAGGAATACATTCAAAAGCTCAAAGACTTTCCATACAAAAAATTAAATACCAATGGTCAAGTTGATTTTATTTTACTTAATCGTAAAGTGAAATTTAATATGGAATCATTGATTGAGCAATTAAAAACATATGAACGTATAAAATTATTTATTCCATTTGATCAAATAATTTATGATTTCGAAAAATTGCGAAGACGTGGAACAACAATAAAAGGGGAAGAAGTTGCGAATAATTTGCAAAAAGCTATTCAGTTAATAAAAAAGGAGACTGAGAAACTTCAACGTGTTAATTCCATCCCATATACCGATGTGAATTTTTTGAAAGAAGTTTTAGAATCGTTAAAGTTACGCCTTTCCAGTTCTTTTGATTTCTATAATGAATATGAACCTATGTTTAGTTGGTGGGTTCCTGCTCCATATAAACAATTATCTGAGGATTTGACATCTTACAGCAAACTCATCTCGGAAAAAAGTGATTGGAAAGTTTTTAATGATGGTAGTAATATAGGAGGAACACCAATTGGGAAAAATTCATTCAATAAGCAGTTGAAAGATGAAATGATTGCTTATAATACCGAGGAATTACTTCGAATTGCAGACCAAGAATTTGCATGGTGTGAAGCAGAATTGTTGAAAGCTTCACAAGAAATGGGGTTCGGAAAAGATTGGAAAGCAGCACAAGAGAAAGTGAAAAACACATATGTTCCTGAAGGAAGACAACCTGAGCTTATACTTAAATTATATAACGACGCACAAACCTTTATTCAAAAACATGATTTGATGGATATTCCGCCATTAGCAGATGAAACCTGGGGAATGATAATGATGAGCGCAGAACGTCAATTAGTCAATCCATTTTTCACTGGCGGTCGTGAAATCAGTATATCCTACCCTACAAATACTATGACACAGGAACAAAAGTTAATGAGTATGCGTGGTAATAATCCTTACTTTTCAAGAGGTACCGTTCAACATGAGCTAATTCCAGGTCATCACTTACAGTATTTCATGAATAGAAGACATAAACCTTATCGGGAAAAAGCTTTTAATACCCCATTTTGGACTGAAGGATGGACATTGTATTGGGAACTGATGATGTATGGAAAAGGTTTTGCAAAAACTCCTGAAGAACGTATAGGGATGCTTTTTTGGCGAATGCACCGTTGTGCTCGTATAACTTTCAGCATAAAATTTCACTTGGGTGAATGGACACCACAACAATGTATAGATTATTTGGTAGATAGAGTAGGATTTGAACCAGCAAATGCACATGGTGAAGTTAAAAGGTCTTTTGAAGGTTCATATAGCCCATTATATCAACTGGCTTATCTAGTTGGTGGATTGCAGTTGATGGATATTAAGAAAGAAATGGTGGATTCCGGTAAAATGAATTATAAGCAATTTCATGATCGAGTAATCAAAGAAAATTATATGCCAATGGAAATGTTAAGGGCAATATTGACAGACCAAAAATTAGATGCAGACCACCAGACCTCTTGGAAATTTTACCAATTCAAAAATTAAATACGATGACCACCGAAAAACCTAATTTTAAAAAATCATTAAGTTTATTAGATGCCACAATGCTTGTTGTAGGAAGTATGATAGGCTCAGGTATTTTTATCGTAACAGCAGATATAGTTCGTAATACAGGATCTGTGGGGTGGATGATGATTGTATGGGTACTTAGTGGGATCATGACTTTAATTGCTGCAATTACTTATGGTGAACTAAGTGCAATGTTTCCGAAAGCAGGTGGTCAGTATGTTTATTTAAGAGAAGCTTATAATCCTTTAGTCAGTTTCGTTTTTGGATGGACATTTTTTGCAGTTATTCAAACGGCAACCATAGCTGCAGTAGGGGTGGCCTTTGCTAAGTTTACAGCTTATTTATTTCCAATATTGGATGAGGATGTAATATTGTTAACGATTGGAGGTCTTAAAATATCTTCAGCACAAATGTTATCAATAGCAGTTATTTTATTGTTGACATTTATTAATACTTGTGGTGTCAATGCAGGGAAGTGGGTGCAGACAAGTGTTACCCTTGTCAAACTATTGAGTTTGTCTTTGTTAGTATTATTTGGATTTCTAGCATTTAAGCACGAAATATGGAACCAGAATTGGTTTTCACAAAACACATGGACATTACGTAAGCTTAATGTCGATGGTTCATTTGAAAATTACACCTCTTTTGCGGCTTTTGGAGCTCTGTCAGCAGCAATGGTGGGTGCGTTATTCAGCAGTGATTCATGGCACTCTTCTTCTGCTGTTGCTGGTGAAATTAAAAACCCAAAGCGTAATATCGGATTAAGTTTAGCTTTAGGAACCATAATAGTAACCATTATATATTTACTTACCAATTTGATGTACAGTTCGGTGCTGGATTTAAATGCGATGGTCAATGCACCTAAAGATCGTGTTGCGATGAGTGTCGCACAAGAGATATTTGGTCCTGTAGGTATTACTATTCTTGCAGTTATGATTATGATAAGTACATTCGGATGCAACAACGGTCTTATTATGGCAGGAGCACGTGTGTATTATTCAATGGCTGAAGATGGTTTGTTTTTTAAGAAAGCAAAAGGCCTAAATAAGTATTCTGTACCTAGCTATGCATTGTGGATTCAAGGATTTGTTTCGGCGCTTTGGTGTTTGAGTGGTAAGTATGGTGATTTATTGGATATGATAACCTGTGTAGTTGTTGTGTTTTATGTCTTAGCGATTTATGGTGTTATTCGTTTAAGAAGGTTAAAACCTGATTTGGAACGGCCTTATAAAGCATTTGGCTATCCGGTACTTCCTGTTTTGTATATATTCATGGGTATAGCTTTTATTGTTTCATTAGTCCTATTTAAACCGACATATTCTATATTGGGAGCTATTATTACCTTATTAGGCATTCCTATTTATTACATTATAAAATCTAAAAAAAATGATTAGGAAAATATTATCTGTAGTTGTTTTTATAACAAATCTAAGTGTTGTTTTAGCGCAAGGAACAATAGAAGATTATCAGCGTTCAAAAAAAATTCGTTCCTCACTTGGAGAAGGTGTCTATAATATTCCAACCAATATTAAATGGAACATTAAGGGTGATGCTTTTTTATATGAACAACGTAATCCAAAGGGAAAGGAGTTTGTTTTTGTGGATGTTGCTTCACGAAAAAAAGAACATCTATTTGACGCTAAAGTTTTCTCAGAGTTGTTGGAAAGGGAATCTTCGCAGAAAGTTGATATAAATATGGTTAGTGGATATACCATGAAATTGTTGGGGAAAGATACAGTGGAGTTTGTCTATAAAAATGTGATTTGGCATTGGAATAGAAATCTATCAAGTTTAAAAAAAGTACGTGAAGTGGAAGAAAATTCCAGATCTTCTGGTTATTGGGGACAGCGTCAAGATGAAACTAAAGGTAGAATAGTTGTTTCACCAGATAAATTGAAATCCGCTTATATAAAGAATAATAACATATATTATGTATCATATGCTGATCCCAAATCTGAAAAGCAATTGACTTTTGATGGGAGTCCTGGAGAATATTATTCAGCACAAATACAATGGTCCCCTGACAGTAAAAAAATAGTTTCAACAAGGGTTACAAAACAAGAAATACGTATTTTAACATTGTTGGAGTCTTCTCCAATTGATCAATTGCAGCCAAAATTGCAAACCCGTCATTATGCAAAACCCGGTGATGCATTACCACAATATTTTCCCGTAATATGTAATTTGGAAACCAATAAAGTATTTGCAATTGATAAATCGTTAGTAGATAATCAATTTTCTATAGGCTATTTACAATGGCGTGAAGATAGCAAAAGTGTGACTTTTGAATTCAATAAAAGAGGACATCAGCAGTATTCAATTGTAAAATTAGATGCTGAAAATGGACAAAGTAAGTATATCATTAATGAAGTTAGTGATACTTTTATTGATTATAGCGGTAAGAAATACAGATACGATGTAAACGAAGGTAAAGAAATCATCTGGTCATCAGAGAGAGATGGTTGGAATCATTTGTATCACATTAATGGAGAGACTGGTCAAGTTATAAATCAAATAACTAAGGGAGATTGGGTGGTGCGTAAAGTTATATATGTCGATCAAAAGCAGCGCTATATTTTATTCGAAGGAAGCGGAAAAAATAGAAATCAAGACCCCTATTTAATTCATTATTACAAAGTCGATTTTGATGGTAATAATTTGAAAGAGTTAACAAAAGAGAATGCTAATCATAGCGCATTTTTCAATACTGATTTTTCTTATTTTGTGGATCAATATTCTTTAATCAATAAAGCTCCTATTACAGTTTTAAGAGACCAAGCAGGTAAAGTGGTGATGGAACTGGAATCTGCAAATGAAACTAAATTGTATGATTTGGGATGGAAAGCACCCGAGATTTTTACATCCAAAAGCAGAGATGATAAACACGATATTTGGGGAATAATTGTGCGACCCACGAATTTTGATTCGTCAAAAATGTATCCGATTATAGAATATATTTATGCTGGACCACATAGTTCTTTTGTTCCAAAAACTTTTAATACCAATCCTAGTGGGATGCAAGAGCTTGCTGAATTGGGCTTTATAGTTGTTCAAATTGATGGGATGGGAACATCAAATCGTTCAAAAGAATTTCATAATATGTGTTGGAAAAACTTAAAAGATGCAGGTTTCCCTGATCGTATAAAATGGATAAAAGCAGCAGCTGAAAAATATAATTATATAGATATTGATCGTGTAGGCATTTATGGTACATCAGCAGGAGGTCAGAGTTCAACTGGTGGGGTATTATTTCATCCCGAATTTTATAAAGTAGCAGTATCCTCCTGTGGTTGTCACGATAATCGTATGGATAAAATCTGGTGGAATGAACAGTGGATGGGCTGGCCAATTGGTGTTGAATATGGGGAATGTTCAAATGTAGAAAATGCATATAGATTAAAAGGTAAATTACTATTAATTGTTGGTGAGTTGGATGATAATGTCGATCCTGCATCTACTTATCAACTAAGTAATGCATTAATAAAAGCAAATAAAAATCATGAATTAATCTTAGTTCCAGGAATGGGGCATTCCTCAGGTGGTGACTATGGCGAAAAAAAACGCAGGGATTTTTTTGTGAAACATCTCATTGGTGCAAATCCACCAGATTGGGATCTGTACTAACATCATTAATTAATATTTAAGCATTCATTTATTGAATGCTTTTTTTGTTTTTTTTAAAGGGGATAAAAAGAGGGTGCTATGAGCTAAAATCTGATAATTGTGGTAATGTTTTTAAAAGTAATTTCAAATGCCATTTATCAACGATTATGAAAAAACACCTTTTCTCTGCTTTCTTTTTATTGTTAACTAATGTATTTACATTAAGTAGCCAAGAGCATATTAAACCAAAAAATCTTAATCCTATTCTTCCTGGATATTTTGCTGATCCTACTATAAAAAAAATAAAGGATACTTATTATATCTATGCTACGACAGATGGAAATGGAGGTGGACTTGGTCCGTCACAGGTCTGGACATCTAAGGATTTCATGAATTGGACAATTCAACCGATGAATTGGCCTAATACACATTGGTATTGGGCTCCTGATATGACCCAAGGATACGATGGTAGATATTATTTGTATTACAGCCAACCCGTAGAAATATTTGGTGCAGTATCCGAAAGTCCAATAGGGCCATGGCATTCATTAGGTAAAGACGGAAGTTCTATTATACCTAATTATTTGATTCCAGGTGTAATTACTTTGGATGCACAAACATTTAAAGATGATGATGGGAAAATATATATGTACTGGGGAACGTGGGGGATTTATCCTGATCATGGATGTGCTGTAGGATTGTTAAATGAGGATATGAAATCCTTTGAGAAAGTAAAATTAATACCTAATACAGATGTAAAAGATTTTTTTGAGGCACCATATGTATTTAAACGGAATAATATATATTATTTTATGTATTCGTCAGGTCATTGTGAAGATCATACATATCGAGTACAGTATGCAACAAGTAAAGTCGGACCTATGGGACCTTTTCATTATGAATCAAATAATCCTATTTTGGAAACTAATGCTGATGGAACTATACATGGACCAGGACATCATAGTTTGATTGAGGAAAATGGACGACATTTTATAGTATACCATAGGCATAACAACCCACATTCTGGAGGAGGGTTTCATAGGCAAATAGCTGTTGATGAATTGTTTTTTGATGCAGAAGGTAAAATAAAAAGGATTATAGGTACTCATCAGGGAGTTGAAGCCCTAGTTAAAAAGTCCGTAATGCATGAAAATATTGCTTTTGGTAAAAAGGTTACAGCCTCATCATTTTACAGTGATGATTTTAAACCTTCATTTTTAGTCGATGATAATAATGGTACTTTATGGCGTTCCAAAGATATTAATTCTACGGCTTGGCTTACAGTAGATCTGGATGAAGTGCAAAATATTAGTACGGTTGCTTTGCAATTTGAATATCCAACATATGCTTATCAATTTACAATTGAGACCTCAATAGATGGTCAAAATTGGGAGTTATATGTTGATCAATCTAAAAATAACCGTTGGGCTAGTCCAATATTAAATCATAGAAACACAAACGCTAGATATGTTAGAGTTAATGTTATTAACACCCAACATCCGGGGCTACCAAAGGGCCTTTGGAATATTAAAATTTATCAAAAAAGGATTAATCAAGAAACATTATGGTCTAGTCCTCAGATTATGCCGGAAGTGTCAAATGTAGTTGGAGAATTGGTGAAAATTGATGCAAGTGAGTACTCTGAAGGTGATAAAATAGACCAAATTAGTAATAAAGGTTTGTTAGATGGAAACTTTCGAAGCCTACAAAAATTATCCGTAAAGGTTTATCAAGGGAAAAAGGCATTCTATTTTGACGGTAAAACTAATTTTAAATCAACATTTAAGGTCCCAACAAATATTTCCGGAAATAATCCATATACTGTTTCTATGTGGATTAATAATCCTGAAATCTCTAGGTATGAGGATGTTGTTTCTTATTCTTCTGGGGTACAAGATCTTACAAGATCTGTGTTCGGGATAGGCAGCGATGCGACTCGAGGAGCTATTACACATGGAGCATGGCCAGATTTGGGATTTAAAGAGGTTCCAAAGGCAAATCAATGGAATCATGTGGTTTTTACTTTTGATGGGTATTTAGAGAAAATATATGTTAACGGAGTTTTACAAAAAGAACAAAATAGAATGTTATTTGTAAAGGCTAATGAAAATTTTATTTTAGGATCTTCAGATCTATTCATTAATCATTTCTCAGGCTATTTAGCAGATTTGAAGGTTTTTAATTTAGCTCTTGACGTCAAATTTATTGAACAAGAAATTCAAAAATTTTATAATGTTCAATCTTATTTTTCTCTTCGAACAGAAGGTATACCACTAGGTGAAGTTTCATTTATTCGAAATCAAGGATCTATTGGTTCACATTTTACCAAAATATTAAACAAAAAATTAGAAACTGTAGGAAATAGAACTGCAATAGGTAGCACGATAATTCAAGATTCCATACTCAATGAGGTATTGAGTTCAGATGAGTATTGTATAGCTTTAGATCTTTATGAGAATAATAATTGGGATCATTACATACTAAACTATCATAATGATAATTTTGTATTATTCAAAAATGGTAAAAGGCAAAAAAAACCTACTTTAAAAGGATTGAAAATCAATAAAGATAATACACTACAATTAAATGCTTCCTTCCATTTCTTAGATGCTTACCCAAATACAGTTTCTATCAATTCAGTAGCTGATTATTATCATCGCTGGAGAAATACATTTAGTTTAGAATTATCTAGTTTTATACCTAAAGTAATTTCTCAACCTAAACTTATAAATGATCAAAATGTATTTATTCATGTAGAATCCAAATTGAATAATGTAAAATATGTGTTTGTATCAGAGAATAAATCTTCTGGATGGGTCGATGAGCCTTATTACCTATTTACAGAAGCAGAATCATCAAATAATATAATAGTTCAACTTAAAGACGAGTTTGGAAATGTAAGTTTGCCTTATACCTTTGAGGTATCTAAAACTCCCCTAAAATTATTAGATGGTTCTACCATTAAAAGTGGTTATACTTTTAATGGTAATACTATTCCATTCTGGGATGGTATAAAACTTCCCTACAATTTGGATTCAACAAAAACGAATGTAAGTTTTGATAATGATAAATGGATTTTGAAATCTACCCATACCCGTTGGGCTTCAGATGCTCTATTTCCACCTTTTATGTATAAAGAAATAATCGGTGATTTTACCTTTCAAATTAAAATTGATGATGTACCTGGTTTAAATACAAAAACGAGAACTTCAAGTGAAGCTGGAATAATGATAAGAAATAAGGATGAAATAAATTCTTATATAAATAATACAGTATTAACAGGGTGGAACCTAGGAAATCTATGGAGGAGTACAGGAAATAGGAAACATCAAGAAGGTAATAATGGTTCTGGATTAAACTTCCATCCATATCTTCAAGTTCAAAGGTTTGGTAATTTATTCTTCTTAAGGTCATCCATCGATGGAATCAATTGGATTAATTTACCCAATATGCCCTGCAAAAGAGATGATTTAGACGGAAAATTATTACAAATAGGAATTTATCAAATAGCAACAAACAATCAAGAAGGCTACGGCTACTTTTCAAATATCAATTTGTGGCATTAATGAAGTAGGATTAAAATGTGATTAATTTTAACTCAATAAATTGAGTTAAAATTAAAGTGCTATAAGTGAAAATCTGAATAAATGTAGAAGACTAAAAATTTTAAATTTGATTAAACGTCAGGTTGACATTTTTAATATTTATACCAATTAAATATACTTAAAACGAGCTTTTCGATTTTTAATATTTGTTTAACATAATTATAAAATTATCAAAAGTAGAGTAATACATACAGATTGTATTTAACTCATTTTTTCTAAATATTATTTTATCCAAAGGGCTTAAGAGTCAAAATATTATCTAATTAATTATAAACCAATGAAGAATTTGTATCTATTTAGGATGAAGAGATATTTTCTTTTGTTCCTATTGTTTTTGGGGTCAGTACACGTCTTCGCACAACAAACTGTAACAGGTATAGTTCGTGATCGACAAGGGCAACCCTTAGGAGAAGTAAGTGTAAGAGAATTGGGAGGTTCAATAAGTACTAAAACAAAAGAAAATGGTAGTTATGAGATTAAAGTTTCCACCGCTGGCAAAACAATTGTTTACACGAGTGTTGGTTATCAAACCAAACAAGTAAAAGTAAGTAGTACGAATGTTTTGAATGTTATTTTGGATGATGCAACTACAAGCCTAGAGGAAACAGTAGTAGTCGGTTATCAAAATATTCAACGAAAAAAAATGACTGGCGCTGTTTCAACAGTAAAGGGTGCCGAATTTGAAAACACCCCCTATGCGACATTTGATGCTATGCTTCAGGGACGCGTTGCTGGTTTAACAGTTATGAGCACTTCAGGAGAACCTGGTACTAACAATATTGTTAATATTCGTGGCTCCAGTAATTTGGGATTAGCTGATAATCAACTGCAAGCACCACTTTATGTGATTGATGGCATCATTTACGATGTAAGTGATATAAAAGCTGCATATGGAGATGCAAGCCCCTTACAAGCAATAAATCCAAATGATATAGAATCAGTTGATATCCTGAAAGATGCTTCTGCATCATCAATTTATGGAGCACGTGCGGCTAATGGTGTAATCATTGTAAAGACTAAGAGACCAGCAGCTGGTGTGCCTGAAATTAGAGTTGCTAGTTATGCTGGTATTTCAAGTAGACCTGCGATGAAACCTATTACTGTAGGCGCCGCAGAGCGGAGAATGAAAATGGGTTTACTATATGCGGGTGGGCAATACGATTGGTTTAATGATAATCAAATTCATCCAATGCTAACAGATAGTCTTAATCCAGCATATAATCATGCCACTGATTGGCAAGGACTATTTTTACAGAGCGCCCCTATTACCAACGTAAATTTTAGTATCGGAGCCTCAATGGATAAATTTCTCTATCGTATATCTGTACAACATTATTATGAAGAAGGTGTTATGATGGGATTTGAAAATAAAAATCTCACACCAAGATTATTGCTTCAAGTTAATCCAATGGAAAATTTGCAATTTGAGACAAATATTTTCTCCGGGTTTACCAAAGCAAAACATGGTTCTGGTGATGACAGTAAATATCCATTTAGTACTTGGGGATTTCCTTCTTCATTTTGGGAAATTAATGATCTAGAGAAACAAGTATATACAGGAAGATATGATGGTCTTTTAGATGATGATAGAAGCATTAGCTTAAATGGGAATTTCGCTGGAACAATTAAGAAATTTTTGATCCCAGAACTTTCTTTACGATCACAGTTTTCTTTTAATGTACATAATAATACTAGAGATTTATTTAGACCAAAGTTATTAACTGGATCTCAAAATGAGGCTTTTAATTGGGTAAATCAAAGTCGTCGTTGGGAATGGGAGAGTTATTTCAATTATTCAAAATTGATAAATTCTGCTCATACCTTATCAGGCGTACTTGGATTTGGATTAGAAAAAAATATTTCGAATAACAGCTATTTATGGGGGAGAAGCAACAATAGTGAAGTCATAAAAACAATTACGGGTATTGGCTCTGGTCCAAACTTAACTGGTAACTCTTATATTGCTGAACGTTCTAGAATGTCTGTATTTGGTCGGTTTGGATATGATTATAAGGATAGATATCTATTATCGGCGAGTTATCGTATGGATGCTTCCTCACGATATAGTAACACCAATAGATGGGGTATATTTCCTTCTATATCTGCAGGTTGGGCTTTATCTGAAGAAGAGTTTTTCAAAGACCTTAATTCGAATGTAAATTTTCTAAAATTTAGAGGTAGTTATGGGTTAACAGGAAGAGATCCTGGAGGTGAATATGCACATTATTCCATGTTGGGTTATAGTGGAGCTTACTATGGTTCTGTTCTAGATAATGGTATGAGTAGTAGTATGTATTCATATAACGGAACAAATGTAGTTTATCCAAATTATAATACCTCAGCTACTTCAGCTACAATTAAATGGGAGCGTTCTCCTCAATTTAATGCTGGTATTGATATAAGTCTATTTAATGATCGTATAGCAATCAATGCTGATTATTATGTAAGAGATAGTAAAGATTTAGTGTATGCTTTGCAAATGCCTGCTACTTCAGGTTATTCAACGATTTCAACGAATTTTATTAGTTTAAGGAATACCGGTGTTGAATTGACTCTAAATTCCCGTAATATGAGTCAAAGGTCACCTTTTCAGTGGAATACGAATTTTAACATCTCCTATAATCGTAATTATGTAACTAGTCTTCCTGATGGAGGAAGAGAGATTAAAGTTGGCCCTCCTTGGATGGAAAGAGCGTTGAATGTAGGTAAACCATTATATCCATTTAAAGTTTGGGAAATTGATGGTGTGTATTCTACACTAGCAGATGTACCTGTAAATCCATTAACAGGAGATAGAATTAGACATGGATCAGCTGGAGGTACTCAATACCAAGCAGGGGATCCAATACGTAGAGATAATAATGGCGATTTTATTATTGATGATAATGATAAAGTGGATATGGGAGATCCTAATCCTGATTTCATAGGTGGTATGACACACTCATTAGCATATAAAAACTGGTCTATTTCTGCTTTGACAACATTTGTTTTCGGACGCACTTTATGGAATGGATATTTATCCGACAAATTACAAGATGCTGGTTCAGCAAGTATTTATTCAACTTATGGTCCTAATTCAGCTATCGCTGGAGATTTTAATATGTCAGATTTCTGGATGAAGGACGGTGATGTAGCTAAATTTCCTACACTATTTCGAAACTCTGTTGATAACTGGCATATTGCCAACAGTACGTT
The DNA here is from genome assembly GCF_020295405.1 of Sphingobacterium bovistauri. GTDB lineage: Bacteria > Bacteroidota > Bacteroidia > Sphingobacteriales > Sphingobacteriaceae > Sphingobacterium > Sphingobacterium bovistauri. Next base: position 65,433 of record NZ_JADEYP010000002.1, read on the forward strand.
TGTTGAAAATGCAAGTTTTATACGAATTAAAAATGTAAGAATAGGATATAATATTCCACAATCCTTTTCTAAAAAGTTTGGTATGAGATCAGTTCGTTTATACGGTGTATTGGATAATATAGCTATAATTTCATGGTCGACCGTTCCAGATCCTGAAGCTGTACAAGCTAATGGTTATTCTACGGGAAATGGTTATCCAATTCCTAAAAAGTGGACTTTTGGTTTAGATATTTCATTATAGTGTAATCTGTTGAAAAATGAAAAAATATAGAGTAAATATATATATAACAATGATACTACTATTACTTGTATCATGTAAAGGGTTTTTGGACTTAGAACCTAAAAGTGAAGCTACGGATGAAAACTTCTGGAAGTCACAAGATGATGCTAAATCTGCAGTAGCAGGAATGTATGCTTTGTTAAGAGTGGCATTAAATGGTGGATATGGAATTGCACATTATGCTTATGGGGACTTAGCTTCTGACGAGGTTAATTCAGCAAATGTTGATCCATATCATCATATTGTAAATATGAATTTGAATTTGTCATTGGCCTCTTCAAATACAGGTAATGCAGTTTACCTATTAAGAAGGTATGATGATTTTTATAAAGTCATAGATCAGGCGAATAGAGTGATCAAACATCTAAATCAGATGGAAAATAGTTTTTTCGATAGTGAAAAGACAAAAAAGTATTTTATTGGTGAAGCGTATTTTATAAGATCGTTTACATATTTCTATTTAGGTAGAATATGGGGAGGGGTTCCCATTTTGACTGAAGCGACTTCTCCAATATATGCTGTTAATCATGAGTCGGCGACGGCAGAAAAGGTTATGGAACAAAGCCTAAATGATTTGCAAGAAGCGAAGAAATATTTGGATTGGCGCAATTTAGTTAATACTGACTTTGCTGTCCGAGCAAATAAGGGTGCCGTATTTGCTTTAGAGGCGCATATTGGCGCATGGACTGGAAATTATAATTCCACAATTGCTGCAGCAGATTCAATAATAAATAGTGAAATGTATTTTTATGTATCTAGAGATAGTTTGGCTTACAAAACCATTTTTAATGGAAAATCCTCTGAAGGGATATTTGAAATCTCACAGAGTGCAACTAATGAAGGTACAAGTGTTGGGATTGGAACCTTTACATTAGCTTCACCAAAATATCATCGTACTATAAGTTCACCTCGTTTAGTTACATCAAAGACACGTATTGATGAATTATATAATGATAGAAATGACAAGCGTCGTAAATTTACAATGGATACTACAATCAATAGCACATTTGTAATATGTAATAAATATTCAAATATTTCCTATCCTGAAGAAGGAAATAATGCTGTGCCTGTTTTTAAAAATAATATAATAATTTTTAGGTACTCTGATATTGTTTTATTAAAGGCAGAAGCCTTAGCCGCAACTAATAAATCTAGTCAAGCTATTCAAGTTTTGGATGAAGTCCGTATGATGTCTGGTTTAGCACCATGGTCTGGGAATGGGACATTAATGAAAGCCATATTTGATGAACGTGCAAGGGAACTGTTTATGGAAGCTCATCGTTTTTATGATATGGTTAGATTGTATAGACATCATGGGATATTTGAATTCCCAGCATCGCGTATGACACAAGAACAATTTAATCGTGGTAAATATATGTGGCCATTTGATCCGAGTTTGTTAAATCAAAATCCACTTTTGAAACAAACACCATATTGGGCTACAGTAGGTTTTTAATATTAAATAATGAATTTTATGAGAGCCACAATATTTTTAATAATTGGAATTATCTTTCTTTTTTCAGGATGTAAAAAGGATGCATATTTAACCGATGATGGATTACATTCAGAATATGTAAACCAATCTACATATGATTATTTAGCTAATCATCCGCAAGGAATGTTTGATACACTCTTGTTAATTATAGATCATTTTGGATTAAAAGAGGAACTTAATTCTTCGAAAACTTTTTGGGCACCCTCTGATTATTCTATAAAGAGATTTTATAAAGTAAAAGAGGCAATACTAAAAGAAACAGACGAAAATGCAGAATATACATTTGAAAAATTTTTGACAGATATTTCCGTTGATTCACTTCGAGCTTATATGTATAGTGATGCACAACATAGTTTATCAACTGCAAAGACGAGTTATATTCAATTGTCTAATAATACTTCGATAGATGGATTTGCGTATAATAAGCAAAAGCAGCCTCAAGGTCAATGGTCTTATCAGGATGTATTTTACTTATATTATATAAAAGTGAGGGGAGACGTTGATCAAACAGCACCTGATGGGAGTATAAGAGTTGATCGTAATGATCAAGCAGATGTAAGAGTATATTGTCAAACTACGGGAATTAAAACAAATACCGGAACTGTTATTAACGTACTAAACAACTTGCATACGTTTATATTAGATTTCAATGAATCAGGTGAAACAGGGCCATTGATTGAGGATATAGAAAATGGTGGGTTAAGATTTACATACTCCGTAGCATTTAAAGCAGCCTCATCTTATTCAGGTACTACAGTTACAATTCCTAGCGCATGGGTTGCCGAAACATTTGCTTTAGACGCAGAGGAAATTCCATCTATAGTACGTAGTTCTATTGCTTTTGGAGCTATAGAGCCAAATGGCACATTTAATACGAATTATACAGCGACAGCTCCAGGACATTGGTTTAGTGCAAATGGAGGTGTTGTTTCATGGGGGACGGATGCACGCCTGTTTTCTGAATATACTCCTTCTACATGGACGTTTTTAATTGGACAATATCCAAGTCGATCTGCAATAGGAGATACATATACAATTAAACAAGCCATGGAATATACAAATAGGAGTAATAAGAAGATACGAGTGGAATTTGTATTTAATGTTAGAATTAATTAATCATTAATAACAGAATGTTATGAATTTGAAAAATATTTGGAAATTGAGCTTTGTAATTATCATTGTATATTTAAGTTCATGTAAACCTGAAACTATTGGTTTTTTGAATGATAATATGCGTTACAATGTGTCTGAGCTTCAGGCTGTACAGGGCTCCTCAGTAACCACAAATCCATTAGTCGCAAATGGAAGTTCAACACCCATGAGTGTTAAGTTAGTTGCTGTAAGAAATAAAGTTACAGGAGAGATCGTAAATGATTTTTTGACAGAACAAGAGTATTCTGTTTATTTAGGTCAGGTAGGTTCTGATATTAATACAATGGATCAATTGTCAGCATTGATTGGTACTAAAAAATCACCTGCGATTTCAGTGAATGGAATAGGAGGTAAAGTAGTATTGACTCCTGCAACTGAGAGTGTTCCCGCAGGACTTTATACTCTGGATATTGATATATCTAATATTTCTGGACAAAAATCATATAAAGATGTTTTGAATATTAATCTGATAGAACTAAAACCAGATTCAATTTTTTCTAAAAGTGCCACCTCTTCAGGTCTATCTTCTGAAACTGATGTGAGAAATTTAGCTTCTACTGATTATTCTACTACTATTCAATATATTCCTGGAAATGAAAATAAAATTATATTCATGTGGTTAGATAAAAATGGAAAGGCCTTTAATCCAAAACAAGGAGAAGTTATTAAAAGAGCAAGCCTGCCAAGTTTTGCAGATTGGTCACCTTTTTATCCTGAGCAATTAACCGATACATCAATAGTATATCAGTATCCTTATTTTAAAGGCTTATCTTATCCAGTAAAAACAACAGTTCGCGTAGGAGAGTCTAATTTCACAAATTTGACTTCAAACTATAGAATTAATGGTGCATTTACAAGTTTGGGAAGAAATATTAATACTTCTTTGATGGCTCGCTTTTATAAGCCAGGGATACATATTGTTAAGTTTAAGGTGAAGAATTTGAACCATCGATATCCATTCTTTAAAACAACAACTATTACTAAAAATGTTATCCTTCCATTTGGAGCTGGATATGCTTCAACAAAAGTTGATGTCAATAAAACGGATATTTTAAATGCGCTTAAAATATCAGAACAGGTCTTTTTAGATGGTTTATTAAAAGAGGTTTCTTTTTATGCAACTCAAGCTGATGGAACTCGTAATGCTACTAATACGGCGAATGCTCCAGGTATGTGGTTGGATGAACTAGGAAATACTGTGAATTGGGGAGGTAGGGCTAAACTCTATTCAGAATACAACAAAAATGATTGGGCTTTCTATGTTGGTCAGTTTCCAGACAAAAATGTGGTAGGTGAAAAGATGACAATTAAGCAATCTTTTGTCTATGATGATGGACAATACTTTAATGAAATTCTATATGTATTAAATGTAATTATTCAATAAATAATTATATCTTAAATTGGTAAAACAGATTTGTTAAATTTTGACAAATCTGTTTTGCGTTTTAATATCATCTACTTAAAGCCTGAATTATGTCAAAAAAACTATTTGTACTCAGTATACTGCTGAGTTGCATTTTAATGAATTTATCTGCTCAGAAAAAAACCAAACTATCAGAAGTAGGTCAAGGATGGGCTAAGAATACTGTTAATACCGCAGTATTTCGTAAAAACTCTCTAGTTAGTAATAGGAAGCATCAATTTATAGCTTATTATGATGGCCAAGGTTTTTTGGTAGTTGGCAAGAGAAGATTGAGGTCCAGACAGTGGGAAATAAAAAGAACTAATTTTAAGGGCAATACTAAAGATGCGCACAATGTCATTAGTATGATGTTGGATGGTGATGACTATTTACATATTGCTTTTGATCATCACAATTCCAAATTACGTTATATCAAGTCTATCCGAGCTGAAAGTTTAGAATTTACATCCGAATTGCCTATGCTGGGACAGCAAGAGAAAGTTGTCACCTATCCTGAATTTTTCAAATTGCTTAACGGTGATATTTTGTTTATGTATAGAGATGGTGGTTCTGGAAATGGAAATCTAGTCATTAATAAATATGATAGAGCAAAAGGCACATGGATTAGATTACATCAAAATCTTATTGATGGAGAACGGAAGCGTAATGCTTATTGGCAAGCCTATGTAGATAATAAGGGACGTATTCATATATCATGGGTGTGGCGAGAGAGTCCAAATGTTGCAAGTAATCACGATATGGCTTATGCGTATTCGGAAGATGGTGGGATCTCGTGGAAAAAGTCAACCGGTGAAACCTACATTTTACCAATCAAAGCAAGCACAGCAGAATATGTTGTCCGTATACCTGAAAATAGTGATTTAATCAATCAAACATCCATGTCTGCTGATAAGGATGGTAATCCATTTATTGTTTCATATTGGAAGAGTCAATATGCAGAGAGGCCGCAATACAAAATGGTTTATCTAAATAGTGGAAGATGGGAAACACAATCTTTCGATTTTAGATCAACTAGTTTTACGTTGGGAGGATATGGTACTAAGCAAATTCCGATATCCAGACCTCAACTTATAGTAAAGGGGCGTGGAAGAAAATTGGAAGCTTGGATGATATTCAGAGACGATGAACGTAAAAATGCAATCTCAATATTGAGCTGGAAGAAGAAAGAAAAAAACAAGCACACAATAGTTGATCTATATAAAGAATCTGTTGCGGCATGGGAGCCTACATTTGACACAGAGTTGTGGCGCAAGAAAAATGTATTGAGTTTATTTGTGCAACATACGGTGCAGGTCGATGGTGAGGGGTTGTCTGATTCACAGTCTACACCAATATTGGTTTTAGACTATAAGCCTTAGCGCGGTAGTCCTATTTTTAAAAGTTATTTTGATTTTAAGTGTAAGAATCATCTTGCACGATACTAATTGTTGGAAAACAACATGACAGTCCATAACAGTTGTTTGAACGATTTCAAATAATTTAGTTTTTGTAAACCTAATTTAGATTTAATTACAATTTATGAATGCAATTGCAGGGGTTATTTTCCATTTTATAGGAGGCTTTGCGTCTGGAAGTTTTTATGTTCCATACAAGAAAGTAAAAGATTGGTCGTGGGAAGCGATGTGGATTTTAGGTGGGTTATTCTCATGGATAATTGTTCCTCCAATAGCCGCTTGGCTTACTATTCCTAATTTTTCAGATATTATTTCTCAAGCTGAAACTAGTGTCTTGGGTTATACATTTTTATTTGGTGTGCTTTGGGGTATTGGTGGCTTGACTTATGGTTTGGGTGTTCGATATTTAGGGGTTTCCTTAGGAAGTAGTATAATATTGGGATTGAGTATGGTGCTTGGTGCATTGATGCCAGCAATATTTTATTATTTCAACCCTGCAGACGGAAAACAAAGTATTGATTTCTTTTTCACTACAGCCTCAGGCCTATGTGTGATGGGAGGTTTACTGTTGTGTGTTCTGGGTATTTATCTATGTGGAAGAGCAGGAATGTTAAAGGAAAAGGGGTTAGCTTCTGCTGGCACTACAGATAAAAAGGATTATAATTTTGGGGTTGGTATTATAGTAGCTTTAGTGTCAGGAGCATTGAGTGCTTGTTTCAATTTTGCCATCGAAGCAGGAAAGCCAATGGCTGATGTTGCGAATGAGCTCTGGAAAGCTACAAATCCAAATCAAGGAGAATTCCTTTATCAAAATAATGTAACCTATATCGTCATTCTTTGGGGAGGTTTTATGACGAATTTTGTATGGTGTGCATATTTATTATTTAAAAATAAAACTCTTACGGATTACTCAAAAGCGTCAGCTCCTTTGGCTAAAAACTTATTGCTGTGTGCTTTGGCAGGTACAACTTGGTATTTGCAATTCTTCTTTTATGGAATGGGAGAAAGCCGCCTTGGTAATGGTGCAAGTTCTTGGATTTTGCACATGGCATTTATCATTTTGATATCCAATGCTTGGGGTATTTTCTTGAAAGAGTGGAAGGGTGTGAGTAAATCAACACATACAGCCATTATATCGGGAATCTTAATCATTATCCTATCAATTTGTGTGGTAGGGTTCGCTAAAACATTAGAATAAAATTTTACAAAGATTTATGCAAACAAAAACATATCAACATGTGAATTACCTTTGGGATGAGGAAGTTGCCAAATCCTTAGAGGGCGATGAAGTAGCTTTATTGTTATACCGATCAAATATATTAGGTTCAGATTTAAGGATAACGAATTATGGTGGTGGTAACACATCATGTAAATTAGTAGATAAGGATCCATTGACGGGTGAAGAAGTAGAAGTAATGTGGATCAAGGGTTCTGGTGGTGACATTGGTACGCTGAAAAAATCAGGTCTAGCAGCATTATATGTTGAGCGTCTTCGCAATTTGGAAAGGGTATATAGAGGTATCGATCACGAAGATGAAATGGTGGAACTGTTCAACCATTGTATTTTTGATCTTTCGTCAAAGGCACCTTCTATTGATACACCATTGCATGGTTTTCTACCATTCAACCATATAGATCACTTACACCCAGATGCAGCTATTGCGATTGCAGCAGCTAAAGATGGAAAGCGTATTACGCAAGAATTGTTCAATGGAACAATTGGTTGGGTAGATTGGCAGAAACCAGGTTTTGACTTAGGCTTACAGTTGAGAGATTGTTTGGCGCAGAATCCAGGTATCCGTGGTATTATGTTAGGATCTCATGGTTTATTCACCTGGGGAGATACAGCTTATGAATGTTATTTGAATTCATTAGATGTTATTGAGACTTGTGCATCCTATTTGGAAGAAAACTACGGTAAAACAAGACCTGTATTTGGAGGGCAAAATGTGGAAAGTCTTGCAGCAGAAGGTAGACTTGCTCAAGCAGCCTCGATAGCTCCGATTTTAAGAGGATTTTGTTCAAGTGAGCGTCCAATGGTAGGTCATTTTTCGGATGATGTACGTGTGTTGGAATTTATCAATTCTAATGATTTGGACAAATTAGCTCCACTAGGAACGAGCTGTCCAGACCATTTCTTACGCACAAAGATTCAGCCTTTAATCCTTAATTTGGATAAAGACGAAGATTTGTCAGATGTAGAAACTATTAAAACCAAACTTCTTCCATTATTCGAAGGGTACAGAGCGATGTATACAGATTATTACGAGTCTTGTAAACACGCGAATAGTCCTGCGATTCGCGACAAGAACCCAGTAATAATAATATATCCAGGTGTTGGAATGTTTGCTTTCGCAAAAGATAAACAAACAGCGCGTGTTGCTTCAGAATTCTATACCAATGCAATCAATGTAATGAAAGGTGCTGAGGCGGTAAGTCAATACACTTCATTGCCGAGACAAGAAGCCTTCAATATCGAATATTGGTTGTTAGAAGAAGCAAAACTGCAGCGTATGCCAAAGCCAAAAGCGTTGTCAGGAAAAATTGCATTAGTAACGGGTAGTGCTGGTGGAATAGGTAAGGCTATTGCAAAGCGTTTTGCACAAGAGGGAGCGGTTGTCGTATTAAACGATATGAACAAAGAGCGTCTTGCAGATGCTAAAGCAGAATTTGATGGCTTATTTGGAAAAGATAATGTAACTACTGCAGTACTTGATGTCACTAATCAGGAGCAAATCGAAGAGGCAATGAAGATTGCATCATTAGCTTTTGGTGGTGTTGATATTATCGTGAATAATGCAGGATTATCGATATCAAAATCAATTGAAGATCACACTCAAAAAGACTGGGATCTACTTTACAATGTTCTTGTAAAGGGTCAATTCTTAGTAACCCAAGGAGCTACCAAAGTATTGAAAGCACAAAATATTGGTGGTGATATCGTAAATATTGTAAGTAAAAATGCTTTGGTGAGTGGTCCTAATAATGCAGGATATGGCTCAGCGAAGGCTGCTCAACTACACTTAAGTAGATTGAATGCAGCAGAATTAGGTGCTTCAAAAATTAGAGTAAATGTGGTTAACCCAGATGCGGTTATCTCAGATAGTAATATTTGGGCTGGAGGATGGGCCGAAGGTCGTGCTAAAGCCTATGGTATTACAGTAGCGGAATTACCAGCTTACTATGCAAAACGAACATTGTTGAACGAAATAATCTTGCCAGATGATATAGCCAATGCTTGTTTTGCATTTGTGGGCGGTGAGCTTAACAAGTCTACAGGCAATGTTTTGAATGTAGATGGTGGCGTTGCCATGGCTTTTGTTAGGTAATATTTTTATTAACTGTGATATAGTTAGAAAGATATTTTATATTTTTCTAACTATTATAACCCTATGTACTTATGAAAATCGAACAACATATTATAGATCAACATAACCAAGATTTAGTATTTAAACACGTAAAAAACGTTAATTTTCTAAAGGAAAGTATTTCAAATTTTGAGGAGATAGTAGCCAAATTACAAAAATTTCAAATCGCTATTCCAAGCTGGGCTTTAGGTACAGGTGGCACGCGCTTTGGTCGTTTTAATGGTAAAGGCGAGCCAGGTAATTTGGAACAAAAAATTGAGGATGTTGGTTTATTACATGCATTGAATAAATCAAGTGGAGCTATTTCTTTGCACATTCCTTGGGACATTCCTCAGGATGCAGAGAAAATTAAAGATTTAGCTACTTCTTATGGTTTAGTATTTGATGCGGTTAATTCTAACACATTTCAAGATCAACCTAATCAAGAATTAAGTTATAAATATGGTTCACTTCAACATGTGAATCCAGCCGTTCGTAAACAAGCTGTAGAACATAATATAGAAGTAATCAAACATGGTGTTGCTTTAGGGTCAAAAGCATTGACAGTATGGTTGGCGGATGGCTCATCATTTCCAGGTCAATTGAATTTCCGTGAAGCATTTCAAAATACATTAGAAAGTCTTAAAGAAATCTATAAGCACCTACCTTCTGATTGGAAAATGTTTATAGAATATAAGGCATTTGAGCCTAATTTCTATTCCACAACAATTGCTGATTGGGGACAATCATTGTTGTTAGCGAATAAGTTAGGTGACCAGGCTTACACGTTAGTGGATCTTGGACATCATTTGCCAAATGCCAATATTGAGCAGATTGTTTCTCTATTGCTAATGGAAGGTAAATTGGCTGGTTTCCATTTTAATGATAGTAAGTATGCTGATGATGATTTGACAGCGGGTGCTGTTAAACCATATCAATTGTTTTTGATTTTCAGTGAATTGGTGGAAGGTATGGATGCGCGTGGTATTGATCATGCAACAGGATTGGGATGGATGATTGATGCGTCACACAATCTGAAAGATCCTTTGGCAGACTTATTACAATCTGTAGAGGCTATAAAAATGGCATATGCTCAGGCATTGTTAGTGGATCGTAAGGCGCTGAAAAAAGCACAACAAGAGAACGATGTGGTTGCTGCACAAGAGATATTACAAGACGCATTCCGTACAGATTTACGTGCGCTTGTTGCAGAAGCTCGATTACGAGAGGGGGCTGCATTAAACCCAATAAAGTTATTTACAGATTTGAAGGTTAGAGAAAAATTAACTGAAGAACGCGGCGATTCGACTGTAGCGACTGGTTTATAAGAATAGATGAGGATGGGAAAAGAGCGGATACCGGTTATTGCTATATTCGATGTGGGGAAGACGAATAAAAAACTATTCCTATTCGATGAGCATTATCAAATCGTATTTGAACGTTCAGCGAGATTTTTGGAAACTGTCGATGAAGATGGATTCCCTTGTGAGAATTTGGAAAGTCTGAGGCTATCAGTTTTTGATTCACTGCATGAAGTGTTTCGTAAAGCAGAATATGAAATAAGGGCGATTAATTTTACTTCTTACGGTGCTAGTTTTGTGTACTTGGACCAAAATGGAAGACCATTAACACCATTGTATAATTATTTAAAAGATTATCCTGCAGAGATGCAGGAAGGGCTGCATAATGCATACGGTGGAGAAAGTAAATTTGCATTGGATACAGCATCCCCTTCTTTGGGGAATTTGAATTCTGGCAAGCAGATTTATCGATTGATAAAAGAAAAGCCTGACTTGTTTGAGCAAATTAAATATGCATTGCATTTACCTCAATATCTGAGTTTTTTGGTTTCCGGACAAATGTATTCGGATATGACTAGTATTGGCTGTCATACTGCATTATGGGATTTTACTAAAAAGGATTATCATCAGTGGGTTATAGATAGTGGAATTGATAAAAAACTTGCTCCTATTGTAAATGGTAAAGATGTGTTTTCGAGTACTTTTCCAGGGAGTACTTACAAAGTAGGTACGGGATTACATGATAGTTCTTCAGCATTGATTCCTTATTTAATTAATTTTCAGGAACCTTTTGTGTTGATCTCTACAGGAACATGGTGTATTTCGATGAATCCATTTAATGATGAGCCATTGACAAAAGATGAATTGGATCAAGATTGTTTGTTTTATCTGACATACTCAGGTACACCGGTGAAAGCATCACGATTATTCGCTGGATATGAACATGAGGCCCAATCAAAACGTATTGCAGATCATTTTAATGTGACAACAGCTCGGTTCAAACATTTTGAAATTAATTGGCGCATTATTGAGGGATTGAATTTAGAACAAACCATCGATGCTTTCACATTGCAGACTTTTGCGTCATTGGATTTGAATCAATTCAATACATATGAAGAAGCATATCATGCGTTGATACTCTGTTTAGTGAATGCCCAAGTTGAATCGACAAAATTGGTTCTAACGAAACAAAACGTGAAGCGAATTTTTGTGGATGGTGGCTTTAGTAAAAATCATATCTATATGAATCTTTTGTCAAGACGATTCTCAGATATTGAAATCTATGCTGCATCCATGGCACAAGCTACTGCGGTAGGTGCTGCTTTGTTAATTCATGAACATTGGAATACTTTACCGTTTCCAAATAATATCATTGAATTACGTTACTATAGAGCTTAAATTAACCGAATATAAATTAAAGCTGTTTTGTAAACGCTCTATATCTATGCTGATAGGTTAGGGCGTTTGCTATTATTAACCAATAAATACTTAAAATTATGTTGACAAGAACATTATCCGTTTTATTTTTAACAGCCAACCTATCTCTAGTGTTAGGGCAATCAAAACAGATTTTTGAATTTACAGGCCAGGATACCAAATCAGTATCTGTTCATAAAATGAATGAAAATATTAAATACGAGAATCAAGGTTTTGGTATTGATTTAAACACGGATAAAAATGTTCAAATTGTCAAGCATAGTAGAAATAGCTCCTTATATAGCAATAAACCTTTCTATTTTTCTGCGGATGTAGAAGAAGGAAATTATAAAGTTACTATACATTATAGAGGTCTAAAGGACAAAACTATATTTTCTACAGTTCGTGCTGAATCAAGACGTTGGTTAGTCGATAGGGTTGAAATTCCAAAAAACAAAAAAGTTCAAAAATCATTTATAGTTCATATCAAAGATCGAAAGATAGATGAAAATAATGTGGTAAGATTAAAGACTCCTCGTGAAATAGAAAAGCTAGATTGGGACAATAAGTTGACGTTAGAATTCCAGGGAGAGAATAATATCGAAAGTATAACTATCGAGTCTATCGAAAAAGTAACAACATTATTTTTGGCGGGTAACTCAACCGTAGTGAACCAAGAGCATGAGCCTTGGGCGTCATGGGGGCAGATGATTCCTAGATATTTCGATCAAGGAATTGCTGTTGCTAATCACGCTGAATCTGGCTTGGCATTGAGTTCTTTTTTATCATCTAATCGATTAGACAAAATTCTTGCAGTCGCAAAGCCAGGTGATTATTTATTTATTGAGTTTGGTCATAATGATCAAAAGGAAAAGGGAGACAAATCAGGAGCATATAATGGATATACAGAGCGTCTGCGCCTTTTTGTAAATAAGTTTAGAGCTATCGGAGGGTATCCTTTGATAGTCACCTCTACTGAACGACGATCATTTGACAAGGATGGCAATTTGAATTTTACACTAGGAGAATATCCCGCTGCGGCACGTAAGGTTGCGGAAGAAATGAATGTACCGTTGATTGATTTGAATACAATGACTCGGGAATTTTATCAAGCATTGGGTGTTGAAAATTCTAAAAATGCACTAGTTCATTATCCAGCCAATACTTTTCCTGATCAATCACAAGCATTAGCGGATAATACCCATTTCAATACATATGGAGCAGGGCAAATTGCAAAAATGATACTAAAGGGTATTATAGATTTAGACTTGCCTATTAGGAAAAATATAATAAATTACAAAAAATATTCTCCAAAAACACCGGATGATTTTACGGCTTGGGATTGGCCATTAAGTGTTTTAAGCTCTGAGTTGAAACCCGATGGAAACTAATAATTGTCTTATTAACAATTAATTACGTATTAGAGTTTCGTTTTGCCTACCTAGGTATTAGTATTGCGTATTCTGCTCGTCCATCAATTTGTAACAGGATGGTGCAGGTTGCTGGTTTTGCAGGTATGTAATATATTTGATATATATCATTTGAATACTTATGACCAATTGATTACGTATGTAATTAATGACCAAATTATAGATTAGTAAACATTTTTATTTAGCGAAAAACTATTAACCTGGATGTCACATCGTTGTGATTTATTTTGTCAAATAGTTTACACCCAATTTGAAATCACCAGACTGAAATGGTGATAGACCTATATGTTAAAATTATAAACTACAAGATTATTGTATGCGTATTAAGAGAACCTTATTATTTACTTTTTTCTGTTGCACAATTATCATTGTGGGCTGTAGGAAGGAAGCATTTGACGCCTATTACGGAAGACCAAAAGGGTTAGCCAGTCCGATTTATCAACAGCTTGATTCCATGGGTGATTTTAAATATTTTTTATCCTGTATTGAAAAAGCTGGATATAGAAATGTATTAGGATCTGCTGCATCATGGACCGTGTTTGCGCCAACAGATCGCGCTTTCTTAGAATTTATGTCAGAAAGTGGAATATCGGATACGAGCCAAATTGACAAAAAATTAGCTGAGAAAATCGTTCGTACAGCTATGGTGTATGATGGGGAGCGTTTGGAAAAATTAGGAGATTATTTCTCTTCTAGAGGTTGGGTTGAGGATTACGGGTTTAGGAGAAGAACGGTATATTATGATTTTGTAGAGGATGAAGTGCAAGAGAATGGTAAGATCAGAAAGATCGTGTCTACAAATAGAGGTGTAGGAATTCCTTACTTGGAGTCTGAGAATAACAACAAGCATTTGACCTATTTTTTCACAGAATACATGTCTGCCAGAAATCTTGGTTCGGATGATTACAAAACATTCTATCCTAATTCAAATTACACAGGTTTAAATGTTTTGGGGGCAACTATTGATCCGACTCGTAGTAATTTGATTGCAGAGAATGGATATATACATGTCGTGGATAAAGTTTTGATGCCCGAAAAAAATATCGATCAATACTTGCAATCGAATCCAGAATATAGTGAGTTTAAAAACATGTTGAATTTCTTTACCACCTACTCCTACAATACGAATTTAACACGTAAAAATGAAGTGTTAACTGGCAGGAGAGATTCAGTTTTTGTTAAAGGTTATATTGGGGTTTCATTGGCATTGAACAATGAAAACTATGTTAAGGAGGAGGCTAATGATGCGCAGACTAATAATTTTTCGGTTACTATCCCGACCAATGCTGCAGTGCGAGATTACGCCAACCGTGTATTACTTAAATACTATCCGTCAGGAACAACGATAAAAGATTTGTTTTACAGCAATCCTTCGGTACTAACTGCATATATTAATTCACATTTGTATAATGCACAACTTTGGCCTTCCAAATTTGTAAGCCAACCTAATATAACAGGGGAAACTACAAAACTTACTACACAAAATATTGTTGAAGCCAAATTGTTGAGTAACGGTGCATTTTATGGTGTGAATTCATCACAACAAGCCAATGTATTCCAATCCGTATATGGTAATGTCTTATTGGATCCTAAATATAGTTTTATGCGTACAGCTTTAGAACGTCTTGGCTTGAATATTACATTACGAATGCCGACAATACGTTATATGCTAGTGTTAGTTTCTGACGAAACTTTATATGACATGGGGTTTTCATACGATGCATATAATACATCTGACCCAATTCGATATAACGGTGCTAATGGATCTCCTGAAATGCGCGAGATTATAAATTCTCATATAATCCCATTGGAGACTGATCCAATTCCAACACTCTCTGGTAATGGGATTTTAGAAAGTTTTGCTGGCGAGTATATCAAATTCAATAATATGAAACTGATGTCGAGCGGTACGCAAGATAGTGTTGTTGACAAGAAATATGTTAAAATTGATTCGATAAGTATAGGAAATAGTCAATCAGGTCCTTTGAATGGTATCGCTGTATATCTGGATGGAGCACTTACCTCATCGAATACAAATACAGGAAATCTATTAATTTCTTTGGGTGCTGATAAGCCACAATCACCATATTACAAATTCTTCAATTATTTAAAGGCGAGTTCATTGTATTCAGCATCTGATGGTGTGGTAAAGGGGGTGGATATCGGTGCAAATTACACATTTTTGATTCCTAATAATGCCGCGATAGATGCTGCAATAGCAAATAATCATTTACCTGCGTCTCCAACAACAACTGATATTGTATTAAAGAATAGGATTAATCTTTTCCTGCAATACCACATTACACGTAACTCCTTTGCTATTGATGGTAAAAAGAAAGGAACATTTGAAACGCTATGTAAAGATATAGAGGGTACAACTCAAGTTTTAGAAGTATTAATTAACCAAAATAATAGACTACAAATTAGAGATAATGCACTTAATCTCATTGAGGCAGATGTTGTGAATAGCAATCAATTGGGGCAGCGTTTAGTTATTCATTCATTATCTGGTTATTTAAGACACGGATTCTAATTCATACAGACTTATGACAAGACATTTTAATTTATTAATTATTATAATTGGATTAATCTTCTCTTTTGTGCACATGAATACAATTGCTCAGACTACTGAGACTGTAATTGTGGGTAAAATCACAGATAAGGAATCTAAAGAACCTATTCCTGGAGCCACTGTCGTGTTGAAGGATAATGAGAATAGGACTATTGCAGGTACTACTTCAGATATTGAAGGTAATTATAGTTTACGTACTAAACTTAAAGGCTTGCGTCTATACGTTACAAGTACGGGATACGAAGCTTCAGGAAATATAACTATTGGCGATCGTAGAACAATCAATGTTCAAATACAATCTACTTCCCAACAAATGGAAGAGGTAGTTATTAACGCATCAAAGCCAGTTGACGATGGTACTGGGATGGGGTTATCTAAGGCTCGCAATACAGCGTCTATAGCTACGATCAACATGTCAGAGATGGCGGAGATGCAATCAGCATCTATAGATCAGGCTTTACAAGGTCGACTTCCTGGTGTTGATATTGCGACAGTGTCAGGTGATCCTGGTGCAGGTATGCAAATCAAGATTAGAGGTACTACTTCTTTGAATGGTGCTTCTGATCCATTGATAGTAGTAGATGGTATGCCATATGAAATCACTATTCCTGATGATTTTGATTTTGCAACCTCTGATGACAATGCTTATGGTCAATTATTAAATATTGCTCCATCAGATATTCAAGATATATCGGTATTAAAAGATGCTGCAGCAACGGCCATTTGGGGATCTCGTGGTGCGAATGGTGTATTGGTGATTAATACAAAACGCGGGACAGTAAGTAAACCAACTTTAGGTTATACCTTCAAGGGTTCAATTTCAAAGCAACCAAGTCCGATACCTTTATTAAATGGAGACCAGTATACTACATTGTTATTAGAAGAGTTTTATAATGCAGGAAGGGTATTTTCAATATCCGAAAATGCACAGCAATTTCAATACGATCCGTACAATACCTATACTTATCATAATTTCAGTAATAATAGTGATTGGGTAGACGCTATTACACAATTGGGGTATTTTCAAGATCATAATATACAGATACGAGGTGGGGGTGAAAAGGCTAGGTATATGGGGTCTTTGGGGTATTTCAATAATGCGGGTACAACAATAGGAACATCTTCTGATAGGTTGTCTGCACGTATTAATTTGGATTATATAGTATCAGAGCGTATTACTTTTCAATCTGATTTATCGTATTCACATGTAAATACGAATCAAAACTACTTTAGAGCACTTCGTGATATTGCGTATCGCAAAATGCCAAATCAAGCTGTTTGGGAATATGATGAATATGGTAATCCAACAGGTAATTTATTTACGCCTGTCAGTACAGCACAGGGTACGTACGCAGGTACATATAACCCATTGTCAATGGCAGACAATGCATTGAGTAATCAATTGGGAGATGTACTGACATCGAGATTTGCGGTGAATTATAAAATTATTCCACAAGTATTGACATTGGTAAGTAATTTATCTTTTAATATTAATAATAATAAAACTAAAACTTTCCTACCTCAAATTGCTACAGGGAGACCGTTTACTGAAAATTCAGTAAACGTGGCAAATGATTCAGATTATGACAGATTCGCGATGAGTACAAAGACAAGTTTATTGGTTAACCCGCAACTGGGTTTAGATCATTTGTTCACAGGAAACGTCACGTTATTCACTGAGCAGGATAGATATACGATCCAAGGACTATCATCAACGAATACGGGTTCATCTTATTTGCAAGATCCATCAATACCATCACGTACTCTTACAGGCTATGCACAATCATCATTGACAGAAACACGCTCAATAGGCTTATTGGGTCAGATGAATTATGCTTTCAAAAATAGATACATTTTTATGGCTAGTTTTCGTATGGATGGCAATTCAAGATTTGGTGCAGCTAATAGATTTGGTTATTTCCCAGCTATCTCAGGCGCATGGCGTATGGGGCAAGAGAAGTTTATCCAAAATTTGGGCTTTATAGATGATATTAAGTTTAGAGCGAGTTGGGGAAGAAGCGGTAAGGCTCCTGGAGGTGCTTATTCGTATATAAATATTTATAATACGTACGATTATGCCTATTTGGGTCAGAATGGAGTTTATTCTTCTAATATAGAACTAGCGAATTTGCGTTGGGAAACCATTACACAATCTAATGTGGGTATTGACATTGAACTACTAAAGAATAGATTGATTTTGGGAGGTGATGTGTATAAGCGTAGAACATCAGATTTATTTATGAACAACATTCAAATCGCAAACTATAATGGTTTCAACTCTTTGGCTATGAATGTCGGCGTAATGGATAATGACGGCTGGGAAGCTAGTTTATACTATGCACCTGTACGTAATAACAAATGGAATGTGAATCTCAACTTTAATATTGCCAACAATCGTAATATTATACGTGAAATATCACCATTATATCCACGTGAAAATGCACGCGCTTCGTTAAAAAATAAATCATTCTTCACTTATTTGCAGGAAGATAATCCATTCGGATCATTTTATGGATTCCGTTATAAAGGTGTGTATAAGGATAAAAACGAGACTATTGCACTTGACCGCGAAGGAAACCAAATCATAAGCCCAGATGGCGAGACCATTTATATGCGCTTCAATTATCCTACTGTTGATTATGTATTCCAAGCTGGTGATGCTATGTATGAGGATATCAATTTTGATGGTGTAATCGATCACAAAGATATAGTCTATCTAGGTAATAGTAACCCAAAATTTACAGGAGGCTTCGGTATTAATGTGAGTTACAACAAACAGTGGTCTTTGTCAACATTCTTCAATTACAGACAAGGGTCTGATATAATTAATGGAACTAAGATGAATACTACTGATATGCTGAATTACAATAATCAAAGTACAGCAGTATTGAGAAGATGGAGAGAAGAGGGGGATATTACAGATATGCCAAGAGCGTTGTTTGGCACAGGATACAATTCATTGGGGTCTAGTAGATATGTGGAGGATGCAAGTTTCTTACGCTTACGTACGTTGACATTAAAATACGATTTCAACAAGAAATTCTTAGATCGTGTAAAAATGGGACAGTTGAGTACCTATGTGACAGTAGAGAACTTATTGACTTTCACGAATTATACAGGTCAAGATCCAGATGTAGCCATACGATATAAAGATGCATTTTCAGTATTGATGGACAATTCAATGACTCCGCCATTGAAGACTATAACTTTAGGTATTAATGCAAGATTTTAATTAAGAGACGATGAAAAAAATATATTTAGTTGGTCTATTAACCTTGTTGGGATTTGTGGTGTCATCATGTAATAAATGGCTAGATCTACAGCCTCAAGATGGAATTACTAAATCTGAATTTTGGAAAACCAAGGAAGATGTGCGTGCAGCTTTAATGGGGATATATTCTTCTTTGAATGCTGGACCTGTCGAAACAAGGATTTTTCTTTGGGGTGAGTTAAGAGCAGATATGGTCGATGTTTCAAGTTATGCAACCGAAGATTATAGACTTGTTAGGAATTACAACATTCTAAGTATGAATGATATATCTAACTGGGCTGCGTTGTATTCCGTCATCAATAATTGTAATTTATTAATCGATTTTGCTCCAGATGCAAAAACGAGCGATCCTACATTTACCGATGCAGAGTATAATAGCTACGTGGGGGAAGCTTTGACTATACGTAGTCTATTATACTTTTATTTAATACGTACATTCAAAGAAATTCCTTTGAAACTCAACGGATCATATAGAGATACAGACGTGCAAACTATTGGTCAAGTTTCGGCTATTGTAGTTCTTGATCAATTAGAACAAGATCTTAAGAAAGCACAAAATCTAGTGCCAGACTACCAGGTGGCAGCTATGAACAACTTTTCTGTTAATCCTGACAATACAGGTAGAATTGTAAAACCAGCTGTACATATGCTATTGGCTGAATTGTACATGTGGAAAGAACAATATGCAGCAGCAGAAGTAGAATTGGATAAAGTTTTAAGCAGTAATAGATACCAGCTAGTAGGTCGTATGACTTCCACTTCATTTGATGTATCTAATTCAGAGACCATATTTGAGATTAGTCATAAAGAATCTAGGGCAAATCCACTGACACCATTAGTTAGTACAGGTCGTATTCCATATATCGCTTTAACTGAAATTATTGACACTGAATTTTTTCCGCCCAATTTGCAGGTCGATATGGACAAATTTGATAGTAGAGGAGAAGGTGTGCTCTACAGGAGTAATGGTACTGTTTTAAAATACGGAGAAGAAACCCCAAGCTTCTATAATTTCCCAATTTTCAGAATCTCGGATGCAATGTTATTAAAAGCTGAAGCGGCTGCAGAACAAGATAGAGGGGCTGAAGCACTTCAAATATTGTATAAACTAAGAGAGAGTAGAGGGGCAATTGAAGCAAGTAATAGAGTTGTGGATGAAGATAATTTGGATGATGTCATACAATTTATTTTCCAAGAGCGTGCTCGAGAGTTTTGTTTTGAAGGAAAGAGATGGTTCGATGTATTGCGATTGGCAAAGAAGGATAATTATACGAATATCAGTGTTATTATCGATGTGATATCTAAAATAGTAGATTCTTCAGTTCAACAATCTGCATTGAACAAAGGTAGAGATGTGAATAGTCATTATTTGCCTATACACGAAGAAGAGCTATTTAGAGACAACAAATTGGTTCAGAATCCATTTTATCTAAAATAAATCGATATGAAAAGATTTTTAAATCAATATTGGATATACGGCGTATTGACAATATTAGTAGTAATATTCATCAATTCCTGTCAAAAGGAAAATTATAGGCAGACGACTACAGATGAGGTTAATATCACAGGATACTTAGAAAACAACAAAGATCAATTTTCTTTATTCGTTGATATACTTTATCGTTCCAAAACAGCAGGATTCCTAGGAGCATATGGTACTTATACCTTATTTGCTCCTACAAATGATGCCGTTACGGAATGGATAAAGGCGAATGGCAAATCGGCGGTTACTGATTTTAGTGAAAGTGATTTAGTTGATTTCGTAAAATATCATGTCATTCGGGATACTGTTGCTACGACACGTTTTAGTGATGGTAAGATAAAGTCACCGACATTGTTTGGTGAGTATCTTTTCACTGATTTGACAGATCAAACATATAGGATTAATAGAACAGCAAGTTTAAGTAAAAGTAATATATATACGGGCAATGGTTTAATTCATATTGTAAATAAAGTATTGACACCACCAGCCTTAAGCTTAGCAGAAATAATTGAAAAAAACCCGAACTATTCCATATTTACGGAAGCATTGAAAGAAACGGGATTCTACGATACGCTATATTTTGAAAGAGGAAATATTGTACCTGTAGAAAAACGCTTTCAAACCGTTATTGTAGAATCAGATTCTGTTTTGAAGACACAGGGAATTAACGATTATGCTGCTTTAAAACAAAAATATTCGCATTTGAATAACCCGAAGAATCCAAATGATAGTTTATGGTTATACATGGCATACCATATTATGAATGACGGTAAGTTTTTGGAGGATATTATTCAATCATTATCATTATATACCCTAGCTCCAAAAGAAATAATCAGCACTAAATTTGAAAATTCAAAAGTTCTTTTGAATGAAGATATTTTCAACGGCGTGTTAGAGCCTGGGGCCGAATTAAATCGATCTAAATCTGATGTATTAGCATCGAATGGTGTAATGCATGAGACCAATCAATCGTTTAGAATAAAAGTAAGACCTCAAGTACCTGTGTATTTTGATTTAGCATCAGCTCCAGAAATGGTATCAGCATTAGGAGGGTCTTATCGTAATAGGCAAACATCATTAATAGCTAATGGTTTACCTATTGCCAATACGTTTACTTTCTATCCACTCAATGTAAGTACGGTTGGTACTAATAGATACACAACGACAGCCTTATCAACAAAAAGACCTGGTGTAAATGGTGATTATCTTGACTTGACGATGAGTACAACGAGTCCAAATAGACCAACTACTTTCGAGATTAAAACTCCTTTTTTAGTAAAGGGTAGATATAAAGTTTGGGTTTGTTATGTCCAAAATAGTAATGCAGCAAATCTTCAAGTAACATTTAATCCTGGAAAGTCAGATGAGCAAGTATTACCAAATCTTATAATGTTAAATCAAACTTTAACTGGGTCAGGTGTAAATGCAACTGTACTAGGAACCGATCCTAATTCAGACAACTTACTTTTGGCTCAAGGATATAAACGTTATTATGCAACAGTAGGAGATGTAAATGCAAATGGTGTCACACAATCACTTCTAGCAAAAAATGGTGACGGATTATTGAATGTAGGACGTCTTGCTGGTACTATCAATGTAGAAACCACAGACAGACATACGCTAAGTTTCTATGCTATTAGTGAGCCTAGATGGTCAAGTAATGCTGTATGGTTAGATATGGTACATTTTATTCCTGCTGACGATCCTGAGCAATATTATCCAAGATTCCACCATTATCCAGGTGAATTATTCTATAGACCACAATAATTGATTACATACGTATGAAGAAAATTTTAATATATGTAGTGCCCATACTTTTTATTTGTTTAACAGGTTGTAGTGACAAATGGGAAGCGCATTTTGGAAATAATGATGCTAATTCGCAATTGAATTTATTTGAGATAATTTCATCTTCTTCGGATTACAGTTCTTTTGCTGATTTATTAGAAAAATCAGGCTATGCTGAAAGTTTAAAGGCATCTAAGAATTATACCGTATTAATTCCAACGAATGAGGCAATCAATGCTGCACAAACTCAATATAATTTCAATGATACAGCTGTTGTTCGAAGTTTTGTAGGTTACCATATTATCAATTCGATTTACAGTGTGAATGATAATACAGATACTATTAAAGCACAAAATTTCAGAAATAAATATGTTGAATTTACGCGTGGCTCTTTTGATGGAATACAACCAAAATCTAAAAATTTGACAGCGAGCAATGGATTGTACCACGTAATAGGTCAGTCATTGCAACCACTAAACAATATTTATAGCTTAGTGAAGTTAGAGTTTGCAGGTACGAAGCAAGTACAGGCAATAGAATCATTTGATACAGCTTATATAGAAAATGATCAGACATATTATAAGACAAGTCCTGTATGGGTATCAGATGTGCGTCGTAATATGACTACCGAAAATAGAAAGTATACTTATTTTGTGATAGATGACGCGGCTTTTGATGCTGAATTCAACAAGTTGTATCCTTATTTCAAAACAAATTATGAAGAAGGAAATACACATAGACCTGATAGTACAACTACTTTCTTTGCGAAAAAGTTTCTCTTAAGAGATTTTATTGTAGAAGGAGATTTATTGGAAACGGAGTTGTCCCAAGAGCTGACTTCTATTAGCGGTACGAAATTTAAAATTCCTTCAGGAAGTGTGATCTCAAGACATAAGGCTAGTAATGGTGTCGTCTATCGGGTGCATAGTATTGATGTTGAGTTAGTAAATCAGATCAAAGAAAAAATAGTATTTGGTGTGAATCCTATAGGATATAAGCAAACTGATAAAAGAGGAAACACCTATTTCAGAGATAAACGCGATACAATAGGAAATCTTTACAAAGATATTGAGATTCATGGTCATAATGTGACTGCTTTCTATGTGAAATATAGAGCCACAGCTATGAATGTGAATAGGTATAAGGTGTATGGACGTGCAATCATGGGCCTTCCTGGCGATCCACAGACAGCCGTATTCACACAGTATGTACATTTCTTAAATCCTGCGTTAGTTGCTCCTAACGAAGTGGATTTGTATAAAAAATCTGTTGTCAATCATTTAGGATCCACAGATACACGTTTTACATTTGGCGTCAATGTGTTAAATCATAATGAAGTATATCTTGGTGAGGTAACCCAGAATCAATATGGAAACCTTCCACTTCTTGTGATGTCTAACGGAACTGGGCCGATTATATTGGAATATTTACGATTTGTTCCCATTATTCAATAACCAATACGCATGATAAAGTTTAATAATATTTTCAATTCTAAGATTACTACTATTTGCCTGTTTGCGAGTCTTCAGGTTACCTCTGCGTATAGTCAGGAAATAAAGTCTGCAGCATTGGTCACACAGCAAAAATCGAATCATGTGAAGGGAATAGTAATTGATAGCCGAACAAATAAACCTGTTGCAGGAGCTCGTGTTACTTATGGTGTTGCTGTAGCAAAACTTACAGACAACAATGGGGCTTTTGAGGTAGATGTGAATAATTCATGGGCTGTAATTAATGTGTCTATGGATGGTTATATTCAGAAGTCTATACCTGTAGTATTTGATAAGCCTATACAAGTAAAACTATATCCAATAGGTTATAGTTCGAATTATGACGCTACTGAAACCGTATTTGGTAAAAATGATATATTACATTCAGCAGGTGCAGTACAGAAAGCTTATATTAATGCATGGGAGCAAAATTCTGAAACGATAACGAGTTATCTGCAAGGTAAAATGTCAGGTGTACAAGTTATACGTAAATCCGGAACTCCATCTATGGGAGCCAACTTGTTCGTGCGTAATATAGGCTCGTTGTTCACTCAGAATCAACCGTTGTATATTATAGATGGGGTAGTTTATAATGCTGAGATGTTGACCCCTTCTATTACATCGGGGCATGAGAATAATCCATTACAGCACATAGATTTGAGGGACATCCAAGATGTAACAGTTCTTAAGGATGCGGTATCTACAGCTATTTATGGTGCGCGTGCGGCGAATGGTGTTGTGGTTATAAATACAACACATGCAAATGAATTGGCAACTAAGATTGATTTTCAAGCGACGACAGGTTATAATTTTAGACCAAAGTCGATTCCAATGATGAAGGCTTACAATTACAGAAGCTATCTCAATGATGTATTGGCTACATCCAATTTTAGTGGTGAAGAAATTGCAGCAATGCCTTTCAATATTGATAACCCAAACTTTAGTTTGTACCCTGTATACCATAATGAAACTAATTGGCAAGATAAAGCGTTAAAAAATTCTTTAGATCAAAATTATTATTTGCGTGTAACAGGCGGTGATAATATTGCTAATTATGCATTGTCAGTAGGTTATAATAGTGATAAAGGAATTATTGACAATACTAAACAAGATAGATATTCAGCACGTTTTAATAGTGATATGCGTCTAGCAAATAAGCTTTCAGCACAAACGAATATATCAGTTGGTTATGGTCAACAAGCTCTTAAGGATCAAGGACTCTCACCAAAGACTAATCCTATATTCCTATCGATGATCAAAGCACCATTCTTGAATACAAATGATATGGCTGCTGATGGGACGATATCACCTAATTATGCAGAAGCAGATTACTTTGGTCTTTCAAACCCCATGCAGTTAATTTTTAATGGTGTGAATAATAAAAAGGCTTATCGTTTTCATGGGTCAATAAATTTTGATTACAAATTTAATAATTCATTTACCCTGAGTAATGTGACTGCAGTTACTTACGATAAAGCACAAGAAAACTTCTTTATACCTAAAAAAGGTGTAGCGAAGGATACGGTAAATAATATGGAGGTTTACAGTAGATTGGGTACACAGGTTGGTCGTTACTATGGTATATCAAATGATATACGATTAAGCTATCAAAAAGAATTACATAACGAATTGAAAGTTCAGGCTATAGGTGGTTTCCGTTATCATCAACATGATGCAGAACAAGATTATGCTATGGGGTATAACTCGGCGACAGATCAGTTAGTAAGTATAGGTAATTCTACAGCATCTTCTCGTTCGTATGGTGGATATATTGGCAAATGGGCTAATCAAACACTATATGCGCTTTCAAATGTGACTTTTAAAAATAGATATATCCTGAATGCAGCATTATCATTAGATGGTTCTTCAAGATTTGGTAGTAAAGTAGAGCAAGGAGTAGCATTGAATGGTCATAAGTATGGAGTATTTCCTGCAGTTGGTGCAGCTTGGATTCTATCTAATGAAGATTTCTTAAAAGGTAGCGAATCTTTGAATTTAGCAAAATTGAGAGTGAGTTACGGTATTGTAGGGAATGATGATATAGGTAATTTTAATGCTAGAGACATGTATGCATCTCAAAATTTCTTGGGAGTACAAGGGTTAGTAAGAGATGGTATTTCAAATCCATACTTGCAATGGGAAAATGTGGAGAAAATAAATGCAGGCTTGGATTTATCATTCGCTCAAGAGCGCATTAATCTAACGATAGATGTCTATAGAAATAGTACGAAAGATATGTTGTCGTATAATAGAGGTAATACGGTTTCTGGAGTTGCCTACTACCTTTTTAATAACGGACGCTTGGAGACTAAAGGTCTAGACTTAGGAGTATTTGGTCGTATTGTAGACTCAAAAGTAAAGTGGGATGCAAATTTGACAATGAGTCATGCAAAATCAAAAGTCATTAGCCTACCAGAGACAGCTTATAATTCCTATGCCGGAGCTACAATGATTACACGTGTTGGGGACTCACCAAATGCATTTTATGGGTATACTTTTGAAGGAGTGTATAGCACTTCGGCAGAAGCTTCCGCTGATGGATTGGGCATTTTGAATGTGGCAGGTGACAAAGTTCCTTTTAAAGCAGGTGATGCTAAATTTTCAGATCGTAATGGAGATAAAATTATTAATGAACAAGATAGAACTGTTATAGGTAATTCAAATCCAGTTATTTATGGCGGTTTAAATAATGCCGTAACATTTAAAAATTGGAAATTTGGTGCTTTGGTTACATATTCCCTTGGAAACGACGTGTATAATTATACCAGAGCGCAATTAGAATCAGGAAGTTCTTTCTACAATCAGACTGAATTGCTAAACAATAGATGGAAGGCAGAGGGACAGATTACTAATGTTCCTAAAGCAGCATACAATGATCCGATGGGTAACGCTAGGTTTTCGGATCGTTGGATAGAAGATGGATCTTACCTTAGATTGAGACAGGTATCTGTAGAGTATATGATCCCTGTGGATAAAGCTATATTAAAATATGTGCGCATATACGGTACAGCAAATAATTTATTGACATTTACTAAATATCTAGGATATGATCCTGAGTTTGCTCAATCTGCTGATATTTTAAATCAAGGTATAGATGTTACGCTTGAACCTCAATTCAGATCATTCCAATTAGGGGTACGTTTAGGGTTATAATATTATGAATATGATAAGATTTTCAAAAAGTTTTTTAATAGGTACAATTTGTACCAGTATACTTGCCATTTCGTGTAGTAAGACCTTGGAAATTCAGCCCGAGGATAAACTTGATCGGTCGCTAATTTACAATACGTTAGCAGATGCAGATGCAGCCGTGCTAGGTATTTATGGTCAGTTTGCCTCTTTAGGTGATAAATATATTATTTGGAATGAATTACGTGCTGATTTGGTAGACGTTACGAGAAATGCTAATCCTTTTTTGCAGCAAATTTCCAACCACGAAGTAACTGTCGATAATCCTTATGCAGATCCCTCTTTATTCTATAAAGTAATATTTAGTTGTAATGACGCACTTCATAATTTTAAGGTTATGGAGCAAGAAGGAAAGTTGAGTAATTCGGAGTTCAGCCAACGTTATTCCGATATTATGGTATTACGTACTTGGTTATATTTACAATTGGGAATTCACTTTGGTGATGTACCTTACATCGACAGTAATATTGAAGATGTAACACAGATTAAAGATTTAGGTAATAAACCTAAAACGAAATTTGATGATTTGATAGATATCTTAATAAATGATGTAAAAGACTTACCTTTTTTAGAATATTTTAGCTATCCAACGGGTACATCCCTGATTTTTACTACAGATGGTTATAATACGAACAAGATTTTTGCGAACAAGCCACATGTAATTGGAGAATTGTATTTGTGGAAAGGAAATTACCTAGAAGCAGCTCGATGGTATAAAAAAGTATTGTCTGCTGAGGATAAAAACTCTAATGTAAGTCAGCAGTTTAATCATAACCGTGTTGGATGGTACGATGGTCCAGATGCTAATATTCAAGTTTCATTTGCTCGTGGACAAGAAGGTTCATCATTGGTGAATTCATTGACAGAAGGTTGGAGAAGCCTCTTTGCATTGTCAAATACAAACAGACATTGGAATTCAGAATGGAACTGGGCTATCCCATATCACAATTCCTTCGCTCCAGGAAACCCATTTATTGAGTTGGCATCTAAAGAAGGTAATTATCAAATTAAACCATCCCAAAAATCGATGGATATTTGGAATAGCAAAACAAATATAAACGGTGTTCCTTGGGACGCACGTGGTAAATTATCATACACAATAGACGCTGCTGGAGATCCAGTTATTACGAAATATACAGACAATTCAAATTCTACTTTGACACTCTTAAATAAAGGAGGGCAATGGAATATTGCAAGAGCAGCAGGAGCGCACCTTCGTTTTGCCGAGGCAGCGAATCGTGATGGAAAGGGTCGTGTTGCTTATGCTTTATTAAATCACGGAATTAAGTCAGCATTTTACTATGGAGCATTTACTTCGGCAGGGGCTATTGCTGCGGGTAGTTTTTTTGAGTTAGAATCACAGATATCTCACGAAGGCTTTGGAGCGAGTCGAATCACTTTTTCTGAGTCATCACCCTACCATTTTGATGCACGAGATAATCAATACATTGTAAGAGGTGTTTGGTATAGAAATATAGGTGTGAGAGGACGAGCGATGTTGCCAGCAATATCTTTTCCAGGAATAAAATACGGACCAGGTACTGTAAGTAATTATGGCACAATGATGGTTGAATACAATGTTCCAGTAGTAGATTTGGAAGATAAAATCATAGAGGAAGCTGCTTTAGAACTTGCTTTCGAAGGTAGTCGTTGGTCAGATTTGATGCGTATAGCGAGAAGAAGAAATGATCCAGCTTTTTTAGCTGACAAGGTTTATGAAAAGTTACTAAAAGCTAATAATCCTAAAGCTGCTCAAGTAAGAGCGAAGCTACTGGATATGAATAATTGGTATTTACCATTTAAAGTTCAATAAAGAATATATTTTTCATTAAGTCAAAATCTGAATCACATTTGTGGTTCAGATTTTATCATATATAGCTCTACACTCTTAACACTAATTAAACGATGAATACATTACTTAGACGACTTATATTTTTACTCCTATTATGCACCACTATTGTAGCTGCCAAAGGTGATATATTATTTCAAAATGGCAAAGGTGTCAAGGTTTTACTCGAATTAAATACTGAAGAAGAAGTGATAAAAACCGCTTTGGATATCTTTAAGAACGATTATAAATCAGTTTTTGATTGGAATATTGATAATAATCAGCAAACTATTATTCGAGTAAGTTTAATAGGAGTATCTAAAGAACTTGAACAGCAGGTACAGATATCAGATTTAAATTTGTTAAGGAATAATCCAGAAGGATTTTTGATTCAGGTCATTGACAATGAATTGATAATATTAGGATCAGATAAACGTGGAGCTGCTTATGGAATTTTAGAATTGTCACGATTGATAGGTGTTTCTCCTTGGGTTTGGTGGGCAGATTCCACCCCCGAAAAATTGAAAAAATATTCCTTACCAAGAGGCTATAAATTGTTGGACTATCCCTCTGTAGCGCATCGCGGTATTTTTCTAAATGATGAAGATTTTGCGTTGTTGCCATGGAGTTACCTTACCTACGAAAAGGAAAGCAAGTCGGGAGAGATTGGACCACGGACGCACGAAAGAATTTTTGAATTACTACTTAGACTTCGCGCGAATACCTTTTGGCCAGCGATGCATGAATGTACTATTGCTTTTTATTTGACACCAAAAAATAAGGAGATAGCAGACAAATACGGCATTTACATTGGAACATCCCACTGTGAGCCTATGATGCGCAATACGAATGCTGAATGGAAATTAGCTGGACAAGGTCCCTATGATTATGTAAATAATCGGGAGTCTGTTGTTAAATTTTGGGAGGAGCGTGTCAGAGAACTAGCAGGCTCGGACAATATTTATACTCTAGGTATACGTGGTGTGCACGATAGCAAAATGCTAGGTGCGAATACCTTGGAAGAACAGCGTGTAGCAATTAATAATATTATCAAGGACCAACGTAAGCTTATTACCGACTTAGTAAATCCTAAGGTTGAAGACGTGTCTCAAGTATTTATTCCTTACAAGGAGGTCTTGGACGTGTATAAATTAGGCTTGGATTTGCCTGATGATGTGACCTTGGTGTGGTGCGATGATAATTATGGTTATATCCGTCATTTCCCTACTGAGAAAGAACAAAAAAGAATTGGTGGAAGTGGTATGTATTATCATGCCTCTTACTGGGGAAGACCACATGACTACTTGTGGTTGTCGACGAACCATCCAGCGCTAATCTATACCCAAATGAAAACAGCGTATGATAGAGGTGTGAATAATATTTGGGTATTGAATGTTGGCGATATAAAGCCTGCAGAATTCACTATTGAGTTGTTCTTGGATATGGCTTGGAATATTAATAAAATTGAAGACAACAAATCAGGTCTAGATCGTTATACTCAAAATTGGTATGGTCGAGAGTTTGGCAAGAAATCTAGCAAAGAATTGACAGAAATTACCAATGAGTTTTACCGATTAGCCTATATACGTAAACCTGAATTTATGGGCAATACGTATACGGAAGATAAAAACCCGGTTACTAAACAAGTTAAAGATATGCCTTGGTCTGAAAATCGTATTCGTCAACGTATCGAAGATTATCAAAGCTTAGAACAACGTGTCAAAAAGATTTATAATTCAATTTTACCAGCAAAGAGGAATAGCTTTTTTCAATTGGTAGAATACCCTGTGCGCGCATCTGCAGCAATGAATCTGAAGCATATGTATGCTCAATTAGCAAGACATGATAAAGAATCGTGGGATAAAAGTGATGCAGCTTTTGATCAAATTGTCCAAATGACCAACCAATATGATACGATATCGAATGGGAAGTGGCAAAGAATGATGAATTATAAGCCTCGTAATCTCGAAGTTTTTCATCGTGTTCCTCGTGAAAAGGCTGTACAACCGTTGAAAACAAATGAATCCTATATACGAATATTGGATGGGCTTGACTTTAAAAAATTCACTGGGGTAGCTCCTAAATCATATGGTTTGGGATATAATAGTAAAGCTATTCATATCGCTAAAAACACGGAAGTTCTTTACGAAATCAAACCAACATCATCCGGGGAATTGAATTTTGATTTTGCTCTGGCACCAAATCATCCAGTTGAAGGGAATAAGCTACGTTTCGCGGTTAGTATAAATGATGGTGATGCAAAGATAATGGAGATTCAGACTGTAGGTAGATCGGATGAATGGAAAGAAAATGTGTTAACCAATCGTGCACTTCGAACTTTGAAATTTCCTGTCGAATCATCTAAAAAAATAACTGTCAAAGTGAAAGCATTAGATGAAGGAATTGTTTTGGATCAGATTATGGTGTATTAACCTATATTCACCTATACCACGCACTTGCTATGCAGTGTGTGGTATAGGTGATTAATAATACAATTATTGGATTTGAAAACCTTCCACGAACTTATGTTGGTTTTTATCTTCGCTCGCATTTTCAAGTTGTACATTTTTCAATAATATATTCTTTACAGGTTCACTTGGATTGCCATTTATTTTACTAATGAATTTACCATTCGTAGTTACGATGTTTTCAAGATATACATTTTGTATAGGTGTTGTTTTCTTGATTCGAGTAGGGACGAGTGTGCGCCATTGATACAATACGTCAGTATCTATTCCCAGTATTCCATCTCTCAAATCATGTGCCTTTATATTCTTGAAATATACATTTTTTACATAGCCTCCCATGCGCTCATTTGTTTTTATAAACAATAGGTGCATGAGTTTAGCACCAACACCAGCTTCACAATTTTCGACCAAAATATTTTCAATTCCACCAGATAATTCGCTACCTATAGCAAGTAATTGATGTCCATCTTTCATCGTGCAATTACGAATAACAATATTTTTGGAAGGTGTTTGTAAACGCCATCCTTCGGGATTTCTTCCAGACTTGATCGCTACAGCATCGTCGCCTTGATCAAAT
This sequence comes from Sphingobacterium bovistauri, assembly GCF_020295405.1. Lineage (GTDB taxonomy): Bacteria > Bacteroidota > Bacteroidia > Sphingobacteriales > Sphingobacteriaceae > Sphingobacterium > Sphingobacterium bovistauri. Next base: position 97,337 of record NZ_JADEYP010000002.1, read on the forward strand.
ACACAGTTTTCAATTAGGATATTTTGACTCATTTCAGGATCAATACCATCATTGTTGTGTCCATGTGCATAGACGTCAATATTGCGTACAACAATGTTTTTTGACAAGTATAAATGTACAGTCCAAAATGGACTGTTGCGAATTTTAATGTCTTCAATCAGTATATTCTCACAACGATTGAACTGCACAAATTGGGGGCGTAGGTTGGAGGTGTCATTTACCATGTTTCTATTTTCTACAGGTACACCATCTTGTGCCCAATTATACAGGTTTTTGATGCTTTCCATATGTGCCTGCGGACGTGGAAACCATTTTCGCCATACATCCATTTGCGCTTTAATAGTTCCTTTACCTGTAATGGCTATATTTTTAATTCCGAATGCATAGATTAACGGTGAATAATTGTAACATTCTAATCCTTCCCATGTGCTAAAAACGGCTGGTAAATAATCTTTTGGGTCTGCGGAAAAAAGTAAGGTGGCACCCTCTGATATATGTAAATTGACATTGCTTTTTAGGTGAATTTTTTTTGTTAACCATTCTCCGGTAGGAATGACAACGGTACCACCTTGTTGAGTCGCTTTTTCAATTGCTGTTTCTATGGCATGGGTGATTTTTTCTTTATCTCCAGCTATTGCTCCATAATTTCTGATGTCATAATTTGGAAGATTTGCAAAATTGGGGATTGTTATCTCAGGCATCTCAAAAGGTGCATCAACTTTAATGTTTTCCAGTTTTACACTAGTCGGTTGAGCCAAAGAAATTTGACAGCAACAACATAGAAAAAGTATTAATACTACGCTTGTTTTCATTTTGATAGGTATGATTATAATCAGTTGAATGCTACGAAAATATCTAAAAATTCAAGTGTAACCTAATTATTTGGATGGCTGATAAACAGGATAGGGCAGGTTGCTAGCCTATTGATATATTGCTAGCTTAGATGAACATCAATTATAAACACCTATTTACCTATGCTTCGAATTCTTAGTGCTTTTGTATTATTAATTTTAGTAGTAGCTAATTATGCTAAAACATTTGCTCAAACTGAAAAAGCTATTCAGTATTTATCAGGAAAAGATAATGAGAATACTGTAGACTGGGATTTTTGGGTCTCGGGTGGTCGTAAAGCAGGTCAGTGGTCTAAAATAGCAGTACCTAGTCATTGGGAGCAACAAGGATTTGGTAGTTATAACTACGGTAGAGATTATGTAACCTATGGCAAAAATTTTCAATTTAATGAAGAGTATGCTGTTTACAGACATAATTTTACTATTCCTACAGCCTGGAAAGACAAAAAAGTAAGTATAGTTTTCGAAGGTTCGATGACGGATACTGAAGTAAAAATAAATGGAAAAGTTGCCGGGCCTACACATCAAGGGTCATTCTATAGATTTGCATACGATATTTCGGACAAAATTAAAGTTGGTGGAAACAATACGATTGAGGTAGTCGTGTGGAAAATGTCCAAAGACCGAACGGTGAATAATGCCGAAAGACTAGCCGATTATTGGATATTTGGAGGCATATATCGTCCTGTTTATTTACAAGCTACACCTAAACAACATATTACGTGGACAGCAATTGATGCTAAAGCAGATGGTACATTCAAAACGAATATTCATGTTGAAAATATTCAGTCAAAGTCAAATGTAAAAGTTGATATTAAGGATAAATTGGGTAAAATCGTCGCTACAAATACAGTCGTGGTCAATCCTAACGATTCTGTTGTTTCATTGAAGTTAACTGTTAAAAATCCAAAATTGTGGACTGCAGAGACACCAAATTTGTACCATGCAGAATACTCTTTGTTGCAAAACAATAAGACTACTTATAAACAGAAAGAACGTTTCGGGTTTAGAACGATTGAAGTTAGACAAGGTGATGGAATCTATGTCAACGGCACCAAAATAAAGATGAAAGGTGTAAATCGTCATGTTTGGTGGCCTGAAACAGGACGTTCAGTAAATAAAAATATTGATTTGCAAGACGTCAAGTTGATCAAAGAAATGAATATGAATGCTGTCCGTTGTTCACATTATCCACCTGATAAAGCTTTTTTAGAAATTTGCGATTCCTTGGGTTTGTATGTTCTAGACGAATTGGCGGGTTGGCAAAAGGCATATGGCACTGATGTTGGACGAAAATTGGTTAAAGAGTTGGTAATGCGTGATGTAAATCATCCCAGCATTATTCTTTGGGCGAATGGAAATGAAGGTGGTCACAATAAAGAACTAGTCGCTGAATATGGTAAATATGATTTGTCAAATAGAACAGTTATTCATGCGCATCATAGACCAGGGAATGAAATTAATGGAATAGATTGTAATCATTATGAAGATTATTATTCAACAAAAAAAATCTTAGAAGGTCCAAATATATATATGCCTACTGAATTCTTGCATGCACAGGATGATGGGGGGGCTGCTGCTGGATTAGCAGATATTTGGGAATTGCATTGGAAGTCGAAATTGGGTGCTGGTGGTTTCATTTGGAATTTGGCGGATGAAGGATTGGTTCGTACCGATTTTAACAACCAGATTGATATAAATGGGGTAAATGCACCTGACGGTATACTTGGGCCACATAGACAAAAAGAAGGTAGTTTTTATGCTATACGGGAGATTTATGCGCCGGTTCATATTAAAATGAAAAAATTGCCTATTGCTTTTGATGGAAGGATATTAGTGGAAAATAGATATCATTTTACCAATTTGAATTCATGTAAGTTTGAGTATAGACTTGTTAATTATCAAAAGCCATATGCAAATACTGCAGGCATAGCGAATGAGATTGTAAAGGCTGTCGCTAGTCCAACAATAAATCCTATAGACAGCGGTTTTGTGCAACTTAATTTGCCAGCGAATTGGAAGGATTATGATGCGTTATTATTAACCGCCGTCGATCATCATAATAAGGAAATATTCACATGGTCATGGCAAGTGAAAAATAGCAGTCATGTCACGGCATCTATCTTACCATTAGATACACGTACAGCTGTAGAATCAGTAGAGGATTCACTGAATTATAGTTTAAAAGCAAATGGCATAACGGCTTTTATTTCTAAAAAAACAGGGTTACTTGTTGATTTGGCTAATGATTATAGTATGAAAATGGCATTCAGAAATGGGCCAGTATTAGTTAATGGTACATCTACTTTTGTATCTATTCAACGAAAGGATGATGGAGAGAATAAAGTTATTGAAGCACTATACCAAGGGGATTTAAAATTTATTCGCTGGACAATGCGTCCTGACGGCTGGTTAAAGTTAGATTATCAATACCATTTGAATGCTGATGTACCTTTCGCGGGGGTGAGTTTTGATTTTCCAGAAAGCTACATGCTTTCAGCAAAATGGTTGGGCAATGGACCTCATCGCGTATGGAAGAATAGGACGCAAGGAGTCTTTCGTAATAATTGGGAGAAGATGTACAATGACTCTAAGCCTGGAGTAGGTCCGTGGAATTTTCCAGAATTCAAAGGTTATTTCTCGAATATAAATTGGATACAGTTTAATAGCGTACAAGGAAAATTCTTAGTGGCTACAGATCAGGACGATTTGTTTGTTCGACTGTTTGATTTTCACGGAATGTCAGGTCCTCAAGGGTATCCACAATTGCCAAAAGGTAATGTCTCTTTCTTAGATGCAATACCAGCTATTGGGTCTAAATTGGCACTAGGTATAAATAACAACGCTGGTGTAAACGGTCCTGCAGGTGAATTGAACAAGATGCGTGAGCCAGTGACTAGAACATTATATTTTTACTTTGGGACTCCAAAAGGTTCTAAAGATAATACTCAATTTGAAATGCCAAAGGTGAATGTGCTCACAGATTAGCAAGTTTATAGTTTATTAATAATTGTATGGTTAAAGCAAATCCTTTGGGATTTGCTTTTTTTATGTAACTAATTGGATATAAACATCCAAATAAGACTAAAAACAGGATGCTACAGGTTGGTTAATAATTTTATTGTTAATAGTTTTAGTTGTCTATCTCTGGCACATAGATGAGCCAAATTATAAATCTTAGATAATAATTGTTTCGATGAAAAATTCAATGATAAACATCCTATTTACTTGTTTGATGATAAGTACCTTATCTGTCTTTGGTCAACAAAAATTTCCGAATGGAGAACCAATAAGTGCTTGGTTTTCGGATGCAAAATTAGTTGATGTAAATACCTTAGGTAAAAAATATAAAATCACAGATTTTGGTATAATCCAAGATAGTACAGTAATTCAGACCAAAAAAATTCAAGCTGTTATAGATAAAGCCCATGAAGCAGGAGGAGGTGTTATCATCGTTCCTAAAGGAGTGTATTTGAGTGGTTCTTTGTTTTTCAAAGCAAATACACACTTACATCTTGAAGAAGGTGGGGTATTGAAAGGTAGTGATGATATTTCAAATTTTGAATTATTAATCACCCGCATGGAAGGACAGACGTTGAAATATTTTGCAGCACTAGTAAATGCCGATGAGGTGAATGGCTTTACAGTAACAGGTAAAGGTATGTTGGATGGTAATGGACTTCGTTATTGGAAATCATTTTGGTTACGTAGAGGTTTCAACCCGAGTTGTACGAATATGGATGAAATGCGCCCTCGTTTATTGTACGTGTCGAATAGTAAAGATGTGCAAATTTCAGGTATAAAGCTTCGCAATTCCCCATTTTGGACTACACATTTTTACAAAGTAGAAAATTTAAAACTTTTAAATCTTCATATCACAGCACCTAAGGAACCCGTGAAAGCACCTAGTTCGGATGCTGTAGATTTGGATGTATGTAAAAATGTATTGATCAAGAATTGCTACATGTCTGTGAATGATGATGCTATTGCCTTGAAAGGTGGTAAAGGACCAAAAGCAGATATAGATCCAAATAATGGTCCTAATTCAAACATTATTATCGAAAACTGTGCATTTGGTTTCTGCCATAGTGCTTTGACTTGTGGTAGTGAATCAGTTTTGAGCTACAATGTCATTTTCAGAAATAATACAGTAGATAATGCACAAAAAGTATTGCAGTTAAAGATGCGTCCTGACACCCCACAAGAGTACAAAAACATTACATTGGAAAATGTGAAAGGTACGGCAAAGAGCTTTTTATTTATTAAGCCTTGGACACAGTTCTTCGATCTAAAGGGTGAGAAAGATATCAAGATGTCACATGCTAAAAATATCATCTTCAAAAACATTGATTTGGAATGTGAAATTTTATTCGATGTCATTAATTCACCACAATACACACTTTCTGACTTTTCGTTTATCAACATGAATGTAAAGTCTTCTCGAAATGGAACGATAAAGCAGAGCTATATTCAAAACTTCACATTAAATAATGTGGTAGTTGATGGTAAAAAAGTAACTCAGGAGAACTAATAGATGTCAGGCTCACTTAGGTATTTTAGTTTGTCAGCTAGGTTATTGACCCTGCTTTTTGGCATGTTAATTTTCAATGCCGAGTGTGTTGCTCAGCGGAAAATGGAGTTTCTGGATAGAGGATTGGTAGGTGTTAAGACTAGTGACACATCCGTATTTCTTAGTTGGCGATTATTGGGGTCGGATGATTATACTATTGCTTTTAATCTTTATCGTCAATATGGTGATCAAAAGCGTGAAAAACTTAATTCCAGCTTACTTACTGAAGGTACAAATTTTGAGGATAGTAAGATAAAATCAGAGCAAGAGATCACTTATTTTTTAACCGTATTGGACGGGAAAAAGGAAGTGGAGGTAGGTCAATTTAAAATAGAAAAAAATCAAGACGTTCAATCATTTTTAAAATTACCATTACGTACTCCAATAGGATATACGCCAGGAGATATTTCCGTAGGTGATTTAGATGGAGATGGTAATTATGAATTAATTGTTCATCAAAATGGGATAGGACGTGATAATGCGCATAATGGGTTGACGTCTGATCCTATTTTGCAAGCCTATAAACTAGATGGTACACTTATCTGGGAAATTAATTTAGGTAAGAATATTCGTGAAGGGGCACATTACACCCAATTTATGGTATATGACTTAGATGGTGATGGAATTGCTGAGATAGTTTGTAAAACAGCTGATGGGACTAAAGATGGGGTAGGCAAATATGTTGGAGATGTAAAAGCGGATTGGCGTGATACTGTCCGTACATCACGTTTCTATGGGCGGATATTAGAAGGGCCAGAATACTTAACAGTATTTGATGGACGAACAGGAGCGGCAATTCATACAGTAGATTACCTGCCCGAAAGGGGAGATTTGATGTCATGGGGGGATCGTAATGCTAATCGAGGAGATCGCTATTTGGCGTGTGTTGCTTATTTAGATGGTAAGTCACCTTCTGTGATTATGACTCGAGGTTATTATGAACGAACAGCTTTAGTCGCTTGGGATTTCAAGAATAAAAAATTAGTCAGGAGATGGGTGTTCGATACTAAGGATCGTACGCATCCATTTTCTGGGCAAGGATATCATAATCTTTCTGTGGCTGATATTGATCAGGATGGAAAAGATGAAGTCATCTTTGGTTCTATGGTCGTTGATGATGATGGCACAGGTCTTTACAGTACACGACTTGGACATGGTGATGCGCTGCATGTGTCAGACTTCGACCCTAATCGTCCAGGATTGGAAATTTTTGGTATACATGAGCTTAAAGGAGGAAGAAAGGGAATAGGAGCTGCATTGCTTGATGCAAAAACTGGTGAAATTATATTTAAAGGAGCAATTGACCAAGATGTTGGTAGAGGAGTGGCCGCAAATATTGATCCCAATCATAAAGGAGCCTATATGTGGTGGGCCGGTTCAGGTAATTTATTTAATATGAAAGGTGAATCGATTGGAAGGGCGCCTAGATCGGCTAATTTTTTGATTTGGTGGGATGGGGATTTGAGTAGAGAATTATTGAATGGCAATTATATTGAAAAATACAACCATGGTAGAGTATTTACCGCTGAAGGTGCTATATCGATAAATGGAAGTAAAAGTACACCAAATTTATCAGCTGATATTTTGGGCGACTGGCGAGAAGAGTTGATTCTTAGGTCATCGGACAACCAATCTTTACGTATTTATACCACGATCATACCTACTTCGCATAGACTATATACATTGATGCATGATCCACATTATAGGGTAAGTGTTGCTTGGCAAAATGTTGGATACAATCAGCCTCCACATACGGGGTATTACTTAGGGACGGGAATGGATAAGCCAAATAAACCAAACATTAAAATAGCGCCTAATAGGAAAAAATAAAACAATATGAAAGTATTCAAACTATTGTTTATAACATTAATCGGTTTGGTAAGCCTGTCTTATTTAAAACCCAAACCTACGATTTATATTATAGGAGATTCTACCGTACGCAATAGTAATAAAGAATATTGGGGATGGGGGACTCTTTTCTCTGAATTTCTTGATACAGCAAAGATTCGGGTAAGCAATCATGCTATGGCGGGTCGAAGTACGCGCACTTTTGTCAAAGAAGGTCGTTGGGCTAAAGTTGATTCATCCATGAAAGCTGGAGATTATTTATTTATTCAGTTTGGTCATAATGAAGGTAGTAGTCCCGATACTTCTAGACGTGGATATAGAGGTGTGTTACGTGGTATTGGTCAAGATTCGGTTGTATTGGACTGGGGAAATAATCAATATGAAGTGGTTCGTACATATGGTGAGAATCTACGTAGAATGGTTAAACAAGCTAAAAGTAAGGGTGTTCAACCGATATTGTTCTCGATGATACCTAGAAATCAATGGGACGCTCAGGCGAAGGTCAAACGTGCAAATCAAGATTTTGGACTTTGGGCTAGACAAATAGCCGAAGCAGAACAGGTTCCATTTATAGATCTTAATGAGTTGACAGCTAAAAAATACGATCAATTAGGTGCAGAAGCCGTCAAGTCAAAATATTTCCCTGGAGACCACACGCATACCAACTATGATGGGGCAATGGAAAATGCTGCATCAGTGATCGACGGGTTAATTGCATTGAAGCATCCAATTATAAAATATTTAAATACTTTTTAAAATGATAAGGAATGTATTCATACTTGTGATAAGTATATTTTCAATTTTATTATTTAATTCCTTTGTACAGGACAGGAATAAACCTACACTATTTATCATTGGGGATAGTACCGTTAAAAATGGAAGAGGAGATGGCTCCAACGGGCAATGGGGTTGGGGAAGTTTCATCGGTGATTATTTTGATGATAATAAAATTAACGTTCGAAATCAGGCATTAGGAGGTACGAGTACGCGAACCTATTACAATAATCCAAAATTGTGGCAACAAGTATTGGATAATATCAAGCCTGGTGATTATGTGATCATTCAATTTGGACATAATGATTCAAGTCCAATAGTGGATACTTTGCGGGCACGTGGAACTATTAAGGGAAATAGCGATTCTTATGAAGAAGTTAGAAATCCTTTACTTAAGCAGACAGAAATGGTGTACAGTTATGGATTCTATCTTCGTCGATTTGTCAAAAACATACAAGACAAAGGAGCTATTCCTGTTATCTGTTCACCTATTCCAAGAAATTCTTGGGAGGATAATAAAGTGAAGAAATCGAATTATGCGGAGTGGGCACAAGAAGCAGCAGCACAAAGTGGAGCTTTTTTTATTCCTTTACAAGACATGATAATCAGTTCGTATGAGAAGGTAGGTCAAGATGTTGTCAAATCAACTTATTTTGGCACTAAGGATGCTACACATACGATCAAAGAAGGTGCTATTTTGAACGCAAAATTAGTAGCAGAAAATATAAAGAACAATAAAGAAATAGGACTTCGAAAATTTTTAAAATAATAAAATTTTCAGGACACTACAGGTTGCTGCTTTTACCAATTAGTTCTATAATAGTATTATAGAAAGATGACCAATACTTATGCATTTATACTTGAGGATGCATAATACCATACAAATACTACCTTAAAATTCAACATGAAAGGACAAAAAATAACAGGATTAGGACTGCTTTTATGTAGCATATTGCTAATAACGGCATGCGCCTCTAAAAGTAAAATTTCAAGAACTCCTACTTCTACTATGCAAAAAGAGGATGTATTATCTGTCTTACGCTCCACCAATAATTATTTTATGAATAAATGGCCTGATACAGGAAAACCATTATATACTACGCGTTGGCGCCCTAGTAATATTTGGACTAGAGGGGTATATTATGAAGGTTTGATGGCTTTATACAAAATAGACAAGGATCAGCGCTATTATGATTATGCGGTAGATTGGGGTGAAAATCATAAATGGGGATTACGCAATGGAACTAAAACCAGAAATGCCGATGATCAGACGTGTGGTCAAACTTATCTAGACCTTTACGAGATTGACCCAAAACCCGAACGTATTCGCGATATCAAAACAAATATTGACTATGTCATAGCTTCTGGAAAATACGACGATTGGACATGGATTGATGCTATTCAAATGGCTATGCCTGTATTTGCAAAATTGGGTGTCATGTATAAAGATCCAAAATATTTTGACTACATGTATAAGATGTACGCATATTCAAAAAATGTTGAAGGTGGAGGTTTATACAATAAAAAAGATAAACTATGGTGGCGCGACAAAGATTTTGTTCCACCTTACAAAGAGCCTAATGGTGAGGATTGTTATTGGTCTCGTGGCAATGGTTGGGTCGTTGCAGCATTGGTTCGTGTATTAGATTTAATTCCAGAAAATGAAAATCATAGAGCAGAATATCTTCAAGATTATAAAGAACTAATGGAAGGTTTATTAGCTTGTCAACGCGAGGATGGTTTCTGGAATGTAAGTTTACATGATCCGACCAATTATGGAGGAAGAGAAACTTCGGGTACAGCACTTTTCGTTTATGGAATGGCTTGGGGTATCAATAACGGGCTTTTGGATGATAAAATATACCGTCCTGCCATGGAGTTAGCGTGGAATGCGATGGTCAAAGAAGCGATTCATCCTTCTGGATTTTTGGGGTATTTGCAAGGCACGGGTAAAGAGCCTAAAGACGGTCAGCCTGTGAGTTTTTCTTCCGTTCCAGATTTTGAAGATTATGGTTTGGGCTGTTTTCTTTTAGCAGGAACCGAAGTATACAAATTAATCGCTAATAACTAATTCTGATGAAACCTAAATACCTGATATTTTTATTTTTACTATTTATAACGTATTATTCAAATGCACAAGATAGTAAAGTATATAGCTTGAATGCTGAATGGCGAATACATGTTGGCGATATTGACAAAGCACAGGATGTAGCATTTAATGATTCCACGTGGAAACAAGTGACCCTACCATATGCTTGGAATGAAGATGAAGCTTTTGCAAAACCCATACATCTTCACAGTACAAATGTGGTGTGGTATCGCAAGAGACTTGCCTTGCCGACAAATGTACCTTTGGAAAAAGTTTTTCTTGAGTTTGAGGGGGTGCGTCATGGTGCGCAAATCTATGTAAATGGCGAATATGTCGGTATTCATGAGAATGGCGTAATGGCTTTTGGTCTGGATATTTCTAAAGTATTAAATCGAAAGGGTGAAAATATTATTGCTGTACGTACAGATAATAGTTGGTCGTACAGAGAGAAAGCGACCAATAGTACTTACCAATGGAATGATAAAAATTTCAATGCTAACTATGGTGGTATGCCTAAAAATGTATGGATACATTTCAAGCCTAGTGTTTATCAGACGCTACCGTTATACTCTAATTTGGGAACTACAGGGGTATACACTTACGCGAAAAATATTGATATCAAGAAGCGTAAATTAGATTTATTCGTAGAATCGGAAGTAAAAAATGAGACGAATGCTGCACAAAGTGGAAAATATATCGTTGAAGTACGCGATGCTAAAAACGTATTAGTAAAGGAATTCGAACAAATATATACAATTGCAGCAGGTGAGACTAAGGTATTGCAAGCGAAAGATGTATTACAAAACGTTAATTTTTGGAATTGGGGTTACGGCTATTTATATACTATTACCTCAAAAATCACTAACCCAAATAATGTAATGGACGTCGTGGAAACAAAGACAGGTTTCCGAAAAACGGCTTTTCGAAATGGTATGGTCTATCTCAACGATCAAGTACTGATGATGAAAGGTTACGCACAGCGTACAAGTAACGAATGGCCTGCTGTAGGATTATCTGTAGCACCATGGTTAAGTGACTTTAGTAATAAATTGATGGTAGAGAGTAATGCCAATTTAGTACGATGGATGCACGTAACCCCATGGAGGCAAGATGTTGAATCGTGTGATCGAGTAGGTTTGATGCAGATGTTGCCAGCCGGAGATGCAGAGCGCGATGTGACAGGACGACGATGGGAGTTGCGCACTGAATTGATGCGTGATGCAATTATTTATTACCGTAATAATCCAAGTGTTTTGATGTATGAATGTGGTAATGAATCGATTTCTGAAGCACACATGGCAGAGATGATTGCTATTAGAGACCAATATGATCCGCATGGAGATAGAGCTATTGGTTCTAGGGAAATGTTAGATAGTAAATTAGCAGAATATGGAGGAGAGATGTTGTACATTAATAAAAGTGCAAGACATCCAATGATTGCTACAGAATATATGCGCGATGAGGCTTTGCGTAAATATTGGGATGAGTTCACTTATCCTTATCACAAAAATGGAGAAGGGCCACTGTACAAAGGAAATGATGCTAGTTCATATAATAGAAATCAAGATTCTTTTGCCGCAGAAGCAGTACATAGATGGTATGAGTATTACAAAGTTCGTCCAGGAACAGGTGCACGCGTGAGTTCTGGTGGTTTAAATATCATTTTTTCGGACTCTAATACACATTATAGGGGTAAAGAAAATTACCGCAGAAGTGGCGAGGTCGATCCAATGCGTATTCCTAAGGACGCTTTTTATGCACATCAGGTCATGTGGAATGGTTGGGTAGAGTCTGACCCTTCAGGTCTTCATATTGTAGGACATTGGAATTATAAAGAAGGAACGATAAAAGATGTTTTCGTAGTATCTGCAGGTGAAAAAGTGGATTTATTTATCAATGATAATAAGATTGGTGAAGGTGAAAGATCGTCACATTTTTTATATACATTCTCAGCTGTAAAATACCAAAAGGGAACACTAAAGGCTGTTTCTTATGACGCTAGCGGTAAAGTGTTGAATGAAAAAGTAATCAAAACGGCTGGAGAGCCATACCGAGTTAAGTTGAATTATCAGCATGGTAAGAATGGGTTGTTCGCAGATGGCAATGACATGGTAATGGTGGACGTTGAAGTCGTTGATAAAGATGGGAACCGTTGTCCGACAGCGACCAATATGATTGATTTTAAATTCGATGGACCAATGGAGTGGCGAGGAGGAATAGCTCAAGGGTCTAATAATTATATTTTGTCAGAATCTTTACCTGTAGAAGCCGGAATCAACAGAGTTTTATTACGCACAATATTTAATAAAACAGGAAATGTTAGGCTTTCCGCTCATGCAAATGGTTTATTGTCAGATGAACTTTCGTGGTCTGTTGAGCCCATTGTAAGTAATAATGGGGTATTTGTAAAATCTTCGAAAAATAATCTTCCTTCCAACTTAGATAGAGGAGAAGGATTGTCAGAATCACCTTTGAAAATCAAACGTATAACATTGCCAATTAAATCTGCTGTTGCTGGAGCTAATCAAGATAAAGTGAAAGGATCCTTTGATGATAATGAGCTTACCGATTGGGTGAATGATGGTAAAATGCAATCAGCATGGATTGAGTATACACTCGCAAAAGCTGAGTTTATAGACGAAATTGATATCAAACTTAACAATTTTAGATCTAGAGCTTATCCTTTAGAAATATATGTGGATGGTAAACTGATAGCCGATATTACGACGAAGACAACGTTAGGGTATTACACTATTGTGATACCAAGAACTAAAGGTAAGAAGGTGAAAATAAAACTTAAGGGATCCACTTACATTGCTGAAGTGAATAAACACGCTGAAATAGGAGGTAAGAAGTTGGATGATGGCGTAGCAAGAGATGATGCCAACGCAAAGGGTAATTTAAGTATAATAGAAATAGATATTCACAAAAAAATATAATCACCATGAAGGTAGCATTTAAGATGAAATTGAAGCCTGGTATGAAGGATGAGTATCAGCGACGTCATGCAGAAATTTGGCCTGAATTGGTGGAGTTGTTAAAGAAAAGTGGGATTTTTGATTATACTATATTCTTAGACGAAGAGACAGGTGTATTGTTTGCTGTTCAGCAATTATCTGGCAACTCTTCACAAGAATTGGGTAATGAAGAAGTAGTACAAAGATGGTGGAAATATATGGCTGACATTATGGAAACCAACGCTGATTTTTCACCGACATCAAGTGCATTAATACCTATGTTTCATTTAGATTAAGTCATGTTAAAAAAAAATATATTCTTACTACTATTATGTAGCGGCTTGAGTACTTTTCAAGCATTTTCACAAGATTTTTGGCCACAGGTGACAAAAGAAATGAAACCTTGGACACGATGGTGGTGGATGGGGTCGGCTGTTGATAAGCCCAACCTAGAGCGCGAGTTGCAATTAATTGAAAAGGCAGGGTTCGGCGGTGTCGAAGTCACACCGATTTATGGTGCCAAAGGCTTTGAAAAAAGATATATTAGCTTCTTGTCTGATAAGTGGATGGATATGTTGAAAGTCACAACAGATCAATCGGCCAAATTGGGTATTGGAGTAGATATGAATTTGGGAACAGGATGGCCTTTTGGTGGTCCCCAGGTAGATCAACAGTTTACCGCAACAAAACTTTTTCTGGATGAAGTTGATTTAAAGAAAGGAGAAAAACTTACATTCCCGTTACGAGTTAGTGATAAAAAACAAACATTAAGCAATTTGCAAGCTCTTCGGGCATTCAGTTCCAAGGGGGAGGAGATCAATCTTGACCAATATCTTTCAGCACAGACTGGTGAATGGCTGGCTCCTGAAGATGTAAAAGTGTACGCTTTATTCACAGGTCGTACGAGGCAGTTGGTCAAAAGAGCAGCACCGGGAGGTGAGGGCTTTACATTAGATCATTTAGGTAAAGAATCTTCACAACGCTATTTTGATCATTTTGCAGGAGTGTTTAGAGGAAGAGATCTTAATATTCGTTCATTTTTTAATGATAGTTACGAAGTATATGGTGCCAATTGGACTGACTCTTTCTTGTCAAAGTTTGCGAAAATCAAAGGATATAAATTAGAGGATCATTTATTAGATTTTTCGGGAAAAGGTACAGATAAGAATAGAGAATCACGAATTAAGTCAGATTATAGAGAGGTAGTGAGTTTGATTTTGAAAGAGAATTTTCTACAACCATTTACGGTGTTTTCAAACAATCATAAGGCTTTATCGCGTAATCAGGCTCATGGATCACCAGGAAATCTAATTGATTTGTATGCGAGTACAGATATAGCGGAATGTGAAACTTTTGGTTCCAGTTCTTTTAATATACCTGGTTTAAGACGTGATACGCAAGATATCCGTAATGTAGATCCTGATCCTATGATGTTCAAGTTTGCTTCTTCAGCGACACATCTTTCGGGCAAGAAATATACCTCTTCTGAGACTTTTACATGGCTCACTGAGCACTTCAAAACTGCCCTATCGCAAGCTAAACCAGAAGTAGAACAATTGTTTCTTTCAGGCGTAAATCATGTGTTTTATCATGGTACAACATTTACACCACAAGATGTAGCGTACCCAGGATGGCTGTTTTATGCTTCTACAAACTTTACCACTAGTAACTCATTTTGGGATCATTTACCTGGTTTGAATAGTTATGTGACACGTGTACAATCTATTTTACAATCTGGTAAGGCTGATAATGAATTATTAATCTATTGGCCAATTTATGATGTTTGGCATGATACCAAGAGTGCTTTTAAGACATTGGGTGTTCATCATGTTGATGACTGGTTGCACCCTACTTCATTCTACAAACAAAGTGTTAGATTACAAAGACAAGGATATAGTTTTGACTTTGTTTCAGATGCATTTATTCAAAAAACCAATGTATTGAATAACAAGTTGTTGGTTTCAGCAGAGTCAAATCCTTATAAGGCTATTTATGTGCCTGAAACTAAGTATTTCTCTCTAGCTACATTCAAAAAACTATTAGAACTAGCGAATAATGGAGCTACCATAATTTTCGAATCATTACCAACAGATGTTGAGGGGTATCAAAATTATGATGCACGTAAAAAGGAGTTGTTAGATCAGATAGCTTTATTGAAGTTTAAGTCAGATTTAGATAATCAATATACCAAATACGGTAAAGGCAAAGTTTATTTGACTAAGGATGTAACATCAGCTTTGGAAACAGAAAATCTATTTGCAGAGCGTTTAGCGCGTTCAGGATTGAAATACGTGCGACGCGCTGTTGGTGAGGATGTTTATTATTACCTGGTGAACCACGGTAATAAAACTGTAGATCAAAAGTTTCAATTGAATAATGTTAGAAAACACTACAGTTTGATGGATCCACAGACTGGAAAAGTTTTTGATTTGCCCGTTGATGATGATATGATACGTTTACAAATTCCGGCAGGATATGCTTGGATTGTATTAGCTTCTAATCAAAAAAGTACAAAAAACAGCTATTCGTATATAAATGCACTGCAAGAGGAAAATGTTTTTGACAATCCATGGAAGCTATCATTTATCAAAGGAGGACCAAAAATTCCTAAAGCTACAACTCTTAACAAACTTAGTTATTGGACTGCGTTAAATACAGCCGAAGTGTCTACTTTTTCAGGAATTGGAGCATATGAAACAACGATAAGTCTTGATAAAAAGGGGGACAAATCATATCTGTTGCAGTTGGGGGATGTAGGAGAGAGTGCGCGAGTAATTGTCAACGGTGTTGATGCAGGCGTTTTATGGGCGAACCCTTATCAAGTTGAAATTGGAGATTTACTTAAAACAGGGCAAAATACTGTACGTATAGAGGTTGCTAATTTGATGGCAAATCGCATGCGTGATCTTGATAAAAACAAAGTAAAATGGAAAAATTATCATGAAATTAACTTTGTTAATATAAATTATAAAGAGTTTGATGCTAGTGAATGGAAGGTAATGGACAGCGGTCTTAATGGTCCTGTTAAATTATTCAGTTATTAAAAAATAGATTTAATCGTATTTGACTAATTCAAATAAAAGTTAATGGAAGTTTGTTAGTGTAAGAAAATTATATTTTCTTTATGCTAACACTACCATTTATCAAAGCCATGAGCAGTTCTTCGTTTAATAAAAATATACAGATCAATGACTTTTCATCGACACCGAAATATATCCAACTAGTGGATGCTGTGATCGACGGAGTGAGAAATAGTTCATTAAAACAGGGGGATATTTTGCCTTCTATTAATGAGTTAAGTATATTTTTAGACATTTCAAGAGATACTGTAGAAAAGGGATACAAGCAATTAAAGAGCTTAGGAATTATTTCATCTACGCCAGGTAAGGGTTATTTTGTAGCGAAAACTGACGTAGGTAAAAAATTAAAAATCGCTTTATTCTTAAATAAGCTTAGCGCACATAAAAAGATTGTGTATGATTCTTTTGTTAAAGAATTAGGTGAAGATGCATCACTAGATTTATTTGTGTATAATAGTGATATTTCCCATTTAAGACGTCTTTTGCTTAATTTGAATAAGCAATATGATCGTTACGTTGTATTTCCTCACTTCAAGGAAGGACGTGATCAAGCACCTGAGGTATTATCCTTGTTGCCTGAAGAAAAATTAATGTTACTAGGTAAGCACATCGAGGGCATTAGTGATAATGTGGATTGTGTGTATGAGAATTACGAAAAGGATATCTATGAGGCTTTAGAAAAGTTTTTAGAACCTCTTTCCCGTTATCAAATGATTAAGCTTGTATTTCCAGATAATAGTGATTACCCCAAAGCTATTATTAAGGGATTTTATAAATTTTGCAATCAATATGCATTTGATCATCTTTTGGTAGGTAATCTGGCAAAAGAGCCTATTAAAAAAGGTGAATGTTATATCAATTTGGCAGAAGATGATTTGGAACTCCTTTTAGAAAAAAGTATTAAAAAGGGATACAAAATTGGAAAGGATATTGGTGTGATTTCGTATAACGAAACTGCTCTTAAGAAGTTTATCCTCAATGGTATAGCAACCATTTCTACTGATTTTGATTTAATGGGTAAGTATGCTGCCCAAATCATAAAAAATAATGAGAAAAAACAATTAGAAGTCCCTTTCTATGTGAATTTGCGCCCTTCTATATAATTTATAATAGTTAGTTATATGGTGTCGGACAGGACATTACAGGATGCCAATTCTGTCTTATCTTGTTAAATTTAGGCGTATGATTATGAAGATAATCTATGATAAACAATTTAAATCTATAATTTTTTCTATCTACTAATAGAGAATTATTCTTTTATTAATTAACAAAATGTAATGATTTCAAGTCTATGTCTTGTCATGTTTTGTGGGCTTTAATTAATAAATATTGGATTAAAAACTATCAAGCGATAATCAAAAATAAACTTTTTATTCTATAAGATGAGAAAACAAACTAAACCATTTTTTCAAATGACATGTAGTATACGAGCGTCATTGCTCTTCTACTTTATGGTCATTTGTTTACTTCCGAGTTTTGGACAAAATCTGGTGACAGGGAAAGTCACAGATTCTTTCGGAAATCCTATTGAAAGTGTAACAGTTATTGTAAAAGGTACATCCAAAACAGTTTCAACAAATAGTACAGGTCAGTATAGTATTGATGCTCCCAATAATGGTGTCTTGAGTTTCAGGGTCATAGGGTATTCCTCCCTCGAAGAGTCTATTTCTGGACGTAAGACAATCAATGTACAATTGCAAAGTGAAAATGTTGAAGTCGATGAGGTCGTGGTAGTGGGGTATAATGTGGTGAGAAAATCAGATGTAACAGGCGCGGTTGCAAGTATTGGAGAAAAAGAATTAAAGGCTATGCCTGTTAAAGATGCTTTACAAGCTATGCAGGGTAAAACTGCAGGTGTGGATATTACTTCAAACCAACGCCCAGGTACAACAGGAAGTATTACTATTCGTGGTTTAAGATCGTTATCTGCAACGAATAGCCCCTTGTATGTTGTGGATGGTATGCCGTTGCAAGGTAGTGGTATCGAAAATATTAACCCTTCAGATATTGAAACAATAGATATCTTGAAGGATGCTTCTGCTACTGCGGTCTATGGTTCTCGTGGAGCAAATGGTGTGGTACTAGTAACAACAAAAAAAGGAAAAAAGGGTAAAGTATCGTTGAATTATGCAGGAACAACTACATCTGAAAAGATGATAGATGTGACGGAATATATGAGTGCTGCAGAGTGGCTTGATTATGCCCGATTGGCAAAAACAAAGTCTACAATACCTTCGTACAGTGCTGATTTGGCACGTTGGGGATCAGTTGCATCTTCATGGGCAAATATTGCAAAGGGATGGACTGAGAATAATACAGTATGGGACCCTAGTCTAGTAGGAGAATTTGACTGGGCAGAAGTGGGCAGAAAAAATGCATTGTCAACAGAACATACGTTAAGTGTTTCGGGCGGAAATGAAGTTTCTCAAGGCTATGGGTCTTTTGGTTATTTAAAGCAGGATGCCACGCAACCGGGTCAATTATATGAGAGATTTACTTCAAAAATTAGTTTTGAAGCCTCACCTACAAAATGGTTTACGATGGGGGCTAATTTAAATCTAGCATATGGAAATCAAGATTACGGTTACAGTTTCACAAAATCTGTTACAGGTGCTGGAGATTATTATCATGCGCTTCGTGCAATGTTACCATGGACAGTCCCTTATGATGATAACGGAAATTACATAAGAAATCCTGCAGCTGGAGATATAAATATTATCAACCCGATTAATGAATTAGATCACAATACTAATCGAAGAGAAAGTTTAGTTGCTTCTGGAAGCTTCTTTGGTCAAATAGATTTGGGTAATATTTTTTCCCCTTTGAAAGGCTTACGCTATAAAGTGCAATTCGGACCAG
This sequence comes from Sphingobacterium bovistauri, assembly GCF_020295405.1. Taxonomy (GTDB): domain Bacteria; phylum Bacteroidota; class Bacteroidia; order Sphingobacteriales; family Sphingobacteriaceae; genus Sphingobacterium; species Sphingobacterium bovistauri. The sequence continues at coordinate 116,365 of NZ_JADEYP010000002.1, forward strand.
AGTATAGACATCACCGTCTTGGTATAGCAAATGCAGCAGAAGGTATCAATGGTGATGGAAATAATGCGGTTACATACAGTCCAGAGAGAACACTAGCATGGACATTGGATAACTTGATCTTTTACGATCGTAATTTTGGTGAAGATCACCGTTTAGGATTAACATTCTTACAATCTGCTTCTGCAACTAATTATGAAAATGCAAACATGCGTGCCACAGATGTGTACAGTGCCCGTGAATTGTGGTATAATATTGCTTCAGGTGGCTTTAATGGATCCTATGGTACAGGTTTGCGTGAAACGCAATTAGAGTCTTATTTAGCACGTTTGAATTATATATACAAAGACAAATATATCCTAACAGCTTTTACTCGTTGGGATGGATCATCTGTATTAGCTCCTGGTTATCAGTGGGATTCATTTCCTTCTGTATCACTTGCTTGGCGAATAGATAAAGAGAATTTTATGCAAAATGCATCATTTGTGAATGCATTGAAATTAAGAGCAGGTATGGGAGTAGTGGGTAATCAAGGAATTGGAGCATATGCATCTAAAGGTGGGTTAACTCAAATTTTTTACAATTGGGGTACGACAAGTTCATCTCCAGGGTATGTAGCTTCCGATCCTTCAGCAGCAAATCCACAAAAAATGGCAAATCCAGCTTTAGGATGGGAACGTACGACACAATTCAATGTTGGTGTTGATTATGGATTTTTAAATAACAGAATCAATGGTGCCGTGGACTTCTACAGTACCAAGACTAATGATTTATTGTTAGCAATGTCTATTCCTTCTATCCTTGGGTATGTTTCTACGAATGCCAATGTAGGTAAAACAAAAGGTTGGGGTGTTGATCTTCAAATTAACACAGTTAATATCCAAAAAGAAGATTTCCAATGGAGTACCTCATTGACATGGTCAAAAGATAGAGGAGAAATTGTATCTCTAAGTAATGGAAGAAGTGAGGATGTTGCAAATCTATGGTTTACAGGTCGCGAGATGGCTGTAGCTTACGATTTGGTATATGATGGTATTTGGAAAACTTCTGAAGAAGCTGAGGCTGCAAAATTTGGTAGAAAACCTGGGCAAATTCGTGCAAAAGATATAAGTGGTCCTGATGGAGTTCCTGATGGAAAAATTGATCTTAGTAATGATAGACAAATTATTGGGTCTTATCGTCCAGATTGGTCTGGAGGTATATCAAATACCTTCAATTACAAAAATTTTGAACTTTCATTCTTTATTTATTCGAGATGGGGATTCTTAGTAAATGCTGGAGCAGCGACATTGGATGGTCGTTATATGCAACGTAAACTTGATTACTTCATTCCAGAGGTAAATGAAGATGCTGAATACTATTTGCCAGGATCTAATGGTGAGGCAGCAGATACATACAGTAGTTCTATGAATTATAAAGATGGATCGTTTATTAAGCTTCGTAACGTAAGTTTTGGATATAATTTTCCAGCAGGAAAGCTTCAAAAGATTGGTGCTAATACTATAAAAATCTATGGGCAACTAATGAATCCAGCCATGCTTTATTCTAAAATAGATTTCTTAGATACTGATCTTTCTAATTATAACAATAATTCAAATCAGATAGGCTCATCTATTACAACTAGAGGATTTGTATTAGGGCTTAGCGTAGGATTTTAGTAGTGAAGTAGATAGTATTGATAAAATTGAAAGAAATGAAAAAAAGAAATTATAACATACTCATTGCGACTATTGTAGGAGCAAGCTTGATGACATTTTTAGAGTCTTGTAGCAAAGACTTTTTAAAAGAAGAACAATTAAGTCCACCAAGTACACATATATTTACTACCCAACAAGGATTGGATGATTTATCGACCGGTGTTTATTCTAAATTGAAATTTAAATTTAATTATACATGGGGAATGGGATTATACAATCTAGGCGTAGATGAATTCACTGATGCCAATAACGCCTCACCAAGTTTTAATAGTTACAGTACAGATTTAAATCCATCTGAAGTTACTTATGGAGGGGCTAATATTGCACCATTATGGGACAATATGTATTCAGGAATCGAATCTGCAAATACATTAATTCAAAATGTACCGCTCCATTATGACAAATCAAGTAGTAATTATGATATTCGATTGGGTGAGGGGTATTTTATGCGGGGATATTTTTATCTGCAATTACTTACGCAATTCGGAGGAGTACCATTAAAATTAACACCATCTGAAGGAGTAAGTACTTATTTTAAACGCAACACAGAGCAAGAAGTCTTTGCTCAAGTTATTGCTGATTTGGAAGAAGCTTATAAATTATTAAAGCCAGCAGGTACAGAATTTGGACGTGTGACCAAATGGGCCGCTGCACATTATTTAGCCAAAGCGCATTTGACACGAGCTAGTGAACTGTATAGTGGTTGGAACACAAACTCTGTGGGTGCGGATCTAGATGCGGTAATTAAATATGGTACCGAAGTAGTGAACGCGCATCCTTTAGTAAATAACTATACGGACCTATGGGATTACCAAAAGGCTAATAGTCCCAATGAACGAGTGACAGAGGTCGTATTATCAGCTCAGTTTTCTGATGACCAAGCTACCTGGGGTCGTTATGGAAATCAAATACACTTGTATTACCCTGCTGTATATCAGGATTTGGCAGGTACTAACCGCGATATTTCTGGAGGTCGTGAATTTTCATATTCTAGATCGACAAATTATACTTTAGATGTATTTGATCGTGTCAATGACTCGCGTTTTTGGAAATCCTTCATTACGACGTATGGGGCTAACAACTCAGCTGCAGCACCCGCATGGACAGCTGCGCAGGCGGCAATAGGCCCTCCAGGAACAGTAGAGGGCGCTAAGCGTTTTAAAGGAGGTGAATTGGCTATTAAGTATATTGTTAATAATGCAGGAGATAATCGCTATACAAAGGTTGGAACAGATCTTACTTCCGTTGCTAAAGGTGGTGTAATGCAAAATACGCATACATTTGCGCGTTATTTTCAAGGCGAATCACAAGCTTGGGTTGGTCAACACGGTAATTATGGATATTTCCTAGCTCAAGGAACGAGTACTCATTCGAGATATGTAGCATTATCTAAATTTCGTGATGGTTATCGTATAAATATTGCTTCTCAATTTGGTACACGTGATGCTATTATGGCACGTTCGGCCGAGGATGTTCTGATGGTTGCAGAAGCATATGTTCGTAAAGGTGAAGGGCAGTACGCGAATGCTATTACTTGGATCAATAGATTAAGAAATCGTGCAGCATTTAAGGATGGAGAGGATCGTACTAAGCATGTTGATGGCGGACAAGCCTATTTAAATAATCAATATGCAACAGGTAAAGGTGGTGGTTACTCTGCTAATGGTGCTGTTTATTTTACGAAAAACACCTATTATGAGTCTAATAATGATATGCCTATAACTACGGCTGCTACAACTAATAACCTTGTCATTAATTCAGTAAATGATATCTATAATTCACCAGTAGATGTTCCGATATATAATAAAATTGGAGCAACAACCAACGAACAAAAGATGTTAAATTTCATTTTGAATGAGCGTACACGTGAATTATGTGGTGAATTATACCGTTGGGAAGATTTGGTGCGTACTAAAACATTAGAATCTCGTTGGAAAGCATTTAATGATGGTTTTGTAAGGGGCAATTCAGTATTTAACTCAAATACTCATTATTACCGCCCAATTCCGCAATCTTTCCTAGATGCAATCACGAATGAAAATGGTCAAGCATTATCACCTGCTGAAAAGCAAGCTATGCAAAATCCAGGTTATTAATTATAATAGTTACACTAAAAGCAAAAGCCAACTTAAACATTAAGTTGGCTTTTGCTTTTAGTCGTTAAGTCTAGAGACTACGAATCTCTTCGCATTTGTTCGTCTAGTAATTGTCTTTTCAATTTTTGTTCAGCTTCCATTGCTTTCTTTTTATAAGCTTGGAACTCGTTTTGAACTTCTTCTGCAGTTTTTTGGTGTTCTACTGCATCTACTTTGGCTTTTCTGAAAGTAATCAAAGTAATAAAAAATGCTATTGATAAGACTCCAATGATTGACCAAACTAGTGTATGATAAGCAGGCTTAGCAAAGCTCATTCCCATGAATGAAATACTATCCGTTTTAGATTGTTCAATTTTAAGATTTTCAGATAAGTTGGTTACAGAATCTTTCAATAACTGAACTTGCTGAACTGAAGATGAAGAATTCGACTTAAGGGCTGCTAATTCTTTGGTGTACTTCGAAATGGAATCCGCTACATTTTTTTGAATGATCTCAACATTAGATTTACGGATTACTTTGAAATCTGCATCTTGACTTCGAGATTGTAGAAGTAAAGCTTGAAATTGAGCGTTTAAAGGTAGGTTAGATTGCAACTTCTGTTGTAAGGTTAGTTGCGCAAAAGTAGAAATAGAAACAAAAAATAATATAACTGATAAAGATAATTTGTACATAGTAATAAGTGTTCGATACGTGTTCACGTAAAGTTGTTAAATTATTTGATGAATTACAAAAAATGAGCCTTTAAAGTTTAATTAAACTTAAAAATGTGTAGTGTTTTTTGCTAAACTCTTATCTAATTGTCTAGAACTTGAGATTAATTTTACTATTATTTATAAGATATTTTGTTAAAAATTAAGACTGCATTTTTGCGTAACTAAGATGTTATTTTCAGAATGGTAGGAAAGGATATATATTGGTGTCTATAACCTATACTACCAACAGAAACCTTATGAAAAATTTCAGGTAAAAATTCTGAGTATTATATCGCTTCATGTAACAATGTGGAGATAAATCTGCTTTAAAGTGTTGTTTAGTGTACTCTTTCAGGACACAGCAGGATACATATGGGATTGTGTTTTGGTATTTTAGAAAAACGATAACCAAATATTTTGAATAAAATAATGTTTAATGAATTTAAAGAACCAATGCTTACTAGGAAAAAATTTCTAGTATCAGTCGGTGTATTGTGTGCATCCACAGCATTTGGATTCTCTAGTTCTGAAAAGCAATCATACTTTAATCTGAAACCAATAGGGCGTACTTTTTATTTGCCGGAGTATTTCGTATGGTGTTCGTCTCCAATATGGGGTAAGGATAATAAGGTTTATTTATTTTATTCCAGATGGCGTAAGGATAAAGGGATGAGCGGCTGGATAAATGGTTCGGAAATTGGATATGCCATCGCCGATTCTCCATTACATGAATTTGTACATCAAGATGTTATAATTGCACCTAGGGTTGGCTATTGGGATAGTACGACATGTCATAACCCCTTGATAAAGGAGTTTAACGGTAAATACTATCTATACTACATGGGCAATAGTAATGGAAAAACTTCGACGAAGCATATCGGGGTAGCCTATTCGGATAGTTTGAATGGACCATGGAAAAGATTGGATGAGCCTATATTGATGCCAGGTACTGAAGGTGCATGGGATGATCATTGTACGACTAATCCAGCTGTGATGCTAGGTAATGACAATAAGTATTGGTTGTATTATAAATCTTGGAATACGGCTGAATACCTACAAGCTTCTGGAAGCGTTCGTGGCAATAGAAAGTATGGATTGGCAAAATCGGACAGTCCGCTAGGTCCTTTTGTGAAAGATGTTGATAATCCAATTATTGATTTTTCGAACAGACCAAACAATGCTCAGGTAGAGGATGCATACATCTGGAACGATAATAAAGGATATCATTTGATCGCTCGAGATATGGGTTTCTACAATCATGAATATGGATTGTACATGTATTCGAGAGATGGTAAAAAATGGACAGAGCCTAAAGTTTCCTATCTCAACATGGCAGCTTATATCAAAGAAGAGAACCCGACAAATCTTAAGCGTTTTGGTCGACTAGAAAGACCGATGCTTTTGCAAAAGAATAATAACGGCAAACCACAATTTTTATTTGGAGCAACTCAAGGAGGTATCGGTCATACTGCTACTACTTTTGTATTTCAAATTTTATAATCAAAAAATTTAAACCCACATAGTTATGATGAAAAAAATCTTTTTTAGTGCTTTAATTTGTTTTGTTACACTGACCGTTTTTGGACAGCAAAAAATCTGGACCTCATCCAAACAACCACTGCAAGAGGTGGAGGCATTAAAAAAATTAATCAAAGCCCCAACATTTAGAAACAAAGATTACACTATTACTGATTTTGGTGCAAAAGATGGTGGAGTATTTAAAAATACAGACGCAATACGTCAAGCTATCGAGAAGTGCAATAGTGAAGGTGGAGGCCGTGTAATCGTGCCTAGAGGTGTTTATTTGACTGGCGCTATTTATTTGAAGAGCAACGTAAACTTACACGTGAGTGAGGGAGCAACATTGTTGTTCAGTCGTGATAGTTCAGATTATCCAATCGTATTTACACGTTGGGAGGGAATGGAATGTATGAATTACTCATCATTCATCTATGCATATGAAGAAGAAAATATTGCTATCACGGGTAAGGGCTTATTGGATGGTAATGCAGACATGGATAACTGGTGGTACTGGTGTGGTGCTCGTCACTATGGATGGAATGAAAATCGTCCTGGTGAACAAAAGCCTGCTCGTGCAAAATTACATAAACAAATGGCTGATGAGGTAAATCCACGTCAACGTGTATATGGTGATGGACATTTCTTAAGACCAAATTTTGTACAACCTTATTTATGTAAGAATGTATGGATCGCTGATGTGAAATTAATCAATGCGCCCATGTGGAATTTGCACCCTGTACTTTGCGAAAATGTGTTGGTAGAAAGGGTAAAAATAGTAACTCTAGGCCCCAATAATGATGGGCTGAATCCGGAAGCATGTAAAAATGTATGGATTAGAGATTGCTATTTTGATACAGGTGATGATTGTATTGCGATTAAATCAGGACGTGATCAAGACGGCCGTAATATAGGTCGCCCAGCTGAAAATCATATTATCGAAAACTGTATGTTCAAAGAAGGACATGGTGGAGTGGTAATAGGAAGTGAGATTGGTGGTGGTGCTAGAAATATTTATGCATTAAATAATACGATGGATAGCAAAGAGCTGGATAGAGCTTTACGTATCAAAACGAGCTCAAGCCGTGGGGGTGTCATTGAAAATGTGTTTTTCTACAAAACTAAAGTTGGACAATACAAAGAAGCTGCGGTTCGTTTCAATATGTTCTATGAAAAACCAGGTAATCACGTTCCTACTATTCGCAATATATGGGTTGAGAAATTGGATGTAACTCATGGAGGTAAATATGCCGTATTATCTGCAGCATATGAATCTTCGCCAGTCACGAATTTTACGATGATTGATTGTAAAATAAATGGTGTTAAAGAGCCGTACAAAGTGGATCATCTTAAGAATGTAACATTGAAAAATGTGAAAATTAATGGCAAATCCTATTCATCATTTGATTAAGTAAATATGTTAAAGAATTTTTTGCTAAGCTCTGTTTTTGTTTTTAGCTGTATAGTACAAGTATATGCACAATCCAAACATTGGCAGAAAAACACAAGAAATCTTCATTATACGGAAGATAATGGTGATTTCTTGCTTGTCAATGGAAAATATCGATTTAATAAAGCCCTGTATGGGAATAATCTAGGTTCTCGAGTAGAAGCAGGGGATTTGCCCGAATTTGCATTGTACATGCCAGGGATGGGAGGCAATTTGCAATTTGTGATTCAAGGAAAGGCTGGATCAAAAAAACTAAAAGATGCAGATAATATTGAAACAAGACTACAATCAGGACGTATGTCCTATACCATCAAAGATGCGATTTTAGGTACTGGTTCTATTGAATTGCAAGTCTTAGCACATTATGATAAAGAGGGCATGATTGTAAAAGTACAGTCCCAAAATATTCCTAATGGAGTGAAATTCTTCGCAGCATTTGGCGGGGCTAGTGGTTCTACTTTCAGCCGTGCTGGAGATATTGGGGCAGATCCAGAATCAAACTTTTATTTAAAACCAGAGTATTGTGTAAATAACAATTACAGCATCACAAAGAACAGTTTCGAACTACAATACCTCAACAGAAAAAAGACAGAAGAATTTCTATACGGTGTTTTCTCGGAAACGCCTGAAATCTTCAAAGCTGATGCAAAAGTTCTGCAAGATGAATCAAAGTTACTAGAGGCTAAGACGACAAAGTCACCGATAGTTTTTGCCTCATATTCATTGAATACTAAGCCGATTTATATCAGTATTTCTAGAGGAAAATCCAACAGTATTCTTGGTGAATCTGCCCTAGCTACACAATTTAAAAATGCAGAGAGTGGAAGATTAGCAATTGCTAACCGTATACAATTAAAAACACCAGATCGCTTTATCAATACATTTGGGTCTACGCTAGCATTAGCAGCTGATGCGGTGTGGGAAAGTCCTACATTTCTGCATGGTGCTGTAGCATGGCGCATGCGTTTGAATGCATGGCGCGGTGCTTATGCGGCAGATGCTTTGGGCTGGCACGATAGGGCAAAAGAGCATTTCTCAAGCTATTCAAATTCACAAGTATTAGCGCCAACGTCCGCCAAAGTTGTGATGGATACAGCATTAAATTTGGCCCGTCATATTGAGGAACTTGGAACATCTATGTTTTCAAGTGGCTATATTTCTCGTAATCCAAATAACAATACTGTTGCCCATCATTATGATATGAATTTGGTGTTTTTCGACCAAATATTTACGCATTTTGATTACACAGGCGACAAGGCATATATTGAAAAATTGTGGCCTACAATAGAGCGTCATATGGATTGGGAAAGACGTAATTTCAAACGTAATGGTCTGTACGATGCATACTGTGCTATATGGGCTAGTGATGGCCTTCAATATTCTGGTGGAGGCGTAGCCCACACAACAGCATATAATTACCGTGCGAATATTGCGACAGCAAAGCTTGCTAAAATCATAGGTAAAGATCCATCAATTTATGAAAAGGAAGCGAAGGATATTTTATTAGCGATGAAATCCAAATTGTGGCTTTCCGATCGTGGATATTTTGCTGAATTTCAGGATATGTTAGGTAAGCAATTAGTTCATGATAAACCAGGGTTGTGGACAATTTACCATGTGGCTGATGCGTTTATGTTGGATGATTTTGAAAGCTATCAGAATACACAATATATAAATAATCACTTGCCAAAAATTCCTATTAATGTGCATGGACAGCAACATGATAACCTTTATACTTTAGCTACCTCTAATTGGCAACCATATACATGGTCAGTGAATAATGTTACATTAGGTGAAAATCTTCAGGCAGCATTAGCTTATTGGCAATCAGGACGCAAGGAAGATGCTTATCAACTGTGGAAAAGCAATATTATAGAAAGTATGTATCATGGTATTAGCCCTGGTAATTTTCATCAATTATCTCACTACGATGCGTTTAGAGGTGAGCTTTATCGTGATTTTGCTGATCCTATTGGCGTGGCTTCTCGTACATTGACCGAAGGGTTGTTTGGTTATTTACCCAAATTATTAGAGGGTTATGTTTCTATTAAACCAGGTTTTCCTTCGGAATGGAATTTTGCAGAGCTTAATACACCACATTGGTCTTATCATTTCAAGAATGAAAATAATACACTGAAGTATCATATAAAGACCAAGTATAATACTCCTGTCGCATTGCATTTGGAAGTACCAGTGTATAAAACTTCTATTAAGAAAGTTTTGGTCAATGGGAAAGAGGTTGCATGGACTATTAAGGAGCAGTCTATTGGTAATCCTGTCCTTCTTTTTAAAACGGATAAATACCAAGATTTTCAGATTAGTATAGAGCTCGCAGGATCAGTTATAAAATTTGATCAGAATGTTATTAAGCATGCTTATTCAGATGATTTGAATATTAGCTTACCAGCTGGATTTAGTTTGAATGAAGTTTTTGATCCTCAGAAGATAATTAAAAATTATAAGGGTAATAAATTCAGCTTTATAGGCAAAGAGCATAAAGGGACATTTTTTGTTAAAGGGACAAAGGATAATGTATTTTCATGGTTCCCTATTAATGTTCATTTGGTAAACCCAATTGTGTTTAACTATACATTGAGCAATGGAAATGTTGAGATGACATTACATAATACTTCTAACCTATCTAAATCTGTCAAAATCAACAATAGATATTTTTCGCTAAACAAAATTTTGCCTGCAGGGGCGAAAGAAATGGTTATCATTCCTTCAAATAAGCTTACAAAGGGAACAAATAATTTCACTTTAGAGGCTGATGAATATATTTCATCAGTATCTATTTCAAATTGGGATTTGAAGACAGAAGGAGAGTTTAGTACGGTAGACTTATCAACCTATTACAATGATCGTGTGTCTAATATTTTTCAACAAAAGTATGAGTCTCCAAGGCCAGTGGTGCCAACATTGCAATTGCCTACACAAGGTATCGGAAATTGGTGTTACCCTTTGACTACAGCAAATATTGATGATACGGGATTAATGGCAAATCGTAAAAATGATCAATTGAGTTATTTGGACATTCCTTTTTCTATAAAGGGGAATACTAAGAACATTGTATTTACAAGTCAATGGGATAATTATCCTACTGAAGTAACTGTAAAGCTGACAGGGAAGGCAAAGAAAGCTTATCTAATGGTAGCGGGATCTACTAATCCTATGCAATCACAAATGACCAATGCTAAAATTATTGTTAATTATCAGGATGGTTCTAAGGATTTGTTGGAACTGAAGAACCCTTCAAATTGGTGGCCTATAGAACAAGACTTCCTTGATGATAATTACGCTTTTGAAATTCCTGATGATCAAATACCGTATCGTATTAAATTGAAATCTGGAGAATTGTATAAAGGAGGATCTCTTCAAAAATACGATGATATAAAAGGATATTCTTCGCGTGCAATTGATGGCGGAGCTGCTACGCTTTTGGATTTGCCATTGGACAATTCGAAAACGTTGAAGTCTTTACAAATGATAACTGAAACAAACGACGTTGTTGTTGGCCTAATGGCTTTGACTTTGCTCAAATAATATAATAAGAACCAAAAACTATGAAAAAACACCCATTAATAAGATTATTTTCATTAGCTCTTGTCATGTTGACATTGCAATCTTGCCAAGATGCTAAAATTGATCGCAAAAAAGTAGTCCAACGACATAATGTAGTAAATAACGAAGCTGATATTCTAAGCACTTTAACAGTAGGAAATGGAACATTCGCATATACAGTAGATATCACTGGTATGCAGTCATTTCCTGAACATTATAGACCTGGTGTATCTCTAGGTACACAATCTGAATGGGCTTGGGATAGTTTTAAAAATGAGAAGGATTACAAATTTGAAGAAACGTTGAAATCTTATGATTTCAACAATGAAGGTAGAAATGCTCTATATAGTATTCAACATAAGGTAGCGGGACGTCAAAAAGAAGCAACAGATTATTTTCGTGCTAATCCACATAGATTGCAGATGGGCAACGTGGGACTAGAGTTGTACTTAAAAGACGGCAAGAAAGCTGAAGTAACAGATATTTCAAACATTTCGCAAACTTTAGATTTATGGACTGGAATTATTACAAGTAAATTTGAGATAGAAGGAGTGCCTGTTACTGTAAATACTGCTTCATATCAAAACTATGATAAAGTCGGCGTTAAAATAGAATCAGAACTAATAGCTCAAAACCGTATAAAATTATTTGTTCGTTATCCATATCCTACTGGCGTTTTCTTGGACGAAGGAACAAACTATACAAACGATAGCTTGCATACGACTTCAGTTGTATCACAAAGTTCTTCCAATGCTGTTATTAAACATACACTACAAGGGTCGGAATATTTTACAGCATTAAGTTTTTCAGAAGCAAAAATTTCGGAAGCAAAAGCTCATTATTTTGTGGTAGAGCCTACTGCATCGATTAATACATTTGATTTCTCTTTCGAATTTGAGGCGGAAAATAAATTTGATAGTAAAGGATTATATGCCGCAGGAGCCGAAGAAAGTGCTGCTGGATGGTTGAAATATTGGGAATCTGGTGCAGCTGTTGATTTTGAAGGTAGCACAGATCCTAGAGCACATGAATTAGAAAGAAGAGTAGTTTTATCGCAATATCTTACCCGTGTACAATGTTTGGGAGACAATCCGCCCCAAGAGACAGGTTTAACATTCAACAGTTGGTTTGGGAAACCGCATACGGAGATGCATTGGTGGCATGGGGTTCATTTTGCATTGTGGGGAAGACCAGAATTGATGGAAAATACACTAGATTATTATTTCAGAACATTCGATAAAGCAAAGAAATTGGCCGAACGTCAAGGTTATAAAGGTGTCCGTTGGATTAAAATGTCTAGTAATGATGGCGAGGAAAGTCCATCATCGGTTGCGGCATTTTTAATATGGCAACAACCACATTTGATTTATATGGCTGAATTATTATACCGCGATAATCCAAATGCTGAAGTCTTAAATAAATACAAAAATCTAATTCATGAGACGGCAGAATTTATGGCTGATTTTGCTTATTACAACAAAGAAAAGGATCAATATGATTTAGGATTTGGTTTAATTCCATCTCAAGAAGTTTTTAAAGCTGCTGAAACTAAAAACCCACCTTACGAAGTTGCCTATTGGGATTGGGCATTACGCGTAGCTCAAAATTGGAAAGAACGTCTTGGTGAGCCTCGAAATGAAAAATGGGATCAAGTTATTCAAAAATTAGCTCCTCTACCAATTCATGGTGATGTGTATTTATCGACAGAGACTGCAAAAGACTCCTATACATTTGAGAAATGGATGACAGATCATCCTTCAGTCTTGGGAGCATTGGGTATGGTTCCTGAATCGCCCAAATTGGATAAGAATATCATGAAAAATACGTTGGATACTGTTTGGAATAGGTGGTTGTGGAATGAGACATGGGGCTGGGATTTTCCTATGACGGCTATGAATGCTGCACGTTTGGGCCTTCCAAACAAAGCGTTGGATGCTCTTTTTATGGATATCAAAACAAATACATATTTGAAGAATGGACATAATTACCAAGATGATAGGTTAAGGATTTATTTACCTGGTAATGGAGGTGTATTGACAACAGTAGCTATGATGCTTGAGGGATGGGATAGCTCAGATTCAGATGCACCAGGATTTCCGAAAGATGGTACATGGAAAATTAAGAAAGAAGGATTTAAAAAAATGCCGTAACGAAAAATGAAGAGAATTTTATTACTAATCAGTATGGGCTGTTGTGCAATGTCATTGTCAGCTCAGAATTTTACAACTAAAAAGGAAGTTATTAAGGATTTACGTACCGCTAATGATTATTTCATGGCGAAATGGCCTGATCCAGTAAAAACAATTATAACGAATAAGGAGCGTCCTGCTAATATTTGGACAAGAGGGGTTTATTATGAAGGGTTGATGGCTTTTTATAAAATTGACAAACAAAAGCGATATTACGATTATGCAGTAGAGTGGGGTGAAAAGCACAGTTGGAAGCCTGTGCGTGGAGATGTGTATACGAGGCATGCAGACAATCAAAACTGTGGAATGACTTATATCGACTTGTATCGTATTGATCCAAAACCAGAACGTATTGATGCAATTAAAAAGAATATTGATTCGGTAATCAATAGTGGACGATTTAATGATTGGACATGGATTGATGCTATTCAAATGGCAATGCCGATCTTCTTGAAATTGGGAGTCACTTATAATGATACAAAGTATTTCGATTACATGTACAAAATGTATCATCACTGTAAATATGTCGAGGGTGGTGGATTATGGAATGCTAAGGATCAATTGTGGTGGAGAGATAAAGATTTCGTTCCACCATATAAAGAGCCAAATGGTGAAGATTGCTATTGGTCAAGAGGTAATGGATGGGTTATAGCGGCCTTAGCATTGGTCTTGCAAGAACTGCCTAAAACAGATCCACATTATGGTGAATATTTGGATGATTTTAAAAAAATGTCCGAAGCATTAGTTCCTTTACAGCGAACAGATGGTTTTTGGAATGTGAGTTTGCATGATCCGAATAATTATGGTGGTAAGGAAGCTTCAGGAACAGCCTTATTTGTATATGGCATGGCATGGGGAGTGAACAATGGATATTTGGATGCCAAGACTTATCTTCCAGTTATCGAAAGGGGATGGAAAGCTATTACCAAAGAGTCATTGCAACCAAATGGTTTCTTGGGTTATTTGCAGTCTACAGGTAAAGAACCAAAAGATGGTCAACCGGTAACTGTTGATAAGCAACCTGATTTTGAAGACTATGGATTAGGGTGCGTGCTTCTAGCAGGTACTGAAATATTTAAATTAGTAAAATAAACGTTTTTATTTTCTAGCAAAAAGCCTTTCTTATTAAGAAAGGCTTTTTTTCATTTAAAGGCCTTTTTTACTAATAATATCAGGATAGAGCAGGGCAGTTGATTGATTTACATTCCTGATATTTAGATAACCAAATGAAGCGCACTAATGGCTTCAGTTATAAACTATTATTATGAGCATTACACTTTTTCAGGAATGTAAGCGTTCTTGGGCCTTAGTTGTATTATTGTGTATCAGTAGTATAACAACTTATGCTCAAGAGAAAATCCTTGCATTTCCTCAAGCCGAAGGATTTGGGAAATATGCACTTGGAGCGAGAGGGTATTCCAGCCCCTCCGTATATTTTGTGACGAATTTAAATGATTCAGGACAGGGGTCTTTCAGAGATGCCGTTAGTAAGGCAGGTAGATTTGTAATATTTAGAGTTTCGGGAATTATTCACCTAAAAAATAAAGTAACAATAGCGCCAAATTTGACCATAGCAGGTCATAGTGCCCCAGGCGATGGTGTTGTGCTATATGGTCGTACTGTTTCTTTTAGCGGTGCTAATCATACTATTGCAAGACATCTACGCATAAGGCTAGGTAAGAATGGAGGAGCTACTAAGAATGAGGATGCTTCAGGGATTTCTAATGGACATGATATTATGTTGGACCATATATCATTCTGCTGGGGACTAGATGAGGTTTTTTCTGTCAATTGGGACAAGAAAGGGCCTGAAATTGATCGCATTACACTACAGAATTGTATTATTGGTCAAGGTCTGCATTTTTATAATCACTCAGCAGGCAGTTTGATTCAATCATCCGGAAAAATTTCGATTGTAAAATCTCTTTATATCAGTAATAAAACAAGGAATCCAAAAGTTAAAGGAAATAATGAATTCGTAAATAATGTAGTATATAACTTTGGAAATGCTAATCGTGTAAACACTGACCATCAAATATCTGCAAATGGATATATATTAGCAGACTCGCAATCGCCTTCTAAGGCAATTATAGTTAACAACTATTTTATAGCAGGTCCATCTACCCCAAAATCGATTCGCACACCATTTTCACGTGGAAATTCTTTTTTTAATCTTTTTGAAGAAGGAAATTACTTTGATAATAATTATGATGGAAAATTGAATGGCAACCTGATTCAGAAAACAGCTGAATTTTATCCAGGATTAGAACCTGATAATTATAAATCTAAGGGTGAGTACACAGAATACCCAAGTCTTAATACTACACTAACAGCCAAAGAGGCTTTCGATTATGTAAGTAAAAATGTTGGAGCATTATTGCCAAAAAGGGATGAAGTAGATCAATTAATGATTAATGATTTATTGTCTTTGGGTAAAAGTGGACACCTAGTCAATGAAGAGGGTGATTTGCCATTAATTAATGGTGGATTGGGAAATGTCAATATCCAAAATCCACTATTAGATACAGATGAAGACGGCATTCCCGACATCTGGGAGACAAAACTAAAACTTGACCCAAATAATCCTAAGGACGCACTAGAGCAAAGTAATAATTCGTCAAATAAGGGATACCTGAATATTGAAGTATACCTCAATTTATTGGGGACAAATAAAACATCAACCTAAAACAAAACGAATAAGCATGAGAACAGCAATGAGAAAGAACAGTACCTAGACGAATCATTTAATCATCGAATTGTGGAAAATAATTATAAATAAAGAATTTTATATGAGAAGTACATTAATATTTATACTCAATTTACTTGTGCTAATAACTCTAGATTCTTGTGGGAAGAAAGAGTTGATTAGTAATTATGAGCGGCCTGATTGGCTTAGAGGGAATGTATTTGAGATTCTCCATGAAAAGGGTAATTATACTATTTTTTTAGAAGGAATTGAAAAATCAGGCCTCAAAGAGGTGTTGGATGGCAAGACAATTACAACAGTATTTGCACCAAATGATGTAGCATTTTCAACATATCTGAAAGAAAAGAATATTGCATCAATCGCTCAAATGCCAATACAGGATTTGAAAAGATTAATTGGATATCATTTAATCTATTATGCTTATGGCAAAGATAGATTACAAAATTATCAACCAGAGGGTAGCGAGGGTTACGAACCCAACTTCGCTGGTCTATACTACAAGCACCGTTCAAGAAGCAGTGACTCTATTACAGTAGAAGTAGATCTAACTGATGGTAGAACAAAAAAAGTATTTCATAAAGACAGATTTTTACCTGTTTTCTCACAACAACATTTTACGACAAAAGGAATAGACGCAACGGCTAATTACGAATATTTCTATGGTACTGGAATATGGAGGGGGAATCAGGGATTTAACATTAGTAATGCTGGTGTTGATGAATACGCTATTCCTGCGGATAATGGATATGTATATTTATTAGATCGGGTGATAGAACCTTTAAATACCGTTTATCAAGAATTAGCAAAGAAGAATACGTATAGTGATTTCATCGCTATTTACGATAAATTTAAATCATTTTGGTATGATGAGCCCACCTCATTAAATTATGCAGCAGCAGGTGACTCGTTGTTTATAGTTAATCATGGCCCCCTACCGCCGATCGCATCAGAATGGTCATATAATGGTGGTGGTGGATTTCCAGATTACGCAAATTTAGGACAGTTAGCCTATCGCGCAAACAATGTATTCGCACCAAGTAATACCGCAATACAAAACTTTTACCAAGAATATTTCTCGCCGTATTATAACTCTATCAAAGATGTTGATTTATTGCCTCTTGCGCTGGTTATGTATAATCACGTTTACCTAGGTAATGTTGTATTTCCATCTGAAATCGGTAAAAACCCAGATATCAAGACTTCTTTCGGAACACCTATAGTCTTTAATCCTACAGTGGATGTGCAAGACAAGGCGATGGCATCAAATGGTGTTTATTATGGACTTAATAAAGTGCTAGTTCCCGACATGTTCAACAGTGTGACAGGTCCAGCCTTTAGAAATCCCAAGTATAAGATGTTTATGTATATGCTTGCAAATACAGGCTTGTATCAACTATTATCTAGTCAAAATATTGACTTTACCCTGTTCATTCCATCGGATGAAACATTGAAGGGAACTATTGTCGGAGAAAGTTATTTGTTTTGGTCAGAAGGTAATCCATTAGTATATGGTGATGAAAATGTTTTGGTTGAAAATGAAAATGGGATACTAGTACCACTTTCGGTGCGTCAACAAGAAATATTGATCTCAGAAAGCATGGTGTATGGAAAGATTGATAATCTTTCGGGAACTAAAGTGCTCAGAACACGTAATCCTTATTCGTATGTGTATGTGACAGGTGGCAAACTTCATTCTTCAGCTACGTATAATACACCTGATTTGAATTTGACTATTTCTAGAATAAATGGGGATTGGTATAATGGAAATTCATACGAAACTTCATTAGCATTGCAAGCTGACGCTAGAATGATCAAAAGTACAATAACTGGTGCACAAACTATTAGTAATCCGTTAAATCAATATGCAGAATTTTCAAAACTATTAGCACGTGTAGGACACTTAGAGGTTGGAAGAACATTACCATTCTTGTTTGGAAATAGATTTATACTATTTGCTCCAGACAATCAAACTGTGCTTAATGGTATCGCTTCTGGTGATATACCATCAAATAATACGGAGCTGGCAGAGTACCTTAAATCTTATTTTGTATCAGTGCCAGATAATTCGTTGTCCGATTATCCTTTTCCTGGATTTGGAATACAGGGAGTGTGGAATACGACGAAACTAACGGGCTATAATCTATTCAGAAAATTGGAATTATTAGATCGCACCACACATCTAGAACTAAAAGATATTGATGGTACACTAATACCTATTTCAAATGAATTGCCAAAGCTATTTAGCGATGGAGCGGTGTATAAAATCTCTAGATTACTTAAGAAATAAGCAGTTAGAATATTAACCATTATAACGTAAATTAAATGAAGCTACATATAATAATTTTATTATCATTTATATACATATCCAATGCTGCATTTGCTCAAAAATCAAAAGTATTATCAGGAGTAGTCAGAGGTGAAAAGAATCTACCACTATTAGGGGCATCAATTTTTGTCGAAAATAAGGAAAACCGAAATCTAAAAGGAGCTTCTACGGATAATCAAGGTCAATATAGAATAGAATTACCGGATGAAGAAAAGTTGACAATCGTATTTGCTTGTATAGGGTATAGCTCAGTTCGGATTCCTTACAGTGGACAAAATACGCTGTCTATTACATTGAAAGAGGATCATCAATCTATAGAAGAAGTGACTATAGTGAGTGAGGCCGCAAAAACCCGTAATGATATGGGGATTAGTTATAAAAATCAAGTTACTTCAACCGAACGATTTGAGATGAAGCAATTGGAAAGTATGACAGTTACTTCTATTGAAGGTGGCCTTCAGGGACGTTTAGCTAATGTGGATATCATAACAAGTGCTGATCCAGGAGCAAGAAGTTCTATTCGTATACGCGGTACCACTTCACTGAATGCAAATTCAGAACCACTGATTGTAGTGGATGGTGTGCCATACCCAACCACTATAGCAGATGATTTTAATTTCTCGACCGCCAACGATGAAGATTTCGGTGCTTTGATTAATATTTCACCTAACGACATTGAATCAATTGAAGTATTAAAAGATGCTGCAGCGACAGCCATTTGGGGTTCGAGAGGTGCGAATGGTGTTTTATTATTTACCACCAAAAAAGGTCGGAAGGGGAAAACACAATTTTCATTTTCATCAAAATTAAACTTACGTAAGGAGGCTGAAACAATTCCTATGCTGGATGGTGGGCAGTACGTGTCGATGATACAAGATGCGCTATGGAATACGGTTAATGATTTGGGTTATTGGAGTTCAACATCATATTTGAATATGTTGTACAATACCAATGAAATAAAATATGATCCGAATTGGAATTATTTTAATGAGTATAATCAAAATACTAATTGGTTAGATCAAGTCACACAATTAGGTCATGTAGAAGATAATTCTTTGGCGATTAGTGGAGGAGGTGACAAGGCTACATATCGTGTATCATTAGGACATCTAAATGATGTTGGGACGACCAAGGGAATGAAAAGTGCTCGATATAGTGCCTTAATAAGTGTGAATTATAAATTCTCTAATAAGTTCAATATTAATGCAGATATGAATTATTCAAGAGCTTCAAGAAATAGCAATTGGACAGGTACTGGAGTTTCAGCACCGCGAGGGATGGCTATGCGCAAAATGCCAAATATGAGTCCATATGTGATTGATGAATTTGGTAATTATACGGATCAATATTTTACACCTAGAATAAATTTTCAGGGTTCATTTGCAGATAACAAAATGTACAATCCTGTAGCAATGGTCAATGAATCTATTAATGAAACTACTGAAGAACAGGGGCGAGTAAGTTTCAGAGCGACATATGATATTCAACCATGGTTAAGGTATGTAGGTACATTCGGTTTTTTAACAAGATTGAATAAAAACAACAAATTTTTACCACAGTCGGTGACTGGTGTGATTTGGACGGATCCATCTTTTAATAGGGGATCAGATTTGATGTCCGATGCATTGACATTGAATACAGAGAATAAATTTATTTTCAATAAGACGTATAACTCAATACATAATATCATTGCTACACAAATATTTCAGACTAATGAATCGAGATCGTTCAGCTACAGTTCCGAAACCTCGGGTAATGCCTCTCCTTCATTGAGTGACCCGACGGTAGGATCAGCAGTAGCAGCTATGGGGTCAGGTAATTCATTGAGTCGTAGTGCAGGTACGATTACTAGTTTATATTACGGGCTGAAAGATAAATATATTTTGAATGCAATATACCGCTGGGAGGCAAATACCAACATTTCAAAACAACATCGTTGGAAAGGTTTTCCCGCTTTCGGAGTTGCATGGCAGCTTGGTGAGGAAGACTTTATGAAAAATCTATCATTCTTAGATTTGGCAAAGGTGAGATTTAGCTGGGGCCAAAGTGGTAACTCGCCAGATGGATCTTTTGCTTATCTGGGCGTATTCCAACCTATAGTTCCTGGTTATATGGATATGACAGCAATCCGACCTACACGTATTCAGCTGGATAATTTGAAATGGGAAACAGTCACACAGACAGATTTAGGTATAGAACTATCTTTTTTTAAGGATCGTTTACATGTGATGGGTGAATTATACAATAGGCTGACAACCGATCTTTTGCAGAATGATATTACATTACCGTCTTCAACTGGTTTTGGTGAAATGAGATTCTTTAACTCTGGGAAAATGGTTAATAAGGGATGGGAAGTTATATTTAGAGGTGACTTGATCAGATCTAAGGATTTTAAGCTTAGTGCCAATTTGAATTTCTCTAGAAATCGAAATGAGATCTTAGAACTACCCGAAAACCTACAATTTGAGAATTACAATTTTGGGAATGGAAATTATGCTTCCAAAGTAGTTGAGGGAAATCCTTTGGGTTCATTTTATGGATATAGATACTTAGGTGTTTATCAAAATGAACAAGAGACTATCGCGCGAGACTTAGATAATAACTTGATCTATGATTTGGATGGAGATCCTGTATATATGTACAATGGTAATCGTAAAGCATATGCCGGGGATGCAAAGTATCAAGATATGGATGGAAACGGTATCATCAATCAATATGATATAGTATATCTAGGAAATGCTATGCCGTTATTTACTACAGGTGGAGGTATAGATGTTCGCTATAAAGCAGTTACATTGACTACATTTTTACATGGTCGATTTGGACAAAAAGTAGTTAACCAAGTACGAATTGATACGGAGAATATGCACGGTAATGCCAACCAAAGTACCGCAGTGTTGCGTAGATGGAGACATCAAGGTGATCAAACAGATATTCCTAGAGCATTATACGGTATAGGTTATAACTATTTGGGATCCGATCGATTTGTAGAGGATGCTTCATTCGTTCGATTAAAACAAGTATCTCTACGTTATTCACTACCACAATCTTTCATCGAAAGGATTGGTGTTTCAAAGTTTGATGTATTCGGAACTGTTCAGGATTTATTCACATGGACAAATTACTCCGGTCAAGATCCTGAGGTCTCGTTATCAAGCAATATATACATGTTAAGTAAGGATAATGCCAATACGCCAAGACCTCGAACTTTCGCATTTGGAATATTAGCTAATTTTTAAAATTTAAGATATGAGAAAACTACTATATATATGCTTTTCATTGGTGATATTGATCAGTTCATCTTGCCAAAAGTGGCTGGATGTACTACCACCCAATGAGCAAATAACCGATCGGTATTGGACCTCAAAAGAAGAAGTTGAAGCGGTATTAGGTGCTGCATATGTGAGCTTACAGAAATCTGTCAATACGATGATAGTATGGGGCGAGGCTAGAGGAAATACGCTATCCTTAGGAGGCTTCATCAGTGCTGACCTCATTATGTTTAAGAACTTAACATTACTACCATCGAATGGTTTGGTAAAGTGGTCTTCCTTTTACGAGATTATTAATTATTCGAATATGGTGATTAAGTATGCTCCTGATGTGGTTGATCGCGATCCTTCATTTAATGTAGCGGTGATGCAATCCTTCTTATCCGAAGCCTATTATTTGCGCGCATTTAGTTACTTTTATTTGGTACGAAATTTTGGCGAAGTTCCGCTTCTTACGGAGCCTTATATGAATGATTCGCAGAATTATGAGTTGGCAAAATCCACGCAACAAGAAGTATATGCCCAAATTATTTCTGATTTAAATATGGCTTCGCAAAACAGCAAAGATATTTGGCCAACTGTATGGGAAACTAAAGGAAGATCTACTACCAATGCTATTCAAGCATTGTTAGCTGATGTGTACCTGTGGACTGAGAATTATGATCAAGCGATTATTGCTTGTAATAAAGTACTAGAGTCAGGTAGAGTAGGATTGATTCAAGGTATGGTGAATGGCAAAAATCACTGGTTTACGATGTTTAACCCAGGTAATTCTAACGAAAGTATATTTGAAGTTCAGTTTGATGTCACCAAAAATCAAACAAATAACTTTTTATCCATTTTTGGTAATTCTAACAATTGGATAATTTCTCCCTATGGAGTACAATTATTTCAAGAAAATCAAGAGGATATACGAGGCGCTGGTTCATCATATTCCAACTCAGATTTGAAATTATGGAAATATATCGGAGCTGAAGGGGGAACAACGGTTGCTAGACCGCAAAGTGATCAAAATTGGATAATATACCGTGTGGCAGACGTTTATTTGATGAAGGCAGAAGCACTAATTATGAAAGGTACAAGCTCATACCCTGCTGCACTTGAGTTGATTACAGAAGTAAGAACGAGGGCGCAGATTTCAAGACCTTTGTCTACCAGCGAATCACAAATAGATATGTTAGACATCTTGCTTAAAGAGCGTGCACGCGAGTTTTTAGGTGAAGGGAAAAGATGGTATGACCTATTAAGGGTTGCTAAAAGAAACTCTTATGAACACAAGGAATATTTAATTAACGAAGTTTTATTAGGGACCTCAGGAGGTTCTGCTCCTGTGATAAGATCCATTTTGATGAATGAAAATGCACATTATTTACCTATTCATCAAGATGAAATTAAATACAATAGACTACTTGTACAGAATCCATACTATGCACCTCTTAATTAAGAATAACTATGGAAATATTAAGAAATAGAATCCAATTATTTTGCTTAAGTGTATTTGCACTAAGTTTAAGTTTGTTTTTTGCATGTACGGATGCATTCGAAGACAAGACCTTCATGGCGTATGAGGAAAAACCAATTTCGTTATTACTGGAGAATGATCCTGATCAAAAATACTCCATGCTTATTGAGATTTTGCGAAAAGCAGATCTGTATAGTGCGTTGAATCTTAATCGTAATTATACATTTTTTGCACCTATCAATGAAGGTGTAAAGAAATACTTAGCAAAATTACAGATCACTTCGGTTGATCAAATGACCAAAGAAGATGCAAACTACCTGATTAAATATCACTTAATACCAGATGTAAAAGTTGATTTAGCACAGTTTCAGAGTGGCGCAATTGATAATTTGACAAGTACCAATGATAATTTGTTCATTGAGTTTAGAAATGCAGGTCTCGAATCGATATATCTCAATGGAATCTCACGTATCAACAGGTTCGATATGACAGCAACCAATGGTATCATCCATAGTATTGATGAGGTACTAGAGCCATTGACAGCATCTATTTTTAAGAAGCTTGAAGAATCAAGATATAGTATTTTCTCACAAGCGGTAAAAGAAACAGGGTTGGATGTAGTATTGGATAAAATTTATATCGATGCGGTAGATGAGAATGGTGAGCCTTATCAACAAAGATTTAGATATACAGCATTTGTAGTTTCTAACGAAACTTATGGTAAGGAAGGTATTACTTCATTAGACAATTTGGTACAAAAGGTTGGTGGTACAATAGGGACGGATTACAAGAATCCAACTAATGCATTATATAAATATGTTGCATACCATATTTTACCTATGATGAAATCATATGCTGATTTGGGTAAGTTTCCTGCGGGATCTTCAACAGTGAATATGGAAACATTGGCTACGAATGAATTGATGAAAATATCCGAAGGTAATTCAGCAATCATTATTAATCAAAACTCTAAAACCACTGATCGTATCAATATTATACAGTCCAATATTATTGCAAAAAATGGTGTACTGCATGAGGTAGATAATTGGATGCCAGTATTTGTGCCAGAGCGTGTTAAAGTTGTTTGGGAATTCACGAATTACCCTGATGTAGCAGCTAATGTAACATCATTTCAAAGCGCTACACTAGGAGCTACTTATAATAAGACATTTGCTTCCACGGAACTTTCAAGCATAGTATGGAAATCCGTGCCTGAAATGAGATCTGATGTTTTGATTTATCGAAATGCAAGATCTGCAGATGGTATTTATTATACAGGAGTCCTTAATTATGACCACTTCAGAGTTACTTTGGGTGAGTCGGGCTGGATTGAGATGCGTACGCCTACTATTATAAAGGGTAAATACAGAGTGAGTTACGTGTGGCCAAGCCCCAGGGCGACAAGCAATACAGGGATTTGCGCATTCATTATGGATAGTCAAGAAATATATCCAAGATTGGTTATATCTAATACTTCAGCAGATGCAAAGAAAATACAGGTTTTAGGTACTGTAGAATTTCCTGAAACGACTTCACATGTATTTAGAGTGCTGTCTTTGGATGGTAAACTAATCACGATGGATTACTTACAATTTGATCCTATTGATTAACTAGAAAAGAACATAAACTATGAAAAATATTATTTTGATATGGACTGCTATGATGATGTTCTTGATCATAGGCTGTCAAAAGAAATGGCCTGATCACTATAGTTTGGTTGAAAACAGTGATGTTAAATCGTCATTAACATTGCTTGAATACCTAAAAACTAAACCTGAATATTCCAAGTTCGTAGAAAAATTAGTTCAATATGGACTAGACAAGGAATTGACAAGAGATCAAACATTAACTGTTTGGGTAGTGAACAATGATCGAATGAATCAACTTGCATCTCTTGGTTATGAAGAAGAATATATCATGAAATTTCATATAAATAGTCTTGTTTTTGATGAAAATAAACTTAAAACAGGATTACGATTAATGACTCTAAATGGTAAATATCTTACTGTTGATATTAATCAAGATCAAGTCAGAGTAAGTGAAGGGATCATAGTAAAAGGGAATCAGTTATGTAAGAATGGTGTTATACATGAGATAGACAAACTCTTAAAACCTGATGTGAGTATTTATGATTATGTGTCATCACTAGATGACAGTCATTCCATTATTAGAGATACTATTCTTGCGATGAATGATACCATTTTTGATATCGCTAACAGTGTACCTATAGGTGTTGATAGAACTGGAAATACATTATACGATTCTGTATTTGTAATTAGTAATCCTATTTTTCAACGAGCTAATATTATATCTGAATTTGACAATGCGACTATGTTTTTACCGAGCAATGAGGTCATGAATGATTGCTTTCAAAATTTAGGACAATTGTATAGTCAGTTTGGAAAACAATTTTTGAAAGCTGATTCACAAATAGCTTACAGCTGGATAAAGGAAGCCATCTTTTATAATAAAGTAATTGAAGACTATGGAACTAGTGATATTACTTCTGCGTATGGTAGATTATGGAAGCCAAATGTGCAACAGGTGGATCCAAATTTTATGCGAATGAGTAATGGACGTATCTATAAAGTAAATAAATTAAAAATCCCAAATAACGTTCATATAAAAATGATCAAGCAGTTGTTTCATTATTATGAATATGTACCAGCAAATGAAAAGGAACAGCTATTTAAAGCGTATAATGTAACATCAATTGGACCTGTGGATAGAGATAATGTGAATTTTGCAACTCTTGGTTTTCGCTGGATATATAGAGTACTACAGTATATGGGGGATCGAAATGATGGAGAACCAGCAGCACTTGATTTTACAGCGATTATGTTGGAAACAACACCAACAGGTGAGACAAAGCACAAAGTGGTGGAAGTGCCGCCAGGAGAATATAATTTGTATTTAGGATTTAGAGCATCAGCTCATCCGTATGTAAACGTATATTTTAACGATGAATTAGTGCGAGGTGGTATCAATGTAAGCCAGTCAAATCCATGGAACTATGATAGAAATACAAATACAAGTCCTGCGAACTGGAACGGCTGGGGAGGCTTGGTCGGTATTGTGAAAGTAGAAGGAGACCAGATGTCATCCTTTAGAATAAAAATTGAGTATTCATCCGGAAATACTGAAACGTTACAACCGTACCATTGGACACTAGTTCCAACAGCTAATAATTATTAATGAAATTATGATATATCACATGAGAAATAATGCGAAATGCTTATATACAATAATTTTAACTGCAGTTTTCTTATTTGGATTATTACCAGTATATGGACAGTCTACAATTAAGGGAAGAGTAGTAAGCATTCATGATAAAAAGCCTATTCAATTCGCCGTAGTTTCAATTATAAATTCTAATCATAGTATTCAAACTAATGCCGAAGGTTCTTTTACATTTAATGATATTAAAGAAACACCCTCTAGCATTCGCGTGTGGAGTCCTGGATATTATGAAACCGTAGTTGATGTATTAGGACGATCAACGCTTGAAATCTTACTTATAGCAGAAGGAAAATCAAAATACGACAATATAATTGAGGGTACATTTTCTAAGAAAAATAATTCCTATATCAAAGATTATGATTTTAGATCTGGTGCTGTCAATTTGGAAAATTTATTAAATGGTGAATTTACAGGTCTTAGAGTAACCAATAAAAGTGGAATGGTCTCGGAAGGCGCAAGTATGAATTTTAGAGGAGTGCGTACGTTTGAAGCTGATAATTCTCCTTTGATCGTCCTAGATGGAATGCCCTACCTACCAGACAATACGAATTCGCCAATAATAGGCTCATATTCAAAAAGTGCACTTAATTTTTTGAATGTTGGAGATATTAAATCTGTACGCTTTTTGAAGGGTGCAGAGGCAGCTCAGTATGGATCATTAAGTTCAAATGGAGTGCTCTATGTGGAGACTTCTTCCGCTACGGATATGGAAACAGTAATTGAATTTAAGGGCAGCTATGGTATAGCACACAACTATGTCAAGATTCCTGTGCTAGGGGTTAGTGATTTCAAAAGCTATATAGGCAATGTCGGGATGACACAATATGATGACATGTCTTTGCTACTGAATCGGTTTCCTTTTTTAAGAGATGATCCAAATTATCATTACAACTACCTGTACAATAATAATACAGATTGGCAGGATTTAATTTATAGAAATGCATTTGTAACAGATAACCATTTGCGCGTAAAAGGGGGAGATGCTATTGCAAAGTATGACTTGTCGTTGGGTATTATGGATCAAAATGGTGCATTAGACAAAACGTCAAATACACGCTACAGTACACGCTTAAATTCTCAAATAGCATTTGGACCAAAATTTGATTTCAATGCTTCAGTAGGATTAAGCTATACAACTGCTCGTTTACAGGAACAAGGCTTGCTGAATGCTACTAATCCACTGATTTCTGCAATGCAACGAGCACCTGTTTTAGCGGCTTACAAAAAGGATAGTGATAATAATTTATTACCTGATTTTGATAACATTGGAACTTTTGGAGTAACTAATCCTATTGCTTTGCTGCATTCAGGAGATGTTTCATCAGATATGGTCGATATATTTTTGAATACACGTCTAACTTATAAATTATCTCAACATCTACACGTCAATGGAACATTTGGATTATTCTCTAACTATGTAAGACAAACGGTTTTTATTCCTGGGTTATCAAATAATACGGTAGTCCCACTGGAGAACGGTGTAGCGTTGAATACGGCACGTGCTGGAGCAGGAAGAAATAGTAATATTTACGTTGGGGGAAATTTGACTCATAATAAATTCCTAAATGTAGAAAATTGGAGATTTGGTGTGGGGGCAAAAGCACTTATTTCATCAGAAGAATATGATGCTGGACAGGGAAGAAACACGAGTTCGGATTTCTATCGCACATTAGCTTATGTAAATGCTGCTGGTCGGAAGTTTTGGGGTTATAATGAATCCTGGAATTGGTTAAATATGTATGCATTTTCATCTTACACTATTAAAAATCATATAGAAATTGACGCGACCTTAAATGTTGATGGTAGTTCTGTTTCGGGCAGTACGGCCGAACGATTTGGTATATTTCCTGCTGTGGATGTGTCATTTTTGCTACATAATTATGGAAATCTAAAGAATAGCCAATCCTTAAACAATCTAATCCTTAAGCTCGGATATGCAGATGTTGGGAATAGCCGCTTTTCATCAAAGATTGGTCAGTCCTATTATTCTAGTCAACTCTATAGACAACTGGGGGGGATTATTGTCGGAAATATTCCAAATTCGGATATCAGATGGGAAAAGAACCAAAATCTACAAGCGAATTTGATTTTTTCAGGTTTTAATCGTCGTGTGAATTTCAATCTTGGTTACTACTATAATATTTCATCAGATCTCCTTAATGTATTTCCAGTATCTCCAATAGCAGGTATTGATAAAGTCTATGTTAATGGCGGACAAATTAATAATCATGGTTTAGAAGCTGAGTTAGCATTATCGGTCTTGAGTACAGATGATTGGAGTATTGATCTTTCAGGTAATATTTCTCAAGTAAATAGTACGATTGAAAAACTTGTTGGAAACCAATCTTTAATATATAATCAAGAAGGTGGTGTTTTTCGAGTTAATGCTATAGGCTCATCTCCATATGCTTTTTATGGTCATGAATTTCAAGGGGTAATTGCGAGTCAATCTGCCGCATCAAGTTATAATTTAAAGGACTATAGAAATCAATCGTTTAACGCTGGGGATGCACTTTTCAATGATGTTAATAATGATGGTGTAATCGATAATGCAGATAAAATGGCTATAGGGAGCAATCTTCCTGATTTCTTCGGAGGAGCCTCATTGAGTGTGCGTTATAAGAATTTTGGCATTCAAGGTTATTTCAGTTTTACAAAAGGTAATATGATGTATAATGGTCTGCGTCGCAACTTAGAATCGCAAGATAATTATGGTAATCAAACTTTGGCAACTTTGAATAGATGGCAAACAGACGGACAAATTACCGATATTCCAAAGGTTCAATATGGTGATCCGATGGAAAATGGTAGATTCTCAAGTAGATGGATTGAAGATGCTTCGCATGTTCGTTTTGATAATCTAATAGCTTCATACAAATTAGGAAAAAGTAAGTATAAATTCTTATCAAATTCAGAATGGTATGTAGCGGGTGAAAATCTAATGACATGGTCTAATTATCTTGGTTTAGATCCAGTAACAGCATACAGTTCTCAGATTCAAGACTCTGGTCTTGATTACGGTAAAGTTGCATTACCGAGGACTTTTAGATTAGGTGTTAATATTAAATTATAGCAGACAATTTTATGAAACGATATATAGTACATTTTTTATTATTGGGGAGTATTGGGCTAGCTAGTTGTTCTAAATATTTTGATGTAAATACAAGAGATATGTTGTTGGATGACGACTATGTCAAAGAGACTAATGAATTGTATTCAGGATATATAGGTGTGGCTTCCAAGATGCAAGCTATCGCAGATCAAACTATATTTTTGAGTGATTTACGTTCCGATTTACTTGAGCCTACGCAGAATGCACCACAGGAATTGTGGGATATTTATAATTTTAAAGAGGCAAAGGGTAATGAATTTGCTAACCCCAGTGGATATTATGATTTGATTGTCAATGCGAATAATTATATCAGCAAGGTAGTAGCATATAAGAAGGCAAACCCAAAGGCAATAGAAGAATCTGATTACAGAGCGTTGCTTTCAGGTACAATTCGATTCAAAGTGTGGACATATTTTACCTTAGGTAAATTGTACGGAAAGGTTGCGTATTTTGATAATCCTAATTTGAAACTTTCTGATATTAATACTATTCCTACAGTAACTTTAGATGAACTGATTCCAAAACTACTCCAATTGATGGAGGTCGGTGTAGAAGGTGTGAATGGATTGTACGAAGCAAATTGGGCCAATATTTTATTTCCGGGTATCCCTACTAATCAGCAGGATTTGGTTTGGAATATGATTTGTCCATCACCATTGCCATTATTAATGGAACTACAACTTTGGGCAAAGCAATATGATAAAGTAGTTACGAATGGTATGAATTTTATTTATGATAATGGAAGTGCACGATATAAAATTAGTAGCGATGATTATAATGCAGAATGGGTTCAAGTTTTCACAAGAGATCCAATTACTAGAACTAGAGTTTTAATCAATATTGTGCCTTATGATTACGAACGTAATCAGACAAATCGTTTGATAAAATTCTTTTCGAATACAGCACCATCGGTATATTATTTAAGACCTACTGAAGTAGCCATGGATCGTTACAAGAGACAGGTTCGAGCAGATGGATTAACCCTGGGTGATTTGTATAGGGGGGAAAACTATACATATGTACTACAAAATGGAGATTGGGTTTTTCGTAAATATTCTAGGGATCGAGAGGCTGTCTCTGAAATTTATAAAAATAATGTTCATGTGACTCTTTATCGTGATGCGGATGTTCATTTCTTCGTGATAGAGGCACTTAATAATTTGGGTAAATTCAAAGAAGCTGAAGCATTGTTAAATGATGGAATTAGTACATATCAGGATTTGAATCCAAATAATTTGCAATATCCTTTCAGTGAGGCAGTTCAAGCTGCATCATTACGCAGAAATTGGGGTATTCGTCGTCGTGTAGCTATGAGTAATGTTTTTCCAAAAGATATTTCAAAAGCAGATTTGAAGACTCAACAAGATTCGACGAATTATAAAAAAGCATTGGATAAAGTGATTGTTGAAGAAACTTTGCTGGAAAGTGCTGGTGAGGCAAAAGCGTATTTTGCAATGATGAGAATTGCTAAACGATGGAGCGATAATTCGATAGTTGCAGATATTGTCTCTAAAAAATATGGTGCACGTGAACAAGAGATCAAAAATCGATTGATGAACGCAGATAACTGGTATATAGCATATCCATTGGATTAACGTAATTATGTTGTTACAACAATGATTTTTCTAAGGCATAATCAGATAGTTATCGATTATGCCTTACTTGTTCAGGATAGAACAGGATACTTGAAGTTTAGGTATTACTTAAATTGGTCGGAGATAGCCGTAAAGTTATTTTAATTGTTCCTTACACTATTTGTTTTAGTATAAGGATTATGCGATACCAATAAAGTAAACCATGATAAAATTTAGTTATTTGCAGATGCGAAGAAGTAGTTTGATTACTTTTTTTTCGTTTTTTCTCCTTTTCCAGAGTTTTGCTCAAGAGATCCGAAAAGGAATTGTTGTTGATGAAACAAATAACCCTATAGCTGGGGTCAGCGTACAGGTTCAATCATCAAATAAAAAATCACAAACCGATAACTCTGGTCAATTTAGTCTTGGCGCAAAAATCGGTGAAACCTTAGTTTTTACGTTTGTCGGGTACAATACACAGACAATCAAAATTTCCAATAATGATGCTATTAGAATAGTATTATCTAGTGTAGAAGAAAGCTTGGATGAGGTTGTCGTGATTGGATATGGTACAGCGCGTAAACGTGATTTGACGGGGGCTGTTAGTTCGATCAAGGGTAATGAAATTAAAGATGTGCCTGTAACAACGGTGGCTCAGGCCCTTACAGGTAAAGTCTCCGGTGTAAGCGTTGTTACGCAAAGCGGTGCGCCAGGTGCACCTATTAATATTACAGTACGTGGGGCGACATCTATTACGGGTGATACAAATCCATTGTATATAGTTGATGGATTTGAGATGCCAAACGCCCTTTCTATTATCGATGTGAATGATATCGAAAGTATTGACGTTTTGAAAGATGCGTCGGCTTCGGCAATATACGGTTCTCGGGGTGCAAATGGTGTCATTCTTATTACGACTAAATCCGCTAAATCAGGTAAAACAATAGTTGATTACAATGGTTATGCGAGTTTTGAAGGCCTATCGAAGAAATTAGATTTATTAAATACAGAAGACTTTGTTAAATATCAATATGAACTCCTTTCTTTAGCTGGGCGTCAGACACATTTTGCAAATCTGTACGGAGGCGATGCGACTTCTCCAAATTTTGGTTCTACAGTATATAGTATGATTAATGAAAAATATGCTAGTGATCCTGGACTTGATTGGCAAGAAGAAGTTTTTGGAGGAACTGCTGTATTACAAAATCATAATGTAAATGTAAGTGGTGGAACAGACAAAACTAAACTTATGTTTTCGTATAATAATGTAGGTCAAGATGGTATTTTGGCAAAATCTGGCTACCAACGTAACAGTGTACGTGCTAAATTGAATCATCAGTTGGCACAAGGTGTTTCGTTGGATGTAAACTCATTCTTTCAAGATGCTAAAACTCAAGGAGGAGGTTCATTAGGAGGGATGCTAAAAATGTCAATTCTACAACCTAGAACTGGAGGTCTTCGCTTTACAAATGAGGAATTATTGACAACAGATATTGCTGAAGAAATGCAAATGTTGGATTCGCAATATGATATATACAATCCTATTATTGTCAATGATGCGGTAAGCAGAAATAGAGCTAACCGAACAGCAAATATTAATGCTGGTCTTACAGTTAAATTTTTAGAAGATTTTACTTTCCGTACATCTGGCTCTTACCAATGGACACAGACACGTTCAGACTTTTTTGATGATGGCCGCACTATTCAGGCAAGAAATAATAAAGGCCCTTATGGTTCTGTCGGAAATGCAGAAGCAAAGCAATGGCAAATCAGTAGCACACTTTCTTGGAATAAGACCTTTGGTAACCACAATCTAAATTTAATGGGTGGTCATGAGGTTTTGTCTTCGAATGGTTCGGGTATTGATCATACCTATTATGGTTTTCCTACTAGTAATTTTGGGCTGAAGGATGTTTCCTTAGCGGATCGTGTAGAGCGTGCAGAGACTTCAATCTCTCGTTATGGATTAGTATCTGGTTTTGCGAGGGCTCTATACAATTATGACGATAGATACCTTTTGACAGCAACAATGCGTGCGGATGGTGTGTCTAGATTTATAAAAGGGAGTCAATGGGGTAGCTTCCCATCTGCATCAGCAGCTTGGAACATTCACAAAGAATCTTTCATGGAAGACAATACCTTCTTTGATCAATTGAAATTGAGAGTCGGTTACGGTACGACAGGTAATGAAAAGATTAACGACAATGCGTTTTATACGGTATACAGTTCAGTAGTTGTTGGAAACAACAACCAAGAAGGTGTTGGGCTAGCACCAGGTAATACTTTAGGAAACCCCGCTTTAGTGTGGGAAAAAACCAAAACGTCTAATATCGCATTGGATTTAGCTTTTTTCAATAATAGAGTGAATCTATCTGCAGATTTTTATGTGAATAAGTCAGAAAATCTTTTGATGAAAGCCACAATCCCGACCTCTACAGGATATACTTTTCAGTTCCAAAATGTAGCTGCATTACAGAATAGGGGTATGGAGTTTGTCTTGCGAACAAATAATATTCGCAAAGAAAGTTTTCAATGGAATTCAAACTTTAATGTATCATTTAATCGCGCTAAGATCCAAGATTTGTTTGGCTCTGCTGGATCAGATTATATGTTAACTAACGAAAGCTCTAGAATTGATTTTATTTCTAGAGTTGGTGAAACGGTAGGATTATTTTATGGTTACAAATACGATGGTGTTTACACAACGGATGATTTTACACAAAACTCAGATGGATCATATATTTTAAAAGCTGGTGTTGCCTCTTTAAAGGGAGCTAATCGTACTTCAGTTAAGCCTGGTGATGTGAAGTACCAAACAATAAATGGTGATACAGATGCGAATGGTAATCCTGTATGGTCAACAGCTGATCGTGGTGTGATTGGTAACCCTGAGCCTAAATTCTTTGGTGGTTTTGCGAATGAATTTGTTTACAAAAATTTCGATTTAAACATTTTCTTGAATTTTGTATATGGCAATAAGGCTTTCAATATGAATACTCAAAGATATATGGGACCTTATTTACCCAATCAAAATTCGTTATCAAACATGGCTAATCGCTTCACGCTAATTGATCCAAATACTGGTTTAGAAACGAAAGATTTAAATAGACTTGCCGAGTTAAATCCTAATCAACATGACAAAGATCAAATATGGAGCTTGAACTCGACTAATAAAATTGCAATTACCGATGCTTTAGATTATTATCTTGAGGATGCATCTTTCCTTCGTGTTAACAATATCACATTAGGTTATACACTGCCAACAGAACTTTCAAAAAAAGCATTTGTAAGCAAATTACGTGTATATATGACATTGAATAACATTCATACGTTTACAAATTATTCTGGATATGATCCTGAAGTTGCTTCATCTTCATCTTTGTTAACTAGAGGAGTAGATAACTCGGCTTATCCAAGAGCGAAAAGTGTAGTGGCAGGTATTAATCTAACATTTTAATCCAATTATTTATGAAGAAGCTAATTTTTATATACGGTGCTAGTTTAACATTGATGTTATCATCATGCGAGAAGTTTTTGGATTTACCCCCACAAAACGGATACAATAGTGAAAATATATTTGATCAAGTATCACGTGCTGAGATGGCGTTGGAAGGAGCTTATACAAGTACTTTTTCGAATGAATTATATTACCAATTTGGGATGGGTACGGATGAATGTATTTCTATAGAAAGCGAGACTAATTCCAAAAATCAGGTCTCCAACTATGTGTATAATCCAGCGACTAGCCCTACTTCTACATATACATCAATGTATTCGGGTGTAGAGCAGGTGAATGTGCTTATTAAGGGAATTGAAGGGAAAACTAATGTTGCGGACAATGAACGAGCGCAATGGAATCAAATATTAGGAGAAGCATAT
Source organism: Sphingobacterium bovistauri (assembly GCF_020295405.1). Lineage (GTDB taxonomy): Bacteria > Bacteroidota > Bacteroidia > Sphingobacteriales > Sphingobacteriaceae > Sphingobacterium > Sphingobacterium bovistauri. Next base: position 151,137 of record NZ_JADEYP010000002.1, read on the forward strand.
GCAATTCGCGCTAAGAATATGTTGAACGTAGTACGTTTCTTTGGGGATGTTCCATATCCACGAATTCCTGTAGTAGATGCAGGCACTTTTACAGCTTCACGTGTTAGTCGTGATACTATTTTAGATGGATGTGTTTCTGATTTGCAAAAGGCAATTGAATTATTGCCTTGGAAGAGTGAAAGTACAAACTCAATTGAACGATTTAATAAAAACTCAGCCTACGGCATTTTGGCTCGTGTAGCATTGTATGCTGCAGGATATTCTCTGCGTTGGGATTTGGAAACATATTCTCCTGCTAGTGTTAAGTTAGGTCAGCGTACGGATCAGGCTCGTGTCAAAGAATTATACAAAATAGCAAGAGATGCTGCAAAAGCTGTAATTGATAGAGGAGAAAATGACTTGATTGATTACGAAACTGTATTTAGAGATGTTGTAAATGGCAAGTATAATAAGGAGTCAATGTTAGAATATGCGCAAAAAGGACTAAATAGAAATAATGCACAGGTAGGCTATACGAATGGATTTTTTGCACATCAAAATTCTTTTTATGCTAAAGCAGCTCCGCAAATGATTGCTTTGCCTTCCTATTATTTTGAATTTGAAGAAGGTGACAAACGCCGAGATGTAGCTATAGCGAATTATTCTGTTTCTGCAACGAGCCAATACCACATGAATACGTACTCAGGAAATACTATTGGAAAATTTCGTGTGAATTGGAAATCTGAAACTGGTCCAGCTGTGAATAGAAGAGACATCAATTGGATCGAATTGCGTTTTTCTGATATTTTGTTAATGTTTGCTGAGGCGGATAATGAATTTAATAATGCACCATCGCAAGATGCTAAAGATGCTTTGAAAAGAGTTCGTTTGAGAGCATTCAAAGGAGATGCATCCAAAGTGGGTACTATTGCTTCATCATATCAAGACTTTCGCAATGCAATCATTCAAGAGCGCAAATTGGAATTAGGCTTTGAAGGATGGAGACGTACAGATCTTATTCGTTGGGGTATATTAGCCGAGAAATTAGCAGCCTCAAAACAAGAGGTAATGGATCTAGCTACTCGCACAGGACGATATGCAAATGCAGATTTGTACAGAGCGTATAAGCGTACCGACGCTAAGGTCTTTTTAGATCCAAAAGTTGCTTTGGAATTCGTCAGCTTTAAGTCTGAGCCAACATCACTAGAGAGATCATCTTTCATTTCCCAAGGTTATACTATTATTCGCATGCACAGTAATGAGTCATTAAGCTATGCCAATGAGTTAACAGCCTCTGCTGTTTGGGTGAAGAATATCTTCAGAGGTTTGGAAAAAAATAAGTCGGAATTATTTCCTTTAAATACATCTTTTATTGACAATAATCCAGGCCTAAGAGGTCAACAGCATCCTTTATATTAGTAAAATATGAAAGGCATTAAATTAAAATTCATCTTCAGTTTTATTTTCTTAAGCTTTAGCTTGGCATTATTTGCCGGGCTAAGGCTTCCTTCAGTTTTATCAAATAATCTTGTTTTACAGCAAGATACATTAGTCAAAATATGGGGTTGGGGTAAGGCTGGAGCTATAGTTAAAATAGTGCCTTCATGGTCCAAAGAGACTTATCAAGCAAAAGTTAGTGCTGATGGAAAATGGAATTTATCTTTAAAAACAACTAAGACGTCTTCTAAAGCTCAGCAGATTTCCATTACAAGTGATGATAAACTTATTATAATCCAAAATATCCTTATAGGTGAAGTTTGGTTAGCTTCAGGGCAATCTAATATGGATTTTCCCATGGCTAAATCCACAGGTTGGCGTACAGGTGTACCAAATGCGGATGAAGATATTAAGAAAGCAAATTACCCTGAAATTCGAATTTTTCATGTCAAACAAAGTTTATCTCCTTTCGTAGAATTGGAAGATTGCGGTGGAGAGTGGAAGATTTTGACGCCTGATAATGTAAAATCATTTTCTGCAATTGCTTATTATTTTGGAGAAGAGTTATTCAAAAATCTAAAAAATCCAGTTGGATTGATTCAATCAACTTGGGGAGGTACGCAAGCTGAAGCTTGGACTCCAAAATCATATATGTCCCAGAATACTTTGTATAAGCAATTGTATACACATCAAGAGGAGCTTTTTAATAATTATAAGAAGGATTCTTTAGCTTATACTGTTACTTTGGATAATTACGAAAAAAATAAAGTTAATGATCCTAAAATTACTAAACCTAAGGTTCCCAAAAATCCGAATAATAATCAGGCTCTGTCTACATTATGGATTGCCATGATTCGCCCGTTAGTTCCATATACAATCAAAGGTGTTATTTGGTATCAAGGTGAATCAAATAATGTACGTGCAAGTGATTATTTTAATGTGTTTTCAAATATGATTCTAGCTTGGCGAAGTGAGTGGAGGCAAGGAAACATTCCGTTTTATTTTGTTCAAATTGCACCCCACTATAAGCAATCTCCAGAACTTAGAGAGGCGCAGTTGCAAACATATGCCCAAATTAGAAATACAGGGATAGTTGTAATCACAGATGTAGGCGATTCAACGGATATTCATCCTAGAGATAAAAAAACACCAGCTCTACGGTTGGCAAAATGGGCGTTGGCAGAACAATATGGATTCAAAATACAGAAAGCTGGCCCTATCTTTAGCAATGTTAATTTTGAAAAGGACAAGGCAGCGGTTGAGTTTCAACATGTAGGTGATGGTTTATATTGTTCAGGTAATGAAATCAAGGGTTTTGAAATTGCAGGAGTTAATGGTGTGTATTTCAAAGCAACTGCTCATATTATCAAAGACAAAGTTGTAGTTAATGCTGTACAAGTTCTAGAACCGAAGTATGTACGATATGGATGGGGCAATTTTTTCCAGGTAAATCTATTTAATAGAGCAGGTTTACCAGCTTCTCCTTTTAGATCATCTATTCAATTTTAAATTATATGCGATTTATAATAGTATTACTTAGTATATTATTCATTGGCCAATCCTGTTTTGCTCAAAAGCTATATCAGCGTTTTGCGGATGCTGAGATGAAGAGATTTCCTGAAGCGTGGCAATTAGATCATGGTAAAAGACTATATTTCGGTTATGGACAGGGATTAGCTTGTTTAGCTATGTTAAAAGTTTGGGAAGCGACCCAAGACCAAAAGTATTTTGATTATGTCGAGAAATGGGCTGATACTGTAATTCGTAATGATGGTAACATTCATTTATATAAGCTCGAAACGTATAATATTGATTATATCAATCCGGGAAAAATTTTGTTTCCATTATATGAAAAAACTAAAAAGGAAAAATATAAAATCGCTATAGAAACCCTTATGGGTCAGCTTAAATGGCATCCACGTACCCATGAAGGAGGGTATTGGCATAAGTTAATCTATCCGCATCAAATCTGGCTAGATGGAGTCTATATGGCAGCTCCTTTCGTTGCACAATATGGTCAATTTACTGGAGATACCCAATATTACGATGATGCAGTGAATCATGTATTGTTAACGGCTAAGCATACTTTCGATGTCAAATCAGGTTTGTATTATCACGCGTGGGATGAAAGTAAAAATCAAATGTGGGCAAATAAAACCACAGGTCAATCACCTAACTTTTGGGGAAGAAGTATTGGCTGGTATTTTATGGCGATGTTGGATGTGTTAGATTATATTCCAGAAAATCATAAAGGTCGTGCAGAGATTGTTCAATTAATTCAAAATTTAGCTGCGTCCTTGCAGAAATATCAAGATAAGGATGGCTTATGGTGGCAAGTAATAGATAAACAAAGAGCCCCAAAAAATTACCAAGAAGCATCTGTCAATGCTATGTTTCTTTACAGTTATGCTAAAGCTATGAACAAGGGGTATATCGGTAAGGATTACGAAAAACTAACGAATAAACTTCTGAAGGGGATACAAAATAAACTATTGATAAAGGATGTCGGCAATACGCTTACATTGATTCAATGTAATGCTGTAGCAGGATTAGGGGGTACACCGTATCGTGATGGCGGTTATGAATATTATGTTAATGAACGAATCCGTGAAAATGATGCTAAAGCAAATGGTCCGTTTATTATGGGATGTATAGAATTTAACAAATAATTGTTTGTGTAGAAAGATAAAATAGAATAAGCTCCATAATTGGAGCTTATTCTATTTTATCTTTAATGGATATTGTTTCATGATACCTTCAATCAATTTTGGTAATCCATTGATTGCTTTTTCAGGATTGTCTACTTCGTGAGTTCCTCGAGCTTGCCACACCACGCTTTTCGCATTTCGATCTATAGCTTCCAGTATAATATGTCCATAACGAATTCTTTCTTTTCCGATAGGATAGGAAGGTGAGTACATCCCATAGAATCCCCAAGGCCTATACCAGCCCCATGGGCCTCCCCAACCATAATGATGGGATCCATATACCATTCTACTCTTGTTATTGACGATAGCAACGTAGCGAAATAGAATATCAGGATTGTCTTTTGTATAGGTTAACCCCCTTCTTTCTATTTCTTGATTGGCTGTAGACATAATATTGTCTTTAGCTATATCATTGTTGAAATAATCTTTTGATAAGGAATCAACAGGAGGTAACCATCCATACGTTTTATATTGACCGAAGTCTAAATTTTGTTTACGCGTAGTATGATACCTATTGGATGAACAAGAAGTCATCACAAGGATAGCAAAAGCCGATAATATTAAACTTAAATTTTTCATGATAATACCCACTTATATTCTATATGACCGTGCTTTAAGAAAAAGGTTTAATTTATTTTTTAATTATCTCCATTCCTCAGGTATATCGCACACCGGAATAGGTTGAATTTTATGTTGAGCAGCTTTGTGCATGCGGTCAAATATCTTGTATACCTCCAAATCTCTTCCGCTATAGTCGCTCTCGGATTTAGTGCTGTATTCTTTTTGTATTTTTTCAAGTTCTGGATATGTGGCTCCGATTTGTTGCTCGTCTGTTCGCTCAGCATCCCAAAGTCCATCTGTTGGAATTGCATTTTTGATGCTTTCAGGCAGATCAAGTGCCCTAGCTAATGCGTAGACTTCTGTTTTATAAAGATCTGCTATCGGTGATAGATCTACGCCTCCATCTCCATATTTAGTGTAGAACCCAATACCAAAGTCTTCTACTTTATTACCCGTTCCACATACTAATAATGAGTTGATTTGTCCATAATAATAAAGTGACACCATACGTAAGCGTGATCGGGTGTTGGCTAATGCTAAATCTCTATTGGGAATGTTGTTGTCTTGGGTTGCATTGAAGATGTTGGTCAATTCGTCGAATGCAGACGTTAAATCTATATTAATTCCCTTTACATTAGAAAATTTAGCCTTCAAGTATTCAATATGTTCTGAAGCACGGTCAACTTGGTCAGTTTTTTGGCGAATAGGCATCTGCAAGACTAATACTTCTAAGCCAGTCATCGCGCAAAGTGTAGAAACAACACCTGAGTCAACGCCACCAGATACGCCTACGACAAATCCTTTAACTCTTGCTTTTTGAGCATAATCTTTCAACCAAGTAACTATTCTATCTATAATTTTTTCTGTTTGCATAATAGGGATTTTATCAAATAAAACGAGGTTAATACGAATTTAAAGATAGAATTCGTATTAACCTCGTTTTATTGTAAATTTTTATAGGTTTTCGTTAAAAGAATATACCTAAATTAAGTGCTACAAAAGATGATTTTGGTTTACCTTCTTTAATAGCTCTTGTGAAACCATTATTAAAAGTTAACCCTGTCATTAAACCTAAATTATCTGACAGTTTCCACTCTTTACCGCCACCCAATTGTAGTCCTAAGCGGAAGATATCATCACCGTCGATAGCCGTTTTTTTGCTGGCTCCAGCTAATTTTTCTTTACCTGATACTTTAAATCCCGCTGTGAAACCGAATTGACCATAGAATCTTCCTGTTTCATTTTCTTCACTTTTTAATTTGATAGTCAAAGGTATATCTACATATTGCAAACGAATACTTTCTCTATCAATGCCAGATTTATCAATGCCTGAAGCTGGGAAGTCTACTTTTGATGAAATTGAATTTACTAATAGACCCGTAGAGAAGTAATAATTTTTAGCAAAACCCAAATCTGCGATTAATCCATATGAAAAACCAACTTTAGAACTTGCGTCATAGTCATCATCATAACGTAACCAACCTATGTTAGGGTTAATAGAAAGACCTAGACGGAAGTTCTTTTCTTCACCGTAGTTATTGCTGTTTGATTGAGTGTAATAATCTTGAGCATTCGCTTGAAAAGTAAAAAACAATGTAGCAAGGGTTGCTAACGTTTTTAAGGTAGTTTTAGTAAAATTTATCATACTTATAATTTTAGTGTTAAATTTATGACCATAACTTCGTATTACTGATGAAATTAAAGCCACTACAAAAGTATTTCTTTTTTTTAATACTTACTGTATCATCTTGTCGTGAAAATGCTACAATAAACCGTCCTGATGTATCGGATGTAGATGTAAATATACAAATAGAGCGATTTGATAGAGCATTCGCTTCGACTAAACTAAACGACATACCTGCACAACATAAGCTTTATGAAGGTCAGTATGGTGGTTTTTATAAGAATTATATTGAAGACATGCTTCAGATTGGAAGTCTGGCTGATAGTAATCTGGTGTATGAAAATTTGGTTAGCATTATTAGACAAAAGGATTTTGTAGATCTCAATAAAGCTGTCAATAGGGTGTATCCAGATATGAACAAGTATAACGACGAACTCTCCAATGCTTTTCAATACATTAAATATTACTTTCCTCAATATAATATACCGAGATTTATTTCTTATGTAAGTGGATTTGCTTATCAAACTCCGATAGGAGAGAATTATGTAGGTATTGGGCTAGATATGTTTTTAGGAGCTGATTCGGAATTCTATCCTGCACTCGTAAAATCAATACCAATGTATATTTCTAGGCGATTTACTCCAGAAAATATTACACCGAGAGTAGTAGAGGCTGTCCTACGAGAAGATTTATACTCAATTCCCGATAGTATGCATACTGCTTTGCAACACATGGTTTATAGTGGTAAGATATTATATGCAATGGATTTGATGTTGGAAAATGTAGCCGATGAATTGAAAATAGGATATTCTAAAGAGCAGCTATCATGGGCCAAAAAGTATGAGTCAGATGTTTGGAAGTGGTTTTTGCAAGAAGGTCTTTTATACAATACAGATTTGAATAGAATACAAAAATATTTTATTGATGCTCCATTTACGCCAGAATTGGGTGAAAATAATGAATCTGCGCCGAAGTTGGGTTCCTATATAGGTTGGATGATGGTACGAAAGTATATGGATAGAAATCCAGAAATAAATTTAAATGAGCTATTAAAGAATACTGATGCCCAACAGATTTTGGAAGAGTCAAAATATAAAGGTAAATAAACAAAGAAGCCAATCAAATTTGATTGGCTTCTTTGTTTATTTTATGTTTATAACTTCTATTTCGAAGAAAAGTGGAGAATTTGCGGGTATTTTACCAGCTGCACGATTGCCATATGCATAATAAGATGGCGTTACTATACGTATTTTACTTCCTTTTTGAAGTCCTTTTGTAGTTAAACCACCAAATGAAATTGCACCAACACTCTTAGGGACAAATGCAATTTGCCAAGCAGAAATTAATCCGCCTAAATTACTTATAAAACCTGCTTCAGTTTGATTTGAGTCAAAAATAGAATTATCAGTTATTAATTTACCTACATACTTAACAGTAATAGTTGGCATGCGTAGTGTTTTAACAGCTTGACCATAATAATTTATAGTATCTACAACTTTGTATTCGTAACTGTCAGGTGTGCCTGGATTAACAATTTCATACCATATACCAGTAGTATCACCCGAATAAATCATATTTGGGTAATTGGTATTCGCATATGTTTTAATTTGCGGCTGTTCTAGATCGAATTGAGCAATAGGGTCAAATAATACCTCATCCTTGGCGCATGAAAGGAAAAAGATGGAAGATATAATCAGGTAGTATATTGGTCTTAATAAATTCATAACCCAAAAATATAAAAATTAAGGTAATAAATTGTGAATTTATTACCTTAATTTTTTGTTTATTATTGAATTTCTAGTACTTCAAATTCGTAAACAAGAGGTGAGTTTGCTGGAATATCACCTACTTTAGTTCCTCCAAACGCCCATAGAGAAGGGGTGATAACTCTGATTTTACTTCCTTTTTTCAAACCATCTTTTGTCAAGCCTCCTAATCCATGGATCTTTACATCAATTGCGTTAAACTTAACCGTATAAGGAAAGAATGCGAAATGCCAAGCTTGATTAAATAAGTTGTTGCTATTGCTTGAAAATGAATACTGACCTCCTTGCAAATCAGACTGCACTACAGTTCCATTTAATAATTTAGCAGTATACTTAAGTTTTAAAGTTGGAACAGTTAATTGTTGACTGCTGGTAGCTTTATATTCATACGTATTATCTGTCGGTTGAGATAAGATCTCATACCAAATTCCCCTTTTCGCTGTCTTTTTAGATAAATAAGAATATTTTATTGATACAGTATCTTCTATTGGATTATCAAAGTGTTCATCGACATAGTTTTCGATTTTTAGTTTTTCAGCAGATAAAAGAGAATCTACAGCTTGCTCTTGTTGCTTATAGTATTCTTCGTAATCAAAATCGTCGGATTTATTACATGCTGTAAATGTTGTTGCTAATAGTGCTGCTACAGAAAGTATGCTAAATAAGTATTTCATAAAAATTTTGAATAGTTTATAGGATTAAACGATGGTATTTCGATTTTGCTACAATACTACTCGAAATTTTTAATAATGTAATAAAAGATTTATAAACTATATGCTATAGCGTCCAATAGATCATTTATTTGATCTGGTTTTAATAAGCTGTTTTGTTTGAATATTGGATTGAATTCTTTATCTACTAATATCCAAGATGGATATGAAATCTGAGAGCTTTTGTTTAATGCTGATGCCAATTCATGTGTGCCAACATTTAGCCCGCTGGGCTTGAAACTATACTCTTTTCCTTGGTAAGTAATTTTATCTTTTCTTTCTGCATCAAATTCTATAAAATATAATTTGTCAGAAAGGTCTTTGAATTTTTGATTTTTACGTATTTGTTTCTTTTGGAGTGCGCAATATTTACACCAATCTGTAGTCAGTAGGAAAAGTATTGGTCTAGGACTTTTGAGCATGAGACTATCAATATGCTCAATGCTATCAGGAATAATTTGTGCATGGCTATTTTGCCATGCACAAATACCTATGGTAATTAGTAGAAATCGAACTATTCTTTTCATTTCCATAAGTTTTATTGTTGTTAAAATATATTATATCTAAAGCCCAAAAATCCACGGATACCTTGGTTAGGGCCATAAACGTAACTTGGGTCAAAGGGTAGTAAATTAGGGTCATTAATTCTTTCGAATGGATCATGTGCTCTAGATATGATCTCTATACCGCCTTTAGTAGGTGTCCAGTTCAAGAAGTTTTTAACACCTCCAAATACTTCAATTCCATTGTTGAATTTTTTGGATAATTGAATGTTTTGGATACTCCAAGGTTCTGATTTGTCAGGACGAGTATCTTCTGCTCCCAATACAGGCAGACGCATTGCGCCAATCAAATTACCAGTATAGTCAACATTTATACCTAAAGGTTTAATGGTGTATCCAATCGTCCAGGTACCCATTGCTTTTTCAGTTAACATTTGCCATTCTTTGATATCATTTTCTACGCTGTAAACATCCATCACCGTAGCACCTATCATTGCTTTTAGACCACTTGTGTGCGCCCAATCTAAGTTTAATGATAGACCTTTAGATACAGCATGACCATCTAAGTTGGAATAGATGATTTTGTTTACATCTGATTCATAGTCAGGTATTATTTTGTTGTCAAAATAGGTATAAAATGCACTTGCATCGATCGAGAATACAGAACCACTTTCAGCGTAGAATTTCTTTACGTAATTTATATTTCCGTTCCATGAAGTTTCTGGTTTTAAATCACCTTCAAATACCACATCACGCGCTCCAGTCAATGCAGCGTGATCCTCTGTGAATACATTGGCCACACGATAACCATTTCCAATACCTAGACGAAGTACTTGTGTTTTATCAATTGAGTTCCATTTATAATTTACACGTGGTGATAAAATACTTCCGTGAATGGAATTATAATCAAATCTAGCACCTAATAATAATTTATGCTGCGGATGCAATGTAATTTCATCTTGTACAAATAAGCCTGGCAAATGTGTGTTTGAGGCTTTTACAGTTGCTGTCGTGTTATCATTATAGTAAGTGTAACGGTATGCTAGACCTGTTAGCAAATCGTGATTTTTGATTTCTTTTCGCCATGTTAATTGGCCGAATGCAATCTTTTGATTTGCGATATATTTGGTTTCACCATATACGCTGTTTTGATCGTGACCATTAACACTGAATGTGAATGTTAGGTTTTCAGTAGTTGGTAAATCATAGGCTCCCATCATTTCCCAACGTTTGGTGTAGATGCTTTCTCCATAAATTTCGTTACCTCCACGGTATTTACGAGACCAATTCATTTCACCTCCCCAGCGATCTTCATAAACGTAACGTCCTGCTAAAGTGAATAGTTTGTTGTCTTTACGAGCAAAATTCCATTTATTGAATATTGAGATTCTATTTTGTAACGTTACGTCAGTAAAGTTGTCTCCATTGTTATCAATTGGATTATTATAGTTAAAATAGTTTGCTCCAATTAAGGATTGTGCTGTACCAACATTAAATTTGCCACCTAAATCCAAATTATATTCTTGCCAAGATGTACCAAAAGCTTCAACATTTAATCTTGGTGCAGATCCAGGACTTTTAGTAATGATGTTAATCAATCCGCCTACTGCCTCGCTACCGTATAATGTTGATGCAGGACCTTTGACGATTTCTACACGTTCAATTAAAGCTTGTGGAATACCGTTTAAGCCATATACCGTTGAGAGCCCAGAGACAATTGGTAGACCATCGATCATCACCATAGTATAAGGGCCCTCAAGACCATTAATATGGATATCCCCTGTATTACATACACTACAGTTGATTTGTGGGCGTACGCCGTTTATATTTTGCAACGATTCGAAAATCGTAGGAGTAGGATTTGATCGAAAGAATTTGGCCGTAAATACTTCTACAGGGATTGGACTATCTAGTTTAGAAACCTGTTTTAGGGTTCCAGAAACAACAACCTCTTCCAAATGGCGGTTGTCTGATTCAAGTGTCACAGCTAAGCCATTCTGTAAATCAGATGAAGTAATCTCTTTCTTATTCGTTAAATACCCTACAGCGCGAATAGAGATTTTATTTTTCCCTGAAGGAACTTGTAATGAAAATTTACCTTCATTATTTGTTGATGTTGCTACTTTAGTACCATCTATAGATACAGTTGCAGTTTCAATAGAATTGCCTTCTGAATTGGTAATAGTTCCTTGTAATAAATTTTGAGCATGTAATATGAAAGTCGTGCTAACAAATACAAATGTTAACGCACAGCTTTTTAAAAGTTGTAGCATATTTAAATTTCTTGTTATGATTATTTTGTAGAATGAGGTAATCACAATATCCAACAATAGAGAAATACTATGTAGGAATTTCCTGTCTGAAGAAACGGGATTACAATTATTTACTTTAATAAATACGTTGCACAGAAGCGTATAGGTCCTGCGAAATGTGTTAAATAATTAAACAAGTGTGGGAGGTCCACGTAGAAAAGAATAAAATAGGGCTACTATTTGAGTTGAGCTGACGTAGCCTATTGAATGATAAATAGTAAATTCAGGGATGATTGGTGCTTCAAAAGTTATAAAATCACTTTTGATAAAATTTCCATGAAACAATACATCTAAGTAATGAATCTCTGAATCACTTTTGTGTTGATGCTGTTGTTGTTTGGTAAAATCGTAAGGGTGAATGTGTGTTATTATTTCACCTTTAGAAGTCACCTCCTTGTGCATAAATACTATCCCACTGATCACAATAACAGTCATCCAAGCTGCTAAGAATGCGGCTATGAGTCTGCGATATGTTGAAATAGTATTTAGCACAAAAATTTATCTTATTAGTTTATTGTTGTCGTCTGGAAACACCAATCTTGGCCTATGTGATTTTGCTTCTTCTCTTTCCATATGTGCATAAGAGATGATAATGACAATATCACCAACTTGTACTAATCGAGCTGCTGCACCATTAAGACAAATAGTCCCTGAACCACGTTTTCCAGGAATAACGTAAGTTTCTAATCTTGCACCATTATTATTATTAACAATTTGTACTTTCTCGTTTGCAATTATATCTGCTTCTTCCATCAAATCTTCATCGATGGTAATACTTCCAACATAATTCAACTCGGCTTGTGTCACACGCACACGGTGAATTTTGGATTTCATTACTTCAATCATCATTCTGCAAAGTTACGCTTTATATTTAAAAAAATAATATTCCTACTAGTCGTTCAATAGCATGTTGTCAATAAGTCTAACCCCCTCAATCCAAGCGACTACATGTGCTACGTATTGTTTGTCATTTTCAATTTTTTCTGCTCTTTCTAGCGTTCTAGTCTCGCTTATAGCAAAATATTCCAATTTAACTTCCCTTTCTTGGGTAATCATTTCCTCAGCCAGTTGTTGAAGATTGTCAAATGTAACATGTTCGTTAAAGCCCTTTTTTACTGCTGTAAGTGTTCTAAAAAGAACTAGTGCTTTTTCTTTTCCTGCCTCTGATAATCTTGCGTTTCTAGAGCTTAAAGCTAATCCCTCATTACTGCGAATAATGGGACAGATGATAAGTTGAATATTCAAATTTTGGATATCAATCATCTTTTGAACCACCATTACCTGCTGAAAATCTTTTTGTCCAAAGCATGCTACGTCAGGATTGACTAGATTGAATAGTTTGTATACTATTTGTGTTACGCCTTGGAAATGTCCGGGGCGTTGAGCACCCTCCCATATTTGTTCTAGTCGACCTAGGTCAATGTGCCACTGCTCATTTGCATCAGGGTACATCTCCTCTACAGATGGAAGAAAAAGAATGTCACAACCTTCTTTTTTTAGTAATTCTATATCTTTTTCTATCGGTCTAGGGTATTTTTCTAAGTCCTTTGGATCGTTGAATTGTGTAGGGTTTACAAAGATGCTACATACCACGATGTCAGCATGTTTTTTGCCCTCCAAAATTAAAGAGATATGGCCCTCGTGAAGTGCGCCCATTGTAGGTGTTAAAGCTATTTTCTTGTGCTGTTTACGTGCTAAGCTTAAGTACTCACTAAGTGCTTTTTTAGTATTGAAAATCTCCATTTCTATGTGGCTAAAATAGGGGGCAAAATTGCATAATAAATTTGTAATTAGAAAGGTATAAATTCCAAAGAATTGTAAAATTTGTTTATTATTCGTATCTTTGTAGACCGATTTTACTATTCAAATAATAAAAAAAACGATTGGAGATGGCTAAAACGAAAATATTGTTTATTACCCACGAGATGTCGCCTTTCCTTGAGATAAGTAAAATTTCTGAAATAACACGCCAACTACCACAAGCGATGCAAGAAAAGGGATTCGAAATCCGAATTCTAATGCCGCGTTTTGGTAATATTAATGAGCGCAGAAATCGTCTACACGAGGTGATAAGGTTGTCGGGAATGAATATTGTGGTGGATAATAACGATAATCCATTAATCATTAAAGTAGCATCATTGCCAGCAGCACGTATGCAGGTTTATTTCTTAGATAATGAGGAGTATTTCCAACGCAAGAAAGTGTTTAGAGATGAAAGTGGAAAGTTCTTTGAAGATAACAATGAGCGTTCATTGTTCTTCTGTAAAGGTGCATTAGAGACCGTTAAGAAATTAGGCTGGTCTCCAGATGTAGTTCACTGTCATGGTTGGTTTACCGCTATGATTCCTATGTACTTGAAAAAAGTATATCACGATGATCCTACTTTCAAAGATGCAAAAGTGTTTTATTCCTTATTCAATGAGGATACTGACTTCGGTCAGGATACATTAACATCAAAGTATGGTGAAATGGCAGCGCAAGAAGATGTAAGTGCTGAAGATGCAGCAGTGTATGGGTCGGGAAGTTATGCCGATGTTTACAAAGGTGCATTGACGTACACGGACATCGTAGTGAAGGCAGATGAGAATTTGAATGCCGATGTGTTGAAATTCGTAGAAGAACAAAACATTCGTGTATTTTCTCCAAATGCTATTGATGACTACGAAGGTTATTCTGCACTGTATGAAGAATTTGCTTCAGAAGAAGTAGAAGCTTAATGTCATTGAGGTGATTTTAAATAAAAATGGCTTTCCAGTTGGAAAGCCATTTTTATTTTACAGCATAATTACCTTTTCTATGGTTGATACTTTTTTGTAATAGTCGATTACTTCATCAGCAGACTGTACAAATGTTTCAACGGTTAATGAATTGTATTTTCCAGTTGAAGACTCTTTTGTAGAGATTTTTGTACTTGGATGTTCAAATATTTTTTCTACCTCTGCTTTTTTATCTGTATCTGTTGGGATAATGAATTTAAATGTATAGATAGACGGGAATTGTTCGACATCTATCAATTTTTGTCTAAAGTTATTGTAATAATCAGTACCATTATTATCGTTGATATCTTGGATGCTGATGTTATTATTGAATTCACTCATTATTAAATCCTTTCTGTTTTTTTAATTATACCAAAGATTAGGCAATTAACGTGCCGATGCTAATATGGCAGTATTTAAGGACGAAATGTCTTGTTTGCACCAAACTTTTTGTTTGGTTTGGCAGACATCTCAAAAATTAATTCTCCACCATTTAGTATATCGTTGTGTGTGATATAAGTGTTTGAGTGATTTTTACCGTTTAAGGTAGCTTTGTTTACATAAATATTGTTTTTTCCATAGTTTTTAACCTTAATATGGAAGGTCTTTCCGTTAGGCAATTGTATGGAGGCTTCTTCCATGAGTGGTGAACCAAAAATATATTTCCCATCCATAGGATTTGCGGGATAAATTCCCATTGATGAGAATACGTACCAAGCGCTCATTTGACCAGCATCATCGTTGCCACATAATCCTGCAGGTTCGTTTGTGTAATATTTTGTCATTGCTTTATGAACTAAAGCAGCTCCTTTCCATTGTTCACCAGCATAAGCATAGAGGTATGGTACATGATGATTAGGTTCATTTCCTTGAGCATATTGACCTATCATCCCAGAGATATCAGGAGATGCGTCATCAAGATGCTCTGGTAAGGCGATGAATTCATCTAGTTTTTTCAAAAATTGTTTATCTCCACCAAATAAGCTAATTAACCCATGAACATCCTGAGGCACTAACCATGTATATTGCCAAGCGTTACCTTCACAATAATCGTTTGCTCTATGTTTAGCCATTAATGGGTCAAATGGTCTTCTGAAATTGCCATTCTCATGACGGCCGACAAAATGCCCCATTTCTTGATCAAAATATTGCTCATATAGTTTATAGCGTTTTTCAAAATATTCTGCATCCGTTGTTTTCCCTAAAAACTTAGCTGCTTGATAAGCCCCGAAGTCAGCGATAGCGTATTCCAAAGCCCAAGCTACTGATTCATGGTCCATATGCTCAATCGGAATATGTTTTAAATCGCGTACATACTTAAGCCCGTTATCATGGCCCATTGCAGTACTTTTGATTGCTTCATAGGCTAATTCAATTTCATTTTCATCAATTATACCTTTTAATATAGCGTCTGCAATTACTGGAATTGCCGGTAGACCGACCATTGTATTGGTTTCGTTAGCCCAAAGGTGCCATACCGGAAGCTTCCCTTGTTGTTGATATATCTTTAACATAGAACTCACGAAATCTTTGCTTTTTTTGTCTTCTAGGATCGTCATTAATGGATGTAACGCTCTATACGTATCCCATAGCGAAAATACTGTGTAGTTTTGATGTTGTTTATCGTTGTATACTTGCTTATCTGTGCCCATATAGTCACCATTGACATCGCTAAATATTGTAGGTGCAAAGTAAGAGTGGTAAAATGCGGTGTAGAAAATAGTTTTTGTATTGTCATCAGCTTTAAAATCTATTTTGCCCAATACATCATTCCATTTTTCTTTTGCCTTATTCTTTGCTGTTTCAAAATCCCAATATGGTATTTCGGTAGCTATATTTTCTAATGCATTCTTGGTACTAACGGGGGATAAGCCAACTTTAAGTTCTACTGGGTTTGTAGGGTCGATAGCGAGTATCGCCTTTATATTTTGACCTTTGGCGACATGATACCCTAAAACTGCAGTGCTGTCATTATAAAAATCTACTTTTTTAAATTTTGTGTTTGACTTTATAGCGAAGTAAACTTTTTGGTCATTTGCCCATCCTGTTGAAAATCTATATCCAACAATCGTCGAATCATTGACTAACTTTAGATAAGTTTCTGTTGGTTTGTCCCAATTCATCTTGAATGATAGATCAATCACTAGATGTGGGTTGTCTTTCTTATTAAATGTGTATTTGTGATAGCCTACACGTTCTGATGAAGTGAGCTCTGCTAGAATATTATAATCTTCTAATAATACTTTGTAATAGCCAGGTGAGACGGATTCGTTTTGTTTACTGATCTTGGAGCCATAGCCTTCATTCATTTTATTGAATGGTGCTTGTTGAATGTGCTGTTTTCCGTTCGCAGGAAGTATTAATATGTCATTTAGATCTCCAATTCCAGTTCCGCTCAGGTGTGTGTGTGTAAATCCTAATATTTCTTCACTCTTATAATTGTATCCGCTACACCAGTCCCATCCATTGAATTTGTCCCACGTTTGTGAGATTTGAGAGGGACCAAGTTGTACCGCGCCATTTGGCACGTTGGCTCCCACAAAGACATGTCCATGGCCTGCTGATCCAATATATGGATTAACAAATTGAGTGAAATCTTTGTGTTGCGCAAATAGCGAAGAGGAAGAAATGGATACAAATACAGCTAAAACTGTTTTAAATATCGTTCTCATAATGGAGTTTGTATTTTAAGTTTATGAAATATTTTGTAAGATAAAACCTTTTAGCAAATATAACATCATTTTATTTCATAAAATTTGTTAGAATTGATTAGTTTAGAAGAATCTATACAGATCAATAATTAGCAAAATGAAAAAAAGACTTTCTATAAGTGATATTGCAAACAATCTTGGTGTCTCAGTGACGACGGTTTCTTTTATCCTAAATGGTAAGGCAAAAGAAAAGCGAATAAGCGAGGCATTAACTAAGAGAGTTTTGGATTATGTAAAGAAAGTCGATTATAAGCCCAATCAATTAGCTAAGAGTCTTCGAACTGGTAAGTCAAAAAGTATTGGACTTTTGGTTGAGGATATTTCCAATCCATTTTTTGCAAATATTGCAGATCATATTGAAAAATTCGCTTATGATCACGGTTACCATATTATCTACTGTAGTATGAAAAATGACGAGAAGCGGGCGAAGGAATTAATTCAATTATTTTACGATCGTCAGATTGATGGATTTATTATTGCACCTACAGAAGGGTTGAGTGATGTTATAAATAATTTAATTAAAAGTGCTGTTCCTGTTGTTTTGTTTGATAGACCATTGCCCGATGTAGATACACATACTGTCATGACAGAGAATGTTGAGGGAGCTTATCAGGGCACAATGTATTTATTGGAACAAAAAAGTGCAAAGCGAATAGGATTTGTGACTACGATAAGTACCCAGTCGCAAATGAAGGGGCGTCTTGAAGGGTACATGAAAGCGGTAGATAATGTGGGTATGGATTTATTGGTCAAAAAAATTAATCCAGCCTTAGAGGAAGAAGAAGTTGTTTCGCAGTTGCATGATTTTATCTCAGTTAATAAGTTGGATGCTATTCTGTTTGCTACAAACTATTTGGCTATAAATGGTCTTAAAGCAATTAAAGAATATAAATTAAATGTAGATAAATTGATCTCTTTTGATGAAAACTCAGCTTTTGGCTTGGTGGATCCGCCCGTATCCGCTATTTCTCAGAACATCCAAGAAATAGCGCAACAAGTTGTTCGTTTACTCGTCAATCAAATCAATGGTAAATTAGAGAAGAATGAGCATGTGGTTATCCCATGTAAATTGATCGCGAGATAGTTTATTTTCCTGCTGGAACAAATTTCATAGATAAAGAATTAACACAGTGTCTAGTGTTCTTAGCGGTGAATCTTTCTCCTGTGAACACGTGACCTAGATGACCTCCGCATTTGTTGCATAGTATTTCTACACGTCTGCCATCTGCATCAGTTTCTTTTCTGATTGCACCAGGGATTTCATCATCAAAGCTGGGCCATCCACAATGCGATTCAAATTTATCTTCCGAACTATAAAGCGGTGCATCACATCTTTTACAGAGGTATGTTCCTTTTTCTTTGTTTTCTAATAGCTCACCAGTAAAAGGTCGCTCAGTTCCTTTGTGCAAAATGACGTATTCTTCTTCTGCTGTTAGTTTGTTGTAGTTTGATGTGTCCATATTAGTTTTATTGAACGATGTCGATGTTTGTTTTTTATGGTGTTGGCAAGATGTATTTAATATAAATAGGAATGCCAGTGATTTAATTATAAATAATCGAAACAAAATCATAAATGTATCTGTATTTTAATGTAAAATAAATGACAAACGAAATAAAAAAAAGTTTCCAAGGATATTTCATTGTTATTAGAATACATAAACGTACAGTAAACTATCTGAATAGCGCCTTTAAATCTCTAAAACACGAACAAATGAAGTTATTTAGAATGATTTTAAATTGATAATTTGCGTCATTAAATTGTCAGGGATTGCTTATAAAGTTATACTTTTGTGCATTGTTTGATGGGTGAGAACCCTTTAAACAGTACATAAAGTAATTTTTATATTCATAAATAAATAGTATAAAGTGCTAAATATGAGAAATATCTCATCCGTATTGGGAAGATTCGCGAAGTCAATATCAGTTAGTTTGGTATTGTTATTTGCTGTTACGATGTCGTCGAATGCGCAGGATGCTAAGGAAGGGGCGGCGTTATTTAAGGCGAACTGTACTGCTTGTCACAAAGTAGACAGAAAGATGACTGGGCCTGCATTAGCGGGTATGTCAGAAAGACATTCAGAAGAGTGGTTGGTGAAATGGATTAAAAATTCAGGTGCTATGATTGCTTCTGGTGATCCTGTAGCTAATCAAATTTTTGAAGAATGGAATAAAGTAGCAATGCCTGCTTTTACACAGTTTTCAGATGATCAAATTAAAGGTATCATTGCTTATGTGAAGGAGGAGGAGGCGAAAGCTGCTGCTGGTGCTGCTGATAAAGGTGGTGCTCAGGGTGCTGCTGCTAGTTCAGATGCAAACAACTTGATGATTCTTGGTGTTGCAGCAATTTTATTGTTGGCTATTGGTGTGATAGTTATCTTGAGTCGTGTAATTAAGACTTTAGAAAAAGTTATCACTAATAATGCTGCTGCAATTGAAGCTGCTAAGGTTCGAAATGAAGCTTACGAAGAGTCTGGTAAAGTAAGGTTTGCTCAGAAATTCTTGAAAAACAAAAAGTTAGTTGGTTTCACTGCTTTGATGGTTGTTGGTTTGTTGGCTGTTTTAGGATGGCAAACAATGTGGAATGTAGGTGTACATACTGGATATAAGCCAGTCCAACCTATTAAATTCTCGCATCAAATTCACGCAGGTGTGAATCAAATTGATTGTCAATATTGTCACGGTGGTGCATATAAATCAAAGAATGCGTCAATTCCTTCGGCAAACGTGTGTATGAACTGTCATAATACAGTGACTGCTGCAGATCATTATGATGGTGAGATTTCTCCAGAAATCTTGAAATTATACCGTGCGGTGGATTACAATCCAGATACACGTGAGTACGGTAATAACCCTCGTCCTATTGAGTGGGTTAGAATCCACAACTTACCTGATTTCGCTTATTTCAATCACTCACAACACGTTAGTGTAGCTGGTTTAGAGTGTCAAACTTGTCACGGTCCTATAGAGACAATGGAAGAGGTTTATCAATATTCTCCATTGACCATGAAATGGTGTGTGGATTGTCACAAGACTACTGAGGTTAATACTGATAATAAATATTACGATCAGTTAATCGAGGCGCACGAGAAATTGAAAAAAGGAGAGAAGATGACTGCTGCGATGATCGGTGGATTAGAGTGTGGTAAGTGTCACTATTAATAATTAATTAGGAAAACGCAATCTTATATACAGCTTAAATGGATAGCAATAAAAAATATTGGAAAGGTTTAGAAGAGTTAAATCAAACTCCTGCTTTCGTTGAGAATAGCAAGAGTGAGTTTGCTGAGCCTATTCCTGTAGAAGATGTATTAAACGAAGCAGGCTTAAGTACAAGAACTCCACGTCGTGATTTCTTAAAGGCTTTAGGTTTTGGTTTGGGAGCTGTTACATTGGCAGCGTGTAACCGTACACCGGTGCACAAAGCTGTTCCTTATGTAATTAAGCCAGAGGAAATTACTCCTGGTATTCCTAACTATTACGCTTCATCATTCAACGGACAAAGTATTTTAGTAAAAACTCGCGAAGGTCGTCCTATTTTTATTGAGGCGAACCCTAACGGTGTCGGATTAAATCAAGGTACTGATGCTACTACATCAGCTTCAGTGTTGGATTTATACGATATGTCTAAATTACAAAATCCACAATTAGATGGTAAAGATGTAGAATGGTCTAAATTAGATAGCACAGTAATTGCTGCTTTAAATAAAGCTGCTCAAGCTGGCAAACAAATTGCTATCGTATCGACTACAGTTAATTCTCCATCAACTTTAGCTTCTATCGCTAAATTAACTGCAAAATATCCTACTGCTACTTTGGTGCAGGTAGATCCAGTTTCTTATAGTGGTATTATAGAGGCTAACAAAAATACATTTGGCAAAGCTGTAATTCCTTCTTACAACTTCGGTAAGGCACAAGTGGTGGTTTCAGTAGCTGCGGATTTCTTAGGTTCGTGGTTGTCAGGTGAAGAACATTCACAAGATTATATCAAAAATCGTGACTACAAATCATTGAAAAATGGTAAAATGTCACGTCATATCCAATTCGAGTCTGGTTTATCAATGACTGGGTCGAATGCAGATGTACGTATCGCTATAAAGCCTTCGGAAGAAGGAGCTGTGTTGATTTCATTATACAATGAAATTTCAGGTCAATCTGTAACGGGCGGTACTACTAATGCTAAAGCACAAACTGCTATCAAGTTAGTAGCTAAAGAATTAGTTGCTTCTAAAGGTGCAGCGGTTGTAGTAGCTGGAGCGAATGATGTAAACATTCAATCATTAGTAAATGCTATCAATACACAATTAGGTGCTTATGGCGCAATTATCGATTTAGATAACTACTCTAAACAATACCAAGGTTCGGATGCTGCATTCCAACAATTCCTAACTGCTGCTAAAGCTGGTCAAGTAGGGGTTGCATTATTCTTGAATAGTAATCCAGTTTACAATTACTTTAATGCAGAAGATGTAAAATCAGCTATTGAAAAAGTTGAATTCACATTGTCATTCGCAGATCGTAAAGATGAGACAGCTTCTTTATTGAAAGCTATTGCTCCTGTTCCTAATTATTTAGAGTCTTGGGGTGATTCATCAGCGAAAGAAGGATTATTTACAATTGTTCAACCTACTATCAATCCAATTTATAACACTCGTCAAGCTGAACAAAGTTTCTTAGTATGGGCTGGTGATACAACAAGTATTTACGACTTCGTAAAACAAAATTGGGAGGTTAGTATTTTAGCTGGTTCTGGAAAGGCTTGGAAAGAAGTATTACAAGCAGGTTTTGTTTTCAAAGGCTCAACAACAGGTTCAGCGTATATAGCTAATGTAGATGTTACTTCTGTAGCTTCTTCTATTGTAGCTGATTCGAAGAAAATTGCTGGTGATGTAGAATTGAAATTATACGAATCTACTACATTACGCGATGGCCGTTACGCGAACAACGCATACTTGCAAGAATTGCCTGATCCAGTGTCGAAAGTTACTTGGGACAACTATGCTGCTATCAACCCTAAATTTGCTGAGCAATTAGGTTTAGGTGAAAATGGTAAAGTGAAAGTTGAGGCAAACGGAAAATCTATTGAATTGCCAGTTGTTTTACAACCAGGTCAAGCAATGGGTACAGTTTCTGTAGCTGTTGGTTACGGTCGTACTGCGGTAGGTAAAGCTGGTAACAATGTAGGTCAAAATGCGTATCCATTAGGTTCAATAATCAATGGTACAGTTCAACTTGCCGCTAAAGCGTCGGTATCAAAAGTATCTGGTACTTATGAATTAGCTCAAACGCAAACGCATCATACTATTGAGGGACGTAATATCATTCGTGAGACTACTTTTGCTCAATATCAAAAAGATCCTAACTCAGCGTCTGGACGTTTTGCTGATACACACAAAACTTACGATTTGTGGAATAAATTTGAGCAGCCAGGTCACAAGTGGGTAATGGCTATCGATTTGAATGCATGTACAGGTTGTGGTTCATGTATCGTAGCATGTAACGTAGAAAATAATATTCCAGTTGTAGGACGTGATGAGGTTCGTCGTCGTCGTGAAATGCACTGGTTACGTATTGATCGTTACTACACAATTGAAGAAAACGGTACTAAGTTCACGAAAGAGAACGATATTGCTGATATTCAAGACTTCGAAAATGTAACAGTAGTTCACCAGCCAATGTTGTGTCAACACTGTGAGCATGCACCTTGTGAGACTGTATGTCCTGTATTAGCTACAGTTCACTCTTCTGAGGGTCTTAACCACATGGCTTACAACAGATGTTTCGGTACTCGTTACTGTGCGAACAACTGTCCATATAAAGTACGTCGTTTCAACTGGTTCAACTACTGGAATGATTCACGCTTTGATAACTATTTGAACAACGAGTTCACACAATTAGTATTGAATCCAGATGTAACAACACGTTCTCGTGGGGTGATGGAGAAATGTTCAATGTGTATCCAACGTATTCAAGGTGGTAAATTGAAAGCAAAAATGGAAAACCGTAAGTTGGTAGACGGAGATGTTAAAATGGCTTGTCAAGCAGCATGTTCGGCAAACGCTATTATCTTCGGTGATGCGAACGATCCAGAATCAGAGGTGTCAAAAGCATTACGCAATGAGCGTGTTTACTATGTGTTAGAAGAGATCAATGTACAACCGAATATCGGTTACATGACTAAGGTTAGAAACACATTTGAAGCATAATTTTATTCTTTATTTGAAATAAAACAACTATGTCATCGCATAACGAATCAATATTAAGAGAACCATTAATGACCGGTAAGGACATCACGTATGCACAAATTACGGATGATATCTTATTACCAGTTGAAAATAAACCCAACAAAGCTTGGTGGATTGGATTTATCGTAGCCGTATGTGGAGCTATGTTATGGGTTATCAGCGTTGGATACACGTTTTGGACGGGTATCGGTGCTTGGGGTCTAAACAAAACAGTAGGTTGGGCATGGGATATTACCGACTTCGTATGGTGGGTAGGTATCGGTCACGCCGGAACACTAATTTCAGCAGTATTATTAATTTTCCGCCAAAACTGGCGTAATTCAATCAACCGTTCAGCGGAGGCGATGACAATCTTCGCCGTTATTTGTGCAGCAACTTACGTTGTAGCGCACATGGGACGTCCTTGGTTAGCATATTGGATTTTCCCTCTTCCAAATCAATTTGGATCTCTTTGGGTAAACTTCAACTCACCATTAGTATGGGATGCTTTTGCAATCTCTACATATTTCACGGTATCATTAGTTTTCTGGTACTGTGGTTTATTACCAGATATTGCATCAGTACGTGACCGTGCTAGCGGATTGAGAAAAAGAATCTATTCTATCTTCTCATTTGGATGGAATGGTTCAGTAAAAACTTGGCAGCGTTTTGAGATTATCTCATTAATTTTAGCTGGTATTTCTACACCACTTGTATTATCTGTACACACGATCGTATCGATGGACTTTGCTACCTCAGTAATTCCAGGATGGCATACAACTATCTTCCCTCCATATTTCGTGGCAGGAGCGATTTTCTCGGGTTTTGCGATGGTACAGACGTTATTATTAATCTTACGTAAAGTGATGAACTTTGAGCATTATATTACAATGTTCCATATCGAAGCGATGAATAAAATCATCATGGTAACTGGTTCTATTGTAGGTGTTGCTTATTTGACAGAGTTATTCATTGCGTGGTACTCAGGTTCAGAGTATGAAATGTATGCGTTTGCAAATCGTGTAGCGGGTCCTTATGCTTGGGCTTATTGGGCGATGATGACATGTAACGTGATTTCACCTCAGTTATTCTGGTTCAAGAAAATTCGTACAAGTATTCCTATCTCATGGGTGTTGTCTATTATCGTAAATATCGGAATGTGGTTTGAGCGATTTGTAATTATCGTTACATCATTACACCGTGATTATTTACCATCTTCATGGGCAATGTTTTACCCTACATGGGTTGACGTAGGTATCTTTGTAGGATCTATTGGTCTATTCTTTACACTTTTCTTGTTATTCTTGCGTTTCTTGCCAGGTATAGCTATAGCGGAAGTGAAATTATTATTGAAAAGTTCAAGTTTACAACATAAAACTAAACTTATTCAAGAAGGTGCTTTCCCTGATGATCAAGTTGAATTCTTTAAAAATTCATTAAGGAAATACGATTCGGTAACTGAAGAAGAAATTAACGCTTTACGTAAAAAATAAGAGCAATGAGCAATACAAAATATATAGTAGGAAGTTTTGCGGATCCTGATGAAATGATGCACGGGATAGATAAATTGCAAGCAAATAATATCAGTATATATGACTGTTACACCCCTATGCCGATTCACGGTATAGAGGCAAAGTTAGGAGTAAAACCATCTAGATTACCTATAGCAGCATTTTGTTTCGGTTGTTTAGGATTCTTGTTAGGATTTAGTTTATTGTTTTACACGATGTCTTATGATTGGCCGATGAATATTGGTGGTAAGCCTTCGATGCCTTTGCCTAACTTTGTACCAGTTACTTTTGAGGTTACAATTTTATTGTGTGCTTTGGGTATGGTAGCTACTTTTTTCTATCGCAATCACTTATTTCCGGGACGCGCACCACGCGTGATGGACTTAAGAGCGACAGATGATCGTTTTATTTTGGCAGTAGACGCACGTGAAAATACTGATCACGCTTTAATTGATTCTTTATTGAAAGAAGCTGGTGCAGTAGAAGTTAAATACAATGAAAGAAAATATGTTAGTTATGAATAAGAAGAATTTTCTTAATGCAGTATGTGCGGCTGTAGCATTTGCAGCAGTAACTACAGCTTGTGGAGACGGAACTACACGAAGCACTGGTTTGGAATTTTCGCGTAATATGTATGATCCTTTAGCTTACAATCCCGATCAACCAAATAATAATTTTGCAAATAAACAAACAGCGCAAACTCCCCCTGCAGGTACTTTACCTCAAGGATATGAGAAATTTAATTCAGAGTATGTAAATACACCTGAAGATTATACAAGAGCAGGCGTTGAGTTGACTAACCCAGTAGCTGTTAACGAGCAAAATCTAGCAGAAGGTCAACACTTATACTTAGTAAATTGTGCTGTATGTCATGGTAAGGAAGGTAAAGGTGATGGTACAATCACTAAAGATCGTTCGGTAACGGATTCTAGAGGTACGCGTCAGTTAGAAAACTTCCCTAATCCACCAGCATATGGAAGATCAGCGGCAGCAAACTCTTCAAGAGGTGGTTTAATGGCAGATTTGTCTGCAGGAAAAATTTATCATACTATTTACTACGGTTTGAATACAATGGGATCACATGCGTCTCAATTGAATCCAGAAGAGCGTTGGAAAGTAGTTATGTATGTTCAAGAATTACAAAAGAAATAATCTAACATCAATTAAATAAATGGGAACTCACAATCATCATCACGATTATAATTTCAGCGAGCAATATACTTTTGCTGGTACAGCGAAGATTGTTAGCTTGGTTGCTATTGTATTAGGTGTTGCTGCCATAGGATATGGTTTATACACAGGTGATACAATGCGAACTTTCGCCAATCTACTATTGATGGGATATTATTTTGCTTGCGTATGTGCGGCAGGAGCATTCTTTATTGCCTTACAAATGGTAACTCAGTCAGGTTGGTCAGCAGGTTTAATTCGTATTCCTCAGGCTATGGCTTCTATATTACCTATTGCATCAGTGGTTTTATTGATCATTGCAGCAGGTGGTATTTATACACATACTTTATATCACCACTGGACAGATCCAACATTATTTGACCCTAATCACGCTAACTATGATAAATTGGTAGCAGGTAAAGAAGCATTCTTGAATATTCCAGGATTCTTTATACGTCAAATCTTGTTCATGGGATGTTACAGTATTTTTGCATTCATCTTAGCTAAATTGTCTTACAAAGAAGATCTAGAAGGAGGTCTTTCTTCATACAAACAAAGCTTTAAATTATCAGCTATTTTCTTAGTAATATTTGGTTTCACAACACCTATTTGGTCATTTGATACGATCATGTCATTAGAGGCACACTGGTTCTCTACAATGTTCGGATGGTACAATTTCGCAGCAATGTGGGTTAGTGGTATATCAGTAGTGACTGTTATCTTAATATTATTGAAAAAAGGTGGTTACATGGCTTGGGTAAATGAGAATCACTTACATGACTTAGGTAAGTTAATGTTTGGTTTCTCTATTTTCTGGACATATGTTTGGTTTGCTCAATTCATGTTAATTTGGTATTCTAACATCCCTGAGGAGACAGTTTACTTCTACAAGCGCTGGGAACCAGAATACAAACCATGGTTTTGGTTGAGTATTATTATTAATTTCTTAGCTCCATTATTGTTATTAGTGGATAGAGATGCTAAACGTAAGCAAAACATGATGTTGTTCGTTGCAATATTATTATTGTGTGGTCACTGGTTGGACTACTATATTATGATTATGCCTGGTACAGTAGAGACAGATAGAGGTTTTGGATTAATCGAAATTGGTACAGCAATAGGTTTTGCAGGTTTATTTACTTTCTTAGTAATGAATAAAATTAGCAAACATCCGTTGGCTCCTAAGCATCATCCGTTCCTTGATGAAAGCTTAAACCATCAGATTTAATATTGAATTGATAGAAGTTACGTTCAAACGTTATATAAGAAATGAATTTAAAAATTAATAACGGGTTTAAATCCATAGCGGGTTTACTACTTATAATCAGCTTATTTTTTGCAGCGCCAGTAATGGCAATGCAGAGTGATTCGACAGTAGTTGACACAACAGCGGTAGCTACAGCTCCTGCTGCTGCGGCAACTGTTGATAGTGCGGCAGCTCCTGCTGATACTGCTGCTACTGTGGCAGCAGCAGCTTCTGATGCAAGCACTGCAACTACAGCAACGGCTAAAGTTGAAGAGGTAAAAACGATAGACCCTCAGGTCTATAAAAACTTCTTTTACTATGTATTATTGTTCTTAGTTATCTGTACAATAATTGCTGTAATTGGAAAAATTCATTCAGTCTATGTATTAACTAGAAAAATGAATGGTAAATACAATGAGTACGGTAATAATAATTTACAAGCTGCATTGTTCCTTGTTTTCTTAGTTGTTTTCTTTGCTTTTGTATACTATTCTTATGTAGTGTGGGGAAGCTGGTCATGGAGAGATGCTGCGACTGAACATGGTCAAGAAATTGATCGCATGTTTATTATTACATTAGTAATTACTACTGTAGTATTAGTATTGACGCATGCTGTATTGTTTGTATTCACATACGTATACAGAGCTAAAGCTAAACGTCAAGCATATTATTATCCACATAACGATGCTATCGAAAAGTTGTGGACAATTGTTCCAGCAATTGTGTTGACAGTTTTGGTATTGTTTGGTTTCTTTACATGGAGATCCATCACGAATGTTCCAGAAGAATTGCAAAAATCAGCTATTCAAGTTGAAGTATTAGCGGAACAATTTAAATGGAGTATTAGATATCCAGGTAATGATGGCGAAATAGGTAAACGTAATTACAAATTAACTACACCTACTAACCCTTACGGTATTGACTTTAAAGACAAATCTTCTTGGGATGATTTGCAACCTCAAGATATTGTAATACCAGTAAATAAATCAGTACGTTTCCATATTTTATCTAAAGATATTATCCACTCATTCTATATTCCTGATTTCCGTGTACAAATTAACGCTGTACCAGGTATGACGAACTACTTCCAGTTTACACCTACGGTGACTACAGAAGAAATGCGTGATAGAATGAACGATCCAAAATATGATTTCATTATGTTATGTAATAAAATCTGTGGTGAAGGTCACTGGAATATGGGTAAGAAAGTTATTGTTGTTACAGAGGCTGAATATAAAGAGTGGTTAGCTACACAAGGTAAATACTTCACTGAAGATTTGCAAAAGGAGTTCGCTAGTAACAATGTATCAGAAGGTGTGAAAACAGCTTCAGTAAATTAATTATAAAAGATTTTTATAAAATAATATGTCAAGTACAGTTTTATCACACGACGCAGCTCATCATGATGCACATGGTCATCACCATGAGACGTTCCTAACTAAGTACATATTTAGTCAGGATCACAAGATGATTGCGAAGCAATTCTTGATCACAGGTATCATTATGGCAGTTTTTGCCATGTTATTATCTCTTTTGTTCCGTATTCAATTAGCTTGGCCGGATAAAGAGTTTCCAATATTGGAAGTATTCTTGGGTAAATGGGCAGAAGGAGGTCGTATAAGACCAGATTTCTTCTTGTCTTTGGTTACTATCCACGGTACAATGATGGTTTTCTTTGTATTGACAGCAGGTTTGTCTGGTACATTTAGTAACTTATTGATTCCTTATCAAATCGGTGCAAGAGATATGGCATCTCCATTGATGAACATGTTATCATACTGGTTCTTCTTTGTAGCATGTGTTATCATGATCGCATCTTTCTTTATCGAAAGTGGTCCAGCATCTCCAGGATGGACAATTTATCCACCACTATCAGCCGTGCCAACTGCTATTGCAGGTTCTGGATTGGGTATGACTATGTGGTTAGCTTCAATGACTTTATTTATCGTATCTCAAGTATTAGGTGGTGTTAACTACATCTCTACGATATTGAATATGCGTACTAAAGGAATGGATCTTTGGAAAATGCCATTAACTATTTGGTCATTCTTCTTAACAGCTATAGTAGGTTTATTATCTTTCCCAGTATTAGTTTCTGCGGTAGTATTATTGATCTTCGATCGTTCTGCAGGTACATCTTTCTACTTGTCTGATTTAGTTGTTCAAGGTCAAATTTTACCAAATGAAGGTGGTTCACCAATCTTGTTCCAACATTTATTCTGGTTCTTAGGTCACCCTGAGGTATACATTGTAGTAATGCCTGCATTAGGTTTGACTTCAGAAGTTATTTCTACAAACTCACGTAAGCCTATCTTTGGTTACCATGCGATGGTTTACTCTCTAGTAGGTATCACGGTGTTGTCATTCATCGTTTGGGGTCACCATATGTTCGTGACGGGTATGAATCCTTTCTTAGGAGGAGTATTCATGATTACAACATTGATTATTGCTGTTCCTTCAGCTGTAAAATCATTTAACTATATGGCTACATTATGGAGAGGTAACATTCGTTTCACTCCAGCGATGATGTTTGCTATCGGTATGGTATCATTCTTTATATCAGGCGGTTTGACAGGTTTGTTCTTAGGTAATGCAGCATTAGATATCAACTTACATGATACTTATTTTGTAGTAGCTCACTTTCACTTAGTAATGGGATCAGCATCTATTTTTGGTATGTTGTGTGGTGTTTATCACTGGTATCCTAAAATGTTCGGTAGAATGATGAACGAGAAGTTAGGTTATTTCCACTTCTGGTTAACATTTATTGGAGCATACTTGGTATTCTTCCCGATGCACTTTATGGGTATTGATGGTGTGCCTCGTCGTTACTATGCATTTACAGAATTCGCATTTATGGAAAAGTGGGTTTCAGTAAATATATTAGTTACTTGGGCAGCAATCATTGCAGGTGTTGGGCAGTTAGCATTTTTAGTTAACTTCTTTGGCTCAATTTGTAGAGGTAAAAAAGCTACTCAAAATCCATGGAACTCAAATACTTTAGAGTGGACTACTCCTGTAGAGCATATTCACGGAAACTGGCCAGGTGAAATTCCATCAGTATACCGTTGGCCTTATGACTACAGTAAACCAGGTCACAACGAGGATTTTATCCCTCAAAGTACGCCATTCTCGCAAACTATGAGTTCGAATATGCCACATGATTTCGAAGGAAATGAAGAGGCTATTCGTATCCAGGAGCAATGGAATAAAGATAATAATAGAGTAGAAGGTTAGGTTTTACCTACCTTCTATCTCTGTAGATTTTTGACAGATTATAAATAGAGTGTAATGTATCCAGCAGGTGAGAAGAGATTTATAAATGTTAATAGAATTACTATTATCACTTTATTCCTTGTAATTATCGCTGGTGGTGTTGTACGAAGTACTGGTTCGGGTATGGGATGTCCAGACTGGCCAAAGTGCTTCAATAGAATTATTCCTCCGACAGATGTTAGTCAGTTACCTCAAGGTTATGAAGAGCATTATATAGAAGGACGAGTTAAAAAGAATCAGCGTTTTGCAAAAATTGTAGATTTCTTTGGATACTCTGATATGGCAGATAAACTTCGTCATGATAAATCTATTTTAGAACATGAAGAGTTTAACGCAGCTAAGACATGGACAGAATATATAAATCGTCTTGTCGGTGTTTTAGCAGGATTTGCCTTACTATTCAGCGCCATTTACTCCTTTATTTATATTAAATCAAAACCATCCATTTTTGTATGGAGCGTTCTTAATGTTTTCTTTGTAATCGTTCAGGCATGGTTAGGATCTATAGTAGTATCTACCAATTTGATGCCGTGGATTATTACAGTGCACATGTTGCTAGCTTTATTTATAGTAGGAGTAAGTATTTATACGTTCTATTTAGCTACGACATTACGTAATAAGACGATATTAGTGAATTATCCTTCAACTGGTCTTAAGGCATTAGCGATTGTATCATTAATTATTACGTTAGTTCAAGTCGTATATGGTACAGAGGTCAGAGAGATTATCGATCATCTAAATGCAGATGGTATACAACGATCTCAATGGATTGAATCTATAGGTGTTAATTACGATATCCATAGAATATTAGGTTATGTGACTTTATTGGTTGCCGTGTGTTTCTTCTTTTTAGTGAAGAGCAGATTCAGTAAATCGTCAATTCAAAGTCAATATGCATGGATAATCTTAATATTAGTAGTATTACAAATGTTGTCTGGAATTATATTAGCTAGATTTGCAGTTCCAGCTTTTGCACAGACGACACATTTAGTAATTGCAAGTTTGTTTTTCGGAGCGCAATATTATTTGATGCTTTTGATGACGAAGCTGAAAAGATAGATAATGTAGTATTATCTAAGTGAGAAAAAGAGAAGAGTAGTCAAATGAAAACTTTTATTTCAGATTTTAACAAACTTGTAAAATTACGTTTAACGTTAACTGTTGTGTTTTCGGCATCCATTTCATTTTTGATAGGAGCGAAGCAACAGGGTGATATCATGTGGGTCAATTGGGTATTATTGACGATTGGCGGATTTTTGGTAACAGGAGCAGCTAATGGTTTTAATGAAATCATTGAAAAGGATATCGATAAGTTGATGAAGCGCACCATGGATCGCCCATTACCAGCAGGAAGAATGACCACAGGTCAGGCTTTAGTGTTGAGTTTGTTTATGGGCATTTTGGGTACATTGGTACTTGTGCAATTAAATTTTATCGCTGGATTACTTTCAGTTTTTTCTATATTTCTGTATGCCTTTGTGTATACACCGTTAAAACCTAAATCTAGAATTGCTGTATTCATTGGTGCAATACCTGGTGCATTGCCACCCCTTATAGGTTATTTTGCTGCTTTTGAATCATCGGGATTTGGATTAGCTTATGCTTCGGTTAGTGAATCAGCTATTGTTATTACACCTTTTATTTTGTTTTTGATTCAGTTTTTTTGGCAATATCCACATTATTGGGCTATTGCTTGGGTAGCTGATGAAGATTACAAACGAGCGGGAATTCAATTGTTACCAAGTCTAAAAAAGGATAAAGCCTCAGCTTGGTTTATCTTTATATCTGCACTTATAATGATACCTGTAGGATTTTTACCTATGTATTACGGATTTGGTGGTTGGGTATTTACGATAATCTCTTTGTTGGGAGGACTAGCTTTTACTTGGTTTGGTTACCAACATCTTATCGAACAAAAAGATGAGACAGCTAAAAAGGTAATGTACATATCGTTTTTGTATTTACCATTGACACAATTAGTATTACTATTTGATTTTATTCCTTTTAAATAATATAAATGGGAGCTAACGAAATAAAATTGGAAGATTTACACAGGCAACGTAAAGCCCAAAAATTCAACCTTTGGTTGGGCATGATTGGGATGTTTATGATGTTTGCAGCGCTTTCAAGTGGTTTTATCGTATATACAGCGAGTGGCGTAGATAAAGGAATTAAAACAATACTGCCACAAGCGTTTATATACAGTACACTAGTGATAGTGGCGAGCAGTTTGACATTGCATTTAGCCGTTAAAGCGGCTCAATTAAATCAGCTTGCAAAACAAAAAATACTATTAATTATCACAATCGTGTTAGGTATAGTGTTTTTTATATTACAATTGCAATCTTGGAGTACATTGACTAAACAGGGTGTTTATTTTATAAACAACAATGCTTCACAGTCATTCATCTATATCTTCACAGGTTTGCACTTGGCACACATTGTAGCTGGACTTTGGGTTTTATTTGGTGCATTTATTGGTGCTGCTAAACCAATTGCTTCAGATCGCAATGTTTTTAGAATGGATCTAGCCGCTATTTTTTGGCATTTTCTAGATCTTTTATGGATTTATATATATGTTTTCTTACTTTTGAATCAATAATAGTAAACAATGAGTACAACAACTGTATCGCAATTGGATAAGGTAAAAGACGGACCATGGTCTGGTGGTAAGTCACCTTGGAATTTAGAGTATGGAAAAATCATGATGTGGTTTTTCTTAGTATCAGATGCTTTTACGTTTTCGGCATTCTTAATTTATTATGGTGCTCAAAAATTTGCTCAACCTACGTGGATAGATGCGGATAAAATTTTCCAATCTGTACCGGGTATTGCTGAGTCAGGTCAACCTTTGGTTTTCGTGGGTATCATGACCTTTATCTTGATTATGTCTTCTGTGACAATGGTATTAGCCGTAGAAGCAGGACATCGTAATTCAAAACAAGAGGTTATTAAATGGATGATCTGGACGATTATTGGTGGTTTGGCGTTCGTAGGCTGTCAAGCTATTGAATGGTCTCACTTACATCACCAAGGATTTTGGTTCGGAAGAAATCCAGCTACAGGGTTAGTTGATCCAGATGCTATTGCGGCAGCACTACAGCCTTATTTTACCAAAGATATTTCTTATACTGCAGCATTACAGTTCTCTAATTTATTCTTTACGATTACAGGTTTCCACGGTTTCCACGTTTCGATCGGTATTTTGTTAAACATTATCATTCTTTTTATGGCAATGAACAATACATTTGAGAATAGAGGTACGTATTTGATGGTTGAAAAAGTAGGTCTATACTGGCACTTTGTAGATTTAGTGTGGGTATTCGTATTTACATTCTTCTATCTAGTTTAATTGTTGACTTAATTATATTATTATCTAAATGGCACATCACGATCATATAGCTGGACACGAAGCTCACGAGCATGGAGAAGGCATGGGCAAAAAACAGATATGGCAAATATTCTTTGTATTGTTGGCATTGACAGCATTAGAATTTTTAATTGCATTAGGTTTTGTTCACCACTGGGGAATTTTACAAAAAGGAGCTTTAGTTAATACGATTTATATCGTATTGACATTAGTGAAAGCATATTATATTGTAGCATACTTTATGCACTTGAAGTTTGAGAAATCTGGCTTTATTGTAACATGTGGTATTGTATTTATTTTCATCATTTACTTCATTGTATTGATGTTGGTAGAAGGAGATTATTTATTGCACCATTTTCAAGAACATGCAATTTTCCCTAACAAGTAGTAATGAATAACAGCTCTAAAAAGAGAAATATATCGACTATCATAATCCTGGCTATAGTACTACTAGTGCCAGGATTTTTGTATATAACGCTTAATAAAATCGGATCTAATCAATACTTGAAACTTCCGATTTATGGAGATAAAGTACTTACTGGTAAGATGAATCGTAAGATGGGGCGTGAAAGACCGGATACGAGTTATCACCAAATTGCTCCGATAAAATTAATAAATGCAGACTTGGATACTGTTGATTTCTTGAAGGAAGATACAGTAATTTCTGTAGTTCATTTATTTACCGCAAATGATGACGGTTTATCTCAAAATTTGATCTCAAGTTTGAAGCCGGTAGTTGAGCGTTTTAAGAATATTCATAAAGTAAAATTTTATTCAATTTCTCTTAATCCTAATGAATCTGTTGAAGATTTAAAGAGACTTCAAAATGTATATGCTAAACCATATACATCAACATGGTTTGTTGTAAAGCCTGATACGGCTATCACGAATTATGTGCAAAGTAATTTTTTGATTGATGCACATATCAATCAAGATTCTACATTTACATTCAGCAATAATTATTTATTGATTGATACCGAAAGACGCATTCGTGGCTTTTACGATATGAACCAAAATAAGGAGATGGAGAGATTGGAAGATGAGATAAAAGTACAATTAGTAGAGGAGGCACGTAATAATCCTCTAAAAATAGAAAAGAAGTAATATGGCAATGACTGAAGAAGAAAAAAAGTATAAGGGTATAATTTGGGCATTATCTATTATTGTGCCTTTGGCGGTTGCAGCATTGTTTGGTATTAATTTACCAAAAATGGGTTATGATGTAGAGCCGTTATCATTTTTACCCCCAATATATGCGACTATAAATGGCTTAACTGCTGTATTGTTGGTTTGGGCGGTATCAGCTGTAAAAGGAGGAAATACAAAGTTGCATGAAAACCTAATCAAACTATGTATGGTTTGTTCGGGATTGTTTTTGTTGATGTATGTAGCCTATCACATGACATCAGTGTCTACGTCTTATGGCGGTGAGGGCGCGATTAGATATGTGTATTTCTTTATTTTAATAACGCATATCTTATTATCAATAATTATCATACCTTTTGTATTGTTCACTTTTGTGCGTGGTATAGCAGGTGCTTACGAACGTCATAAAAAATTAGCACGTATCACATACCCCATGTGGCTGTATGTTGCTGTTACTGGTGTGATTGTTTACATAATGATATCCCCTTATTATAATCATTAATACTATGAGTACAGTTTGGATTTATCAGTCTGATCGGTTTTTATTGGATTCTGAAGTAGATGAAATCAATATTTTGGTTCAGGATTTTGTAAGTTCTTGGACAGCACACGGCTCTGCTTTAGCAGGGAAGAGTTCTGTTCTTTATAATTTATTTTTAGTACTTGAGGTTGATGAAAAAGTAGCAGGTGTAACTGGATGTTCTATTGATAAATCTGTACACTTTATTAAATCATTAGGATCCAAGTTTGGAATAGATTTTTTTAATCGGATGCGCGTGTCTTATGTTGACGTTGAAAATAATGTGCAATTAGCATCTCGTAATGATTTCGAAAAGTTAGTCAAAGATGGGATCATTAAAAATGATACTATTGTATTTAACAATTTGATAGGATCATCAGAAGAGCTTTTGACAAAATGGAAAATTCCATTTTCTGAAAGTTGGCACAGTAAAGTGTTTTAAGTTTAAGTATAAATGATAAAGAATAAAAGCCTGTACAATTTGTACAGGCTTTTCTATTTAATATTATAGTGAAGTTTTTGGAGCAGCTGAACGAATTTCTTTGCTTGCTTGGTCTTCATATTGTTTGAAATTATTGACAAATAAATTAGCTAATGCTAAAGCTTGTTTGTCATAAGCTTCGGTATCCAACCAAGTTGTTCTTGGGTTTAAAACCTCTGGTGGTACACCAGGGCATGATTGTGGTTTCAATACTCCGAATATTACATGAGGCACATATTCCACATGATCTAAATCGCCGCGCATTGCTGCATTAATCATAGCGCGTGTGTATTTTAAGTTCATGCGTTTACCCTCTCCGTATTTTCCTCCAGTCCATCCTGTATTAATTAACCAAACATTAACTTCAGGATGTTGTTCTAATTTTTTACCTAATAATTCAGCATACTGCGTAGGATGTAAGGGTAAGAATACTCGACCAAAACACGCTGAAAATGTAGTTTGTGGCTCTGTAATACCCACTTCTGTTCCAGCTACCTTTGCAGTATAACCAGAAATAAAGTGATACATCGCTTGTTCTTTTGTCAATTTTGAAATTGGAGGTAGTATTCCAAATGCATCACAAGTCAAGAAAAATATGTTTTTTGGGATTGCGCCTAATGAAGGTTGTTTAGCATTTGGGATATAATCAATAGGGTAAGCAACACGTGTATTTTCCGTTAATGTAGTATTTGTGAAGTCAACAATATTTGTACCAGCAAAGAAATTTACATTTTCTAATAAAGCGCCAGGTTTTATCGCGCCGTAAATTTCTGGTTCTTTTTCTGCGCTGAGGTCTACTACTTTAGCATAACAACCACCTTCAAAATTGAAGACTGAATTGTCTGTCCAACCATGTTCATCATCTCCTATTAAGGCACGATTAGCATCAGCAGAAAGTGTTGTTTTACCAGTGCCACTCAGACCGAAAAATAAAGATACGTCACCGTCTTTACCTTCGTTTGCAGAACAATGCATAGGCAATACACCATATTGATGCGGAAGTATAAAATTCAATACAGAGAAAATACCTTTTTTCATTTCACCGGTATAGGCAGAGCCACCTATTAAGATTACTTTTTTTGTGAAATTTACAATAGTGAAATTTGAGGATCTAGTGCCATCTATTTCTGGATTAGCTTCAAATTCTGGAACTTGTAAGATTAACCATTCGTGTTCAAATGTAGCTAACTCATCTGACGTTGGTGTTATGAATAGATTATTACAAAATAAATTAGCCCAAGGTCTAGTATTTATTACTGTAACATTGATTTTGTATTGGGGATCAGCGCCGGCATAACATTTTCTTGCCCAGATATCTTTTTGCGCAAGAAATGAAGTCATTTTTTGAAATAGATTTTCAAAAATATCATTTGATATAGCAATATTAACTTCGCCCCAATCAATAGTATCCGATGTTAAACTATCTTTTACGATAAATTTATCTTTTGGAGAACGCCCCGTAAATTTCCCAGTTTCAACACACAAAGCACCTAAATCATTTAATTTACCTTGATTAAGATCTAATGTTTGTTGTGCGAGTTCGTCATTCGTCAAGTTCCAATATACTTTTTGTGCCTGACTTTGTATTTGGTTTATAGATCTTTCGATTATATTATTCCCTGTTTCTATGCGCTCCATGATCATAATTTCTGTATTTATGAAACTAAGGTAGGGACTTATGCAGTGTAGGAATTAACCTCTATTATTTTTGCAAATATTATTACAATATCTGTATTTCGTTGAGTTTTTTGGTTTATTGAAAAAGCTTTTTTATTATTCAATTCTTAAATGACTAAATCATTTAATAAAAATCAAATTAGAGTTTTTTGAATTTTCAAAAAACTCTAATCAAAATGACAAAATATGTTTATTTTTTGTCTATGCTAAATTTACCTGCTCGAGCAATGGCTAGTGCGATAAAAATGAACATTAACTCTAAAGGGTGAGATGATCCTGCAAAACTGTCACCTTTGGAAAGGTGTGATATGAATGCTATTAGCATTGTGATGGCTAATACTATTGCTGTTGGTCGTGTGAATAAACCTATAATAATCAATATTGAACCTATTGTTTCTGTTAGGATAGCTATAAATCCCCATGCTGGCGTCATAAATGTTATACCAATATTATGCATAGCAGAACCTATTTTTTCCCAACTTTCTACACCTCTCAATATTTTCGGAATGCCGTGAAATGCTAACATAGAAGTACCAATGGCAATTCTTATGATTAATAATCCAATATCTTTGCGTATGTGACTAGTTGATCGACTCATAATTTATTATATATAGTTTAGCGTGATATTGTCATTCGATATATTCATCGATACTTCTTTGCCAAAAATCAAAGCCCGATTGTCTTCAATATGTCCTGCAGGAAATCCAAAAGCAACAGGATAGTCAAATTGACGTATCTTGTCCATTATTATGTCTTCGTATCGTTGCCCAAACGAAGGATCTGAATCTTTCATGTCTGTAAATCCACCTATGATTAGTCCAGCTAACTTGTCTATTTTTTTGGCACGTTTTAATGTCCATAACATTCTGTCAATATTATAATGAGACTCTCCTACATCTTCAATAAAAAGTATTTTATTCTCGTAATTGACATCAGAATCTGAACCGAGAACACTTAGTAGTAAAGCAAGATTTCCTCCAGTAAGTATTCCTTTAGCATTTCCTGATCGATTTGGATATCCATTATATGAATATTTAATATCTATATTTCGTCCAAACAGTGCGTCTTTTAAAGTAGAGAGTGACTCTGCCGTAGCATCCAAAAAGGATTTGACCATTTGACCATGAATAGTAGGTATTTCGAACTGGTTCTGAATATGGCTATGTATAGCTGTTATATCACTAAATCCAATTATCCATTTCGGATTTTTTTTGAACGAAGTAAAATCAATTTTATCTATAATTCTAACGCAACCATAGCCTCCGCGCCCGGCGATTATTGCTTTTATTTCACGATTATCTAACGCTTCTTGAAAATCATGTGCCCGTAGTTCATCTGTTCCTGCAAATTGATTGTATTGTGCGGTTACAGAAGGAAATATTATTGGTTCTAATTTCCAACTTCTAAGAATGTCATAGGCTCTTGTGAGATCAGAAGATATATAGCTAGCAGGACAAATTATAGCTATTTTGTCACCCTTTTTTAACGATGGAGGAATACTCATTGTCAAACAGTTAATGTGTTTAGTTTATGTTCACTAATTAGATGAATACTTAATAATAATAATTTGTGTAAGGCTTATTTATTAAGGACAAATTGAATTATCTTTGTACTCTAATTTTTTTAAAAGTTTCACCTTAAAAATACAATATATTGAGCAATTTGTCTAAAAAACGTTATACGATTACTTCGGCTTTGCCTTATGCAAATGGTCCTTTACATATTGGTCACTTAGCCGGGGCATATATTCCGGGCGATATTTTTGTGCGCTTTTTGCGACTAAACAATAAGGATGTAGTGTATGTATGTGGGTCTGATGAACACGGTGCTGCGATTACGATACGTGCTAAAAAAGAGGGAGTTACACCAAGAGAAGTTATTGATAAGTATAATAAGCAAATAAAGGAATCTTTCGAAAACTTTGGTATTTCTTTCGATATATATCACCGTACATCAGAGCCAATTCATCATGAATTGTCTCAAGAATTTTTCTTGAATTTGTACGAAAAAGGTGAATTCATAGAGAAGTTCTCGGAACAATATTATGATGAAGAATTTCATCAATTTTTAGCAGATAGATACATTACGGGTACTTGCCCACAGTGTCAGAGTGAGGGTGCTTACGGGGATCAATGTGAGAAATGCGGAACTTCATTAAGCCCAACGGATCTTATAAATCCTAAATCAACATTAAGTGGTAAAACTCCAATTCTAAAAGAAACAAAACATTGGTATTTGCCATTAGATAAATACCAACCGTGGTTAGAGGAATGGTTGATCGACGGTAAGAAAGATGTATTGAAGTCAAATGTTTTTGGTCAATGTTCATCTTGGTTGAAATCAGGCTTGCAGCCTCGTTCGATGACGCGTGATTTGGATTGGGGGGTAGATGTACCATTGAAAGAGGCTGAGGGTAAAAAATTATATGTTTGGCTAGATGCGCCGATAGGTTATATTTCTGCTACGAAACAATGGGCTATCGATAACGGTAAAAACTGGGAAGATTATTGGAAAAAACAAGCTAATTCAGAGGATGAATCTACGTTGATTCATTTTATTGGTAAGGATAATATTGTTTTTCACTGTATTATTTTTCCTGCTATTCTACATGCACATGGTGAGTATATCTTACCAGATAATGTTCCAGCCAATGAGTTCTTGAATTTGGAGGGAGATAAATTATCTACTTCACGTAATCATGCTGTTTGGCTGCATGAATATTTAGAAGAATTTCCGGGTAAACAAGATGAATTGCGTTATGTATTGACATCTATTCTTCCAGAGACTTCTGATTCGGAATTTACATGGAAAGATTTTCAAGCACGTGTTAATAATGAACTTGTTGCTATCCTTGGAAATTTTGTGAACCGAGTAATGGTGCTTTCTCACAAGTATTTTGATGGTAAAGTGTTGATGGGATCGGCGTTCAACGCTACAGATAATGCTGTATTTGGTGAATTAGCGAAATATCCTGCTTTAATTGAAAAGTCAATATCAGATTATCGTTTCCGTGAAGCATTAGTACATTTTATGAATGCAGCACGTCTAGGTAATAAATACCTAGCAGACGAAGAGCCTTGGAAAGTAATCAAAACAGACGAAGAGAGAGTAAAAACAGTCTTGAATGTGGCAACTCAAATTGTTGCTAATTTAGCTATTTTGGCACAGCCATTCTTACCGAAGAGTTCTACAAAGTTATTCGAGATGTTAAATTTTCCTCAGCAAGATTGGCAGAATGCTGGTCAACCCGATTTGATCTCTACAAATACACAATTGAGTGAATTTCAAATGTTATTTGAAAAGATTACAGATGAACAAGTGGATTCACAATTACAAAAATTGGCAGATTCAAAAGCGGCAAATGCTGCGGCTAATAGTGTAATAGCACCAGCTAGACCAAATATTACTTTTGATGACTTCATGAAATTGGATATTCGTGTTGGAACAATTTTGGAAGCCGAGAAAGTAGCTAAAACCAAGAAATTATTGAAATTGAAGATCGATACTGGTATCGATCAACGTACAGTAGTTTCGGGTATTGCAGAGTTCTTCGCACCTGAAGATATCGTTGGTAAACAGGTTTCTATTTTAGTAAACTTAGAGCCTCGCGAAATCAAAGGTATTCAATCTCAAGGTATGATCTTGATGGCAGAAGATGCTGATGGCAGATTAGACTTCGTAAATCCTACTTCCAGTATTAAGCAAGGAAGTACAGTCAGGTAATTACCATATTTGGTAGTTATAGATAATAAAAAGAGCAAAGATTAAA
Organism: Sphingobacterium bovistauri; assembly: GCF_020295405.1. Classification (GTDB taxonomy): domain Bacteria; phylum Bacteroidota; class Bacteroidia; order Sphingobacteriales; family Sphingobacteriaceae; genus Sphingobacterium; species Sphingobacterium bovistauri. The sequence goes on from NZ_JADEYP010000002.1 coordinate 192,591, forward strand.
AACCTTTGCTCTTTTTATTTAAATGTATAGGATTAGCTTTTTATAGATTCGGTTTTTGCCTTGGAAATAATTAAACCAATCACAAAACCAATAATTGATGGTGTCAACCATCCCAAGTCTACATCAGCAAAGGGTAATTGTTTGTATAGATCTGCACTCCACCAGCCCAACATACTTCCTAAACTAATAAAAGCAACGATAGTTGAAGCCAATAATGCTCCAATATAGGGAGCTTTACTTTTGATAAAACTTCCAAAAATTATAATATAAAGTACCAGCGTAATTGCAATTGGATAGACAAATGTAAGGGGAGGATAAGCGAATTGAATGATTTTGTCAACTCCAAGAATGGCTAAAATTGCAGAAAATATTGAGCACACTGTTACCAAAACTTTATAACTTAATTTACCACCAGTCAGTTCAGAGAAAAATGATCCTACCGCAGAAGTTAATGCAATCGATGTGGTTAAGCATGCTAAAGCAATACATACTCCTATAGCTATCATTCCATAATCCCCTAATGTGCTTTTTGCGATATGAATCAGTAATGCTGATCGGCTAATTCCTTTGTCTTCAATACCTGATGTTGCCCCGAGATATACTAATCCTCCATAGATAAAGATTAAACACACGGAAGATATAATACCTGAAGAAATAACAACAGAACTTTTGTCGCCTAATTTTGTGTAACCTTTGCTTTGTGCAGCAGCAATAATTATTCCTGCAAATACCAAAGACGCTAACATATCAACTGTTTGATACCCTTCCACGAAGCCAAATTTGAAGGATTCGGCTGTGCTTAATATGGATGTAGAATATTCACCAATTGGATTGATTACCCCCATTAGTATCAATACAAAAAGCAATACTAGTAATAATGGTGTTAGGATATTTCCAATGATATCAACAACTTTTGATGGTGAAATGCTCAAAGCCCATGTAATTCCAAAAAATATCGCAGAGAAAAGAATTGGACTGAAACTTGGGAAATTAGGTGCTATACCAATCTCAAAAGTTGTGGCACCTGTTCTTGGAATAGCAATAAGAGGGCCAATACAAAGCATAATGATTGTTCCTAAAATAGGGGCTAGTAATGGATGAATACGATTACCTAAATCATATATTGTATTTCCAGATTTCACAATAGAAAGTATTCCAAGGAATGGCAGTATTATTCCAGTAAGTCCAAAAGCTATAATAGTGATTAGGGTATGATGCCCAACTTGTAAACCAATGAATGGAGGTAGAAGTAGGTTTCCTGCTCCAAAGAACATGGCAAATAGTGCAAAACCTATGGTTAGTGTATCTTTGTTTTTCTTCATTGAGTAGCGGATTAGAATAATAATTGTGTAAGTTGCTTAGCTTCTTTTACATCATGGACACGAAGAATTTGAACGCCACGTTCCAACAGTAATGTGTTTAGTGAGGTAGTTGCAGAGAGTGATTCTTGAGGAGTAATTTCTAGCTTTTTGTATATCATTGATTTACGTGAAATTCCTCCTAAAATTGGAAGCCCATGATAATGGAGTTCATTTACACGTAATAGTAATTCATAATTTTGTGCCATAGTTTTGGCAAATCCATAACCAGGGTCCAGAATAATGTCTTTAACCCCAAGTGCACGCAATTTTGATATTTTTTTGCCCAAATCTACCGCTACATCATTTACTATATCGTTATAGTCAGTCAAGTGTTGCATAGTTTCAGGTGTACCGCGCATGTGCATTAAAATATAAGGTACTTGTAACTCAGCTACAAGTTGAAACATGCTATCATCTAAAATTCCACCAGAGATATCATTTATGATATGTGCTCCAGCTTGTATTGCTTTTCTCGCTACATCTGATCTAAAAGTATCAATGGATAGAGTGATATGGGGGTGTTTTCTTTTTATCGATTCTATGACAGGAATAGCTCTGTCGATTTCTTCCTGTGCGGAAATAAGTGGAGCTCCGGGACGGGATGAATAAGCGCCGATATCGATAATATCAACACCTTCTTCTATCATTTGAGCAACACGTGTGAGTGCATTTTCAACAGAGTTATGCTTACCGCCATCAAAAAAAGAATCAGGAGTGATATTTAAAATTCCCATGATGATGGGTTTATCAAAAGTCAATAGTTTCCCTTTAAGATTAATAGACTGACAAGGATAGGTCTTGAAGATATTCATAGGTGCAAAAATAGAAAAAAGGCTATAATAATTACTACAGCCTTCTCTCAATGTTGTTTAAAATGCTATTTTACGACAAGAACGCCATCTGCGACGATGTTAATATCAGTTTTCGGTTTAGTAATTTTAGCTATTTCAGCTGCACTTTTACCTGCATCTTCTGCATTGTGCTGTAGCTGTTTTACTGAAAGTTTCTTAACTTTTGCGTTTCCTTCCAATACAACGGTTTTACCAACAAGATCCGCTGGTACAAAGTATCCGTAATCCTTGAAACGAACCATGATAGGGTCTGTTTGACCTTCTCTTTTCAGTGTTAAGAAACATCCTTTTTTCTTACATACTCCTACAACTTCACCTTCTATTTTACCCGAAAATTGTTTCTTGGATTTTAATGTGTTTTCTAATTTTTGTACAGAAATGGCATTTTTACTCGTGATAACTTTGCCGTATTGTACCCCGGCTTTGGCTGGAGCAATACCTTCTTGCGCTAATACTGCAGTAGTCAATGCAACAAGACAAACAAAAAAACTAAATAATTTTTTCATGGTATATATTTATTTACGAATGAATTCAAATTTTCCAGAAGGATCAAGCTTCATAATGATGGAGGGTTTACCTTTTGAAAGATCTTGCTGACCAAATTTAACGATATAATCTACAGCTTGTTTGATTTCTTCCGAAATTTCATCAAAATTGCTAGCTGAAGTTTGTCCACTAATGTTGGCGGATGTAGAAATTATAGGTTTTCTAAAGCGTTGCAACAATTGTTGACAAAATACGTGGTTCACCACACGGATACCTATCGTTCCGTCCTCAGCAATAGCATTTTCAGCTAGATTTTTGGCGCCAGAATAAATAATTGTCATAGGTCTATCGGTAGACTCAATCAACTCGTAAGCTACTTCGGGAATTTCTCGAACGTAGCTTGCCAATTGATTATCATTATGTAATAGGATGAGCATGCTTTTGTTTTTATCTCTTCCTTTCAGTGCAAATACCTTTTCTACCGCTTCGGCATTAGTCGCATCACAGCCAATACCCCAAATGGTATCAGTTGGATACAATATTATTCCACCATTTTTAAGTGTTTCTAATGCTTGATTTAAATCTTCTCTATCTACAAATGTATTTGCCATTCTGAATATGTAATATTATACAGCAACGTTATGCTCGCGCAAAGCCTCATTCAATGATGTTTTCTTGTCTGTAGATTCTTTACGTTGACCAATGATCAACGCACAAGGTACTTGATATTCGCCAGCAGGGAATTTTTTTGTATAAGAACCAGGAATAACTACCGAACGAGCTGGGACATAACCTTTGTATTCTACCGGCTCAGGACCTGATACATCAATGATCTTTGTAGAAGCCGTTAACACCACATTAGCCCCTAATACAGCTTCAGTTTCTACGCGAATACCCTCTACTACAATAGCACGAGACCCAACGAATACATTATCTTCAATGATTACTGGAGCCGCTTGAACTGGTTCTAATACACCTCCAATACCTACACCACCTGATAAGTGAACGTTTTTGCCAATTTGTGCACATGATCCTACTGTAGCCCACGTATCTACCATTGTACCCTCATCAACGAAAGCACCGATATTCACATAAGAAGGCATCATAATCACACCTTTTGCTAAATATGCACCATAACGAGCAGAAGCTCCAGGTACTACACGTACACCTAATTCTTTGTAATTAGTTTTTAACTTCATTTTATCGTGGTATACGAAAGGGGCATTTTCAATTACTTTCATATCCCGGATTGGGAAATAAAGGATTACTGCCTTTTTAATCCAATCATTTACATGCCAACGATTTCCAATAGGCTCAGCGACACGAATTTCACCTACATCCAATTTCATGATGATAGTTTGTACCGCTTCAAAGTATTCTTTATTACCTAATAATTGTCTATCTTCCCAAGCCTCTTCGATTAATTTTTGAAGTTTTTGTATTTCCATTTTTTTCTTGTATAAATCACTTAATATTAAGTACAAATATGCTCATTTTTCTGGAAATCAATAGTGGTTATAGGTCATTATTTTGACAGAATGTTAGTATTTTTGGCTATGGCAAATGAATCTGAAAAATTACGTATAGATAAATATTTGTGGGCAATTCGAATTTTCAAAACTCGAAGTCTGGCTACTGAAGCGTGTAAAGCTGGTAGAGTAAAGTTAAATGGTCAGAATGTAAAACCATCGTATGTGGTGAAAGTAGGGGACACCTTTGCTGTACAGAAGGGAATTGAGCGTAAGGTAATTTTTGTAACAGGATTATTGGAAAGACGTGTGGATGCCAAGACGGCTATACAATTTTATGAGGATCATACACCAGTAGAAGAAACACATGGCTACAAATCGATGTTTCAGGCTCCAATTTTAAAGCGTGATCGTGGTGCAGGTCGTCCAACAAAACGAGATCGCCGCGAAATTGATGATTTAAAAAGTAGTGAGTGGTGGAAAAATGAGGATTAGCTCACTTTGTTGAGTATTACGTCTATATATCGGGCTTTATTATTCAAATTCTTAAGGATGGAGTCGACTGTTCCTAAATTCTGAGCTTTTATTTTATCTTCTAGAAGTATGGTTTTTGCCTTTGTGGTATCACCCATTAAAAAATACAATTCACTAATTTTCAGCATAATCATACTTTTTTCAGCTTCGGAAGTATGAACTATTCTATCCTCAAATTTTTTGATACCTTCTTTATAAGCTTTATTTGCTTCATCGGATTTATTTAGTTTGTCTAATAACATACCTTTGATCGTAAAGATTTCTGCATATGCTTGGATTCTTAGTAAATCAGCTATGGCTACAAGTGCTTGTTCATACTGCTGTAGCGAAATTAGAGCATTCACTTTATTCTGAATAGCAATTTGATATTGCGGATTTTTTTCAGTGGCTAGTGTAAAGTATATAAGTGCGCTATCTTTCTTATTTTGCAAGAAAAATTGGGAGCCTTTATTATTCAACTCAATAGCCTCTTTCTTATAATTGGGTTGATTACAACTAGAAAGTAGTAAGAATAAAAAGACGAATATGTGTGTATAGTAATATCCCATCTGACTTAATATCTTTTATTTAAGGTACAAAAAAAGGCAGAAATTTTATTTCTGCCTTTTACTATTATTATCTTAATAATACTTATCTATTATTAAGATCTATGTATTCACGATTTACTTCACCAGTATATACTTGTCTTGGACGACCGATAGGCTCTTTATTATCACGCATTTCTTTCCATTGTGCGATCCATCCTGGAAGACGACCTAATGCAAATAATACAGTGAACATTTCTGCGTTAAAACCTAAAGCACGGTAAATGATACCAGAGTAGAAGTCAACGTTTGGATATAATTTTCTATCGATGAAGTATTGGTCTTCTAAAGCTGCTTTTTCTAAGCCTTTAGCGATATCCAATACAGGATCATTAATACCTAATTTCTCTAAAACATCATCTGCTGCTTTTTTGATGATTTTAGCACGAGGATCGAAGTTTTTGTATACGCGGTGACCGAATCCCATCAAACGGAAAGGATCGTTTTTATCTTTAGCTTTAGCTAAATATTTGTTTACATCGCCACCATCATTTTTAATGTCTTCTAACATCTCGATAACCGCTTGATTTGCTCCACCATGTAATGGTCCCCATAATGCATTGATACCTGCCGATACAGAAGCATATAAGTTAGCATTTGATGATCCAACAATACGTACTGTCGAAGTAGAACAGTTTTGTTCGTGGTCAGCATGAAGAATCAATAATACACGCATAGCGTCTAATACCGCATCATCAAAAATTCTATCACAGTTTACTTCACCAAAAATCATATTCATGAAATTGTCGATGTATCCTAAATCTTTTTTAGGATAAACAACTGGGTGACCTAATGATTTCTTTTGAATCCAAGAAACGATTGTAGGCATTTTACCCAATAAATTTACTATTGTTTGGTATTCTTCTTTATCGTTTTGATTAGGATTTAAAGATTCTGGATAGAATGCAGATAAGGCACCTACAAGACAAGATAACTGCCCCATAGGGTGGGATTTTGAAGGAAAGCCAGCGAAGAAATTTTTCATATCTTCGTGAACTATCATTTGTCCTTTGATGTCTGATCTAAACTGCTCTAATGTTTCTTTAGACGGTAAATCACCATAAATTAGAAGGTATGCCACCTCTAAAAATGTTGATTTTTCAGCTAAATCTTCAATTTTATATCCACGATATTTTAAAATACCTTTTTCGCCATCTAAATATGTAATTGCACTTTTAGTAGCTCCTGTATTTTTAAATCCTGGGTCTAATGTAATATATCCTGATTGGTCTCTTAATTTTGAAATATCAATGGCTTTTTCATTCTCCGTACCTGTGATTACAGATAATTCTAGCGTCTTGCCATTTAAAGTAATAGATGCTGTTTCTGACATAATCAAATTTCTTGTATATACACAAAAGTATAAAATTCAACAAGAAAAACTAAACATAAAAGGAGTTTATATGACATTTGTCAGTCATAAAAGTAAATCCTGACAATTCTTTAACTCATTAATTATTTATTTCTGTCAAAAAATATTAAATTTTTTACGAAAAATTTGTATATCTACGAATTATTCGTAGATTAGTGTTGATGATTATAATTAGTATCCCATGAATCTAGAGAAATTAACAATACAGGAAGAGGAAGCAATGTTGTCTATTTGGCAATTGAAGGGAGGTTTTGTCAAAGAAATATTGGACAATCTCAAGCCAGAAGAGCAAGTTCCGTATACTACTTTAGCTTCTACCATTAAGAATCTAGAAAAGAAGGGGTATGTGAAAGCAGTCAAATACGCGAATGCTAAGCGTTACGAACCTGTTATCACCTTGGAAGATTATCGTGCCACATTCATGAATTCCTTTGTCGGAGATTATTTCAAAAATTCATATAAAGAAATGGTTTCCTTTTTTATCAAAGAAGAGAAGTTAAGTGAGCGCGAGCTAAACGAAATTTTGGAAATGATAAAGAATAATAAATCTTAAGATTATGGAAAGTCTGCTAACTTATATATTGCAAGTCAATCTTTTGCTCGGCTTTATTTACCTCGGTTATCATTTTTTGTTGAAAGGATTAACATTTTATTCATTGAATAGAATTTACTTTATCATCGGCTGTATATATGCTTTTGTTTATCCTTTTTTGGATTTCACATCTTGGTTTACAAGGTATGAAATGCCGATTGGACAAGAAATCCCAGAGCTGTGGTTAGAATTGTTAGCGCAGCAAGATTTACACGGAAAAGATTCTGCAATTACACTCGCGGATCTATTTTTGGGGATAGTAGGTATTGTAGCAATAGTTTTTATCTTCAAATTGATTATTCAGCTTTTTAGCTTATTACACATACATATTCAGTCCAACAATGCGATTTGGCAATCGTATTTATTTCGTAATGTATTTTATGCAGTAGTTCCATTTTCATTTTTCAATAAAATCTATATCCATAAAGAGCAACATCAAGACGTTGAGTTGCAAGATATTTTGGCGCACGAAATCATCCATGTGAGAGGCCATCACACGGTAGATATTTTGTTGTTCGAAATAATATTGGTGGTTTGTTGGTACAATCCCTTCGTATGGCTGATGCGCAAAGCGGTACGTCAAAATTTAGAATTCCTGACCGATCAACAGGTGCTAAATAAAGGGGTAGACAAGCAAACCTATCAATATTCGCTACTACATGTCACCAAACAAGGTGTTTCGGTAGGCATGAGTAACCATTTTAATTTTAAAACCTTAAAAAAGCGCATTATGATGATGAACAAAAAACGCTCTTCCAAATTGGAATTGAGCAAATATGCTTTCTTATTGCCTGTTTTCTTGATCGCAGGAGCATCGTTTACGGTAAGTAAAGCTGAAAATGATATTGAAAAGATTGTTGAAAGATCTCAGCAAACTGCAGCAATCTCTGAACCTTTACAAGCTAAAATAAAAGGAGAGGTTGATGAGTTGCTAAAGCAAACTATTGGGACAGAAGTATTGGCTATTGATACCGGTAGGCAAGAAAAAGAGTATCAATTGGTAGCACCAGACTTTGATAGAAAGCAATTGGAAGGGAAAAATCTACACTATCAAATAGACGGGGAATTAGTTAGCCTTGACGAATTTTTAAATTTTCCTAGAACTGAAATTGCATCAGTTGGTATTTATAAAAACAAAGAAGACATTCGCGAAAAAATTGGAAAGGAAAATTCTGAGGGATTATTTGAAATGACTTCAAAAAAGAAGAATTCTTCTAATGATAAACAAACTCAAGTTGATTTTGTCAAACTACTGAAAAATAAGTCTGAAATAGACCAAACTAAAAAGTTTATTTACGATTACGACGGTAAAATTCTTTCAAAAAATGAATTTTTAGCCATAACTGATGATAATTTAAAGCGATTGACGCATATGTCGGGAAGGTCGCTTATGAAATTGAAATACAGCTCATTAGTGTCTAACTGGGAAGATTATGAAGGTGTAATTCATGCAATCTCTTTACAAAGCGAAGAAAAGTTCAAAGAGCAGACAGCGAGGGTGTTGTTTATTATCGATGGAGTTGAAAAGAGAAAGGATTATAATTTGGAGGATTTAGATCCAAATGATATTGAAAGCATGAATGTTCTCAAAGATAAAAGTGCCACAGCAGTTTATGGTGACAAGGGTAAGGATGGAGTGATAGAGATTAAGACAAAGAAACATCTTTCTTCTTCTGATAAAAACGTTTCTGAAGTACGAACATTATCAATTAGGGGGGCTGAGGTTGGAAAGTCTTCAACAGGTACATTTAAGATTGATATAGGTGATGATGCTTCACTGAAGACTAAGGGGAATCTAAATCTTAGACTAGGTTCAAACAAACTTATCAACGAACTGGCTATCGAAAAGAGGCCATTAATAGTTGTTGATGGTATTGCTAAAGATTTAGATTTTGATATCCATTCTTTAGATGTTGTTAATATCGAATCGATAACTGTATTAAAGGGCAAAAGTGAAATATCGGAATACGGCGATAAGGGTAAAAATGGGGTGATTGTTATTACGACTAAGAAATAATTTAATTAATTTCCAATGACAATAGGAGATCAATAAATTAAAGTGTAATTATATAAAAAACATTAATAAAAACGAGGTGTCAATATATTTATAGACACCTCGTTTTGTATATAGCTAGATTATTTGTAGATAACGTCTATGCTTTAAAAGTAAGGCTATAGGTTATATCGACACCTCCGGCTGCTAACATGTCATGAACTGAACAATATTTTTTCACGGCTAACTCAGCCGCTTTTTGTGCTTTCACCTCATCTATTTTTCCTTTTAAAAAGAAATTAATGTGAATTTTTGTGAAAATATTTGGAACTTCTTCGCGACGATCTCCCTGTATTTCGACTTGAATATCTTCAATTTCTTGTCTTTGTTTTTGGAGAATAGTTGTTAAATCAAATACACTGCATGAGCCTAATGCCATCAAGACTAATTCCATTGGTCTTACACCTTTTCCTTCGCCACCAATAGCGTCAGAACCATCTATGTTCACTTTAATAGATGATAATTCACTAGATGCTTCAAAATGAACGGCCTTATTTTTACGTTGTAACGAAACTTTCATGTTTTTATAAACTTTAATACTAAAATACAAAAAGGTCACTGTAAAAGTGACCTTTTTGTATTTTTTAGTGATTAGATGACACTTAAGGCATTTTGATACCTCTAAATTTTGAGGCGTCGACTTTTTCTAGTTTAGTGCCATATTTAGCATTGATGGCGTCAATTACTAAATTTGACATTATAGCATTGCCTATAGGTGTTAGGTGTATACCATCTAATGAAAATACATTTCCAGTAATATAGGCTGAACTAATACCGAAACCATTATATAACATCCCATTTTTTATTCTTGTTAGGTATGCGTTTGCATCGGCCAAAGCAAGGTTTTTATCAGTTGCAATTTGTTTTATTATCGCATTTAATTTTTCGATATGTACTTTTATATTTGCAGCTTCTTCAGCATCTAGTACGTATTTGTCTTCAATTGGGTTAGCCGTATGGAATCCATAAGGTGCCTGTAGAGCATTCGGTTTTCCTAATAATGAAGGCGCAAGTGATGAAAAAGGCAATATGAATAAATCATTGTCAGTTGCCACACGTGGTCCTGATTTGGTTGCTATAACTAATGCTGGGATTTGTTGCCCTGCTATAGCTGAAGCTGCATCCAATAATGCTTTACGTGTTACAGTAGTGAAATATGGAATCGTCGTGACGTCAGGAATAGTAGCTACTACTCCTTTTTGACCATTAGCTGTAAGTTTTCCAATGAATTGTGTATAGACAGCTTTAAATGTTTGTTCATTTGTCAATACAGTAGTTCCAGCAGGATTATCGTTTACTGCACCATTTGTGGCATAGCCTAAAACATCGTTGTTGCCTAACCAAAAAGAGAAGAATGTATGACTTCTGTTTTCAACAAAATCTTGGTAACTTTTTTTCCCGACCTCAGCATCAGGCAAAAGTCTAGAGAAGTACATGTTTCCTGCACTAACGAGAGCTACTCCGGAATGATCTAAACGCATTCCTGGGACCCCTAAATTATTTATCTCTCCACCGCTGTATTTTGCTAATACTCCAGCTCCTGTATAAGCTAGTTTGTCTGTAACTGATTCTGTTACAGGTCGCCCGTTCTCTAATGATTTTAGTCGTAAATAACCTGAGCCGTTAGATTGTGCTTCAGAAAAAAATGGTGTTTCAAAGGATCCTCCACCATATGATTTCATTTGTTCAGCAAGTAAACCTGGAAATGCAACTTGCTGTCCTTCAAGGTACAATCCGCCATCCGCAAAACCTGCCGTAAGCGAGTTCCCAACAGCTATATATTTTGAAAAATTTACATTTTGTGGATTGCTCGTTTCGTATTCTTTCACAATTTCTGGTTTGCAAGATGCCATTAATGCAATTGCTGCCAACCCTACGTATAGTTTTATATTGTTTTTCATGATGATTACCATTTATAGGTTAAAGAAATACCTGGTGCGTGAATATTAGTCTTGTAAGTACCGCTCATTCCTGTTGCTATGTTTGTCGTTGTGCGTTCTATAATTCTTTGTAAAGTATATGCACCTGAGAAATCAAATTTATCTGATATATTATATGTGAATCCAATAGAGCCCATTACACGATTATTGTCAGGGGTCTCTGCATATACATATTTTGAGCGTACTGGTGTGTATACATATCCTGTTCCAAAGCGTAGGTCTAATTTTTCATTAGCATGAATATTTAAGCCGACCTTAGCAGATAGTGCATTTTCATAATCTTTGATTTGTTCAGTATCAGATAATACGGGTGTGTTTTGTTCGTAATCAAAAACCAGTTTTTCGTAAATACTATATCCTATAAATGTTGCATCAGCGGCTAAGTCTACTTTATCTCCTAATGGGAATGCGATTCCTAGATTAAATGAAGATGGTAGAGGCAATTCTGCAGAAAATTTGGTGTTAGGAAATGACGTTGACAGCGCTGTCGGTACTGTGAAGACTGCATCACCATCCTCTAATTTCGTACGGACATGTGAGCGATAACTCAATGAAATAGCAAAATCATCCTCTAGATTGTAGTGTATACCTACATTATATCCCATACCTGTACCGATTCCATTTAATTCAGCGCGTCCAGGATTTCCATTTTGATCAAATACGGGGATTGATCTTGATAAATCGACTGATCCTATATTATAAACGAAGCCCCCACCAATACCAAAGTTTTCTGTTATTTTAAAACTTAACGTTGGTTGGATGTATATAGCCCTCATGGATAGGTGGTTAAGCTCAAAACGGCCAGGCCATTCTGTACCCCAATTTACGCCACCACCAAATGGTGTATACACCCCAATACCAGCCTTCCACCATGAATTTTTAGGCCCGAATGAGGCAAAAACTGAAAATGGAGGTGAAATTTGAAATTCCGTGTCATGTTGAACGTTACTGTTTACTTCTTTGAAAGCAGAACGATACATCACCGCAGACGCACCAATAGAAATACTGTTTTCAGTAGCTTTTGCTAAGGCACCTGGGCTATAAAATATACTAGTCTCATCAACAAACAATGCTGAACCTGCACCAGACATACCTAGTGCTCTAATGCCTTGGGTGTTCACTTGTGAACCCTGAGCAAAAGTTAGTGTTGGACTTGCCAGCAAGAGGGCGAAAAGTATTTTTTTCATATTTTATGGAGTTGGGAAGTTTAAAATAATATGCTAACATAGTATTTATTTTGCAAATAAAATAATATTTTGTCTTTTTTTGATTGATATAAATTGTTAACTTGACAATCAAAATATATAGAACATCATGAGTCAAGTTACTTTTAAGGGTACGCCCGTAAATACTAATGGAGCATTGCCACAGGTTGGCGATCAAGCTCCAGAATTTTCATTAACGGCTTCAGATTTGTCGCAAAAGTCAACAAAAGATTTTGAAGGAAAAAGAATTATCCTAAATATTTTTCCTAGTATTGATACGGGTACTTGTGCTGCCTCGGTAAGAGCATTTAATCAGATTGCATCATCTTTAGATAATACGGTAGTTTTGTGTATCTCTAAAGATTTACCTTTTGCACAAGGACGATTCTGTGCAGGAGAAGGACTTCAAAATGTCGTAACACTATCTGAATATAAAAATTCAAACTTTTCTGATACCTATGGTGTGAGATTTTCAGATGGACCATTAGAGGGACTATTAAGCAGAGCTGTAGTTGTCATTGACGAAGCAGGTAAAGTAGCTTACAATGAACAAGTAGCTGAAATTGTAGATGAGCCAAATTACGAAGCTGCTTTAGCTGTATTATAAAATTTTACTTTGGCTAAGGATTGTTTTAATACTTCCTTAGCCAAATGATATATAATATTGATTTTATTGAATAATATTGCATTATGGAACAAAATCAATATTCGGAATCCATCCTAATTTATGCACCCTTTTCCTTTGCGGGCATTTTTACACCAAATAATTTACTTAAAAAGGGTTTTTCAGTGCAGCTACTTACCCATAGAGGTGAAGTTAACGCAGGGTTTTTACCTTATTTTAATGGGGCTGATACTCAATTGAGAGTTTTCGAAATTGATGAGTGTTGTACGGATGATATTTTTAAAAGTGAAGATTTATTTAATGTTCAAAAAATACTTTTGCTTAAAGGCATCCAATCTAAAGATTGGATTTTTAACACCAGTTTTGATGAGGGTTCTCTATTAAGAATCATAGCTTGTGAAAATAAATTTTTGCAATATGCAGAAGTAAACGCTATACCTGTAATTAATTCTACTGCTTTTTACTGTTCTTCGGTCAATTTTGAAGAAATAATCATTCATATTCTTTCTTTTTTTAAGGAGGATACACGAAGGTTAATGGTTAATAGTTTAGACTTAATTATTCACTTACCTGATTATTTTAATGCTGATAAATTATTCATTGGTGATCAACATCATATTGTTATTGATCAAAATAGTATGACAAGTGTACGCGAACTAATCAGATGTACTTTTGAGCCTATGGGGCTTGAAATCCAATTTAGTGGAAAGGGTGTACATGAACGAGGGGTAATTGTTGATTTTGATGATGATACTTTAGCACAGTTTGGACTTCATTCTTCAAAAATAAGATTAGGTAATACTGTTGTTAAAATGAACGATTTTGCGAATAGCTCCATTGAAACCTATCTAAATTTGCAGGCTAAAGATCATGATGACTCTGTTTCAAAGGATTATATTGTTGATTATATCAAAAATAAAATTTTAAATAAATCAGTCATTTAATTACGAATCATTCATATTGTCAAGGCATGAATGCTTACATAATAAATTTTATTATCATTATACTGATATGTTGATAATTTGGAATAGTTTTTGCTATTTCTCTATCATCTACTGAAAACAAAGTTTTAATACAAAGAATAATAATGTGTTATTTTAAATTTGGGGTTGGAAAATGGAAGAAAGAGTAGCGAACATATCAACTAAGGAAACTCGTTTAGACCCCCAGATAAATAAGGATAAATCTAAGATTTACTTTTTTATTGTGGCTATAGTCGCTTTGTTGGCTACGAATGTTTATTTCTACGTGAAGTACAAATCTTCAGGAGAGAAACTTTATACGTTGACTCTTCAGAAAGAAAAATTACAAATTGAGATAGACAGGATCGAGGCAGAGCTTGATAATATTGATCGTCAAAATATCCAAGGATTGCCCCAGGGCGTTTTATACCAGCAAAAGCAGGCTAGAGAAATTATAGCAAATTTGCGAGCAGCCTTAGAAGATAACACGATTACGGATAGCCAAATTCAATTAGCAAATTCTCAGTTGGAATCTCTTAAAGGTAATGTTTCAAATTTATTGACTGAAGTCAATGATTTGAAGTTTCAGAATGAATTACTTAAAAGAGAGAATAGCGAATTGCAGGGGACAGTCAAGGAAACTTCTAATAAAGTTCAAAAATTGGCCAATGACAATTCTGCACTGAACCAAAAAGTAATAATAGCTTCATCGCTAAAAGTGTCAAATATTTTTATCAATGGCGTTGAACAAAAGAAAAATGGTTCACTCGAGATTGAAACAAGGGCAAAGCGCGCTGACAAGTTGCAAATTAAGTTCAGTATAGTGGATAATCCTTTGGCAAGGAAAGGGAAAAAAGTAGTTTATGCACGCATTATAGACCCACAAGGTAATCTTATCGCTGCATCTAATGATGTGTTTTATGTACATGGCGATAAGTCTCAGTATACATTTAAAGAGTCTATTAATTTCACTAATAATGGAGAGGAATATCAGTTACTTTGGAATGATACGAATAAACTGAGAAAGGGAGCTTATACTGTTCTTCTGTATACAGATAATGCAATAATGGGTAGAGGTAGCGTAGTTTTAAAATAGACATATCATTTTATTTTAATAATGTAGAAAGGATTGTTTAGTATATACTAAACAATCCTTTTTTTGTTAAGTGCATAAGCTTAATAAATCTAAGTCCTAGAAACTATTCAATTCTTATTAAAGCATATATTGGGGGGTAGATAGCGGTATATATTGTTAAATACAAAGGGCTATTATGATGTTTCATAATAGCCCTTTGCTGTATGTTATCTATTATATTATTAAGCGGAGTAATCTTTCTTTTTCGGAAACATCAATGATGCTACGACACTTATAGCTAGGATAGAAATAATGATAATTAATGAATGTGAAGTGGTAAAGCCCCATTCTTTAAGGTAGCTATGTAGAAGCATTTTTGCTCCGATGAATACCAAAAGAAAGGCTAATCCAACTTTCAAATAATGGAACTTATCGATAATATTAACTAATAAAAAGAACATCGAACGAAGTCCTAATACAGCAAATATATTGGAGAAGAAAACAATATAAGGATCTTTAGTAACAGAGAATATAGCAGGTATTGAATCTACGGCAAAAATTAAATCTGTAAACTCAATCACTAATAAAATTAAAAATAAAGGTGTTACGTATTTTACACCATCCTCAACTACGAAAAATTTCCCGCTATCAAGTTTGTGTGTGACTTTGAAATATTTCGAAGCAAACTTCACAACAGGGTGATTTTGTGGATCGACTTCTTCTTCTTGATTACGATTAATGTACATCATAAATCCTGTGTATATCAAGAATGCTCCAAATACATATAAAATCCAGCCAAATTTAGCGATTAATGCAGCGCCAATAAAGATGAAAATACAACGCATTACTATAGCTCCTATAATCCCCCATACTAATACTTTATGATAAAATTTTTCTGGAATACCAAAAGAAGTAAATAGTAATACCATAACAAAAATGTTGTCTACTGATAATGCGTATTCAACAACATAACCTGTTAAATATTCTAGAGTAAGAGCTTTGTTATAGGCTTGTAAACTAGAAGCCAGGTCGTCTGTTACTTTCACATCATGTATATGCTTTGCAACGACTTCTTTGAGACGTGCTAAGTCGTGTACATTATGCAACTCATTTCCCCAAAAATATAAGATTGCTCCAAAGCCTAAAGCAAAGGACACCCATATTATAGACATGATTGCTGCGGTTTTCAAAGAAACCGGTTTGTCATTTTTGCCAAACAATCCTAAATCGATAGCAAGCATGAGGATTATAAAAATTATAAATCCTCCAAAAAACATTAATTCGTTACTCATTTTTATTTATTACGTTCTGTGGTAAATTTTACTAATTCTTGAAGTCCAGTTTTGTATTCATTATTTGGAAATTCAGATAAAATATCAAATGCTTCTTGCTGATATTGTAACATCTTGTTTGTTGCATACTCTAGTCCACCACTATTGCGCACAAACTGAATAACTTCAGCTACTTTTTCTGGATTTTCATTGTGATTTTTCACCAGATTTATGATGCTTCTTTTTTGTGAAGATGAGGTTTCGTTTAAAGCATAGATTAATGGTAAAGTCATCTTCTTTTCTTTGATGTCATTACCTACAGGTTTTCCGACATCATCTAGGCCGAAATCAAACAAATCGTCTTTAATCTGAAACGCTAAACCAACTTTCTCACCAAAAAGTCGCATCTTTTCAACTGTTTGTTCATCAGCTCCGACAGAGGAAGCTCCACATGAGCAACAAGATGCAATCAAAGATGCCGTTTTTTTACGAATGATCTCGTAATATATATCCTCCTTGATGTCCAATTTACGTGCTTTTTCGATCTGAAGCAATTCTCCCTCGCTCATTTGTTCTACTGCATGGGAAACAATCTTTAGCAACCTATGTTCTTCATTATTGACAGAAAGCAATAATCCTTTGGCTAACAAGAAGTCTCCGACAAGTACAGCTACCTTGTTTTTCCATAGTGCATTGACAGAAAATAATCCTCTTCGCTCATTGGCATTATCTACTACATCATCATGAACTAATGAAGCTGTGTGTAATAATTCTACTAATGATGCACCTCGATAAGTAGATTCGTTTATTTCACCGCATAAACCTGCTGCAAAAAATACAAACATAGGACGCATTTGCTTCCCTTTCTGCTTGTATAAATATTGTGTTATGATGTCCAATAGTGGAACAGAGCTTTGCATCGACTGCTTAAACTTTCTTTCGAAAGAGGCTATTTCTGTGGCTATGGGCTTTTGTATTTCTTTTAAGTTTCGCATGAAAATGGTACGTACCAATAATCTTGAATTAAAGTTAACTAATATAACAAAAATACCTTAGATGGATTCTATCGATTTTTCTAATTCTTCGTACCAATCTGCTCCATATTCACGAATAAGAGGGTCTTTAAGAAATTTGTATACAGGAACTTTTAATTCTTTGCCAAATGTACAAGCATCATGACAGATATGCCATCTGTCGTAGTGTAATACATCAAATTCGGGATATTGTGTTGTGCGAATAGGGTATAAATGACAAGAAATTGGTTTTTTCCAGTTCACATCTCCTAGCTCGTAGGCTTTCTCTATAGCACATTTAGTAATTCCATTTTCCCAAGTCACATAGGCACACTCTTTATTCCCATCCACACAGGTAGTAGTCAAATCTCCATCTGCATCAATTACACTGGTTCCATATTTTTCTATTGCCTCAATTCCTTTTTCGGTCATCAAATGCTTTACTTTTGGATAAATTTCCTCTAATATAGCTTTCTCAGACTGGCGTAAAGGTGCTCCAGAATCCCCCTCTATACAACATATACCTTTGCATTTCGATATATTACACACGAAATCGTTGCTTATTATATCTTCATGTACTAGGACGTTACCAACCTCAATCATTATTTATTATTTTGAATAGCTTACTTTTTTATTTAAATCGTATTTAAGCCCCTGAGCTTTAGTTAACTCCATAGTTACCGAGCCAATTAAAATTTCAACATGTGCTCGTACAGGAATACGATTCCCATCATTTGTGACCCAAAGATATAATTTACTATCCTTTTTAAAAATTCGTCCAGGTTTAATCTCTGGATTTAGTTTTATACATTCTACAGTTCCAAGGCTAGTTTTTATCTTTTCAGTACCTACATAGGTTACTTTTAACTCTGCTACTTCGTCATTTAAGAAATAAGGAATTTTGAATGAATCACCAGATTTTAATGAAGATAAATCTAAATTTCTAGCAAAGTAATACGCAGATACTAAATCGAATAGCTGTGAGCTCGGGCTTTTAAATGTGCCTTTTGCACCCTTCACAGTATGATTTCGCTGATCGAATGTCGCATACTCTTTACGTGTATAACTATTTTCGTGAATATCTTCAGTATATAGGTATGGCTGATATGTATTTCCATCGATATAGGAGTCGTATTTATTTTTGACCGTATAAAAAATAGAAAACCCAGATGAAGTCTGTCCAAACGCACTCAAATGGTAGACATTCTTATTACTAAATTGTAGTTTTGATTTATTAACAGATAGCACACCATTTGCGGCCGACAGAAAACCATACTTCAATTTGTACGATAATTTTTCACCTTCTTTAAAAGTAGACTCTTTTAGATAAGGTAAAGATTGGCTATATCCAAAATTTAAACCAATGAAGAGAACTAATAATGCTACGTAAAATTTTTTCATATAATTAGGACGAATTGCTAGTCAAATAGTTTAACTTTTACGCTTGTATACAGGAACAGTAGAGCAGGGCTCACCATACATGATACTTTTGGCAACAGTTGAAAGTTTTGCGGTGAATGTTACAAAAGCACTTTCAGGTATATAAATATCTCCACATCCTTTTACCACTACGCGCTCATTTTGATATTTAGAATAATCTATAGCGTTGATTTCCTCTGTATATTGCTGGCGAATGATATCTTCTTTTGTACCAAAGGTAATAGACTTAGCAAATGGTGTTAATTTATTTGCTAAAATCATGTATGCCCAAGTGGGGACTATAGCATCTGTAGAACATGTAATACCTACATGTTTATCTTGATACTGTGTCCAATCGTATTCTTTCACAAAGTCTCTGAAATCTTTCTCACGTAAAATCAGTTCGTGAAATAGATTCTCTTTTATATCGTATACAATAATGTCTTCTTGGTTTGGAGAATAGTTTGCCAAATCAATCGTAATTAGTCCACTTTGTGCTACTTTATTTACTATGTTTTCCTGAATTTCCATTTTCTTCAAAAATAAAAAAGCCGAACATTACACATGTTCGGCTATAAAAATAATTATAATATCTTAATAAAATCTAATTCGATTGTCATCAATATCTGCATTGTCCATCAATGCTTTAAATATTGATCCCCAAGAACGTTGTTGCTTAGCTGCTAACATTTGTTTTTGTTGGGATTGACGCTCAGATTCTACCATTTCTTTTGGATTTACGAAGCTAGATACTTGCAATGCATATATACCTTGAGTACCTTCGATGCTTTTAGATGGTTTATTTGGTTGCAATCCGAATACTGTACCAATAACTGCACTTTCAAACGATACTCCAGGGATAACAGGGTTAGCTAATACAATGTTTTCTACATTAACCGCTGATTTACCTAATTTTTGAGCTACTTGATCTATCGAACTAGCACCATTTAATGCATTATTCATTTTCTCTTTCAGCATACGAGCTTTTACCAAGTTCGTTACACCTAATTGAATTTCAGGTTTAATAGCATCCAATGGTTTTATACCTTTTGGACTTATTGAAACTGTTTTAGTAATTATAAAGTTTTCATCCGTTTCGAATAATTTATCAGTAACATCTCCAGCTTTTGATTCATACACCCATCTTACTAATTCTCTTGGTACATCGACACCATTTAATGTGTTGTCCATACCACGGAGACTAGTCGCTTTATCAGCATTTAGATTGTGTTTTTTAGCTACCTCAGCAAAATTATTACTGTTTATTTCAGATAATATGTTGTTAGCTTTTGTATAAGCTGCATCAGTTGTCTCTTTGCCAGCTACGATAGCTTTATCTACTACTGCTAATTTGACAATTTTAGAGTTACCGATGTGTTTTTCGATTCTTAAAATATGAACACCAAATTGTGATTCTACAATCACTATATCGCCTGGTTTATTGTTGAATGCAGCTTCTTCAAAAGGCCCTACCATTTGACCTCTTGTGAATGTGCCTAAATCTCCACCATTTACTTTGCTACCTTGATCTTGGCTAAATTCTATTGCTAATGTTTCGAATTTTTCACCTTTAGCTAACAATCCTTTGATCGAATCTGCCTTAGCTTTTGCTTTAGCTACACCTCCTTCAGCTGTTGCATTCAATAGAATATGAGATGCTTTTACTGAATCTGCACTGAATTTAGCATCCAATACTTTTGCGATTTCATAATGACCGTTTGATACATAAGGGCCAACAGTACTTCCCGTAGGAACTGAGAACACAACAGAATCTAAAGCTGGACTCAATTGACCTTTTTTATAGAAAGTTACAGGAACTTTATTGTCTGAGTTTATCGCTACAAACGAAGAATCATTAGCTGAAGTGCTTAATTCTTGTTTTAAAGTTTGTATAGAAGCTAATGTAGACGCTGAATCTTGTTTCGTAGGTCTAGCATCAATTAAAATGTATTCAATTGAACGAGTTTCTTCTTCGCTTTTAAATAGATTTTTGTTTTTATCATAGTACTCTTTGTAATCTGCGTCAGTCAATTTGATGTCAGCATCATTTACAGATGAGTAGTCTAAAAGAACATATTTAAAGTTCGCTAATTTGTTTTTAGCAGTATATTCGTCTTGTGCTTCTAATGCAGTTACATAAACTGAAGAGCTTACTAAGTTTGAATATTTCTCAACCAATCTTTGTGTACGAACCTGCTCTAACATTGATTCCCATTGTTGAGCAATCTGCGGATTAGATTTTGATTCTGTGATTACTTGAGCTAAATACGCTCTGTCGAATTGTCCTGTTTGTGGATTAGTGAAAGTTTGTACAATTTGTTGTGCTGGATTTTGACCAGAAATCAAATCATTTAATTCTTCTTTACCTAATGAAATACCAACCTTTTCAATTTCTGAATTCAATAATTCTTGAGAAACCATTTGATTCCATACTTGTTGTACCGCAAAATTTCTAATTTGTGGAGTTTCACTACCACCCATTTGTTGCTGATATTGTTTCGAGGTTTGGTCTACCATAGCATTGAAATCTTGATAATCAATACCATTTCCATTGATATTACCTACTTCATTTTGTTTTTGCATCCAAAATGGAGTACCCGATTGAATAATATCTCCTAATAAGAATGCAACAATTGCTAAACCGATGACAAAGATTACTAATCCTGCACGATTACGCAAATTACCCATTAATCCCATATTCCGTAATTGTATTTATGTTTTCTTTAGTTATTTAATTGACTTTGTTTTTTAAACAAGGCGCAAGATACAATTTTTATAAAAAAAAAGCATATAAATTAGAAGCTAATTCAAAACATCTTTTTTACTTTTTTGTTATATCACGATTTATTGTCCAAAAGCCGGTACTTGATTGTTATTCGATGGTATATAAAATCCTGTCATATTTTCACCTTGAATATTTTTGAAATCAGTATCAGACTTGAATGAAGTTGCTTGCATACTTCCTCTAGCATCTCTAAAATCCATCGTAATAGGTACTGTATTGTAATAAATCTTTTGATTTTCGTCATAAAAGATTTCATCGGATTTTATCACTGATCCATCAGCCATATTAATAATTACATTTTTTCTAAACTCTGTTATACCTTCTTGACTTCTTTGTTTACCATAATCTGATTTAATGCGTTGTGTTTCTTTACCAGCGGCATCATAGAATATAATTTGTAAACCCTTCTCGAATTCGTAATTATTATTTTTTCCTTGTGTAGTATCGTGATAAATCTTCATTTCAGGCCCCGTCAATTGTGCTTTCACAATAGCGGAGTCACTATAGATGATTTTGACATCTTTATATAAATCAACAGCCTCTTCTTGTTGGATATTTTCAATCGCATTGATATCCTTCATTTCATTTTCGCAGGCAGTAAATAACAAAATCCCTATTATACTAAATGTAAATAGGGATACTGTATGTTTCGTGATGATACTATTAATCATAACTTCTTCTCTGGAACCATAGATCGTTAATATTAAAACCGATATTGATGTTAATATAACGTTCGCGTACTAAGTTGTTATTTAGAGTACCTTGTTGGCCAAATTCTGCTGATATATTAATTCTAGATGAAGTACGTCCAAAATTTGTCTCAGGAAGTGGTAAACCAAAACCTAAAGTGATGGCCATATCATCAATTCTGTTATTATTTACAGTAATGTGGCCTTGATTATATCGAACACCTAATCTATAATCTACTATATCCCAATATTTATTTGAAGATGCATCTGGTTTCCATTGACCACCTAACGCTATACCATAGTTTTTACCTAGACTGCTTTCACCAGCACGTGTTTGATACGATGTCCAGTCAGCATATTTGAAATCTGCACCGATCATCCAGTCATATCCTTTTGAAACAGTAATACCTACGCTGTGCTTCATTGGGAGATTAATATTACGGGTTAATTCCCCAGTTTGAGGTAAAGAGTCTAATGCTACATTCTCAAAATCAGGATCTAATGACGGTTGTGAACGAGTCGTTAAGTGAGAAGTTTTCTCTGTAACGGTGTTGTTTAATGAACCTGAATATCCTAATGTAATGTTATGTTTTTTGCTTACAGGAAAAGAGTATTGTGCACCATAGTCTACAATTAATCCTCTTACCAAGCGAGTTGCTTGACTTCGGGCATTTAATGCATTGAAGTCATTCGGGAAACTTACTGTTAAATTATCTTTTAATTCACCAAATAATAATCCTGCATTACCACCTATGCTAAAGCCTTTAAAAGGGGAGAATCCGTACCCAACGAAGGCTTTATTAAGTCCCCCTTCACCAGTTTTGGATTGAAGAGTGGTAATGGTACTCATCGTCCGTGTTTCAGTGTTATTGTAACCAACATCTGAATAAGGCATAAGTCCAAATGCAACACCATGATTACGTGCTACTGAAAATCCAAATCCAAAATGGGAGAACGCAAAATCTGCTGTATTATTCTGAGCTGTTCCTTTACTTAATTGGGTCATATTACCATACAATCCTGCATCCAAAACAGTTCTATTCAAGCCAGAATAGCTCGCTGGATTTGCAATATTTAGAATTGGAAGGCCTGATTGGTACCTAACGGCAGAGGAAATGCCCCCCATTGATCTTGTTTGTGGTAATAAATCTTCACGCATCTGACCTAAACCAAATTTAGAGTAAGGAGAATGTGAAGTCGTTTCTTGAGCAAAAGCGCCACTGCTAGTGAGCATAAATGCTGTACCGAGCATGATTTTTATCGCTTTTTGGGCAATCAATATGTTGGACTTTCTATACATATATTTATTAGAATCCGATGTAGGATTGTTCTTTTATACTGTTAGGTTAATAATATTACTAACTTTTCTTGGATACAAAACTATTTATTTTTAAATGAATACCTCAGTCTATTTTGTTAAAAAAGGTTAATCGTTTATTTATTAAGTGTTTAAATGAATTGAAAATAAATAATTGAAGCTACTATGACGATATAAACACTTTCATAAAGCCATTTTATTTTTGAATAAGCAAAATAGTAGGCTAAATAAATAGCTAATGGAGGCACACAAAGTAAAAAGTGATTAATCGTATTTCGCTCATTTAAATAATAGGAGCCAATGATCAACAGTAACATGTAGAATAGAAGTTGAAACGACTTCCTAAGATGTACAATGCTTCTGAAATATTGCTCTTTGAGTACTAATAGAAATAATATTAATGCTATTCCAATAGGAAAGACTACAAAATAATCACCGTAATCAACTGTAAGCTCTAATGGTAATGGATTTGCTAAAGGTTTAAAAATAGCTAAAAAATCGTCATATCGATCAATCCAATAATACACTACACCTAGTAGAAAATACACTAGTCCAAACCCAAGAATCGGTGTAACCCATTCTCGCCATATAAACGGCCGGAATAAAATGAGTGCAATCCATAATAGAATGAGCATTACAATAAATGGAAAATAAATCAAGCTCCCTAACGCGACAATCATTCCTAAATCAAACATTAATGTTTTGACATCTGTTTGTTTATAGATATTGAATAATTTGCCTATCATCCATATGGTGATAAAATTGCATATCAATGTAGGTGACAGTACCAAAAATGGTATAAATACTGAAACCAATGTCATAAATAATAGGGCTGTAAGGAAAGTAGATTTTCCTAGAAAGTTAAAATGATTTATAATCTTGTTAAGTAGGAAAGCTTGCAATAACGTAAGTACCAGTGTGGTCAAGACATTGGATTGAGCCGAAACTCCGTTCCCCAATCGAATATTAAAAAGATTGTCTACCGCTGGCTCCAGAAGAAGCGGTTTTAATTCATCGGGTAGATGAAGAAATGCCCCTAAACACAATAATGTACCCATTATACATACCCAAAGTATGTTGATAGGAGAGAATTTTCTGTGTTGATCAATAATCATGGGCTAAAATAGAAAAAATTGAAAGACTACTTGTCTTCCAATTTCTTTACTCTTTTATCAATAGTGAATAAATAGATGAATAGACCGATTACAATAGTCAAAATTACACCTACTACTACCCAAATCTTTCCTGAACTTCTTAACAATGTAGCCATTTCAACAGTATTGTCTTGTGCAAATAGACCTATTGAAATTAGCATATAGGCTAAGGCTAAGCTAAATTTTTTCATTATACTATTATTGAATTTTATTTGCTTTATTTTCTAATAAACGCAGTCTGTAACGAATCGTAGATACCCAAATACCTGTTAATATCCACCCTACAACAGCTGTGTAAAAAACTGGACGCATGTAATTGTCCATATCTAACTCTCCAAAAGTAGAGTTACCACCACTCCCCGGATGTAGAGAGTCTGTTAGTTTAGGAAGTATATAAAGAAGTACGACCATGATTGGGAACGCAAAAATATTGTAAACAGCAGAAATTTTTGCTCGTTTTTGCTCTTCGTCTAATGCGTTACGTAATACTAAATATGCGAGGTACATAAGCGTAGCGATAGCAGAACCGTTCAATTTAGGGTCGTTAGGCCACGGTTCACCCCATGTAATATTAGCCCATTGCATTCCTGTCAAGAGGCCAAATCCACAGAATATAATTCCTGTATTTACTGCTTCAACAGCCATTATATCGTGTTTAATGTCATTGCTATTAAGATATTTAATACTGTAAATAACAGATACCAAATACAGAATAAGCATTGCAAACCACATAGGAACATGGAAATAAACGTTTCGAATTGATTCGTTGAGGATGTGAAGCTCGGGCACAGGACCGACTAAACCAGCGACCACAGACACACAAACCATACACGCCGCCAGAATTTTCCACCAATTTTTTCTCATTTTTAGCTAAAAATTTAATCCCTCCAAAGGTAAGGAAATAACAATAAAGAAATAGTAATTGTAATGACATTAATTGCTATAAGTACAGCTATTTCGCCAAAACTGATGCCTCGATCTAGCCCCTGCAAAGCGTTGTTTGATAACTTAATTAATACAATCAGGAGGGGGATAATAACAGGAAAAGCTAATATTGCCATTATGGTGCTGTTGTTGCCTGTTTTGGAGCTAATGCCAGATACCATAGTGAATACTGTAGCAAAGCTTATACTACCTAATAAAACTGCTATGAAATACAAAAATGCATCACCTACAGGGTTTTTGAAAATAACAGAATAGGTAAAATATGCAATCAACGACAAAAATACCATCAAAATTGTGTTATATATTATTTTGGATAGTATAATCGCTTTTGGACCAGTAATAGAATAATAATAGAGTTGTCGGTATTGGCTTTCTTGAACGAAAGATCGACTTATGGCATTGATCGATGCAAAAAGTAGGATTATCCAGAATAATGCATTCCACATCAACGTATCATCTACAGTTTTGAATGCTTGATAGCACACGAAAACTGTAGATACTACATATAAGAATATGCTGTTAATAGCATGTTTTGATCGCCATTCTAAGATAAGATCTTTATGGACTAAAGTTTTGACTTCTTTCAAAAGACTCATGTACGACAAAGATACACATATTTTGAAATAAGCCGATTTAATGCTTGATTAAGCGTTTGAAATATCAGATTTTGCTTTGTCAGTAATATCTTCTGCCTTATTGGCTAATCCCTGAGCTGCATCTGATGCTTTATTTGCCCATGATGATGCTTTATCAGACACTTTATCTAATACGTTTCTTCCTGCATCTTTAGCCTTTGCTGTAAGGTTTTCAAGCTCTTCTTTAGCACTAGCAGCTAATTTTGATGCTTTCTTAGATTCTTTTTTAGAAAGATCTTTAATCGATTTTGTTAAATCTTTAATTCCGCAATTAGCTTTATCTAAAGTTTTTTTGCCGTCTTCTGTCGCTAATAAATAATAAGCAGCTGTTCCCACCGCAAGACCCAATAATGCAAATGCTACTAATCCGTTTTTATTTTTCATAATATTTGAAATTTGATTGTATATAAATAACTACCTATCTAGTGTCATTATAAAACAAGCATCATTCCAAAAAGTTTTGATAATGTGTGATTAACAAAACTTTAACTTTCGACAGTACGTTTGGCGGACTGTAGTGTGTAAAGGTGATGGTATAGTCCCGAGCCTTTAGAAGTCAATTCGTCGTGGTTTCCAAATTCTGCAACTATACCATTTTCTATAACGACGATGTTGTCTGCATTTTTAATTGTCGAAAGTCTATGTGCAATGATAATTGAAGTTCTGTTTTTCATCAACTCTTCTAATGCTTCTTGAACTAATCTTTCGGACTCTGAATCTAACGCTGATGTTGCTTCATCTAGAATCAATATAGAAGGATCTTTGAGTAATGCTCTTGCAATAGCAATTCGTTGACGTTGGCCACCAGAAAGTTTTACGCCGCGTTCACCCACAACTGTATCATAACCTTCTGGAAAACCCATAATGAAATCATGCGCATTGGCACGCTTTGCGGCTTCAATAATGCTATTAGGGTCAGCATCTAATCTTCCATAATTGATGTTTTCACGTATAGTTCCTCCAAACAATAAAACATCTTGAGGAACGATAGCTACTTGGTTTCTAATATCAGTGAGTGTGTATGCAGACAATGGAAGGTCGTCATACAGTATTTGACCCTTTGAAGGGGTGTAAAATTGTAATATCAACGAAGCAATTGTCGATTTACCTGCTCCACTAGGACCTACTATGGCAATTTTTTCACCGGCATTGGCAGTGAAAGAGATGTCCTTTAATATATTAATATCTGATCGAGATGGGTATGCAAATTGAACGGCAGAGAACGTTAGTTTTCCAGCAATTGGTTTTGTAATATCTTTATTATTCTCGTTGATGATGATGTTTTCAGACTTTTCATTCAAGATCTCAATCACACGCTCACTAGCACCTAAAGCTTTTTGGATACCTGCATATAATTCTGGAAAACTTCCCATTGATCCAGCGACAAACATTGAATAAAGAATATACATTGTTAAATCACCGACTGAAATTTCACCTGCAGCTACTAATGAGGCTCCATACCAGATTACAGCGATAATGGCTCCGAAGATGCAGAAGATGATGAATGAAGCGAACATGCCTCTAAAAGTCGCTGCTTTAACGGCTAGCTTGACTACATTTCCTAATTTTTGGCTATAACGTTGCGATTCGTAAAACTCATTTACAAAGGCTTTAACATTAGTGATGCCTAATAACGTCTCTTGCACGATGCTATTAGAGTCAGCAAGTTGATCTTGTGTTTCTTTTGATATTTTGCGGATGAATTTGCCAAAGAAAATAGCTGTAACGACAAGTATAGGTAATATACTAAGGTTCATTAAGGCCAATTTTGGTGAAACCCAAACAAGTAATAACACACCTAATATTAATGAAATCGCTTGTCTGATGACTTCGGCTAATGTCGTCGTCAACGTATCTTGTATTTGTGATAAATCCGAAGAAAGTCTACTGTTTAATTCTCCAACTCTTCTGTTGGCAAAAAAATCTACAGGTAAAGTGATCAGTTTACTGTAAGATTCAAGACGTATAGCTGTTAAGGCTTTTTCGGCAATTTCTACAAATAGACGTATTCTGAAAAATGAAGTGAGCGACTGAATAAAAAGGATAGCAAAAGATACTCCTCCAATATAGATAATTTCTGCAGGTAGCCAGCTGAAAGTTTGCTTTCCTTGAGCTGCATCGACCATAGCGCCCAACAAAGCTGGGAAAGTCATCATTGTAAGACTTGACATAATCAAGAAAATCATACCAATGATAAATTTTCCTTTATACGGTTTTAAGTATGAGAAAATATGAAGAGCTTTTTTTAGAAGTTCTTTGTTAATCTTCGGTTTTGGTAATTCATCAGCTTGGGTATTGCCACTATTCAATCTTTGTCTAGCCATTATTGTTCACTCAATGCTTGTTTAATGGCGACAAATGTACATATATTCCTATATGAAGACATCAAACTTGCGTCACATTTTTTGATTTTGATAATTTGAACTGGTATAAATTTGCGATGAGTAATCCTATTATTACAAATGTGGATATATAGAGTTGATTACTGCTGTCGTGATCTTCATTTTCAAATTTTTCGATGTCTTTACGTAGCTTTTCGTTCTCAGCTTGCAATTTGGAAATAGATTTCATATATGCTGTTACCTGCTGATCATATTCAGTTGCGAGTTTTTCAAATCTTTGCGTTTCACTGTCTTTAAGTTCTAATAGTTTCCGCGTTTCTAAGAAAATATTGTTGTCGGTGATAACAATTTGTTTTAAGATATCAATAGACTTTTGCATGTCGTTTTTAGATTTGAATAATCCAAAAATTCCAGTTTTTTGTGTTAAAGAGTTGTCATAATCCCCGAATTTTTTACTTCTGGCATCTAAAAGGTTGTTGACACGCTGACGTTGATCTTCGAAAGTGGTCGTCGTATCTAAAGGACTCTGTGCATATAATAATTGAGATGATTGTAGCAAAAAGAAGAATGCGAATAAGTAGTTTTTCATTTTTTTTGTAGTTGTGACTGTGCGGTAAGACTAGGTGTTGTTTAATAAGTTTAATTTTTTTCTTTAAAATTGTAGCAATTAGATTTTAGTCACGTTTAAAAAGTATACTAAATAACCAAATTATGAATTTAAAAAAATATTTTTTATTCCTTGGGCTTGCTTTATGCTGTTTGTCGGGATGTGATAAGGTAGATAGTAATACATATTACAAGACTCGATTGCCGATTTTTGAGAAGATGTCAGATGTGCGCAAGATGATGACAACAGTAGTAGCACCTCAACCGTTAGAATACACAGGCAAGATTTATATTTTCAAGGACTTTTTGTTCATAAATGAGCCAATGAAAGGAATACATATTTTTAATAATTCAAATCCTTCAACACCAATAGCTGTAGCTTTTTTGAATATTCCTGGTAATGTCGATATGGCTGTCAAAGACAATGTATTGTATGCTGATAGTTATGTGGATCTTTTAACATTTGATTTGTCGACACCTACTAATCCTAAGTTGCTAAACCGCATAGAGGAAGTTTTCAAAAATGTCTATCAATACAATTATGAAACAAAATCTCTGAATGATGTAATAGTTCGATATGTCGATACAGTAGTCAATAGAGAATATTTTCATAAATATAATCCATATGTGAGTATTAAAACCGAAATGGTGTATTACAATAATAGTAATTCATCAGGAGGTAGCTATGGTCAAGGTGGTTCGATGGCACGTTTTACATTAGCAAATGAATATTTATACGCAGTAGATAATGCTTCCTTAAACTTATTTGATGTGTCGAATACTTCTAAACCATCATTTACTAAAAATATCAAGCTAGGTTGGGGTATTGAGACCATATTTCCTTATAAGAACAACTTGTTTATTGGTTCTAATGCGGGTATGTATATTTATAATATTGATAATGCAGCTCAGCCAAAGGAACTTTCGCGTTATGAACACGTTCGTGCTTGTGATCCGGTAGTAGTCAATGATGATTATGCCTTTGTGACCTTGCGCACAGGAGCAATATGTGCTGGTGTGGTGAATGTCTTAGAAGTCGTTGATATCAAAGATTTGACAAAGCCTAAATTAGTTAAGACTTTTCAAATGCAAAACCCGCATGGATTAGGCTTGGCGAATGATGTGCTTTATATTTGTGAGGGTAAATTTGGGTTTAAAAGTTTTGATGCGAAGGATGTCAACAAAGTTGGAGATGTGCAATTGGAACATCTAGCGCAATTGAATAGTACAGATGTAATTCCAGGTCCAAAATCTTTAATAGTCATTGGTGAAAATGGTGTATGTCAGTATGATTATTCTAACAAAGCCAAGTTGAAATTGTTAAGTTGTATTTCTGTGCAGCCCATTGTCGAATAATATGAAAGAGATATTATTATTATTACTTATAGCTTTCTCCAGTACATCTATTTTTGGTCAGGACAAAAAAAATATAACGCTCTTCGAAGGTGGTATATTGACTTATGGCCCAGCTACACATGAATTAGGAGTTTCATTTCGAGGGATTCATAGTGTAAAATTGATTGCAGATATGTACGCAGGAATAGGTGCTGGATATGAAAAATATGAGTTGAACGAACACGATAACAATACTTTTAAGATTATTCCCTTATTTGCTCAAGCGAAATATGTACATCGTGCAGATAAATCAACTTCTATATTTGGTGCAATTGATTTAGGTTATGGGATAGGAAGTGTTAATAAGGATGTCAATTCCGAGTTAGAAAAAATTACGTTCAAAGGAGGTTTACTCGCATCACCTCAAATTGGGTTTGTGTTCAATACGAAACGTAGACAAGAGTTTTTGACATTTTCAATAGGATACAAATATCAAGGGGCGACAGAAAATAGATATTATACCTATACGTGGCCTAATAAAACGCCGATAGAAGTGGAGACGGGCGATGAAAAATTAAAGGGCTTTGATAATTATACGCATACCAAATATCATATGCATAGAGTATCCATTATGTTGGGATTTGGTTTTTAGTTTAAGCAATAAATTCAATCATAATTGTTTCATCAGGATAAAGCCCTAACAAGGCGCTTGCGTTACCTTTGTTGATGGCAATTTCGAGATAGTTTGAGATTCCAAAAAGACAGAGCTTCTCACCTTCAGACACTTCATTGTAATGCCAACTCATCTTGTTAATGCTCTCATTACGTTTAAAATGTAAAATGAAATTACGTCCTTTTTGTACCTGATTGAATAAGTCCTTGCTGATATTACTTATAACATTTCCAAAAGAGTCTATATAAGATACGTGGCCCTTAATAATATTACTTTCAATGATTGGCAATAAAGTAACTTTTTGAAGAGGAGCGTCAATTTTACTACCTAATTCGCCAATATCTTTGCCCGATGCAATATGGCATGCCGCTTTCACTAAAATATCTGCTAATGGAAAATGCAAAAAGCGTAAGTCTTGCATGATTTCAATTTCATGTAAGTCTTCAGCTTTGTTTTCCCCCAATATAAGACTAAAAATACCATTGTCTGCGCCAACAAAGTAGTGGCCATTAAATTTCATTGCAATATATCTACTGCCTTCTT
Source organism: Sphingobacterium bovistauri (assembly GCF_020295405.1). Taxonomy (GTDB): domain Bacteria; phylum Bacteroidota; class Bacteroidia; order Sphingobacteriales; family Sphingobacteriaceae; genus Sphingobacterium; species Sphingobacterium bovistauri. The sequence goes on from NZ_JADEYP010000002.1 coordinate 224,428, forward strand.
GGAATACAGTATCAATACCAATAAGATGAACGGTGTCTTTAGGAAAATAATGATAGGCATTCTGTATGACGAAAGCTGCATTTTGAATATTAAAAGAAGGGATTTCGTGCGTGATATCAATCAACCTGACGTCAGGAAGCAATGATATAATGCTCCCTTTAAGTGCCGCTTGATAAAAATCGCGATACCCTAGATCAGTTGTTAACGTAATTACACTCATTTTTTTTGTTAGTGCGTCAGAGATTCGCGCTAAATCTTATTCCTTAATATTTTCTAAAAACAGATTACAAAGGTATAAAAACTACAGATGTTAATACCTTATTTCGCTTCAAAATAATGAATATTTTTCATAATTGGTGTGAGTCAGAATTTTAGTTTGTATTTTTGCTTTGGAAGATAAAATATCTTGCATATTTTAAGCCAGGAAATCTTTCTTCTTAATACAAACCCTATTTTAAAAAAGAAAATAACTTGAGTGAATTAATAATCAATTTAGAGAGTGTCAATTTAGCTTCACTTTGGGGGCCAGAAAATGAAAATTTTGAATCTATTAAGCACAGGTTTCCAAAGCTAAAACTAATCGCTAGGGGAACTGAACTCAAAGTATTGGGTGAGGAGAGTGAGCAAAAGATATTTGAATCCATATTTGTTACTATATTAGATCACGTTTCCAAATACAATAATCTTGAGTTAATCCAATTAGAGGAATTGTTGGGTGTAAAATCAAATTTGGATACCGCTGGTGACAAAGTTAAAAACGATGCACAAGTAGGGTTCAAAGGAGAACCTATTGTGTATGGCCCAAATGGGCTAATAGTTCGTGCTCGTACAGCCAATCAGCGTAAGATGGTAGATAGCATCGATAAAAATGATATTCTATTTGCTGTTGGACCTGCAGGGACGGGTAAGACCTATACCGCAGTAGCTTTAGCCGTTCGTGCTTTACGAAACAAAGAAATAAAAAGAATTATTTTGACTCGTCCTGCCGTAGAGGCTGGTGAAAATCTAGGTTTCCTGCCTGGGGACTTAAAGGAAAAAGTTGATCCTTATTTAAGACCATTGTATGATGCATTGGATGATATGATTCCAGCAGAGAAGCTGAAAGGCTACCTAGAAAATAGAACGATTGAAGTTGCACCGCTTGCTTTTATGCGTGGGCGTACATTGGATAATTGTTTTGTGATATTAGATGAAGCACAAAACGCGACCGACATGCAGCTGAAAATGTTCCTAACACGGATGGGCCCTACTGCCAAATTTATTGTTACGGGTGATTTAACACAAATAGATTTGCCTAAGAAGAATCAGTCTGGATTGGCTACAGCTATTAATATTTTAGATGGTATTAAAGGTATTGAAATCGTTTATTTGACAGGAAGCGATGTCGTGCGTCACAAATTGGTGAAACGTATTTTAGAAGCTTACGGAGATTTGAATAAAAATTAATTACATAATAAAGGGCACCAATTAAGGTGCCTATTTTGAATATACAATGAGTGCGATAAAAGAAACTAATTTTAAGTTTGATAAGCAAACTGCATTTTACAGAGGTAAGGTTAGAGATGTTTATACGATTGACAATGAATATCTAGTGATGGTTGCGTCAGATCGTATTTCAGCATTTGATGTGGTGTTGCCTAAGCCGATTCCTTACAAAGGGCAAGTGTTAAATCAGATCGCAGCTAAGTTTTTAAAGGCTACTGAAGATATTATTCCTAACTGGGTTATTTCTGTTCCAGATCCATCTGCTACAATTGGGCATATGTGTGAGCCATTCAAAGTAGAAATGGTTATTCGTGGATATCTTTCTGGTCACGCTTGGCGTACCTATCGCGATGGTGGACGTGAACTTTGTGGGGTTAAATTGCCTGAGGGGTTGAAAGAAAATGATAAATTTCCTCAGCCTATTATAACACCAACAACCAAAGCGGCTGTAGGTCATGATGAAGATATTTCGAAAGAAGATATCATAGCCAAAGGAATAGTAAGCAAAGCGGATTATGAGCAATTAGAAAACTATGCACACGCATTATACCAAAGAGGTACGGAAATTGCTAAAGAAAGAGGATTGATATTAGTTGATACGAAATATGAATTTGGAAAGAAAGATGAAATTATCTATTTGATGGATGAGATTCATACACCAGATTCATCGCGTTACTTTTACCTAGAAGGATATGAAGAAAGACAAGCCAATAGGGAGTCTCAAAAGCAGCTGTCGAAAGAGTTTGTACGTCAATGGTTGATTGAAAATGGTTTTCAAGGTAAAGACGGACAGCAGGTTCCTGAGATGACTGATGAAATCGTGAAATCAATCTCTGAGCGATACATTGAGTTATACGATCATATTACAGGCGAAAAATTTCAATATCCAGATGCTGGTGAGGTTTTGGATCGTGTAGAAAATAATGTCAGCAAAGCATTGTTAGAACTATAAATATTATATACTTGATTATGAAATACACAATAGACAAACATGAGCGTTACGTAGTAATAGAACCATTACGTGAGGTAATTGATGGAATAGCTGCAAATTATCTTAAAGGAGAGTTTATGTTACGTAATACTGCTGGTCAGCGTAATATTGTGCTAGATCTTAATCAGGTAAATGAAATTAACGAAGAAGGTTTACGAATGGGGCTGTTGGCTCATCGTTTATGTAATTCAATTGGAGGAATATTTATATTAATAAATTTGAATCCAGAGGTAGCAAAGACTTTAAAAATGCTACACTTGGATCAGCATTTTATCATCTTAAAATCGTTGTCTACAGCTGAGGATATGATTTTTGGTAATGAACTTCAGCGTGATTTAATAGGAGGATAATAGGTATATGAAATTTGAAGTTTTAATTTTGGGCAACAGTTCAGCCACACCGATGTTTGAACGTCATCCAACCGCTCAAATTATAAATTTCAATGAACAAATATTTTTAATTGATTGTGGAGAAGGGACTCAAATGCAACTACACCGCTATGGTGTAAAGAGCAACAAGATATCACATATTTTCATTAGTCATTTGCATGGGGATCACTATTTGGGATTGGTAGGTTTATTGTCATCAATGAATTTGCACGGTCGTTTTAGTGATCTTCATTTATATGGCCCCGAACCGTTAATCGATATTATTAATATCCAACTTAAATATTCAGAAACGTATCTACAGTATAATCTGATTTTTCATCCGACTAATACAAATGAGGAGGAATTTATATTTCAAAATAATACGATTTCTGTAAAATCTTTTCCATTAAAACATCGCGTTCCTACAACAGGTTTTCGATTTGATGAAGCTCCACGCAACGCCTCAATAATACGTGAAAGAATTGTAAATATGAATATTCCTACCGTATTTCTACAGCAATTAAAGAGGGGAGTAGATTGTGTTGATATCGATGGAACTGTGTATAAGGCATCAGAGTTAACAAAACCAGCTCCACCTTCTAGAAGTTATGCATACTGCTCAGATACGCGTGCCTTCGAATCATATTTGTCTAGTGTACAAAATGTAGACTTGATTTATCATGAGAGTACATTTTTGCATGAGATGGTGGATAGAGCTATTGAAACATTTCATAGTACAAGTTTGGAAGCGGCCCAAGTTGCAAAACAAGTTGGTGCAAAGAAGTTATTATTAGGACATTACTCCGCTAGGTACCGTGATCTTTCTCCTTTATTAGCGGAGGCAAAATTAGAATTTGATAATACAGAGCTAAGTTTAGAAGGAAATTGGTATAATGTTTAGTGTTTTTGTGTATTTTTCCTCATATTTACGCCAAAATTTTAACAGGCTCTAATTATGTCTTTTAACTTAGAAAATCTATTACGGGACAACATAAAAAAACTAGTCCCTTATTCTTCTGCTCGTGATGAGTTCAAAGGAGAAGCGTCGGTATTGTTGGATGCGAATGAGAATTCATTTGGTTCACCTCTACCTCATCATTACAACCGCTATCCTGATCCATTACAGCATCAAGTTAAAGACAGACTTTCGACAATTAAAGGGATTCCTGCTGAAAATATTTTCTTGGGGAATGGTAGTGACGAGGCTATTGATATTCTGTACAGAGCGTTCTGTCAACCAGGGGCTGACAATGTGATTCTGGTTCCACCTACATATGGAATGTATGAAGTGTCAGCGAATATTAATGATGTAGAGATCCGCAAAGTGAATCTTACAGCGGATTATCAATTAAATCTGGACGGGATTGCAGCAGCGATTGATGCACATACAAAAATGATTTTTATCTGTTCGCCAAATAATCCTACAGGAAATAGTATTCGTCGTCAAGATATTGAAACAGTATTGACAAATTTTGATGGTATCGTAGTTATTGACGAGGCATATATCAATTTTTCGAAGCAACGTTCATTGACGCAAGAGCTAAATGAATTTCCAAATTTGGTGATTCTACAGACTTTGTCTAAAGCTTGGGGATTGGCAGCTCTACGTTTGGGTATGGCTTTCGCAAGTAAGGAAATTATAAACATATTCAATAAAATAAAACCTCCTTACAATATCAATCAAGCCACACAAGACTTAGTTTTGGAAGCTTTAGGCAATGTGGAACAGGTAAATAATTGGATAAAAGATACAGTAGAGGAGCGTGAAAAATTAGTAGAAGCTCTAGCAGGAATTGAACAAATACATCATATCACACCCTCGGATGCTAATTTTATACTAGCCAAATTGATTGAACCTCGCGAGTTGTACAATTTCTTGGTGAACAAAGGAATTATCGTACGTGACCGTTCGAAAGTGGAGCTGTGTGAAGGCTGTTTACGTATTACAGTGGGTACAACGGTAGAGAATATTAAATTAATAGAGGCTATTAAGCAATTTTATATATAAGAAAACATGGCTGATTTGATTAAAAGAGTTTTATTTATTGATCGTGATGGTACATTAATTATTGAGCCTGAAGATCAACAGATTGATTCTTTTGCAAAATTGAAGTTTTATCCAGGTGCTTTGCAATATCTTCCACGAATTGCTAAAGAATTGGATTTTGAATTGATACTGGTGTCGAATCAAGATGGTTTGGGTACAGATTCACACCCGGAGGCGAATTTTTGGCCAGTACACAATTTTATACTTGAAGTATTAGAAGGCGAAGGTGTTACTTTTGCTAAAGAACATATAGACCGTACTTTTGCGCATGAAAATGCGGAAACTCGTAAGCCAGGAATTGGTATGTTGAGTGAATATTTTGATGCTACAAAATACAACTTGGCAGAATCATTCGTCATCGGAGACCGTGTAAATGATGTGAAATTGGCACAAAATTTAGGTGCTAAAGCGATCTGGTTACGTAACAATGATGAATTAGGTAAAGCTGAAGGTGTGGAGTATGCAGAAGATTCTATTGGTTTAGAAACTTCAGATTGGAAAGCGATTTATGAGTTCTTAAAATTGGGAACACGTACTGGAGAACACATTCGTAAAACAAACGAAACGGATATTTATATCAAGTTGAATTTGGATGGTTCGGGTAAAGCAGATATTGATACAGGTTTACCTTTTTTTGACCATATGTTGGACCAAATCGCACGTCACGGTGCGATTGACCTAACGGTGAAGGCGAAAGGTGATTTACATATTGATGAGCACCATACGATTGAAGATACAGGTATCGCTTTAGGTGAAATATTTTTGAAAGTATTAGGTGATAAGCGTGGTATTGAACGGTATTCTTATACCTTGCCGATGGACGATTGCTTGGCACAAGTGGCGTTGGATTTCGGTGGTCGTAATTGGATTGTGTGGGATACAGAATTCAAGCGTGAGAAAATCGGAGATATGCCAACAGAAATGTTTTTCCATTTCTTTAAATCATTCTCCGATGCTTCGAAGTCAAATTTGAATATCAAAGCAGAAGGTGATAACGAGCACCACAAGATTGAAGCAATATTCAAAGCTTTTGCGAAATCTATCAAAAAAGCTGTACGACGCGATGCAGATAATATGCAGTTGCCAAGTACGAAGGGAGTGTTATAGTACTGAGAATTGAGTATTTCGTATAGAGATAAATTAGTCTCTATACGCAATACTCACTACTTCATAAATATGATTGGAATAGTAAATTACGGAGCGGGGAATATATTTTCATTGACGGCGGCATTGGATAGAATCCAAGTGACGCATGGCATGATTAATACCGTAGAAGACTTCGGAAAATATAGCCACATTATTATTCCAGGTGTGGGACATGCAGGCACTGCAATGAAAAAGTTGCAGGATACAGGTTTGGTGGATACCATTTTGGCTTTACAAAAACCGGTGTTGGGTATTTGTGTGGGGATGCAATTGATGACTTCTTTTTCAGAAGAAGGAAATGCCGATATGTTAAATCTATTTCCTGTAAAGACGTTACATTTTGACAAAAGAATAAAAGCGAAAGTTCCACATATGGGTTGGAACAGTGTTCGCGTGGAAAATAACAGCCCACTTTTTACGGATATTCCAGATAATAGTTACTTTTACTTTGTTCACTCATATTTTATTGAGCGCGATGAAGCGATAGTTGGGGCGACATGTTCGTATGATTTGGATTTTGCGGCAGCATTTCAGAAAAACAACTTTTATGGCGTTCAATTTCACCCAGAGAAATCGGGTAAGTTTGGCGAGCAGTTGTTATCAAATTTTTCAAGATTTTAATTAAATAAAAATATTACTATGTATATCATTCCAGCGATTGATGTTTTAGACAAAAAGGTAGTTCGTCTTAGAGAAGGAAATTATCAGGACGTAACGACTTACGATATCTCTTTAGAAGACCAAATCAAAAATTACTATGCTAATGGTACTGAAATGGTACATATCATAGATTTAAACGGTGCTAAAGGTGATTTTTCGAACCAAGAATACCTTTTTGATATCATCCGCAAGACGGATATGAAGGTACAATACGGTGGAGGTGTACGCAGTATTGAGAAAGTAAAGGAACTGGTAGATGCAGGTGTGTACCGCGTTATTGTAGGTACGCAAGCGATTACTAATCCAACATTTTTGGAGGAATTGGCGACATTAAACCAAGGCCCTGTTAAATATGCTGACCACATCGTTATTGCTATTGACGTATTGGATGAGGTAATCAAATATTCAGGTTGGTTAGAAAGTTCACCTATCAAATTGGTAGAATACATTGACAAATGTTTGGCTTTAGGCTTTTTTCGTTTCTTATGTACGGATATTTCTAAAGACGGAAAATTAGGTGGCGCTGGTGTAGAATTGTACAAAAAATTATTAGACCATTCTCCAATAATCAAATTAATCGGTTCTGGTGGTATCTCATCTATGAAAGATATAGAAGATTTGAACGATTTAGGTCGTATTGAATCTGTAGTAGTGGGTAAGGCAATTTATGAGAATAAAATTTCAATTCAAGAGATCAAAGATTGGAATCTAAAAGCGTTAATTAAGTTCTAAAATGCTAGCAAAACGTATCATTCCTTGTTTGGATGTCAAAGATGGTCGTACCGTAAAGGGGGTTAACTTTGTAGACTTGCGTGATGCAGGAGACCCGGTGGAGTTGGCTTGGCAATATTCGGAACAAGGCGCCGATGAATTGGTATTTTTGGATATTACTGCGACGCACGAAAAGCGTAAAACTACGATTGATTTGGTGAAAGCTGTCGCTCGTCAAGTAAATATTCCTTTTACAATCGGTGGTGGCATCAACGAAATGCGTGATGCAGAAATCTTGTTGAATAGTGGAGCAGATAAAATATCTATAAACTCTGCAGCAGTTCGTAATCCGCAGTTAATTGATGATTTGGCCAAAGCTTTTGGTACGCAGTTCGTGGTTGTTGCGGTAGATACACGTTTGGTAGATGGCAAAAACTATGTGCATCTGCGTGGGGGTCGTGACAAAACAGATATCGAAACAGAAAATTGGATTAAAGAAGCTGAAAGCCGCGGAGCCGGAGAAATCTTATTGACTTCTATGGACAATGATGGTACAAAAAATGGTTTTGATAATGGCTTGTTGAAGAAAATCAACGATACTATCAATATTCCATTAATTGCCTCTGGTGGTGCAGGCAATCAACAACATTTTGTGGATACATTTCAACAAGCAAATGTGGATGCTGCTTTGGCAGCTTCGGTATTTCACTATGGTGAGATATTGATTCCAGATTTGAAAGAAACTTTACGTAAAAACGGTATTATCGTCAGATAATATAGATATAGTCCTTCTGATAGTAAGGACAACAAAATAATTAAAGCTATGATAGATTTTGAAAAAGGAAATGGACTTGTTCCGGTAATTGTCCAAGATTTTCAAACATTAGAAGTGTTGATGTTAGGCTATATGAATGAGGAAGCTTGGCAAAAAACACAGGAAGAAAAGAAAGTTACGTTTTTCTCCAGAACGAAGAATAGGTTGTGGACAAAGGGCGAGGAGAGTGGCAACTTTTTACATGTGAAAAGCTATCATATCGATTGTGACCAAGATACGATTTTGATCAAAGCTCAACCAGTAGGGCCGACTTGCCATACCGGTTCACGCAGTTGTTTCAATACTGAATATAACCAAAACTTTTTGTTGGAATTAGAACGTATCGTAAATCATCGTTTTGAACATCCTTCGGAAGAATCTTACGTGAATCGTTTGCGTCAAAGAGGATTGAATAAAATTGCGCAGAAAGTAGGCGAGGAAGGTGTTGAAACAGTTATCGCAGCATTAGCTGAAACGGAAACTGATTTAATTAATGAAGCTTCTGACTTATTATTCCATTTAATCGTATTACTACGTGAAAAAGGCTTGTCTTTAGAAACTATAGCTAAAAATTTAGAAAGTAGACATCAGTAGTGTCTGCTGCAAAAATAAAAAGAAGGTCGTTAAATCTTAGATTTAACGACCTTCTTTTTGTCATCTATTTAGTTTTTTTACGACGAAGCACAAAGGTCATTATTAAAGCGAAAATTATACTTTTTATTACTTGACTAATTAAATAGCTTGAAGATTTCAAAACCTCTATTCCATTATCTGAAAAGAAAAGAATATCCGCTATAGTACTAAAGCTTAAGAACAAGAGGAAGTAAATAAGAATATTTTTAATTTTTGGATTCATTTTGATCGATTCTAATTAAAGAGCTAATTTACCCAAATTTTACTTTTATATAAGGTTTAACTATATCAATAATATAAAAGTGCCGTATCTTCGTGCAACACTTTTAGAGCAATGATAGATATTACATTAGAAAATACGTTGATTGGACATCAAAATCCTATTTACACTTTAGCAATAGACGAACAGAATGGATTACTATATTCTGCGGGTAATGATAAGGGTATTGTAGAATGGGATTTGCATACGTTGAAGTTCAAAAGAGTATTGTGTAATGTACCGTCATCGGTTTATAAGTTAGCATATATAACTGAACTTGATTTGTTGGTTGCTTCATTGCGTACGGGTGGATTATTGGTTATCAGAAAGAGTGTCCCTGAACTTGCAGCTAAATTAGCAATTGTTAAAGGAGCTGCTTTTGTAGTCGAAGCGATAGTTTCAAAGAAGGAATTAATTGCTATAGACGAATTTGGTAAAGCTTATGTTTGGAGTTTGGACAACTTTGAATTACTCTATTCTTTTCAAGCTTCCACTACAACTGTTCGTAGTTTAGTTTTAGATGAAGCTAATTATAGATTAGCAATAGGAGACAAGAATGGCGTTGTCCATATGTTGGATATTCGCGATTATCATACAATCCAATCTAACAAAGTACACACGCAATCCGTTACGAGTTTGGCTTTTGTAGATGGTTATTTAATTTCAGGAAGTAGAGATGCAAAAATGTATAAATTATCACCGAATGATTTATCTATTTTAGCAGTAGTCACACCTCATATGTTTACTGTTTATGGAATTGTACCTTTGGGTGTATCCTCATTATTTGCGACGGTGAGCCGTGATAAAACCCTAAAAGTTTGGAATTCAGATTTCAAATTACAAAAGAATGTATCACGCGACAAAGGTATAGATTCGCACCATCTGTCTATAAATGCTGTTGCATATAGTGAAAAACAGCAACTTTTGTGTACAGCTGGTGATGATAAGCTCGTTAAAGTCTGGAAAGTAACAGAATAATTAATTTATTCGAGAGCCATCAATATTTTTCTTCGTTTAAAGATCAGATATAATACCGTGACTATTGTAATTATCAACGCTATTAAGAATGTATAGCGCATAATTAAGTGGTAGATATCTTCTTTATTTGAATTGATATTGTAATAATAAGCACCCAAAATTCCAGCCGAATAACCGACCAATATTGCAGGTAGATTGCACAATACAGCCTTGTATAGAATGTAGCTAAAGCTGCTTATTACGAATAGTAGTGATAAGTAAAAAAATAGGGGTTGATCAGATGGTTGTTTTAATAATCTACCTAATGTAGGTATGCCATTAAACCCGAGTAAATATACATACCATCCACTATAGAACCCTAATGAGGTTCTTGTGAAGACATGTACAAAAGAAGGGTTTTTATCATCCCTAATTTTAAATATGTAATTGAGTTTTACGAGAGAATAAAATGTTCCAATTGTAAATAGATAGGCTAATACTAAATAATTATTTAATTTTAATACCATGCTCAACCCTAGTAAAAGTTGATTTAGAATCATCCAATTACCCGATTTTTCTATTTTTTGTGCCAATGGTAGATCTTCGTCATATTCTCGTTTTAGAACTAGACAGTATAAAACAGCAGTCAAAGCCAGTGTAACGGTAATTATCTTCCAAATATTGAATGTATCAATATGAGGTGTTAGGTAGGACCAATTATTAAAAAAGGTGTCATAAATAGAAAATCCATAAATTTTTTTGGTGTCTATAATTATGATCCAAAACGAATTAATAATTATAAACACTAAATTTAGAAAAGCTATTTGATGTGCACTTTTCATTGGTGTTGGTTAATAGTTAGTTATGCCGGGTTTTTAATTCAATAAAGATAATATTTCTTTAAGATATTTTTCATCTATAGCATTGAATGTGTTCAACTGTTCACTATCTACATCCAAAACTCCTATGATTTCATTATTTATATAGACAGGAATTACAATTTCAGATTTTGAAAGCGAGCTGCAAGCAATATGACCTGGGAATTCTTCAACATCAGGTACGATCAAGGTTTCCTTCATAGCCCAAGCAGTACCACATACACCTTTATTGTATGCGATTCTTGTACAGGCAACTGGTCCTTGAAATGGTCCTAATACTAATTCTTTATTTTTAATGAGGTAAAATCCAACCCAAAAGAAATTGAATTGTTCTTTGAGTGCGGCACTAATATTTGCTAAATTGGCTATAAGATCAGATTCACCTGTTAATAAAGCTTTTATTTGTGGTACTAAGCTTTTATATTGTTCTTCTCTGTTTCCCGAAATAATTTTTAAATCTTCAGCCATGATTCATCTATGAATTTATATACAAAGATACGGGTCTTAAAACATTTGTAATGCTTTTTTTTAATAAAGCAACAATCTTAAACTAAAACCAAAATATGTATATGTGGTCGCAAAAGTTTGGGAAGTATAAGGTCGGACGGCATTCGAATTGTAAAATAAACGTACATTATAAAATCGGTTTATTGTAAGATCGAATGAAGGGTTTAACGTCATGTTTTTGTTTCCACCTGTTGTTTCTTCATAATCAACTCCCGTCCTGTGCATAGATATTTTTCTGTCATTTAATGCCAAGTCAAGACGAAAATTTATATCATTCTTCCAATTTCTATCAGCAAATAGACCAAAGGGTAATTTGGTGTTAAGTTTTCTATAGCCAAAACCTGCGATATATGATTTTTCATCTAAAACCGAGAATTGGCTGTTTTCTAAACTCAAAGCTAAGTCTCGAGATTTCCGATATTCTGCCGTGAAGCTCATTTGGTTATCAAATCTCAAGTCAAGACCTATTAGGGGCAAAAATCTATCAGTCAAAGTCACTTGGCTGTATTGATGCTTTGGGATAAAATTGTTGTTTCGATCGCGGACATATGGGAATGCTTCTTCTTCTAAGTATCCTGAATTCGAGAAATAATTAGCTACAGTATATTGTGACTGGTAATGATGATTGATATTGATAGCGCGAATAATGTCTTCTATGCCTAATAGCTGTGAGAGACCTGAATAATTGAGTCTCCAGTTAGGTAATGGAAATGTCGGTTTGTTAGTTTTACGGAGTGCATAGTCTTTGTTTAAAAAAGTTTTGAGAAAGGAATTAATCACTACGTCTTGTTGATTTTCATCATATCCATCTGCAAAATATTTTGAATCTAAACCTGATGAATTTGGATTGAACTCGCCTAAAATTTCAGAGGCAGATTTCTTATTCTCGATAAATTCTGCGTATAGCTCTTTCAAGTCTTTGAATGAGGTTTTGAAGCTAATTTGGGAAACTGCGTAGCTCCCTGTCTCGTAGAATGCTTCCGAACTTAAGGATTGATAAGGCAATAAGCTGTTTCGATTATCGATTCTGGAAGCCGTGAAATCCAAACGTAGCCCTTTAATAGGTTCTGTATGGGCTATTGCGGAGATGTTTTCAGAATAGGAGTGACTGTAGACATTGTTTTGAATAGTGTCTGTTGCAAGCCAATTGTTATCTCTAGCTCTATTCAAAATATCAGTTTGTGAGCCCAGTATAAAATCCCAACCGGGTGCATTTTGGCTAAAACTATAGCCCAACATATTGGAGTTTGGTAAGTATCCAGGTAAATAAGTTCCTTCAACCTTAGTGTATGCAGCATTAATACTCTTGAATTGCAGAAGGAGGCGTATCAAAAAATCTTTAACACCTATGCTATTAGGTCTTGTACCTTCTCTGTAGAATCTAAATTTATTGAATAGGTTGGAGAAGTTCAATGATGGATTAAATTGTATTGTCCGATTATTTTGAATGCTATTCCCAATATCAATACTTTCGTTTTTCAATAGGTTCAATGGCTCGCTTTTCCAATTAAATTGACTTCCATAACGAGTAGTAATATTTACCCATTCCAAATGGGGAATTTTATTTAAGGGTAAAGTATAGGTGAAATTTAGCATATGGTTGTAATCCATATTTCTACCCAATTTCCAAAAATTATTCCATAATGTGTCTTTTCTTGCTCCATCAACACGCCCATTTGGTTCGTCGATAATAGCGTAATTCGTGGCGTTAAAATCTATTCGTAGCGATTTGGTCAAATCCCAACTTATACCGTAGATACGATTTGTATTGAAATTTTTATTGTAATAAGTTGGTAATGCATTATTGCTTGCGTTATCGCGGAATGTATTCTCGTGGTAAATCCGATTTACTTCCATGCGAAAACTCAAAAGAGAAGGCATAAAATTATAATGTATAGATTTGAATAATCTGTTCTTTTGAAAAGGCTCTTTGAATGTAACAGCTGGATTATTAAATGTATAATCTATTGAACCGCGATAATTCTTTTGCAAGGAATAGGAGGTATAGATATCACGATGTTGGTATTCGTTGTAGAGGTAGGAAAGAGAGACATTTTCAATATTCCAAGGTTTCAAGAGGCTATTCTGCGTGTTGAAAATTTTTCGTGCGTTAATGATGCTGAAATTTTTTCGATGGGTGAAGTCCTGAATGATACGTAGTAGTGAATCTTTTCCTCTCTGAGAATGATTTATTAAAGATTGCTGTAATAAGATATCTCCTTGATAAGGATTGTATTCTGGTGTCCCTATTTGTTTAGAATAACTAAAATACATTGGGATAGAAATGGCATGTTTGGGATGAACAAATTTGCCAAGTTCAGCATTTGCCATTAAGTCAAAGCTAAGACGTTCGTTTCTATTTTGTGTGGAAATACGCTGAGAAATATCCCCAAATCCTGCTGACATCTTCGTGCCCGAAACAGAGATATTAGCCAGATCAGCGAGTTTCACGTGCAACTGCGCCGTCGCTGCCCAGCGACTTTTATTTTCAAAATCAGTAACACGTAATTCGTTAAACCAAAATTCACCATTAATTTCTGTCCCATTATCTGCCGAATTATGTGTGTTACTTGATTGTAAGGGATTCTTGATACCCAACATATAAAAACGCACTTTGGAAAGATCGGGAGTACCTTTTATTGTAATTTTATTTTTCCCATCAACGTATTCGAATACTTGATCTATTGGCCAAGGCTGCCCATTTTTGTAGGCATTATCACGACTTATCTTCGCTTCGCGAAGTGTTTCTAAACGTACGATAATGTTATTTTCTTCGGGCCATATAATCGGTGCAGATGTACTTCCTGCTGGTGTTATTTTGAGTGGAGCCTCATATTCATAATAGTGTTCTTTATCGTCTGTGCCAATTCGGATAAAAGCATTGGCATCACCATCTCGAAGGCTTTCCCCTTCAGCATGTACGAAGAAGGCGATATTTCCATAGGGGCGTAAATCATAGGAGGCATTTTTGAATGCAGCTCGGCCATAGCCATCTTTCAACTTCTTGATGCTGAGACTTAATGACTGTTCATTTAGCTGCACGTCCAAATTATTGTTGCTGTAGTCTATTTGACGATTAATATGTGGCGGTACTACATAAGGAATGGGACTCTTTTTCCCATTTTCTTCAATATTTATGTTTGCTACCTCCACGCTGGATTGGTCTGTAGGTGGATTCATACCTAAATGTGGATCAGCAATTACCCATTGAGATGTGTTGTCTGGATTATATTTGCGCCAATCACTTTTTATAAATTGCATTTGCGCAAAGCGTAAGACCGTTGTATCTGCGAAATTTGTTAAGAAAAGTCGAATGAATCGTATAGATTTGAAATCTTGGATATTGCCGTATTTGTGTTGAAATTCACGAATCGGTATACGTAATTTATACCATTTCACTTCTTTGTTTCTATTCAATACGACAACCTGTGTGCTGTGTTCATCTACAACGAAATTCTTTCCTACGACCATATCTTGAGTACGTAATGAAATGCGATATTGGTAATAATTATCGGCTTCATTCATTGTTAAGTCTCGGCTGATATCCTCTGCATCAGGCAATAATGTTCTGGCAGCATTCTCTACTCCATAGGCTTCCAATGATTGATTTTGTGTCTTCGAATTACCTTCTGATCCATTGATGTATTGATAGCGATGTAAAATGCCATCTGTGCTTTTTAAATGATTGCCTCGATAATAGCTGTAATCATCAGAAGCTGGATCTTTGGCGAGTTTTTCAAAAGCGTTTGGATTTAGTTGAATACGCATTTGGTTTATGAACGGACTGTAGAAGGTCTCTTCATCTGTATTAGAGAGCCCGTCTAGCCCTACATCTTGATTTTTACGACTATCGTCGCTGTTTTCAAATACAGTATTGATTGGTTGCAATTTACTTACATTCCCCCAGACTGTTTGATTAAGTTTACTTTTATCTCCATTAGCAGGTATAGCGTTTTCGACAGCTTTATGGCCGTCTTTTAGTATATCTTCTGACAAATTACCCAAATTGATATATAAATCTCCACCATCTTTTTCTGGATTGGTGAGTGCTGGATCCATCAACCATAATTCTAGGTATTCAATATTGTGGCTTTCAAAATCAGGTTGATCCAATTTCTTGAACATCCCACCCCAGCGTTTTTGTGGGTGGAGTAATCTATCGTCAGTATCCACTGAGGAGGTGCTAAAATTATATGGACCACGTAACATAGGATAAAATGCAAGATCTAATGTGGGTAGGAAAGCGTCTGTCCCTGTTCGTATTTCTTTGAATGGAAATACCTCTTGTTCTGTAACACGTCTGCTGCGGTGATCGGTCAAGAATTTTGTGTCAATGTTAGGATTTAGACTTGATGTCTGATAGAATATTGGATCAATATTGTAAAAGGCGAATTGTGCACGATTGTGACCGTAAGCTAAATCATTTATTAATGCATGCTCTGGAAATAGCTGCGGTGTACCTGAAATTTGCCAACCTTGTTGATTTTTGATGTTGATATAACTGAAGTTGTTTTCGAAATCATCTAAATAAGCTACTCCATTTTTATCAATACCTGTCTGAAGTGCTCGAGCATAGCCAGGTTTGGAATAAGCTATTTCTCCGTAAAAATTAATAGTTGATTCCTCATTTGTTTTGATAAATGGAATTTTATCAATCATCCGAGTTAACCATCTAGAATTGGTTGAATAATTGATGTCTGCTCCAATCATCGTATTTGCAATAGATTCGTGTCCAATTTGAACTTTCTCGGTATAGGGTCTTTCGCTAAGACGCATAAAAGTGGCACCAAGTTGGAAATTAGGGTTAGCGTAATAGTCTAATCGTCCTCCAATAAAAGTTTTTTGCTGAGACCCAAAAATTGAACTATCTTCAATGCTAACCTTTATTGTATTGTTACTTAATAGAAAACTTGGGTTGAGAAACCTGAGTGTTCCTGATTCGTAATCAATGTTGTAGTCTACACTCTCTTGTAACAAAGTGCCTCCCGCATATACTTTGACCGTGTTTGGTTTCAAATCAAAAATCCCCAATGTAAATTCTTCGCTCGAATTGGATTGAACAGTACCTTGAAGATAGTATCTGTCTTTGTTGCTGTATTTCTGTTTAGCCTCAATTTGTTGCAGGGTATACAATTCGTGAAAAGTATATTTATCTTTTAAATCCTGTTCGGCGTTTGTAAATAGGGCATCCATATCTTTTCCAAACGGTTCTATTACAGGGAAAATCAATTTACCTTTTGTATTGTCAATGGTAATACCTTCTATAAAATCTAATAATCCGTCAGCACCAGACGCCTTATTTTGTGCTAAACGGTCTAGCCCCGTAAGTTGTAGCCAAGACTTACTTTTCGTGTTAGCGCCTTCAAAGAGGATAGGGTTTTGGATAGCTGTTTTGGAATCCGTCCGGACGATCTGTAGATTAACATCATGCTCATCTATATTGTTGCCACCAATTGAATAGATGTTTTTCATCATTAAATCCCAGGTTGGAAGTTGTGTGGACAGAATTTCATTTTTTAGTAATTTGGTGTAAAGCATCCTAGGGTTATTAGCATCAAAAGGTATATCGGTTGATAGGTCACCAACTTGATATTCAATTCCATTAGCTGAAAATCGATATGAAAGTGCTAATACTTGATCTTGGTTTAGCGGGAAATTTAAAGATATATAACCTAATTTTCTGTTCACACTATAATCTTGCCCTTCAACTAATTTTTGAGCAGCATTTAATTTTGCATAGTTATCTGCTCCTCCAGAAGTAGCGAAGAACGATTGTAAAAAGCTACTGTTTGGATTTCGTGCGTTATCACCTAATTGTATTAATAGGTTATTTGAAATTTCAAGTTGTGAATTATTGAGTGAGCCTGTATTTGGATAGTTGCTTGCGGAATTACCTACAATATTTGGATTGAAAGTGTTTTTCTCCGCCAAATCTATTAAGGCTAGTATATCACGCGAACTTTCTGTTTTATTTGATCGATTACTTACCCATAATTCAATGGCTGTAATTTGAATTGGAGAATTGATAAAAGAAGCATTTTGGAGGCTTTTATTATAGTTTTCTCTAAAATAATGTGCTATGAAATAGTGTTGATTTGCTTCGTAATTACTTAATGGAATATTGATATCTCGTTGGGCTTTTCCGTTGGTAATAATTATTTCGTGATTGTCAGAGCGTTTTTGAGATAATACACCTGTGAAGTTCAATTTTCCAACTTGCAATTGAGTTTTTACACCGAACAAATCTTCCGAGCTTCCCAGTAATTGAGAACGTGTCATGAAGTTTACATTCCCTATTTCTAACCGTTGTAAAATATCATCTGGCTTTCCAACATAATCAAATTTGATTTGATTTTCGAAATCAAACTCTGCATCTGAGCTAAAATTAACCAATACTTGCCCTCTTTCCCCAATTTTACCTATCAAGTTTAGATTAAAATTTTGATCAAAATCCATTCCCCATAGCTTTCGATGTCGTTCCGCCAATAATGGGTTTTCGTTTATATTTCGTTGTGCCATTATCGATAAGTCAACGCTGCCCTTTGGTGTGATTTCTATTTTATTACCACCGAATATTTTGTCGAATAGGGGACTGTTGATTTCTAATGGTTTTATCAATTGAGTTGTGTTCGCTATTGAAGTATTAGGGGTTGGATGGTGATTCCAATTTTTTTTGACAGAAATTTTTGATGTTATCGAATTGAACTCTAATCGATTTAGATAAGATGTTTTTCCAAATTGAGTTGTTTGAATGGAAAATAAATTTGTTTGTGGGTTATATGTGTAGATTAGTTTAGAATAATCAATAGGTTTCTTTGATTTAAGAAATGAATTAAAGTTTAATATTTTAAAAGCCGTTGAATAATTTACGAACCGTAGAGAATCTCCTAAAGACAAAAAAGTTTGAGCGTTGCTATGCCTCGTTAGCAACAATAGAAATAGAAAAATGAATAAGAATCTCAGATTCGTCAAGGTTAGTGCCAATTAAGGACTTTTATAATTGATTTATTCAATTATAAGTATACGATTTCTTTTAAGAAATAACAAAGCCGCTTAAAAGATTAAGCGGCTTTATGTAGTTGTTCGTTGAGTTGTAAAATTCTTATAATTTTTTTAGCGCAAGTTTTATTATTTGCTCTACGGTAAGGCTTTCATTGGTCTGAACAATAGAGGCTAGTACTTTTTCCACTTGATTTTTAGCAAAACCTAGCATAACTAATGCAGATAAAGCTTCTTCTGGAACAGACTGTTTTGCAATAGGTAATGGTAAGAGCGCATCATCACCTTGTTTCTTGAGTTTATCTTGCAGTTCTAGGATAACACGTTGCGCAGTTTTTGGGCCAATTCCTTTGATTTTTTGAATCATAGCGACCTGACCATTTACTATTGCAGATTGAATTTCTTCTGGCGTAGCCGATGAAAGCATCATTCTACCAGTATTTGGTCCAATACCTGAGACAGAAATCAAATGATTGAAAAGATGACGCTCTCCTTCGGATGAAAAGCCAAACAGCGTTTGTGAATCTTCTCTAACTTGAAAAGAAACAAACAATTTGCAGTTTTCTTGATCTTTAATCTGAGAATATGTCGTCAAAGAAATATGAATATGATAGCCAATACCACCTACCTCAAGAATAACATGAGTAGGGGCTTTAAATACCAATTTGCCGTTAAAATAATCGTACATATTTTATTGTTTCTCGTGTGATTGTGCGTCTACTACTGCTATAGTTACCATGTTGACGATTTCACGAACAGAACTATCCAATTGTAATACGTGAACAGGTTTATTCATTCCCAATAAAATTGGACCTACAGCTTCTGCATTACCGACTTCTTGCAACATTTTGTAAGCAATGTTCCCTGACTCAAGATTTGGGAAAATCAGTGTATTTGCAGCTTCACCGTTTAATGTGCTAAAAGGAAAGTTTGATTTTAACAAATCACTGTTCAACGCAAAATTTGCTTGCAATTCACCATCTACGACTAAGTCTTTATGGTTTTGGTGTAATAATTTTACAGCTTCACGTACTTTGACAGAAGTTGGACCGTCATTAGAACCAAAATTTGAATATGATAATAAAGCCACACGTGGTTTCACATTGAAACGACGAACTGTCTTTTCTATTAATACAGTGATATCTGCTAATTCTTCAGCTGTTGGATTTTCATTCACGGTAGTGTCACCAAAGAATAAAGGTCCTTTTTCAGAAAGCATCATATACATACCTGCAATACGGCTACCTGGTTTTGCGCCAATAACTTGCAAAGCAGGTTTAATCGTAGAAGCATAATTACGTGTCAGACCTGAAATTAAAGTATCTGCATCTCCAAATTCAACCATACTCGCTGCATAATAGTTGCGGTTGGTGATTAATTGTGTCGCATCAAATTTTGATAAGCCTCTACGTTGGCGTTTTTTATACAAATTATCAACATATTCACCAAAGCGTGCTGTGTTTGCTTCTTCACGAGGATCAATGATATTAACATTGTCTAATTCAAATGCATATTCTTCGATTAGGTTTTTAATTTTTTCTTTGTTACCTAATAGAATTGGGATAGCAATACCCTCTTCTTTTACGATTTGAGCTGCACGAAGTGTTTTGTAGTTATCAGCTTCTGCAAAAACAACACGTTTAGGATTGTTTTTGGCTACAGCTGAAAGATTACGCATAATGCCATCATCTTTTCCAAGACGCTTACGCAATTCTTCTTTGTAGAGATCCCAGTTGTCAATAGTCTTGCGGGCAATTCCAGATGCTATAGCTGCTTTAGCGACAGCTATAGATACCTCAGTTATCAAACGAGGGTCAGTAGGTTTTGGGATAACATAATCTGTTCCAAAACGTAAATTACTAGTGTTATACGCTTGGTTTACTTCTTCAGGAACGGGTTCTTTGGCTAATTCAGCAATAGCGCGTACGGCAGCAATCTTCATTTCTTCATTGATTGCAGTAGCACGTACATCTAAAGCTCCACGGAATATATAAGGGAATCCCAATACATTATTCACTTGATTTGGATAGTCAGAACGTCCCGTGCCCATGATGATGTCATCGCGTGTAGCAACTGCAAGATCATAAGCAATCTCTGGATTTGGATTAGCCATAGCCAATACAATTGGTTTTGACGCCATAGTATTCAACATTTCTGCTGATAACACATCTGCAGCAGATAGGCCAATGAAAACATCTGCACCATTAACGGCATCCGCCAAAGTGTTAATATCTCGCTCTGTTGCCCATTCTGCTTTAGTTACATCTAAGTTTTCTCTGTCTTTACGAATAACTCCTTTGCTATCCAACATCACGATGTTTTCTTTGCGTGCACCTACCGCTACATACATAGCAGTACACGAAATAGCAGCTGCACCAGCACCGTTTACTACGATTTTGACATCAGCAATATTTTTTTCTTGCAACTCGCATGAATTAATCAAAGCGGCGCCAGAGATAATTGCTGTACCGTGTTGATCATCATGCATTACAGGAATATTCATTTCAGCTTTCAGGCGTCTTTCAATTTCAAAACATTCTGGAGCCTTAATATCTTCTAAGTTGATACCTCCAAAAGTAGGTTCCATTGCTTTCACGATGTTGACAAATTCGTCCACATTTTTTGTGTCAAGCTCGATGTCAAAAACATCAATGTCCGCAAAAATCTTAAATAAAAGACCTTTACCCTCCATTACAGGTTTGCCAGCCTGTGCTCCGATATCTCCTAAACCAAGAACTGCTGTACCATTACTAATTACGGCAACAAGGTTTCCTTTGGCGGTATATTTATATGCATCTTCTGGGTTTTCAGCGATAGCCAAACATGGCTCTGCGACACCAGGAGAATATGCTAATGATAAATCTCTTTGTGAGTTATAAGGTTTTGTTGGAACGACTGCAATTTTCCCAGGACGACCCATTGCATGATAATTTAGGGCATCCTTTTTTCTGTTAATATTGCTCATAATTGTTTTTTTCGTAATCTACTTAATCTACAAATGTATTATTATATTATAATAAGGACGAATATTCTCATTTATTATTTTAAAGTATTCAATAATGTAAACATGCGTTGGCGCATTTGCGAACCAGAGCTGTCATAATTGTACACTAATAGCGAAAAAGTGTATTTTTTACCATCTTTAGCAGTGTGATATCCGGTGTACCCCAGTGTGCCATTGATGGTTCCACTTTTCATTGTCATACCGTTATAAACAGGTAGACTGTTGTTAAATTCATTGAACCAAGGTCTTTTTAATGCATATTGCATGATTTGATTCATAGCCTTTGTAGTGACATTATTTTGTGGGGAAAGTCCTGAGCCGTCCACAATATCCAATTCACTTGATTTGATATTTAGTTTTTGTTCCCAATATTTTGTTAGAAAGCGAGCTCCATCAATTGTCGAAGTTTTTCCTCCGCTTAGGACAGCTATACTTTTTAATATAGCTTCACCATACAAATTAATACTACGTTTGTTAAACCAATGTATGATTTCATGCAAAGGAGGTGAAACATGTATATTTAATAACTTAGTCTCAATAGGAACAGGTAATCCTTTTTCTACTAATTTTTGTCCTGTTGTGATTTCATTAGCAATGAAAATGCTATCAGTTGCAAGTTCTTTGCTTAATCTAAAAGCTAAATCATAGGCTGGATCAGGGAGTGAAAATTCAATTGTCTTTTTCAAGTCTTGGGCATAAGTACCCTTCATGATTATTTTCTCGCTGTAGGGAGCAGCGTATCCATAGACATTATCACCTGAACCTTTAGCGCCTATTTTGACATGATTAATTAGCTTTAAGTAGCTGATGTCTGCGGTGGTATTGACAATTAGCGCTGGTTCTTGGATATTTCCAGCTTGAAAATTAACACCAAAGCTATTTTCTCTCCAGTTCAAAGATGATATGCCCGCGCCATAATAATTACCTATATCTCCCCAGGTCCATCCTACTGGCACATCAATGCCATTGTACATTCTGTCATCAGCGATGAGTCGACCATTGATTGATTTTATTCCAGCATCTAATATTACCTTTTTCCATTTTGTTAGTATCACATCAGGATTGGAGGTCGGGTAGCGATGGCTACCTAGGGTAGGGTCGCCTTCTCCATGGATAACGATGTCCCCGTGCAATGTCCCCAAGGAATCTATCTCCCCTGAATAATAAAGCTTTGTTTTGTAAGTGAAATCCTTGCCTAATAAATCCAATGCTGTGATCGACGTAATCACTTTCAAGGTTGATGCAGTGGGTAAACCTGTATTCGCATTTTTCTCGAAAACAGTTTCTCCATTTTCAGCATTAATCACATGCAATGAATACATTCCATTTGTCAAAGAGGAATGGTTAGAAAAAGTAATGAAGTTTTGTTCTAATTTTTGTTTAATATTTTGAGCGTGTAAATCATTTGTTGCAACAAATCCTAAGAGTCCGGCTATAAGTAAAGAATGTATTTTCATGTTATTTGGTATATAAACAAATATACACTTTTCAGATAGAGGTGTAATATTCATATTTTGCAAAAAAGGTAGGTTATTCCGTCTTATAATTTTAGAATTGGGCGTATAAATGTTTAACTTGCATTACTTTTTAGGTAAAAAATTATGTCACATTTACAACGATTAGGGAAAATCAGAGAGGCTATGCAAAGCCAAGGAATAGATGCTTATATTATTCCATCTTCTGATCCACATATAAGTGAATATCTTCCAGAAAGATATAAATGCATTGCATGGGTGTCTGGATTTACAGGGTCCGCAGGTACTTTAGTCATTACTCAAGATTTTGCCGGATTATGGACAGATGGCCGTTATTTTGTACAAGCAAATGAACAACTTGCAGGAACTGGTTTTGAGTTAGTAAAATTAAAAATTCAAGGCACCGCAGAATATGCAGAATGGTTGAGTGAAAAATTTGGTGCCGGTGCTCAAGTGGCTTTTGATGGAAATTTGGCATCACTATTAGTCGCACAAACTGTCAAAAATACATTAGAACCTTTAGATATTAAAGTAAATGGTCATGTTGATCTATTGTCTGCTATATGGACGGATAGACCATCTTTACCTCAAGTCAAGGCTTATTTATTGGATTTAGAATCAACAGGGCAATCTACGCAGTCAAAATTGTTAGCGGTTCGCCAATTACTTTCCAAAAGTAGAGCCGAAAGTCACTTCATATCATCACTAGATGATGTAGCTTGGTTATTAAATACTCGTGGGCAAGATGTACCTTGCAATCCTGTCGTATTATCATTTGTGTATGTTTCGCATGAAACAGCAATCCTTTTTATTGCTAATGGTAAATTAAGTCAATCAGATATTACAACCTTACATAGTCAAGGGGTTGAGGTGCGAGATTATGAGCAAGCCTTTGAATTTGTGAAAGCTATAGATGCGAATTCTATTTTGATAGATCCTAAGCGTACTTGTTTTGCGGTATATGATAGTATAGGTACATCAGTAAAGATTATTGAAAAGATTAATCCTTCTACTTCATTAAAAGCGATTAAAAATGACATAGAAATCGGACACATTCGCAATGCGATGGTTCAAGATGGTGTTGCATTGACTAAATTTTTCAAATGGTTGGAAGAAACTATTGGTAAGGAGGAATTGTCAGAAATCTCAATTGCAGATAAATTGCGTGGATTTAGAGCCGAACAAGAAGGTTTTGTAGATGTAAGTTTCAATACTATTGCTGGTTATCTTGATCATGGTGCTTTGCCACATTATTCTGCCACAGCGCAAAGTAACTATACGCTGAAGGAGGAAGGTTTATTGTTGGTCGATTCTGGAGGTCAATACAAAACAGGTACAACAGATATAACACGCGTAATTTCGTTGGGAAATATTACACAAGAAGAAAAGGATGATTATACCATTGTTCTGAAAGGTACTATTGAAGGCAGTCAGGCTATTTACCCTATAGGATCAAAAGGTTATCAAATTGATGCGATAACAAGAAGACCAATTTGGGCGACGTTGCGCAATTATGGTCACGGTACTGGTCATGGTATTGGATTCTTCTTAAATGTCCATGAGGGGCCACATGTATTTAATCCTACACCTACAGATATTGCTATTGAAGAGGGAATGATTACTTCGATTGAGCCAGGCTTATATCGTGAAGGAAAGCATGGTATTCGTATAGAAAATTTAGTGTTAGCGAAAAAATATGATAATAGTATTTTTGGTGATTTCATGAATTTTGAAACTTTGACAATATGCTATATCGATACAGATTTGGTGAATAAGGAATTGCTAGATCAGGTACATCTAGATTGGCTAAATAATTACAATCAATTTGTATTTGATAAATTATCTCCACACTTGTCGACAGCTGAAGCTACTTGGCTAGCTGACAAGACAAAAGCTATCTAATTGAAATAAAAAGAAGCTGTCCAAAAAGGGCAGCTTCTTTGTTTTATTTCGATTTTTAAGAAAACTTCTAATTGTTAAGCTGCATACTTGGATACAGAGGATATTTTGGATATTTTGTAATTATTGACAGTTTTGGATTCTGTTTTATTGCTAATAGAAGAGTTTATA
>NZ_JADEYP010000030.1 GCF_020295405.1 Sphingobacterium bovistauri
CATTTATTAAAGGGACGAAAGGTAAAGAAGTTTGAAGCTATTTTATCCCAATGTAAAAGTAGACCTGTGATTAAAGCAAATAAAAACAGAAAAGCTGTTATACCTGCAATCAAATATCCGAATGGTGCAATTCCAATTCGTATTGGAACTTCATTTAATTGAGCAAGAAAATGTAAGCGGTAAAGAAATTCCCCCATATCATAGTTACTGGCATAGTCTCCTGATTTATTATACATAAAGTCATGATAAATGTATTTTCCATCGCCTTGTACAGCTCTTCCTTTCCTCGTCTTTCCCAACTTCGCATTCTCCGTTTTTTCGTTTAGTTCTTTTAAATTCTGTTTATTTAAAATCGAATCCTTCGAAGAACTAATTTGCACATACCCTTTTGCACCATTTTGTTGAAGATAAAAAGTAACATCTCTCCCCTTCAAGTTGTAACCATTAGATAAGGAATCTAATAATTTACTGTATTGATCTGGTTTTACTTTCTGGTTATAAAAAGTTGTATTATTTTGCCATGCTGAAATTTCCTTTTTAAAAAATGAAAAAGAACCAGCAAAAAATATAACATACAATAACGCACAAATGATAATTCCTGAAATGGTATGTGTATTAAAATAGATATTATAATTTCTAATATTCATGTATAGGTTACTTAATTAAAAAAGGTAGATAAAACAAAACTGCTAATAGCAAATAGACACCCCAAATCTTCCATCCATTCTTAGCTAAAAAAGCTACTAGTAATAAAATTGCCCATAGTATATACCCTGTTATAAAAGAGGTTATTATAACATATTTTTTTTCAATCATACACGACAGCAGCAGGTGAAAATTGATCATCACTAAATACCCTCCTATGGTTCCAGCCGTAATTTTTAAAAAACGCTGTCCTGGACTACTCAAGTATTTTTTATTTGCAGGCATATGGTTAGTGAGTTAAAATATAAGAACTAAATAATTCGACAAATAGAAATAGCACAAAAATTAGGATAATGTGGTGATACTTGATATACTGATAAGGATAAAGCAAAACCACCAAGCTCAAGAGTCCCATACTATATACGAGCCAAGCAAATATCCCCGCTCCAACCCCTTGCAAATTCATGGTAATTAAAAGAGTTAATAAGGCTAAACTTGAAGCTAAAATTTGAGTTCTTTTTGTATTTACTACTAATTTTTCAAGCCATATAGGTCTACTTGAAAACTTTACCTTTTTACTCGTATTAAACCATAAAAAGATAGTAACAAGAATTAATGCTAGAGTAATGGTATACATAAATAAATGTTAGGTATTAGATTTAATATCGTCCATCTATATAGAATATTTTCTACTATAGATGGACAAATTAAATTTTAACTAGTTAATCTAAATGTTCAATTGCCGTTAAAGTTCCACCTTCGATTTTTAAACCTTTAGTTGCAGCAGCAGAAATAGCATCAATTTTATATACATAACCTAAACCTGAATTTAAGTTTATACCAATGTATCCGTATCTCCCACCCTTATCCGAATAATTATTACTAGTAAATCCTTTGATTTCGGTAGTAATTGGTAATCCGTTTACCGCTTTCCATGATTTTGCAGAGACATCTAAGACGCCTATTATATTTCCTACGTTATAAGCGCCTTTAGCCTCTTTGGTGTTTGAAAAAGTGATAAATTTATTATTACCGACATACAACCAGTTGGTAATATTTAAACCACCTGAAAGCTCTTCAAAGTTTATGTAGAATGATTTATCAAACTCAGTAGTCCCTGATTTTATTCTGGTTACGGCAGAAGGCTTCGTACTGTTCATTGTAGCATTAGTACCCAGTTCAGTAGCAATAGAAGATGAAAAGGCATAAATATCTCCATTTTCTAGCAGTTCTAGACCATCCGTAAAATAACGACCAACAAAACTGGTACGATCATCTTTAATTACCTTCTCTAAAGTCATATTAGGATATGAATATACTGCTATCCATGCCTGATCAGGATAATCGGTTCCAAATGCAGCTGAACAGCATGCTTTAATGCTAAAATATGGCGCATACACCTTATTCCCCACCTGTTTTATCCAGCTAAAAAATGCCAATTCACCATTATTCGATAACTCTGCTGTATTAATAGCACCTTGGCTTCCAATAGTCAAAGAATTCGTGTTGAATTGATACCAACTTGTAACAGGATTTGTATTATTTCTAGAAATCTTCATCATCAAGATATCATCATTAACTGGTGCAAAAGCTTGAACTGTTTCTGTAACGGAATTTGCTAATTTATTTAAACTTCCTTCGATTATATTGTAAACAGTTATAGCTCCAGGATTACCTTGTCCATAAAGCATACTAAAGAACTTATTGTTATGCGTTACGTAGTACCTATAGGTACCATCTTGTTCAACTCCTTGTCCAGCTGTTGTTACTTTTCCTGTATCTAAACTACTTGTTGTTAGTAGATAATCTGCAACACCTGTCGCTGCTACTGGAGTTACTGCAACTATAAAATTTCCTTTTTCTGTTACCGCAGTATCATCGTCTTTAGAACAAGCCAGTAATGTGCTTAAGGATAGTACTGTAAATAGTAAATTTTTAATTTTCATGGGAATACTAGTTAAATTATATGATGTAATTTTATTTTCTATTAATGAAATAGCGCAAATTCAGGTAAAAAGCCCTACCTGGTTTTTGCATACTAAAGTTATCAAACAACCTTTCGTCAGTAAGATTTCTTGCTTCGATACCAATATTATAGCGACCATCGTACAAGCTGTATACGACATTTACATCATGACTTAACTGTTTTGGAATAGTATTTTTTGTAGCTCCTCTACTTGGCCAGTATAAGTAAAAGTCATGTACATATTGTAGATTATAGCCCGCTGTAAGTCTCTTGTGAAGTCCTGTAAACTCAGGAAAGTGAACATTGACGTTTAGGTTTCCAAAAAAATAAGGGATATTAGGCATTTGGTCTTTATAAACTGGGCTTATATCCGTATACCCATCTTCATATTTTTGCATATTTTGCAAATATTGATAGGTCCAGCTAGATGTTGCTGTCAACCAAGATTTATAGGCATAACTTAATTCCAAATCAGCGCCAACAGTTCTTACCCCTTCTCTATTATCTGCTATGTATTTGCTTTGGTTCTGATTTAAACGTTGGTATATAAAATCTTTTGCATTTCTATAAATTATACCAGCTGTCATCCCAAATTTGTTGATTCCATTTACATCAAATTGATACATCAATCCTAGATTTATATTATTGCTGCTTTCGGGTTTAAGCTTCGTGTTAGCATCTTGATTCTCTACATCCCCAAATAACTCATAAGGAGTAGCCATTCTATTGGTTAGTTCAAAGCTACCTTTTAGCTGTAGATGAGAATTAAAGAAGTATGATAAAGCAGTACCATATCCAAGTCGGATAGAGTTAACTGAACTTTCATTTCCATTTTTATTGCTTTGTGATAATAGCTTCCCAAAAAAATTGGCACTCCATACTCCCTCTTCCTTATATTGGTAACCGAACCCTAATACATTTTTTTGAGATATTTTTGCATATTCGTAGGCATTATTTTGTGGATTTAGAATATCAGATCCACTTCTATTAAACGTATTAAATACGTTGTTGATTATAAATACATGCTTTTCATCTACATTATAATTTAGGTTTGATGTTAGAATACCATCTCTATTTTTATATTTATACATCGTTCTAGAGCGTTCACCAGAAGTTGGGGGTAAGTTAGCCTGCGTATCTCCAAACCAGTCAAATCTTTTGGCAACTGTATCGATTGTTTGTTCAGTACCTAAATTAATATTAGCATTAAGCATCACATCTAACCCTTTTATAAGGTCATCTTTGCTATATTTCAAGGTCGGCATTACAATATTACCACGACGGTGCCAAGCTCCAAAGACAGATTCCATCCTTGCTCCGGTTTGTATTTCTTTATAGTTTTTACCTAATGTAATACCTATCAAAAGTCTATCTGCGTATAATTTATTCACTACACCTATATTTGCGATTACTGATTCATTATGAAACTTGTCATGAAATCGCTCCACCTCAGTATCTTTAGTGTAGTTATCTCTTCTATTATTGTGTTTCTCTATAAAAACCTTATAATTATTATCAGAATAATTTTGAAAGGCATTAAATTCGAATGTTAGTCCATTTTCAGCAGTTAATGCACCATTAAAAGTAGTTCTGTGTGTATTGAAAGAACCATAAGAGTAGGATGCATCAATAAAATTTCTATTTGATTTATTGGTTATAATGTTAACAGCTCCCCCTAATGCGTCTGAACCTAACCAAATAGGAACTACCCCTTTAAAGACTTCAATATTGTCGGCCAAATTTATTGGAATTGTATTCAATTGAAAGGTAGAACCCATATTGTCCATCGGTATACCATCGATGAACAATCGTATATGATTTCCTGAGAAACCATTAATAGCGAGGTTCATATTCGACCCCAGCCCCCCTTGTTCACGAACTCGAACTCCAGGTACCTGATCCAATGCATCGCCTATATTTAGTGTACTGTTGTAATATTTTGTTGCATCAATAGACGTTACATTAAATGCCATACGGTTCGTTAATTGAGATTTCGTTAAACCAGTTACTATAACTTCCTCTATTTTCTCTTCAGCATCCAACATCAGGATATCCACACTATTTAACCCACTTTTAAGCGTAATTCTTTGCTTAAAAACATGATAACCTACAGACTGTGCAATTACATCTATATTTTTATTCAGAATTTTTTCAACCTTGAAAAAACCGAATTCATCAGTTAATACAGTTTTGCGGTCAACTTTTACCGTAACACCAGAAATAGGATGATTACTACTATTCTTTATGTAACCTGATAATGTATAATCCTGTGCTATTGCAGAATTACTAACGAGTAATAAACAAGAGCAATAAAACAGTCTTTTATATTTTTGATAAAAAGGGAAGTTAGCTTTTCCATCTAATGCGGTTAACGCATTACGTAATACTTCTAATAGATAATTAGTCATTATTATACCTTCAAAGAGTGGTTTATATTGATTAATTAGTTGACAAAAAGAACTACAGTATTAGCCCTCCAAATCTTATCTATAGTTGTCCCAAACCAATTGGTATTTTTATTTTCAGTATCAGTCACCTCCAATAAGTATTTACCTTTCACTGGAATTTTGAAACTTATTATACCTTGATCATCAGTTTTTATTTTTTTGGCCCACCCATCAGGCAAAACAATTTCTACTTCTGCATTAGCAAAAACTTTAGCATTACGTGTAACTTTTGCCGTGACCAATTCTCCAACTTTATAATTGTTGTGATTAAGATCAATAGCTAAAGCCAAATCAACCTGTGTTAATGAGTTATTACCAACATGAACTTTTGCCATTGCAAGAAATTCAAATGCTGTAGTTTTATAAGGTTCTTTTGCATAGTGATCGATATATATAATATGAGTTCCATTTTCGGTGGGAGTAAATGTTGCAGTATAACTGTCAGCGAGCGCTACTTTTGAAATTTCTGTTTTCTTTTGAGTTGGAGAAATAATATAAATTTTAAAATCATTTATGTCAGAATACCATTTGTCAAAGGGTTCGATTAATCCTTGACTATATTCGCCATAATAAATCTTAATCTCGTGTGTATTATTTTTTGTTCCAGATGGATTTGTTTCAATCCAAAGTGCATGTGCAGTAACCATTTTACATGCTAAAATGGTCATAAGTGTGAAGATTAGTTTTACAATTTTCATGTTTGATATGTATTTGTCAATTATTTAAATTCATAATGAATACCCTAGTATTTATAGGCTTATAAATTTTAATTTCCTGCTTTAATATCTTTTAATGACTAAAATTTAAAATGCCATTAAAGAATATGAAAGGACAGCACTGACAAAATATTCAAACAAATAAACTATTGTTCGATTTTTACTATATTGCATGTCCTTCCATAATTGCTTGTTGAAGGTCCCATACTATGTATGGATTACTTAAATCAGTTACCGCTGATTTAAGAACGCGTCATGCCAAGATTACCGTCTTAAGCATGACGCTCTTTGTTTTCATTTTGTCCTAATGACAAATAAGTATTTAAAATCCTTTATTTTTATTTAGACTTATTATAAACAATAACAAATATAGTTTTATATTTATGTTTGATGAAATAAACTCAAATTATTTTAAATAAAACAAATAGAAATTTCGGAATATTAAGCTAATTTTCGGATTATTAAGTTTTACAATCTTTTAACTTTTTATATTTCATCAAATATTGAATTTATTATAAGAAAGTTCAACTCGTTTAATGAAGAATGTTCGAATTATAATAAATACTCCAAAACGTTCCATTACTGCTTAGCATTTAATCGGTTATATTTTGAAATTTCGGAAGTAAATTAAGGTGAAACTTTGATCCTATTATTTCTATTTTTTTTATAGAAAAACAGATTTTATTACTTTACTATAATAAAATCTAAATCACTCCTTAGAGGAAATTTTAAATTCAAAATAAAAAAACATCTTTCACACAATATACTAAATATACTAACGCTATTAAATAAAGCAATACCTATTCTCTTAATTTATCATCATAATATGCAATATCACAAATTGGAATTTGAACATTTCTTTTGTCTCCAGATTTTAAATACAACTTAATAAATGATTTTAATTCCTTTTCAGGACGTATTAATTTTGGATTATTTTGAGACAAATAAACTTAAATAACCTCTGTCCCATCAAGACTTCCATTATTAGATAGTTTGAATGAAAGATTGATTGTATCCTTTAAAGAGTATACCATCTTAATTATTTTGGCATGATTTACTTAAAAGTAGTATAATACAAAGACCCAACACAAGGCTGGACCCGACTAAACAAAATAATTACACAGTACATTTATTTCGAAATCTATCTAACAACTATAATAAACATGTTTATTAATACTATCATTCTTATAATGGTCTAACACCTTCTTCACCATATTATAACTTCCCGCTACGAAAGGAACTTTTTGGTGCACATTATGTACAGGCACATCAACTATTCTACGCTTACCATCAATCGTCAATCTCCCTGCTTTCTCAAAAATATAAGCCATAGGATTACATTCATACAATAGCCTTAGTTTACCCTTAGGATATGTAGATGTGGAAGGAATGATATAAGAATATTCCTCCCTGCTAAAGGGTTCGGTGTATATCAGCTACCATGGAGCCTACGTACCTAGATTTATAGGGCAAGTTATTCTCCGGATCAGACTGCTTACAAAAGGTTAAAAATTAACGTATTTGATTTAGAAAGGGTTCAGATTTACTGAACCCTTTTATTTTCTAAATAGCTATGTTGAATGATAACTTTAATTAAAAATATTCTGTTGATTAATTTATTTCACGAAGATATTTTTCTAAAAACAAGGGTAACGCCTCATTCATTCCTATTTCGAATTCATTAGTTTCACTACGTATATATATGTACTTATTTGAACTAGAATTAGTAATAATTGACTCAAAATGACCTGAATCAAGAACATTCAATTTAGCTGGTACTAGTTTCTGCTCGATTACATAATCTGATTTTAATAAATCCATGCTGAATTTCAACGCATATTGACCATCTCGTTGACGCACCAAATTTAAGTCTAGCAATTGCATCCACAGCGGAAATTCCCACATATGAAGATTTCTATCAAACATCGCATTATCATTGACGTGGGGTATTTCCAATATAGACAAATAATCTATAGTATTACGACGCTCAAATACATATTTAATATACTGTTGGATACGCGAATCAAATCTAGAAAAGTAAGATAGGTTTTTCATCTCGAAATAGGTATTACCATCATCCTTTGCAAAGGCGTTGAATTTGTCCTTATCTTCCAGCAATAATTTGCCTGCGGCACATGGATACAAAGCAATAGGTAAATCCGACCTTATCAATCTCACAAATGCTTTGACATCCAATCCCACATTCCATTCCAAAAAATCAAGATTATTATTGCTAGTACCAGCCGACACATGAATCATTTTAATCTTTTTCTTCATTAGTTTTGGAAAACGATTGTATGCAACAGCTAATATTCGCTGAGAACCAAATGATAAAACATTTACTTTTTCGCTAGAATTCAATAGTACCTCATACAATAAATCTACGGCAGATTGTTCAAAACCAGAAATATTTTCCATTTTATCATCTAAGGTTGTCAACTTGCTAAATGGCCCTATTCCAAATGGAACACTTTTCTTGAATATATAATTCAATTGTTGCACCGAAATAATTCCTGGCTCTCTAGGACCAGCTTTATCTACAAAAGTACCAGACCCGGCTCCTTTGCTCACATCTTTTCTAAAAGATGCATGACAATCTAATAAAATTGCTTTCAATTCAACATTTGGAAGAAAATATCCATTTATCAAATCTATATTATCCCCAGGATCTTGATAAGGATGATACAGATCTGTTACTACTACAACTGGTATTGTCTTATTATTAGCAATAACATATTGACAGATCAGAAAGCACATACCAAAAATTATCCACCAACGCATATTACGATCCAATATTTATTAATGTTGTACTAATAATATTTTTTGATGAAGTGAAATTAACCTTATACAGTACATTGGCTTCCAAGCTAAAATTTTGGCTTGCATTAACAGCTTCAGTGCTATTGAAAGTGCTAGTACCTTCTTGAAAATTACCCTTTTCAATTGCCGTAACAGTGCCATTATCAATATGAACTTGAGCTGTTTTGGTACTATATATTAGCAAAAAATCCCCACAATCCACTCCAAAGCCTATTCCTCCGTTATTCGTCGTATAAGTAATCATCGCACCTGTCGTAGATACCGTTTGAGTCAATAGATTAACTGGGTTATCTGTCTTAATATTGAAACAAGCAAAATTTTCTAAAGATGTCTTGGCAACAAAATAGGATGCCACTTTTAAGCCTTTGAGTAAATTCCTAGTCGGATTAGTATGCGGTTTTTCTTTTAAATCCCAAGTATATATACCATGATCTATCTGATCAACGAAGTCAGCACTAGTATTGTCGATAAAGAATTTACTTGTAATCAAATCATAGATATCATATCCACCGCCAATAGCAACTGCAGTAAGCATTAAGGATGGAGTATTAGAATAGCTTCCTTTATTTTCTGCAATCAAAGGATAATTTTTGGGCAAAGATTTATAAGCTAATACTTCTTTTTTGATCTGATTAATGGTACTCATGTAGGGATCAAAACTAACGAAATCAATCCCAGCAAGCTGATGTACGTCTCTAGGCGATATGGATGTACCTTCAAAATAAGGTTTTAACTCATCATTAGAAACCAGATTAGTTCTAGTAACTACTTTATAAGTACTATTTTTTACAGCCATACCCAATACATCCAAAGCTTTGAGTGTCATATTCCAAGCTTGTTCATTAGACAATTTTGTACCGTTTCTATTCGAAATATTCTGTTGATGTAATCTCCATCGTACGAATCCATCTGGTTCATTATGAATTTGTGCGGTAATTACAGGCCTCTTATTGCCGTTAGAATCATCCCATTCTCTGATATAATCAAATAACCTAACAAGCGCATTACTCTCTCTCTCTAATAAACCGCTATGATCCAATTTCAAGCTGTAGCGATAGCCATAGTAATTCCAGAAGGTTCCTTCATCATCTCTTTTAAGCCTGTAATCTGGGTTGGTTAATATATATCTTGGTACCAAATAGCTGAAAGAATCCCCTATCATATTTGACCCAAACCAAAGTACTTCTAACTTAATATTGTATTTGTTGGCGAGGCCTAATATAGAAGAAACGATATCAAAATTGAAACTATCTTTGTTTTGTTCTATCAGGTTCCACCAAAATGGAACCTGTATACAATTCAACTCCAACTCCTTAGCTCTTTGAAAATAAGGTTCTATCTGTTGAATAGTTAACTTGTCACAATTAATTAATGCATCCAATCTTATTTGGGCTCCCAAGATAGGAAACGGTTTTCCGTCGACTTCTAAATAAGTACGATCGCCTGCTGTTTTGAGCTCACTTACTTTAATAGGAGTCAATTGGGGTGGATCTTGTTCCGCATCCTTATCACTCTTAGAGCATCCCACAGCTAACAAATGAAACAAGGTGAAGTATATTACTATTATTTTTTTCATAGAGTATAATTAGCGATTAGATTTAAATATGTTTTTTGCTTTTGGTAGACGAAATGATATTTATGAAAGCCTTCAAAATATTTTCACGCTGTATTTCATTTACTAACAAATATCTGTGATTACCATTTACGTTTTCGGAAAACTTAGTAACACCTTCATCATCAACTGTAATAACTCCGCTCTTAGAATAATCAAAGTACGTGTTATTCTGTGAGTCGACCACTTCTAATATGGATGTAAGATCCCAAGTTGGACGATTATAAGGCATCGGTAGGTACGCTTTGTAGCCAACTACTACAGGTTGATCGATGGAATAATTAAGGTTTTTTTCAATTTCTTCAGAAGGAAACAAAATATTTGCCCCAACTTCAAAAGGACTAACCACTATTACTGTGGGCCACTCTAAGAATACTTTAGCAGATGATTTTACATCCTTTACAATATTATATTCTTTAGGATTGCTCCCATCAAAGTTCCCTCCCATCAAGGATAGCTTTTTTACTTTCTTACGAATTAATTCTTTTCCTGATAATGATGAAAAATTGTCTGGCTCGCTATCCAACAAATTCGCCAGATTAGTCAAAAAACCAACACTTACTATAGTTACAGAAGTATCCTTTTGGGCTGAAAGCATCCTTCTATAGAAAGTGACAGCATCCTCGAATTGATGTGTATCAGCCAATGAGCGATCAAATTTTCTTCCTTCATTATTACTATAATCTACTACAGCTTTCGCGAAATTCACTGGAATGGTATCTTCTACACCATTGGAAACAAAGCCTATTGGAATAGAGGGATAACCATACCAAGTATTTAAGATATCAATGTATTTAGGCGAATAGTCATTTTGCTTATTAACACCTACACCTATTAGTTCAATTTGTTCTTGATCCTGATATTTGTACAACATATCCAATGCTAATGCATCATCAATATCATTCCCCATATCAGTTTCAAAAATAACAAGTTTCTTGTGTTCTTGTAAAACCTCTTCTTTTGAATTACAAGCTGAAATTAACAGCGTAATTCCTAATAATATATTGTATTTCATTATAATACGAGTTTAATTCTATATGTTTTAGTTGCTAAAAGCGATAATTTATTATTTTGAATATTGACTTCCGATTCCTTTATCCAACTTCCTTCGATGTCGTAATAGCCAACTTCAGCTTTGCTATCTATTTGTTTATTACCTAAGCTTTGCATAGTTATCTCATCCGATTTAGTAGATGAAACAATAACATAGTCATTGTTTTCTAAAGCATATCCAATACCACTATTATTGGTGTTCCAATTGAAACGTACACTTTCGGTAGAATGAGATTCCATTAATGAGGAAGACAATTCATTGTTTTTAATATTAAATCCGACCATGTTCTTCGTCTCAGCTATCGCAAAATCACACCAAGCATTTTTATATATTTTATAGGCGTCCATTATTCGATTAGTATGTGATTTCTTTGAAAAATCAGGATTGTAAACTCCTCTTAATGTCCAATCTTTAAGGTACTCATGAGGAGTAGTGACTACTTCAAAAATAGAATAGCCAGCACCTTGTATTAAAGCTTTAAGAGTTAGTATATCATTATTTGGATATTCACCGCCATTTTCGCCTATATGTGCAAAATTGTTTGGTATTGCATGTAGGTCAGTAAGCATATTAGAGATCACATTTACTTGATCTGTATAAGGGTCCAAACCAACGAAATCAACGCCTCCCTTCAGTACAATCTGTTTGCTTCGTTCAATAAAATCATCATATGTAGTGGTAAGATTAGTGCGTGTATAACACTTATATGCAGATGATTTAACGACACGACCCAAAGTAGCCATCATATCAATCAAATCAGGCCAGATAGATTCAGGAGTATAGCCATGTTCATTATTATGTCTGGTAGCTAGCATATCCGCTTCATTTTGTATCTGAATCCCTACGACTGTAAGCTTATTCCCATTAAGCTGATTATAATCATATATGGCATCCATCATATAAGAAAGAGCTTTGCTTTCCCGCTCAACCAATAACGGCGTATTAGGTTTTAAATAAAAGTGTTTGCCAAGCCATCCGATAAAACTTACCGAAGGTTTTAACTGCGGATAATTAATAACATCATCCACTACATAATTTGGAATATACCCGCGAACAGAATAGCCACACATATAACTTCCATACCACAATATCTCAAGCTTAAGATCGTATTTTTCACAATAACCAATGATATGATTTATCATGTCACGTGTGTATTTATCCTTTTCATACTCCACATCCCTCCAAGCTATGGGAACTTGTAGAACAGTAATATTCATTGACTTGGCTAACGCAAAGTAATCATCTAACTGATCCAATTTCCGTTTGTCCAATTGGATAAAATAATCTGTACGCAATTGTGCTCCGAGCATAAGAAACAACTTATTATCTACCGTAAGGTAACGACGTCCACCAATTGTTGTTTTCATTGAAGACACTTCAATAGGAGTGCGCTGAACTACAGGCTCCTCCTCTTCATTATTTTGATCTTTCTTACTACATGAAATAAGTAATAAACAAATCAATACCCAAACATTATTCATCATAGAAGTTATTATTTGTGTGTAGTGCCTAAAACAAAAATTACGGTTCTAGGCACTATCAGTTAGTTTTATTTTGCTATACATCTAACTGGATACGCTGTAGCATTACCATTTGTATACGATCCACCTAAACTTTCATAATTAAACCAAAATACGGGTCTATCCCAATTGTGTCCTGGACGAGAACTACTGGTCATTGTGGCATCCCACCAATTATATTGATGTCCATTATCACGTTCTCTATAGCCTGATTGTGGAAGGAAAATTCCTCCCCGAGTGTTTGTTGGAGTTACTTTTAAGGCTTCTGACTTAGGGATACCCAATATCACACCTGGGATAGAAAATCCACTTTGTTCAGGCGTTAACCAAGTGTACCCTTTATTTACCAAAGCCAAAATTTCAGCCTCTGAAGGGATACGCCACCCTAAGGGACTAGGATCATTATTAGGGTACCATTCTGGACCTGAAGCAAAAGCTCCAGTCACATAGCCTATCGGGGTTTTAGGGTCTTCATTAGGACTACTATTTGGATAACCAATTTTTGAATCAAACTGATATAATAACCCTCTATTGTCAATAGATGATGCAAACGTGTTCGGATCTCCAACATTATAGTGTGCCCATACAAGATTGCCAATTTCCACGCCGTACCCTTGTTGTAATTCGATAATTTCAGTCTTTGTACTACTTTTTACTGTTATTGTGGCTTTTCGAACAGTACCTGTATTCATTGCTGTCAGTCTAATTGAAAAATCCGCCGTTCCATTCGATGCTCCATCATCAATTTGGCACCAACTGGAAGCATCAGCACCTACTGTCGCTGTCCAAGGCTCTCGGCTTTGGACATTTACGATAAATGTTTTCGAACTCTCAGTCGTCGTAATTATATTCTGATCAATGATTAGACCATCTCGAGCGACCTGAGAAATGTTCACTGTTTTTGTTTGATCTCCAGCAGTAATTGTCACTGTTGCTTTACGATCCGCATCTATAAAATGGTATGGATCTATTCTAAGCTCAAGAATTCCATCTGCTTTTAATACTGATGGTAACATTAGAATCCAATTTTTGTATAATTCATTATCATATGTAATTACAGCTTTAGAAGGCTGATTACTGTTGACTTTTATCTCAAACACACCTCCTTCATTTGGAATTTGGAGCGTTTCTACATCTAACGATAATATCGATTGGTCCCCATCTTTCTGGCAAGATGTAGACACGATAAACAATAGAATCGTGCTTATTAATATACTTATTTGCCTTTTCATAGTTATTTAAAGTATTAATGTAATCAACTATTTATTTAGTTGCCTCACCTGCAGTTAGAGACCAACTAGGATTCTGATATAGTGGAGAAATATTAATATCACCTCCTCCAGTAATTAGAAAATGTTGAATCGCTATTGGATCCAAGTAATGAGCCATATGCCATCTATATCCATTGTACAACCGATTGTTATTAATGATTCTAAATGGTGCTAAATATTTACTAAATGTCCTTGGTGAAACATTTTCATTCTCAGTTAAACCACCAGGATTGCGCGCTTTGAACTCATTATTATTAGCCATTTGATCCCAGAGATTAATCCCTAATACATGATATGGAGTATTGATCATTTGATCCATTGAGCGCCAGCGTCTAAGATCTGAACCTCGGAATCCTTCAGCCATTAGTTCTACTCGACGTTCACGTCTAATATTGAATAGCGTAGGGTCTACAAGTGATCCTGCAGAGTATGCGGCCCAATCGGTTTCACCCTCTTTAGACATATTCGTGTTGGCAATAGTTAGTTGAAAACCCCCTACTTTCGAACGATTACGAATTGCATTCCAATATTTTGTAGCATCAGCATTCAAATCCCCTAACTTCTCATAACTTGCTTCAATATAATTAAGATAGGCCTCTGCCGCACGAAAAACAATACTGCCTACTTCACTTCGATCACGAGAAGAAAAAGCGCCGTTAAAATTTAATCCTTTACGTATAGTAAGTCCTGTAGTATACTTCATAGATGTCGTAGAGTTAATAATATTAGGATATGGCTCTATTTCATACGACTCTGGTCCAGGCGATGAGTGTAAATTGCGATCACCCTTTTTCTTAAAAAATATCTCTGCTCGAGGATCTCTATCCTGGGTTATTTTAGTCAAATCTACATCACCTATATATCCTGAACCAACTGCATATATTGGCAATCCGTTTTTCATCACGAATGCATCCAGCATGCTTTTGGTTGTACCGATTCCTTGATTGGCAGCCGCCGCAAATTCCACGACAGAATTAACAACTCCCATCGATTGACTATATTGTTTCCATAATAATACTTCATCGTATTCATTCATATTAGTAGCACCAAACATATTGAAATATGGATTTGCAGGATCATTAGCACTCGCTTGGAAAACACCAGTGTTATTTACCAATGCATATTTGTCTGCAATATATTTACTATCTGCCATTGCTATTTCAAGGAAATATTCGATTTCTTTGTCTATATCGCCAGAAGGATATGCGTAATTGCTGTTATAAGCTTTATCCTTTCCAGGCCATCCAGGACCATTTGGCACAAAAGCTGTTCCTTTGAAATATTTAAGCCATGTCCCTTCATATAAAGCTACTCTAGATTTGAATAAACGAACAGCATCTTTATTTAGCCTATTCTTTCCCCCTGCAGGAGGTATATCTTGCATCATCGATAAAGCTTTATCCAAGTCACGGAGTATGAAACGAGCTACCTCATTACGTGGTGCACGCTGACTTGCTTCTGTTAAAGCCTCCAAATTATCGGGTAATACTTTGTCTACTATTGGAAAATCACCTAGTGTTTTCAGTTTTTGAAAATATTGAAAAG
Source organism: Sphingobacterium bovistauri (assembly GCF_020295405.1). GTDB lineage: Bacteria > Bacteroidota > Bacteroidia > Sphingobacteriales > Sphingobacteriaceae > Sphingobacterium > Sphingobacterium bovistauri. The sequence continues at coordinate 15,597 of NZ_JADEYP010000030.1, forward strand.
CTCTGAAGAAGTATACTTCACCAATATAATGACTTATGTTACGCTGAACACCAGTGATAGCTGATTTCTCATACAATGGCATTACAAAATCAAGGAAATAATTACATCTGTAAATAGCAGAAAATTCATATGATCCGCCAGTTTGTCCTACTCTCCACCATCCAGGAGCAAATAGATCACTTGCATTGGGTGAAACCATATTATCGGTGTTATTATCCATAGACCATATCCCCCAGCTCCCCGCACCATGTACGGGTAAGGTATTGTATAGATCTATCGCATATGCACCGATATTATCTTCGGTCGATAAATACTGTTCAGGCGATAATTGTGATAGAGGACGTTGATCTAAATAATCTGTACAACTTGCCATCGTAGCAAGTATTAGATTACATAGCATTATATATTTAAATATTCTTTTCATGACTGCTGTACATTAAAATGTTAAACTTAAACCAAAAGCATATGTCTTGCTCAATGGATATACATTACCTTGATCATTACTACTAATGGTCTCTGGATCAAACAAATCTGTCATTTTAGTAAAAGTGAATAAGTTTTCTCCGGTAAAAAATATGCGTAAGCGATTAGCACCTATGGTCTGTAATACATTTGATGGTAATGAATAGCCTACCTGTAAATTTTTAACACGCATATAGGCCGCATTTTGGAGAAAAAGACTTTGCGCTTGATAATTTTTTGTGTTATCCAAATAAGGTCTTGGATAATATGCATCCACATTAGATCCCATAGGATTAGTTGTATATTCATCTCTAAAATAGTCTAAATGCTGTGTCAAAACCATTGTTCCCCATTTGCTCCAACCTCTTGATCCAAAGAAATATTTACTTCCTTGAAAATACTCTCGTTTACCTACACCTTGCAAAAACACTCTTACATCCACACCTTTATATGCTGCATTCAGATCCAAACCAAAGCTATAACGAGGCATCATATTGCCTAATACTTTTAGATCTCCATGGTCTGAAATGGTGTATGCCCCGGCATCAATTTTTCCATCCCCATTCACATCCTTATACATGACATCACCTGATTGCCAGTTTGACCCTAATGCATTTTGACCACCGTTTGTAAGCGATATGATATGGTTTTCCATTTCTTCTTGTGATCTAGCAATGTCAATAGACTCATATCCCCATATTTCTCCCCATTTCATACCTGGATAATAACGTGAAAGAGTTTGTGAAGGATTTGAATAGCGAGTAATTGTAGAAACCTGATCTGATAATACAAGCTTAACACCATATTCAAATTCATTATTTATAGCTCGATCCTGCCAACCAATTTGTAACTCCCAGCCTTGAGATTTTAGATCCGTATTATTAGTATTAGGGACATTAGTACCCAATATAGTTGGAAGCTCGTCTGCAGGACCTATCATATTCAGTGTTTTACGTATGTAGTAATTGAAATCTCCCGTCAAGCGATCATTAAACAACCCAAAGTCCAAACCTGCATTCCAAGATTGGATTTCTTCCCAAGTTAACGAAGAACTAATCAATGCTGGACTCCAAGCAATATTAGGCTTTTGGCCATTTACTAACCATGTTCCGGCAGAATTAGCAAAGCCCATTGCGGAATAAGTTGGATAATATGAATGTGTATTTTGATTACCTAAAGAACCATAAGAAGCTCTTATCTTTAAAGTATTGACATACTTACGTGCATCATCGAAAAAAGATTCTTTAGCTAAATTATATCCAGCCGAAAATGATGGGAATAATCCCCAACGTTGTGCTTGTTGAAATCGTGATGATCCGTCATATCGTAGATTCGCCTCGAACAAATATTTTTCATCAAAGTTGTAGTTTAGACGACCAAAGAAACCAACTGTTTGCCAGCGATTGAAATCGCCACTCACATAAGGAGGCACTTGTGTTCCATTAAACAATCCCGATGTCGTATTTATAGTAGCAATGTCAGGAACAATCAAACCTTCTTTTTCAGCATATAGCGTTCGTACGTGATATTGTTCAGCTTGAAAACCACCCATTATTTTAAAATAATGCTTATCATAAAGCCTTCTTTCATAATCACTATACAAGTTTGTGTTTAAAAAATCATTACGTTCTCCATATTCGGAAACTGCAGAATGATCATCCCAAGAAGAACCAGGAGTAATACCATCTATTCCAATTTGATGAACCTTTTTAACCTCTTTATGAATGAAATGGGATCTATATCTGTAATTTAAATCACCGACAATGCGCCACCCATTCAATGGCTGTATAGTCGCATTTACTTGATGTATACTACTTGTATTACTAAATGTTGTTTGTCCTCCATCTCTGAAGCGCAAAGTAATATCATTAAATAAATTACCATTTGGATCATTAAGTGGAGATACTGGCCATAGGTACTGACCAAAATTTTGAAATATATCATCTTGCATCACACGTGGCTGATGATAATCTTCTCTGATAATACGGCTATTATATTTCAGGTCTACAAAATTAAAAGCTTTAGTTTCTATTTTTCCGAAGACATTATATCTTTTCCTCCCATCCAAATCCCAATTCAACGTACCATTTTGTTTTAAAAAATTACCAGAAACAAAGTAATTAGTGGTTTCATTTCCTCCATTTAGACTAAGATTATGCTCTTGAGCCGTAGTTACATTTTTATAAAATACATCGTAGTAATTAATATTATCATTTCCTTCTGTATAAGCAGTCCCCCACTGATTACCCACAGGAACTGTATTATAAAATATTTTTCCGTCTATATAATCTTTTATTCGTTTCAATCTTTCAGGACCAATATCGGCACCTTTTCCATCATTGGCCGATGCCTCATTGAAATATAAAGCCCATGAATAAGAATCTGCCATATGCGGAAGATTTATTGGCATATTGAAGTGAAAGTTGTTATTATAATTTAATGTTGCTTTTTTGTTTTTTCCACTTTTTGTAGTGACTAAGATTACGCCAAATGGCGCTCTAGATCCATATATTGATGATGCTGCAGCATCCTTTAACACAGATATAGTTTCAATATCTTGAGGATTTATAGAATATAAATCTCCTTCCATCCCATCTATCAAGACGAGTACTCCACCACTTGATCCCTGACCAATTGTAGACAAGCCTCTAACCTCCATATATGGATTTTTTCCATACAATTGGCCACTATTTTGTGTTATTGTTAATCCTGGAAGTTTACCTTGCAATGCATGCACGGTACTAGTCACGGGTCTAGCCTCTAATTCCTTTGCTGTTATTGTACTGACTGCTCCTGTCAAATTCACTTTTTTCTGCGTTCCGAATCCTACTACAACCACTTCATCTAGTTGTGTTTCACTATTTACTAATTGTATGATGTTCCCATCAAACTTTTCTATAATTACATTTTTCACCTCGTAATTAAAGAATTTAACTTCCATCATGCGAGAAGAATTCGATTGCAGTTTTAATTTGAATTCGCCATTATTATCAGTAAGTGTTGAATTATTAGTTCCTATTTCAGTTATTGTTACATTAGATAATGGAAGATTATTGATATCAACGACTTTACCTGTAACAATTTTTTCTTGAAAGACTTCTAAAAGTATATTTTCATAATTCAAAACCGATTTGGCCATAGTAGAACTACTAACATTTGCCAAACACAGAAATGCTAAAGTTTTATAATATTTTATCATCTTAAAATGATTTATGGTGATAGATTAAATTATTTTTCAATAATTTATTGGTTATTATAGATGTATGTAAATGCTTTATTATAAAATGGTTCTAAGAACCAGCAATTATAATAAGTCCTATTCCAAGAACAAAGAATAGAAACATCAAAGCTAATTTACCATTGACTGCTGGTTGAGAAGATTTGAATTCTTTCCAAATAAAAACTCCCCAAAGTGCAGCCACTAAAGTTGCACCTTGACCTAAACCATAAGATATTGCAGCTCCTGCTTTACCTGCAGCCATTAGATTTAACGCATTACCTATCCCCCAGATTATTCCCCCCATAATCCCTGTCATATGATTACGTATTGATCCAGAAAAATAGGCTTTATAATTTGTAGGTTCTCCTATAAAAGGCTTTTTGATTAGCAATGTATTGAATAAAAGATTGCTAAGTAGAACACCTATTGAAAACACAAAAAATGCAGTGTAAGGTGTCATTTTACCTAATTCAGGACTGTTAAAATTTTCTAAATCCATAGATGCGGCTATAAAGCGATAAAAAAATGCCATTAATATTCCCGCAATTATTGCTAACCAGAGTCCTTTTGAAGATTTATTATTTGAAGTTCCTGCTTTATTGGTCTTGTAGGCCAGAGCATTCAGGATGATAGCTATTACCACTAAAGATACTCCTCCGAATAAAAAAATTGGATCACCATTTTGAGAGGCCAAATAATTTATAATTACCCCCAAAACCAAGGCTATCCCCACACCAACTGGAAAAGCAACTGCCATCCCCGCTATGGAAATTGACGCAGAAAGAAGAATATTACCTGCATTGAAAACAATACCTCCAATAATAGCAGAAATCATATTAGAATTATCGGCTTGTTGGATGTCTGCTAAAAATGATCTTCCTCCATCTCCAAAACTGCCCAATGTTAGAGCTGAAATCAAAGAAAGCAATACCATGCCAATTACATAATCCCAATAAAATAACTCGAAACGCCAGTTTTTGGAAGCCATTTTTTGTGTATTGCCCCACGACCCCCAGCAGAGCATTGTAATAAAGCATAGCAGTACAGCTAAGCTATAATCTTTTACAATAAACATAAATTAGAATTTTAGTATATAATTAATTAGTTATCAAAAAACAAAGTGATATCTTCCATCATTGGTGCTGAAGATTGCGCACCAGCTTTCGTAACAGACAATGCAGACGCTTTTGTAGCAAATATGACTGCCTCTTTCAATGGTTGAAATTGAGATAATGCTACAGCCAATGAACCATTGAATATATCACCAGCTGCAGTTGTATCCACAGCATTGACTTTATAACCTGGAACTAAGTATCCTGTATTAGAATCATAAACATATGCTCCCTTTGCCCCCATTGTTATAATGACAATTTTTGGACCCAATTTACTTATACAAAGAGCTGCTTCATGAGCTGATTTCTCATCGGATACTATAACACCTGACAATAATTTAGCTTCAGCTTGATTAGGTGTAAGAATATCTATATTATTCAATATTTTTGCATCAAGCAGCTGTGCTGGAGCAGGATTAAGAATAATAGTTGCGTGTTTACTTTTGGAAAACAAAGCAACTTGCTCTATCGTTCCCAAAGGTATTTCCAGTTGCATTACTACTATTGAATTGTTATTTATTTTTTCATCTAATTCTTTAATATTATTAAATGATAAAAGGGCATTAGCACCAGATGCAACAACAATCGTATTTTCAGCATTTTCATCTACTGTAATAAGTGCTATGCCTGAATTAGCATATTCGTCCTTTGTGATTAAAGAGACATCAATATTCTCTTTAGACAGTTGATTAATAGCTTGATTGCCAAAAAGATCATCCCCAAGGTTACTGACTAAAGTTACAGTAGCTCCTAAGCGAGCAGCAGCTACTGCTTGATTAGCTCCCTTACCTCCTAGATTAGTAAAAAAGCTATCCGCCAATATAGTTTCTCCTGGTGCTGGAAAATATTTGGTCATGACGACCATATCCGTATTGATGCTACCTATTACGACAATGTTTTTATTATGAGACATAAATGGTTAAAGTTTTTCGTTTATAATTGGAACGCTGTGCGACAACGTTATCGCAATTATAAAACAAAATAATTTACCAAACAAATTTTATTAAAAAAATAAATACATAAACTATAGTATTTCAACAATTTATACATTTACTAATTATAAAAAATTTTTACACAAAAAGCGACAACGAATGTAATTTTAAATATATAAGCTAATTATTCAAATCTAAAACAGAAGAACGAATTATTAAATTTGAATCTAACAATATTAATTTATCTTCATCCAAATGAGATAATCTAGCTGATTTTTTAATTTGAGAAATTAATAGGTCTATAGCAAGTTCAGCTATTTGGAGCACAGGTTGGTCGATAGAGGTAATAGGTGTTTCTAAATAATCTAAGTAAGTTGAATTATCAATTGACACGATAGACAAATCGTTAGGCACTACTAATCCTGCCTCTTTAACTGCTTTAAGCACCCCAATTAATATAGTATCACTCAGGGCTAATACGGCGGTTGGTCGTTCCTTTTTATTTAGTAATAACTTCATTTCTAAATAACCTTTCTCTGCAGTAAAGCTATTTCCACCAAGATATTGATACGAAAAATTATATTTAGATATTGCATCATTGTATGCTTCTGTCCTCAATTGATTTGATATTACCATCTCATCACCTTGAATACAAGCTATTTTTTTATGTCCCATACTAACCAAATAATCCATTAATTTCATTGAAGACTTGTAATGATTGGAAGCAACTGCAAAGAAGTTCATTTCTGAAAAATAGCGATCTATAAAAACTGTAGGCTTATTAACACTATTTAGTATATCATAATTACGTTTACTACTTGTAGGAATTACAATTATTCCTAATAGATTTTGAGACAATAATGATTGGATTATTTTCTTTTCTTCCTTTTCGTTATTATCACAATCACTCATCATTACTACATAACTATGACTAAATAATATCTTAGCCATAGTACTTGCTAAAGTAGAGAAAAACGGATTATTTAATGAAGGAACAATCAAACCGATAGTATTACTTTTGTTCGAACGAAGAGTTTTGGCAGCCATATTAGGAATATAACCCAATCGTGATGCTTCAGCCATTACTAAATCTTGAGTGGTTTTTGAAATCCGATATTTATCAGAAGTTCCATTCAAAACTCTAGACACAGTAGTTAATGAAAACTTAGTCTTCTCAGATATGGTACGTATAGTAACTTGGTTTGACATTATATTGATTTTTGAACTTATAAGTTAAAAATAGATTAAAGATTTTTAAAAAATCAAAATTATTTACATTCAAAATTTGATCATTAAAAAAACCAATATTTTAAAAAGTTAAATATATTAAAATAGTACATCATAAAAAGCTTTTGAGCTACTTTCAACATTGATAGTAATTTCCATCTCGTAATATATTACTTAAGATTTCAGTAATATATTACGAGATGGAAAACATTAATATTTAAGCTTCATCAAATACTAAATTTCTCCAATTTAAACATGTTCGTATATTTAATTATTGAAAATGATAAAGCTATGTATCCTATAAAATCACATAAATACCCAAAGTTTTTACAAAAATTCAATATATAGAATTAATTTTCATCAAATATCAACTTATAATATTTTTCAATCTATTTTAAATCAAACCCGTAAGGGATTGTCGTATAAATCCTCTTTTCAAAAGAGATTACAACAAAAAGCCCGCCCCGAAAGGGACACGCTGTAACAAAAAACAATGTTAAAAAACAATATTACCAACCATACTTTTTAGGCATTGCCAATGTTATTTTATCTAATTTATCAAACAGCTCATCCTCAAGCTCAACAAGAGGATCATACCAATCCACTTTTTTTCTAGCCCACTCTACATACTCTTGCATTTTCACATCATATGTACCATTCTTAATAGCAGATTCCTCCATCGCCAATAGATATTCTCGCATAATTTTAGCTTTTTGCCATAATTCAGCATTGTTTTTAATCGCTATAAAATTATTTATTTCAGAGGTTTGTCGCTGTTCAATTTCGAGCTTTCGCTGCCGTTCTTTTTCATGCTCCAATTGACGTTGCTGATTCTCTAACCTAAGTTCCTGAATCTTGATTACTTCCTTTTGTATATGCTGAAGTATATCCTCAATTTTATCTTCTAGTATTGTATAAGATGTATCCTTCCATTCTTTAGAATCCCAAGAATGCTCACCCAATTTAAAATAAAGCAAACCTGATGGAACATAATCATAAGATTCCCAGGAATATTTTGGATTTTCTTTTTCGATACGATTCTGTTTTTCTCGCAATGACATTTCCAATGTTTCACCACTGTAAATAATAGCTGAATGATTTTGCTTTACTGAAATTGTGCCCCCAATACGCCTTACTCCTATAATTAACAAATTGTAGAACTCAAGAGCTCGATCAATCAACTTCGGACTAACGTTAATATCCAATGTGTCATAAGCAATACTGATAAGCTTATTATCATCCTTCCCTTTGCTTTGATTTTGAAAAGCCTTCTTAGCTTCAATGACCAATTCATCTAACTTTCCAACTTTTCTAATAACTTGTATTACACGAGCAATATCATTAGACTTAATCCTTTTCTTTTTTTCCTTAGGCTCATAACTAACTATTTCAGAATTCGAGCCAGCATGATAAGGCAGATCAGTTTTTGCAATAATATGCCCTGCTCTTATGCGTGACCAATATCCATTTTCAGGAGATGGAATATTATATTTTTTAAGTAAATCCTGTACCTCTTGATATGTTCCACCATAAGATTCAATAATAAAACTAAGTGGCTTTTCCCACACCATATTATATAGCTGTTCTCGAGTAAGGTTCATTTTACGCATAAGGAATTGAATAAAAGTTAGAATAATCCGATATGAATAAATATAACAGATTACAATCAATAGCATCAAAATTATTGCTATGATTGAGAAAGATCAAAACACCTACATTTATAAGCAAAAAAAGATAGCATTTAATCAAAATCACAGCAAACTTCACACACTTAATAGCTAGTGTACCGCATTAACTCTTTAAAAGCAGTATAAACAAAGGCCCAGCACAAGGCTGGACCCGACTAAACAAAACAATTACACAGTACAATTATTTTGAAATCTATCTAACAACTATAGTAAACATGGTTATTAATACTTTCATTCGAATACAGGTTAAGCACCTTCTTAACCATATTATAACTACCTGCAATGAAAGGAACCTTTTGATGATTTTTTAATACAGGAATACTAAGAATAGGTCGCATCCCATCGATTGCTAATCCCCCTGCCTGCTCAATAATATAAGCCATTGGATTACATTCATACAATAGCCTTAGTTTACCCTTAGGGTGTGTCGATGTGGAAGGATATAAGAATATTCCTCCCTGCAAAAGGGTACGGTGTATATCCGCTACCATAGAACCTACATACCTAGATTTATAGGGCAAGTTATTCTCAAAATCAGACTGCTTACAGAATGCTAAAAACTCTCGTATTTGATGTGGAAAATCTTCCGAATTACCTTCGTTTATAGCATAGGAACTACCTGACTTACTAAGCCTAATATTTGGATGAGTAAGCAAGAATTCTCCAGTAACGTAGTCTAAGGTAAAGCCATACACTCCAGTGCCAAAAGTAATCACCATCGTGGTTGATGTACCATAAATAACGTATCCAGCCACACGCTGCTCCTGTCCAGACTTTATTGGAGTCAAACCAGCTTTCGATTGCCACTCTTGACTGTATATAGAGAATATAGAACCTACCGACACGTTGACATCGATATTCGAGGATCCATCCAAAGGATCCATGCAAACGGTGTACACCGAATCATCGTATAAATCATTGTGCAGATCAATGGTATCTTCACATTCTTCAGATATCAAGTAATTACAGCGTTTACCCTTTTTTAGAAAAGAAACAAAAATATCATGCGCTTTCATATCAAGCCTATGCTGCTTTTCCCCATGTGTATTTACCGTCTCTGGTACCATAACTAGGCTATCAAAGACATTTCTATTTACTATTCTACTAACAGCTACTGCTGCCAATGAAATATCCATTAATACAGCTGACAAACCTACTGTTATAACCCCAGCTTCCACTTCATCATGCATGTGCTGCACAAAGGAATTACATATCATGCTAACAAATAACTAATTATAGACCTCCAGTAAATCAACCACTTCAAAACCAACTTCATTAGCGGCATTAACTTCCATATGATCCTTTGCTAAATAGCCTGCAAACCCAAGTACTTGCATGGAATAGCCGTACTCGTTATCGTACCAAACATAGAGTGTTAAGGTATGACCGTCTGCAGATAAAGATGTTGCAGTAGCATCAATAATTCCAGCTGCTGGATTGCCTACAACATCCGAAGAGACTAAGTCTTCATCAAAACTTAAGTCTATCTGTTTATGCTTCGCTGGCTTTAAAGCAAAAGACATAATCAACTGATGAATAGCTGTCATGGAAGTTTTCTTATAAAGTTCTACTACAAGTATAGCTAGCGAGCCATTAGCTATAGGCACACGAATAGCGTTAGCCGTAATTTTATCTTTAAGCTTAGGGATTATCTTAGCGACTGCTGCTCCAGCACCTGTTTCCGTAATCACCATATTTAAAGCTGCGGCACGTCCCCTTCTAGCCTTTGCGTGCATATTATCTACTAAATTTTGATCGTTGGTATAAGCATGAATCGTTTCGATATGCGCTTTAGCTATACCATATTGTTTATCCAAAACCTGCAATACAGGTGCTATTGCATTTGTGGTACATGATGCTGTTGAAAACAGCTGTTGATCAAGCTTAATACCATCCGTATGGTTTACACCAAAGACAACATTGGGAATATCTTTTGCGGGAGCAGTTACAATTACCTTTGCAATGCCCCCACTAGGTAGATGGTTTGTTAATGATTTCTTATCTCTATATTTCCCTGTATTATCAATTAGTAAAGCGTTGTCAATGCCATAATCAGGGTAATTAACTTCAGAAGGATCTTGTGCGGATATAAATCTTACTGGAATGCCATTAATTATTAAGCTATGGGATTGCTCATCAATATCAATTCTACCTTTAAATGGACCGTGAATAGAATCTTTAGCTAACAAAGATGCTCGCTTCTGTAGTGTACTTAAATTAACAGGATCACGCGTTACTACAGCGCGCAAGGAAAGTTGAACTTTTAGTGCAGGATCAGAACAAAACTCACGCGCTAGAATCCTACCGATACGTCCAAAACCATATAGAACAACATCTTTTACAACAGAAGAATGCTGGAGATGTATAGCCCATAATTTAGCGATCAATGACTCCTTATTAATGCTCTGACTTTCATCAAAACTATCCTTCAATAGTCCAACATCAATCACAGCAGGAAGTTCAGGCAAACACACTAAATCTTTAAGTATCGCCAATATGCTATGTAGCTTGTACGCGGTTAGCTCTGCTACTGATTGACGGTGAAAATTCAGGAGATGATCTACTTTTTCATCTACTAAGCTGTAGCCATGATACAAACAAAGCACCTTTCGATCTTTCCATAAGCTGTTTGCTAAAAGTGTTATAGTTAGGCATTCCTCGCGTTGCTTTTCGAATTGATTCAAGCAATCTGTCAACATATTGTTCATCTATAATTGGTAAATTTTATACCACAAATGTAGAATGTTAATGTCTACCAGAAAACTACATATTTAAGATTTAATAATTTTTAACTATTAAAATTATCCAAATTACAATTAACACAAATAAAATCGCTCAATAATTGCGCTTTTAACAATATTCAGTACTTACTCCTATTAATTACATAATAAATAAGACTCTCAAATCACAGAAATCATCAAACATAATCACGATGCGCAAAACTTTCTGATTCTTTTAAGTTACTTAGTTCAAAAGCTCCAAGTAATAATCAATTAAATAACTGCCTAAATTTTAAAGGAGTTTGGTTTGTTTTCTGTTTAAACAGCTTACTAAAAGATTGCGGATGCTCAAAACCAAGCTCATAAGCTATTTCGCTAACCGATAGATTGGTTGTCGTCAATTGCTGTTTTGCATAATCGATGATTTTATTCTGAATATGTTGTTGCGTAGTCAGTTGAGTATGCATTCTTAATAGTGTACCTAGATAATTTGCAGAAATATTTAATTTATCTGCAATGGTTGATACAGATGGTATACCTTTTTCTACTATCGTACCTTTATCAAAATAGTCATTCAAAATATTTTCAAAACGAGTTAACAATTCAAAATTTGATTTTTTTCTTGTAATAAATTGACGTTCATAAAACCTTCCAGCATAAACTAGTATCATTTCTAATTGAGAAATAATAATTTCTTGACTATATTTATCAATATTTGATTGGTATTCTTCTTGTAATTTCAAGAGTATATCAACAATAGTTTTCTCTTCCTTATCTGATAAAAATAAAGCTTCATTCACAGCATATTGAAAAAAATCATAAGTTTTTATCTTTTTAGACAATGCCGTATTCCACAAAAAATCTGGATGAATGAGTAATAACCAACCTGTTGGTTCAGTAACAAGATCTTGATTTATTTCTAAATTCAAAAACTGCAATGGTGCAATAAACGATAAGACACCCGAATCAAAATCATATTGTTGTTGACCATAATTAAATTTAGCATTTACATTCCGCTTTAATCCAATAGTATAGAAATTCTGAATCCATTTAATTTTTGATTCTTCAAATGGATATGATACCTTACTGTAATCAATCAAACTAATCAATGGGTGTTCAGGTTGCGGAAGATTACAAAAAGCATGAAATTGAGCTATTGATTCTAGGCGGAATGTATTTAACATTGTATTAAGTTAGTTTTTTTGTTTATATAAAATCATGCCTCCATGATATAAAATACCATTTTTAAAATATCCATCAGCGGTGAAACCTGTATCATCTTTGTAATCAATATGATTTCCTGTTACTTTATAGCTGCCCTGATATGCATTTTTTCGACTTCCCCTTGCTTCATCATATCTATTATTAGGTAACAATTCATGTCTGATGTTTCCGTCAGCTGTAACCCACATACCGATATATTCTTTTGATTCTTCGATAGTATTTTCCATTTTTAATTCTTTACTAATCATTAATTCATTTAAAGTATGAGTGTCTAAAAACGCAACACAATTTATCACTTTATTATCTTTTAATTGCATCTTCCAGATGTAACTATTTTCATAGACTCCATCATTTATATTTTTAGCACTCGCTTTAAAATGTAGCCAAATAAAATTTTCATCTTCAGTAAGGCTAATTAATTCTGGCCTTAGCGGAGTTTTCAATTTACTTAAAATAGGTTCAGCAGCATTTTTTATAAACTGTGCCTTTCCTTTGTAAACGCCAGACATTGGCGAATTTCCACTTACTGTCCAAATCACATCATCAGCTAATATGTCAAAAAAACTTGCCTCATTATTTTTCCACTTATCAAACTGAACTGAAATTAAACTTAAGGATTCACTTGTGGAAGGAAGAATCGGTTGTTGAGCCTTGGATGAACAGCTCATAAAAAGACTAAAGTAAATAAAAACTAATAGGCTGTTGAAAGCGTGTAACTTTTCCATTTTTCTGCGTCTTTTGTTATTGCTTCAATTTTATTATTCAAAATATCATATGCATCACTACCTAGCAATAAATGTACAGGAGGATTTTCAAACTTACTTATAGCAATCAATACATCAGCTGCCTTATCAGGATCATTTGGTTGATTCCCACTTATATTTTCAAGATGTGCTTTTTCAGATTCTCTAGCAGCTTCATAAATTTGAATAGGTGACTTAGGAGTCATTACGGAGTCTTTACTAAGAAAATCTGTACGGAAATATCCAGGATAGACAACTGTTGCATTAATATTAAAATCTTTTACTTCTTCGGCCAATGCTTCAGTAAAACCTGCTACTGCAAATTTTGTAGCACAATAAATTCCCCATCCAGGGAAACCAGCGAATAACCCGCCAACAGATGAAATATTAAAGATATGTCCTGAATTTTGATATCTTAAGTGGGGCATTACATTTCTGACAACGTTCAAAGTTCCAAAAACATTAACATCAAAATTAGCTCGTGATTCTTTATCTGTCAGTTCTTCTAGAGTACCTGTTTGACCGTATCCGGCATTATTTACAACTACATCAATTCTTCCAAAATATGCTATACTTTTCTCCATAGCTTTTTTAACGTCATCATCATCAACGAGATTAACTGCTAGCGGTAAAAATTGCTCATTAGCATCCCCTATTTCATTAATAAGAATATCAATATTCCGCGAAGTAGCGACTACATTAAAGTTATTTTTTAATAATTTCTTAATTAATGTTAGCCCTAATCCTTTAGAAGCACCTGTAACAAACCATACTTTTTTTGTTTCCATTTTTCTGAGTTTTTATAAATAAAATGATAAAACAAAAGTAGTCTGAATCATAAGGTATAATTTAGTTCAATCCACCGAGAATGTAGTCGAATCGTGAATAACATTGTAATACAATAATCATTAAATTTTAATTTTACTGATTATAGACAAAATACTAATAAGCTAGAATTAACTTTGTACAATGAAACAATTTGAAATTTTAGAAGCTTTTATTAAAGAAGAAAAAGATTATTTAAATAATCATCCATTATATCGTAAGATCAACAATATAGATCATCTAAGACTATTCACACAAGGACATGTCTATGCCGTTTGGGATTTTATGTCTTTATTGAAAGCATTACAAATTGAACTTACGTGTGTTTCCATTCCCTGGTTTGCATCTGAATTTCCTAATACAAGGTATTTAATTAATGAAATTGTTTTAGCTGAGGAATCAGATCTATATATTGATGGGAGAAGATTGAGCCATTTTGAAATGTACTTGGATGCAATGGAATCGATGGGTTCAAATACAAAATATATAATAGATTTTTTAACTGAAATTAGAACATCAAAAAATATAGTTCAAAGTATTGAAAATTTAAAAGCTGATAATAGAATAAAAGAATTTTTAAAATTCACATTTAATATTATTGAAACAAAAGAGCCGCACAAAATTGCAGCAGCATTTACATTTGGTAGAGAAGATTTGATTCCAGATATGTTTACCTCAATACTAAATGAAATAAAAATTAACTTCCCTGAATCAGATTTAGATAAATTCATTTACTATTTCCAAAGACATATCGAACTTGACGGAGATGAGCATGGACCATTAGCTTTCAAAATGATAGAAGAGTTAGCCCAAGATGATAATCAAAAATGGTTAGATATTCAAACTGTTTCTAAACTAGCACTTCAAAAAAGAATTGACTTATGGGATGCAATCTATGATAGTATAACTAGTGAAAGTGATAGGAATTGTAAAATTTAGAATCAAAACCTATTGCTTTACTTCAATTGTAGGTATGTTATTTATTATTTGACATTGTCCATCTATATACACACAGACTATCAATGAATGAAAAATTAAGAATTGACTTTCTAATTTTACTTGTACGGTAATGATATTACCGGTTTGTTTTATAGAATGGTAGTCAATAATTCTTGGACTTCCTCCAAATTTTTTCGTGCGAATTAATTCTATATAGTCTGTTTTTGAAAATACAAAAACTCCATCCTTATCAAAAAATCCATCTTGGATATTTTGAAAATTGGCATGTAAGATATTTCCCAATGCTCTTATATCACGATTATCGCCGGCTCGCACAAATTCCTCTATGGCTATCATTGCCTCTTCCATTATATTTATTTAAAATGATATTAACTAATTGAACTTAATTATATAATTGCTTTCAAGCATAGTATATAGCTTAGTAACCTTCTTACGTACATAAAAAATATCCATGATTACCATTCTACAATTTGTTAATTAAATAACTACTCCACTTCCACCAACTATTTTTATACCGTCAGAAAACTTTTTCCAAAAACGGATATATTTATATTTTGCTTCGAATGGCTCATTATTGTAATTCCCTTTTAAATCCATCTGTAATGTAATAACTGCCAGATCATCTATTATATTTAGTTCTTCAAATTTAGGTGTAAGCTCAATTATTTTTAAACTCCCATCGCGATAAGTTTGCAAGTCCATTTTCTTGGTTATTGTTTGGCCACTTGGTATTATAAAAAGTAAATCAGGATGCAGTAAGTCTTCAAGATCTTCTAAATTTCTATTCTTCATAGCTTCGTAAAGCTTATCCTCAAGGATAATAATTTCTTTCTTTGTTATCATTTCTTACTAAGATATTTTTTGCTAAACCTCTTTATCATTAAATTTACCATCAATCGAACTCACATATGAGAGAATAATATATCATTGATTAAGTAACTGCCTTTTTTGTACTTATTACAATCCTATTCCAGGCGTTAATAGTTACGACAGCCATTAAGATTTGTGCAATCTGGTTTTCATCGAAAAAAACTTCAGCTTTTTTGTACGTTTCATCACTTAACCCTTTTTGAGATATTAAAGTTACCTCTTCCGTTATGGCTAATATCACCTTTTCTTCTTCAGTAAATAGTTCAGTTTCTTTCCAGGCGTTGAGTAAGAAAATCCGCTGTGCAGTTTCACCTATTTTTAATGCCTCCATTGTATGCATGTTGATACAAAAGGCACAACCATTGATCTGTGAAGCACGAATTTTGATCAGATAGAAATGTGATTTAGAAAGCTTCGAATTTTTTAAGTAGTTTTCTAAACAAAGCATTGCTTCGAATGCCTCTGGTTCAAGCTGTGATATATCTATTCTACTTCCCATTAGGATTGATTTTTATTTATTACCATTGAACTTTAGCATCGTTAGCATTATCGACAAAAACTTTTGATTCATGATCGGTAGTCATTATTTCTTGAATATCAAGCCTCATAGTCGACTGAATGATTTTGCTAAAACTATTTTATAATCCCTAAATCGTATTCATATTCTAAAAAAATATTATACTATCTTTCCTGCAAGTTGAATACTGTTCCTGATGGATCCTGAATCCAATGCATATTTTTCGGTAGTTCTTCAATTTCGTCACAAGTATTAACACCATTTGATTCTAAATAATTTGTCGCAATCTCTATATTAGGAACAATAAGCTGTAACCAAGTTTCAGAATGTGTATAATTATCTACACAGTCCAACCAAATAACATTACTTCCAAAATTTACTTGATGAGTTCTGGAAATAGTAAGATTGCTAATAGGCTTCTCTTCAACTGCTAGTTTCAGAATATCTCTGTAAAAGACAATGGTTTTTTCATATTTACTTTTAGGTATTTTTATAGCAATGTTAATTCCTGCTTCAAAATTTGGATTCATAATATGAGTTGTTTAAAATTCTTCAAATTTTTACAAAAACGATAATATCTATCTGTTTTAAAATTTAAGCTTTTCTACTTTTAAAGTTGGCATTGCCCGAATGGACCAGTTAGATTATTAATTAAAAGAGCTGATCTCCTTAATTGATTTACCATCATTATTAATCATTTTTATTAATGGATTTCCTACACTATCAACAGATAGAATAATTCTTGGTTTTTCATCTGGACCGTTAATAACTAAGCTAGAATTACCATTCTCAGTCATCAAATTTATTCTATTTATATTACCACCAATTTTACCTGACAAATCTTTATCATTTATTACAATGCCTGATTTATATGCATTAGTTTTATTATTTTGCTGTGTTAAAAGACCAATAGCATCCGCATTGTCATAATCAAATGCTAAAGCATAGGTGTTGGTCTCGGGATTTTTAGAGATTGCAATACCTCCACATTCGTCTCCTTTTTCATTATAAAATATTATACCAGCGGGATTAAGTGCACGTTTGTATTTTTTTCCAAATAATATGGGCGGTTCCATGCGCTCTTGATTAGAAATTATCATTCTGTTTACCCCTTTATCATCGACTATATTAATGCGTTTCACCGTAATCTCATCAAATTTATTATCTAAGGTCTTAAACGAATAAAAAAGCATTAAAAAAGCAATTGTTATTATTCCTGCGTAAAATCCTATTATTAGCTGAGTTGTATTTTTCATGATAAACTTTATTTTGGTTATTTAATTTCTTAGGTATCACAATGCAATTAAGAATAATTGCATTTCTTCTAATATGTCGTTACATAAAGAAGGAAAACAAAGAAAGAAAATTTTAAAACCGTGAAATTGTAAAAAATCATTTTTCGAAAAAAAAGATAAATAGAGATTTAATTACATGATAAATACAGCTCTATTTTTGAAATAAAGTGTGTATTAAGGTCTTAATTGAAGATTTAAGGGGATTATTTTACTTGTCGACAGTTTAATATTAATAAGGTTTAGTAGATAATATGTCTATAAGAAGTTAGATGGTTTTTTGCCAGTAATTACTTTAAAATCTTTTATAAAGTGAGATTGATCATAGTAACCAGCATTTAGTCCTATTTCAGTTAACGTTGCTTTTTCAAGTTTATTTTCGAATAGGTTTCTGAATCTAACAATATTTGAAAATTTCTTTGGGGAAGTACCAACTTGTTTTCTGAATTTCTTCTCAAAAGAGTCTCTGCTAACCGGAAGTTTATCTATTATTTTTTTAATTGAAACAGAACCTTGCTTGTTAATAATTTCATATAATGCTTTTTTTATGATGTCATCCTCCTGCATACATAGAATTTCTACAAGAAGGAATTTCTCTATTTTTTCAATCAATACATTGTAGTCATTATGATTAGCGAATATTTGTTCTATATATGAGAGTTGGTTTGGATTTAAAAAATTATCATATGAAAGAAACTTTTCGTAAAAGTCATTTATAGGGGTATTAATTATAGAGGAGGCCATACCTGGATTAAAGATAATGACAAATAAAGTGGTGCCTTTAGAAAACTCAAAACGAAGTGACGTCCGAGCAATACCAAAAGCAAAAGCCTTTGGTAAACAAATTGGAACATCATTTTTTTTCTTCATTGCAATTGAACCGTTCAAAATATAGTTTAAGGATACCGATGTACTTGGCAGCGTTTCTAAGCACACTAAATCTGAAACATCTACAATCAAAAATTCTTTAACATATTCCTGAAGTATTGGGCTTGGAATAAATCGATATTCTTGTACTTTATTAAATTGCTCCTTTTCAAAAAAAGCTATATTTTTATCCTCCATTTTAAATAATCTTTCAGATTTAATCCCCATGGTTCATAGATCTATCCAATAGGCTTATCGGGGGTAGTACTTTCGTCTTTTTTCTTGCTTATAGTTTGATCATATATAAACAAAATTCTAATAAGCTATTTTATTATTTATTGGAGTCAATCACTATTGCCTGATTAAATATAATATTTAAAAATTTATTTTAATAAGATTCTCTTTAAATTGCATTTAACGAATTAATCCACAACATAATTCAACATTAAAAACGTTATGGATTAATAAAATTAATATTGATTTCAGGGCTACTAATAACCTACAGTAAACATGGTTTGATTAAATTTTTTATCTTCAATTTCATCGACTACTGCTACGGCTAAATCCTCTACTGATATTACGCTTCTGCCATTCTCATCAAAGATTGGATGAATAGTTCCATATCTATATTTCTCTGTTCTACCAGTGGTAATACCAGGATGCATTTCCAATGAAGGGCATAAATAAAGCCAATCAAATGAAGTTTCAGTTTTTAACGTATTAAAATATTCTCTAGCGGCTCTAGCAACTGGTTTAAATGCTTCTGGAAACTCATCCGTATCGACTGCTTGAACAGTTTCTGATACATATAAACTGCCAGCCCCGCCAATAACAATATAACGTTTTACATTTGATTCAACTACAGCTCGCTGTATTGATAATGAACCATTAATGAAATCTTCATGCATATTAGGGTTATCCCAACCTGAGCTATAAGCACTTACTAATACATCATATCCCTCAATTTGTTTGGCTAATTCTTTTGTATCAAATACATTAAGTTTCAAATATGTAAGGTTCCCATATTCCGATACTTTTTCGTCTCTTGATATCCCGAAAACTTCATAATTCCTATTAACTAATTCATTAACGATTTTAGATCCTACAAATCCAGTAGACCCAATGACTGCGACTTTCATATAATATTTATTTTAAGTATGTACAAATGTATCTAACATACCCTTACTTTAAGTAATGTATTACCTATTGGTAATTAGTTACCAAAAAGTAAGTAACTTAGTAAAAAATGAAAAAACAGCGTTTATCTATTCCAGAAGAATGTAGAGCTTCATTGACTGGAATTGCAGATGTTCAAGAAATAATGGGTGGTAAATGGAAATATTTAATCATTTCTAACTTGTTTTTTTTAGGCAAACTAAAATTCATGGAGCTATGTCGACAGATAGACAAAATCTCACCAAAAGTTCTCTCGAAAGAGTTGAAAGACTTAGAAATTAATCAATTGGTTAATCGAGAAATATGTGATACAAAACCTATAACTGTAGAATATGAATTAACAGATCTTGGAAAAAGCTTACACAACATAATATTAGAAATGGGAAAATGGGGTATTACATATAGAAATACTATTACCAAAAAATAACTTAACCCTACCCAAACCAAAATCGACGAGCTTAATTTTTCTTCCCTGATAACACATAAAATAGAATTGCTAACAGGGAAATAAAATAATGATTGATTTTAATAAGCCCAATTATTTACACCATTACTTTCTAAAAAGAAAATAATGACTATAGATTATAAGCACTTATTTACAATTTTAAAATTGCATCGATACGTGTTAATTCCTCAATAGTGAAAGTAATATTTTTTAATGCTTCCAAAGAATCTGTTATTTGCTCAGGTTTGCTTGAGCCTATTAATACAGAGGTAACACGGCTATCACGGTACAACCACGCAAGAGCCATATGTGCTAATTTTTGCCCACGCTCTTTAGCCAATTCATTTAGCTTATTTACTTTTTCAATCGTTTCTGAAGTGATGTGATTTTCATTCAAAAATATACCGCTAGTAGCAACTCTAGAATCTGCAGGTATTCCATTTAAATATTTATCTGTAAGAATGCCTTGTGCTAATGGTGAGAATGGTATACAACCAATTCCTTCATTCTCTAATACATCCAACAATCCATTTTCTGGATCACGAACAAACATGGAATATTTAGGTTGATGTATAAGGCAAGGCGTTCCTAAGGACTTAAGTATCTTACTAGCTTCTAGTGTCTGTTGCGCATTATAATTAGAAATACCAATGTATAATGCTTTTCCTTGTCTGACAATTAAATCAAGAGCTGCCATAGTTTCTAATAAAGGTGTATCTGGATCAGGACGA
This sequence comes from Sphingobacterium bovistauri, assembly GCF_020295405.1. Taxonomy (GTDB): domain Bacteria; phylum Bacteroidota; class Bacteroidia; order Sphingobacteriales; family Sphingobacteriaceae; genus Sphingobacterium; species Sphingobacterium bovistauri. The sequence continues at coordinate 36,608 of NZ_JADEYP010000030.1, forward strand.
TGATGGTAAAAAATATCTACATAATCGAGACCTAATCTTTTCAAACTCTGATCAAGGCTGGAAATCAAATATTTTTTTGATCCCCAATCACCATATGGGCCATCCCACATGGTGTATCCTGCTTTGGAAGATATAATTAATTCATCTCTATGATTTTTAAAATCCTGATTCAATATTTTCCCAAAATTTTCTTCTGCAGAACCTGGAGGCGGACCATAATTATTAGCTAGGTCGAAATGTGTGATCCCGTGATCAAAAGCTGTATGTATTAAATTTCGACTATTCTCAAAATTATTAACATGACCGAAATTATGCCATAATCCAAGGGAAAGGGCTGGTAATTTAAGTCCACTATTACCACATTTACGGTATTGAATATGCTTATATCGCACTAAAGAGGGTTGATAGTTCTTCATCGTATATTTTGTTGTGTGCTATATATAAGTCTTTGTATTGCAAAAAAATACTTCATTCATTATTAGAAGTGACAGATCAACATACTCAAAATAAAAGAATAGGATCATAACTAATGCTAGTAAATATTCTACAGCATCCTTATATGTTAGTTGCAATATTTAAAGATAAATTATCACTATTTTATATAATTTAAAATTATTAAAAATAATTTTAAGACATACATTGAAATTGCCAAACAATAATCGATATTTCTACAATTGCATGATAGATGAGCACCTATTAAAGTATTATTGATTTAAAATTGGCGTGAAATTGATCAAAATAAATTTGAATTACTTCTTAAAGCAAAATTAATTTATAACAATTAACTCTTTGAGTTGTTGTTGTATTATTCGCGTTTCATAAATAGTCATGATTCGCATTGAACAAAATTCATGAAAGTCGCAATTTTAAGCACATATTTACCTAACAAATGCGGTATAGCTACATATTCTAATGATCTCTTCAAATCACTAAATGAGTTTAACATAAGCAATATAGATATTATCGCCATTGATAGTCAAGAGCTTTTTGAATACCCTGATGAAGTTAAATTTATTATTGACAAAAATAATATCACGCATTATGAAACGGCAGCCTATTTTATAAATGTAATCTACGATGTAATAATCATTCAACATGAGTTCGGTATATATGGAGGGACTGATGGGGAATTTATTCTTAATTTATTCAATAAAATTTCAATTCCAATAATCACTAATTTCCATACACTACTCTACCCTCCTTCTACAAATCAGAAAAGAATTATCCAAGAAATAGCCAATAAGAGTACAATAGTTACGCTAATGACCCAAAGGGCTGTAAACATATTATTGGACATGATACAAATTGATTCTAAAAAAATACGCCTTATACCTCATGGTGTACCCTCTTTTGATATTTCTCAGCGTAGCGCAAGACTAATACTGAATTTCAAAAAATCGACTTTTATTCTTCTAAGTTTTGGATTTCTAGGAAGAGGAAAGGGATTCGAAACAGCCATAGAAGCAGTTACTAAGATTCAATATGACAATTTCATATACATTATATTAGGTACAACACATCCCAATGTACTAAAGCATGAAGGAGAAGCATACAGAGAGTTATTAATAAATAAGTCCATTAAACTCGGGATTCAAGATAAAATAATATTTATAGACGAATTTGCATCAGAGGAAAAGCTTAAAACATACCTTTCAGCTACTGATATGTACGTTACCCCTTATCCAAATGAGAACCAAATCAGCAGTGGAACTCTTTCCTTTGCCGTTGGAGCTGGTGCAGCAGTGATTTCAACTCCATACATATATGCTAAAGATTTATTGGCTAACGATGTTGGAATCCTATTTGATTTTAATGATTCAAATGCATTAGCAAATAATATTAATCAGCTGATACAAAATCCACAGAAATTAAAATACTATCGCAATCAAGCTAAAAATCTAGGAAATACAATGATCTGGTCTATAGTTGCTCAACAACATTTCAATATCCTTAACTTATTAAACAAACAAAATGATAGTTAAAATTCCCAATATTACGCCTCAAACTTTTCAAACAGATCATATCCATAGGCTTACGAATAGTGTTGGTATTTTTCAACATGCCAAGTTTTCTTCACCAAACTTTCACCATGGTTATTGTTTAGACGATAATGTAAGAGCCTTACAACTCTTAATTTTAGCAGCGAATAAAAATATATTGAAAAATGAAGATCACCGACTAATAGACACCTATATCTCTTACATATACTATATGCAAAATGACGATGGATCTTTCAAAAACTTCTTATCATTCCAAAATACATATTTAGATGAGAGAAGTTGTCACGATGCCTTTGGTCGCACCATTTATGCATTAGGTATTACAATGCAATCGACAACGAATAAGCATGTATTTTCTATAGCCAAAGAAATAATGGATAAATCATATGACATCATTGATAGCATAACATCTATTCGAGCCGTATCTTATGCATTATGTGGTTTATACGCATGCTATACATCACAAAATTATGATAAACCATTAAAACAAACCATTAAGAAATTAGCAGATTTTATAGCCAATGAATACAAAAACAACAAACATCAAAATTGGAATTGGTTTGAGAAAATAATAACCTATGATAATGCAATTATTCCTTATGCGCTTATTTTGGCAAATGAAATCAATGAAAATAATGATTGGAAACAAATAATCATCGACTCAACAATCTTTTTAGATGGTATACTATTTAAAGAAAACTATTTACAGGTAATTGGTAATGATGGTTGGTTTACTCCAAATTGTAAATCAAGAAACATAGGTCAACAGCCAATAGAAATTCCAGCATTGATTTTATTATACAAAAAACTTAACGCCAGCTATCCACAAAATACTTACAAAGGTTCAGCTCATAAATGTTACGATTGGTTTTTTGGGCTAAATAGTGCAGAATCGGTATTGTTTGATGTTGACACCAAAGGTTGCTGTGACGGTCTTGATGGTGACATTGTTAATCTTAATCAAGGCGCAGAAAGCACAATAAGTTTTTGGCAATCATATATTTACATGCAGTCTGCATTTTGAAGCAATTCATTCAACAATTGATTTAGATTTATGGTAGCATAAGTAGAGGCATAATCTGACATCGCATAGGGTATTATTAGATGTCCATTATGTACAAGCTGTCCACAAGAATATACAACATTAGGAACATAGCCTTCTCGTTCCTCCTCATTTGGATACAAAAGGGGGTGATTTAGCCTACCTATGATTTTACTCGGATTATTCAAATCCAATAAGCTTGCACTTAACGTATATTGCCGCATCGGACCTACACCATGTGTCAAAACCAACCAACCTTTCTCTGTTTCTATAGGGGCTCCACAATTTCCCAATTGAATATATTCCCAAGAGTAATGAGGTTCACGGAGTAAGATTACATCATCATGCCAATTTATAAGATCATCAGAAAATGAAATATAATTATTTTCGCCATCAATACGACATAGCATAACATATTTACCATTTATCTTTTTGGGAAATAATGCAGCTCCTTTGTTTGCTATTTTTCCGTTAATTGGTTGTACTTTGAATGATATAAAATCTTTTGTTGACAATAACTTAGGCATTATACTAATACCATCATATGCAGTATATGTAGCATAATATATGTAAGATCCACTTTCTAACTCAAACTTTAAAAATCTTGCATCTTCAATTCCATTTTTCTCTGTTTCCGATATTGGAAAAATAACGCGCTCAGAAATAGATGTATCCAATGAATAACTAATAGAATAATGTGAAGAAGCTAACCACAAAACTTGATTCAATAATTGGTCAATTTCATGAGTAGAAGAATACTCATCCCTTAACTCTTTTACAAACCTACGCAACTCCTCATAAGTAAAAGTTTCCGGAAATTTCTTTTTTACTAAGTCCGAATAGATAGGATCGTTAATCTCTATATTAGATAACTTTTCAAAAAATTCACTTTTATTATAAATATGATTTTTAAAATGTTTAGGCTTCTCCAATAATTTCCCAACCTCATCTAACTTAATATCCAAATCATTATCTATTATACCAGATCTAAAAACAATTGATGATACATGCCCTTCACCAGTAGCTCTAAAACTTAATATAACTCGCTTTTGACCATCATCCAATTGCGTCTGATCTGGAGATAAAACAATAGAAGGGTTAAAAAATGCAGCCGCTTCCACAGAATATTCCATTGTAAAACACGCACCTATTATTAACTTCTCTTTATACGAATAAGTATAACCTTTTAATTCATCAGAAATTCCTGACTCTAGACTTCTCTTGAAATTTTTTTCCCAAATCTCTACAACACTTCGATGCCTATTTGAAAAATTTCTTAAAAGTTGATTCAAGTTTTGTTCTTTCTCAATTTTACTTGTAGCTATTACTCGTTTTATTATTTTCTCTTTACGATCATCACTAAGGTTAAAATACCTTGCCAATACCCGTGTAGAATCTGGCATGAAATATATTTGTTTACGATTTACAGTCAATGTCATATAATTATGTTTTATTTATATGACAACAACTACAAATCCAATTTGTTACATTAAATTTTATTGCATTATATCTAAGATTTTAAGAATAGCTCTTCAAGGACATACTAAAGCATATGATTTTATGAGCGAAAAGTCCTGTAATATGATAGCTAGATAATAAGGAAAGATTTTACTTACAATATCAAAATTGTGTTCAAAATTATATAAAACACTATACGATCATTTTCAATAAACCCAAATCATAATCACTCAATTTATTTTTCGTACTATAAGTTGTTACAATTTGTGAAATGTTATGATAAAATGACTTACACATACTACATCAGTAATTAATTTTCTATAAAAAAACTCTTAACTAAAGTATTGACATGTTCACATTTGGCTGAGAAACTACTATTACAATTTAAGCTCCTTAAAAAATGTAAAAAAGATTCAGGTTATTTTGAAGCTAAAAAACTACACTGTAAAATTTAGTTACAACTATTAATAACTAAATGTAAATAATATACGTTATTAACCTAATGATTAGAGAATTAATAGTAGAAACTGTAAAAAAAGGTTACCATATTTTATACAATGGTGAACCTAAAAAAGTTGTAGGTAATATTAATGAATATTTACAAACTCATATACATGAGAAAAGTAGTATTTATATTTTTAGTGAATTGCTAAATATGACTGACGAAGAGCTTAATATATTAATTTCAAAATAACAGTCATTTAGGAAGTCATATAATGTATTTCTATTTGATACTTATCCTCACTTCTTGCGCACTTTACTAGTTACACTAGCTGTGCTATAGAATCGTACTTGGTAATAATTGTATTTTTTAATTTCTGCAACCTTCTTTACCCAAATATTAATAACTTCAATCCATAAAAACAATACTCTCTACAACATTGTTATGTTTAACAGGATGGTTGGAGTTTGCAATGTCATTCAAATAAAACAATTCTCTTGAATCGTAGTCAGATTTTTGATGTTACAATTATACTCCCTACTCCCCTATGGTAATCCTTCTTTTATTAGGTCTTATATTATATGAAAACATTAGAAAGCAGATTAGAAGAATACAATAAGCATTTTGGATTCAAAGAAAATCCAGAAGAATTTAACTTTAATATTTCCCCTGAGAGAATGCTCTATAAAAATGAGGCACTTCGTACTTGTAATCGAGATTTGTATGTAAGTTATCTAGCTGAAAATTATCCTATAGAAATGGGATTAGAACTTGCGGATTTCGATCGCAAAGTTGGAAAGATAGTGAAAATGAATAAAGACCAAGTTCAAGTGTATATGGCTGATAAGGGATATAATCTTCTTAAAGGTGATTTACATTTTACTGAACAAGATGGTATTTATTATGGGGTTAAAGTAGATAATGAAAATGTAAAGTGGGATACTGAAAGAAATTTTGAGGATCTTGTAAATCCTGTCGGTCATGTGGGTGATACTTTTAATAATAAAGATTGGATATGGATTATAAAAAACTGATCAATAGCTTATAAAGTTCCAAAGTCGAGAGGTTTAATTAGTGATACAATTAAACATTCTTAGTGTTTATTTATTTAGGTTTAATTTGGTCATTAATCGATTAGCTGAAAGAATCATGAAGCTATTTAATCATTTTTGAATTACATCTATATTCATTTTTAATTTAGCATTACAATAGGGACATATAATCAATGAATTAAATAATAGATCTTGAATATTAAATTTAATCTTATTGTTACATTCAGGACAATTCAACCCAAGCTGATGGGTTGTTTTTTCTTCATTCATAAGTTGATATTTGGTTTAGTACAAATTAACAAAAAATGCCTAACTATTAAGTTAGGCATTAATTTTTTTATTCTTGTTTTGTCCAAACTAATCGGTTTAGATCATAACCATAATCACGAGCAATTTTAAGAAATTTTTCTTTGACTGATTCTGGCATTTTCTTTTCTCTTGACAATAACCAGATGTAGTCTTTATTTTCTCCAAATATTAATGCATTTTTATAATTAGGTTCCATTGCAACAATGTTATAGCCTGAATAAAAAGGTCCAAAAAAAGATACTTTTAATGCACCTTGATCTGGTGAACTAACGAATTTAGCTTTACCTTCTGATTCTTTCCATTCGTTTTTCTTGGTATTATACCCCTTATTTAACACCTTTATACTGCCATCATCATTAATAGAGTATTCTGCAGTTACTTGATCCATATCTTTTTCATGCTTAAAATCGAATCTGGCTATTTCATACCATTTGCCAGAATAAGACTTAACATCGAAATTTTCAACTACAGACAGCCCTGTCGGTACTTTTACTGATTTACATGAGTTTATAAAAAATGGAAGAACTAAGATTGAAGTTCCTAATACAATTTTTAAAATTTTTGAATTTTTCATATAATAATTATTCTAAGAAAAGCCTTACAAATTAATGAAAGGCTTTTCTATTTATTTAATCAACTTAAGATTAATCTTTATTAAGATCATTTAACCAACTCTGAACTTCTTCACGAGATTTTCCAGTTTTTTGCTGTAATCTACCATACAATTCTTCTTCTTTACCTTCAACATATAATAAATCGTCATCTGTCCAATCTGCATATTGCTGTTTAACCTTGCCCTTAAGGACATTCCATCTACCTTTTAAATCTAACGAATCCATAGTATTAAAGTTTTGTTTCATTAATAGAACAGATATAAATAGTTAAGGTTTTAAAATAAAAGAATAAAGTTAGTTTCGAGGGCACTGAAAAACTATCCACTAAAAAAGGGCTTATGAATTTTTATACTCATAAGCCCTTATCCTTTGTCTATTTGAAAGCATTTATCAATAACTCTTCAAATAAGAAATTCTCAGTGGGTTAAATATGTGCTTTTTCCCTTTTTTTGATACTCAAATTTTTGAAGAGGACTTTTTCAGTGCCCTCTTAGTTTCATCTCTCACTTTTAAATATCCCATGCGTGTTTTGCATATTTTAATTAATGTTGAATCACTTTTTATTTGAAAAGTAGTTGGTATTAGTGAAACTGTAAATTATTAAAAATTCTATATAACACACTGATTAAAAATGAATCAAAAATGGTTATAAACTTTAGAATAAAGATTATAAAATTTAATTCCATCCACCACCAATAGCACGATATAGATCTACATAACTATTCAGTTGTTTCTGTTTTAATTCTACTAAGTCCAATTCACTTTTAAGGGCATTACTCTGTGCTGTGATGACTTCAAGATAAGTAGCATATCCACTTTTAAATAGCAAAGAGGCATTTTTTACTGCTAATTCAGAATTATTCACACGTTGTTCTGCTAACAAAAGTTGCTCTTTTTGTTTTTTAACAGTTACTATTGAGTTAGAAACTTCGGATACTGCTTCCATTACTGTACGTTGAAAATTAAGCTCTTCTTTATCACGTTCGATTTTAGCCACTTCATATCTGTTTTTCAGCTTTCTATTTTTAAAAATTGGCGTTGTAATTTCGCCAGCTATTCCTCCTAATAACGCACCAGGAATATTAAACCAATTTTTAGGCAACATAGAATTAACCCCGAAAACTCCACTTAGACTGAGTTGCGGATAACGCATTATTTGATGAATATTCATATTTGCATTGGCTGCGATCAAGACTAATTCTGCAGATTTAATATCTGGACGATTTCGAATAATTTCCAAAGGACTTCCTAATGAAATTGACTCTTGGAAATTGATCAAACGATGATGTAAAGAATCAGAACGTACTATGTAATTCGGCATTTCACCTACTAAGATGCGTAAAGCATTTTCTTGTATCATAATTTCTTTTTCTAATTCAGGCACCATAGATGCTGCTACCAAACGTTGGGATTCTGTTTGTTGCAAAGCTAAAGCTGTAATTTCACCAGCTTCAAACTGTAACTTAATCATTCTCAAAGTACTATCATTCAATCGTAAGTTTCTTTTTGCAACTTCAATTTGTGAATCAAGTTTTAATAAATTAAAATACCCTGAAGCAACATCTGAAATTAACTTTGTTTGCACAGCATTTCGAGTTTCATGATTATTCAGCCAATCGGCTTTAAGTAAGTCACCTTCATTGGCAATTTTACCCCAAATATCCATTTCCCAACTAAATTCTAAGCCTGATGTAAATTGAGATTGGTAAGTAAACAGAGATGAAGGAGCTTTTTCTCCGCTCTTCTCGTACCATTTTGAGGATGGCGAAGCGTAAAAATCATCAGAACGATACTGTTTATTAACTGTACCAATGTTTGCCTCTATACTTGGTAAATAATTCAATTTATTAATTCGTAAACTTCTATTTGCTATTTCAATATTCTTAAGAGCGATTCTTATATCAAAATTATTGCTCAATGCCGAATCAATTAGTTGAATCAAATTGGAGTCATTAAAAAACTGACGCCATTTGATTTGAGCTAATGAAACATCTTGTAAAGTAGAATTCACCGCTCCTCTAAATTCGTGAGGTGTATTTACATTTGGACGCTCATATTTTACGCCGACCTTACAGCTGAAGGCCAATAAACATCCTGTAATATAAAAGACACTTTTGTATAAAAACTTCCTCATCTTATAACTTATTTATTTTGACTTTTACACGTTCATCCAATGTTTTGAAAAAAACAAATAAAACGGGAATAATAAAAATACCTAATACAACCCCAACTAACATACCTCCTGCCGCGCTAAAACTAATTGAATGATTTCCTATAGCCGAGGGACCAACAGACCACATTAACGGTAGTAAACCTGCAATAAATGCTAAGGATGTCATTAAAATCGGACGCAAGCGTAATCTAGCTCCCTCTACTGCAGAATGATAAATTGAATTCCCTTTTTCTCTTTGGAGAATGGCAAATTCAACAATAAGAATTGCATTTTTAGCTAACAATCCAATTAACATGATTAATCCGACTTGTACATAGATATTGTTCTCTAAACCTACAGCTAATACTGTCAAATAAACACCAATCAATCCCACAGGTACCGAAAGTAAAACTGCCCATGGTAAAATATAACTTTCGTATTGTGCAGCAAGTAAAAAGTATATAAACAATATACTTAAACCGAAAATTAATAAAGTTTGCGAACCTGATTTACTTTCTTCATAAGACATCCCTGTCCATTCAAATCCATAATTACCAGGTAATTCACTCGCTGCTAATTTTTCAATAGCTTTCATTACATCACCTGTACTTTGTCCAGGTGATTGATTCACGTTTACTGTGATTGCATTATATAAATTATATCTTGAAATGGATTCAGGACCAACGACTTTATTTAATTTCATTAAAGTTCCTACAGGTACCATTTTACCATCTTTATTTCGTACAAATATTGAATTTAGTGATTCAGGATCAGTTCTGTGATCAAAATCTGATTGCATATACACCCTATATGTTCTTCCAAATCGATTAAAATCACCTGCACTAACACGCGCAAAATACATACGTATTGTATTCATCATTTCTTTAATATCAACCCCCATACTTTTCGCTTTAACGACATCTATTTCGGCTTCGTATTGCGGAAAATTAGATTTAAAAGAAGTATAAGCATTATCTACCTCTGTCAATTCATTAATTTTATTGATAAAAGAATCTGCTACCACATCAAAATCTCGAATATCACCCCCTAGACGATCTTGTAGCACTAACTGAACACCAGCAAAATCACCAAACCCTTGAATTGTTGGTCTTGGAAACACCTTAAAAGTTGCCTCATTAATTACAGATAGGTCCTTAGTAATAGTATCCATAAAATCGTTAATATTTTTGATAGACGTTCGTTCTTTGTGTGGCTTAACATTAATGTAGCCTGCTGCAAAAGCAGCACTAATTCCGCCATCAATAGCATTAAATCCTGATACTGTTGTCATCCCTTCAATATCTTCACGCTTTTTTAAAATACTATCTGCACGCCGTAATACTTCAGAAGTACGTGCTAAAGAAGCACCTGGAGGCATAGCTAAAGAATACGTCACAAAACTATCATCCTCAGTTGGGATAAATGATTTAGGAGTAAAATACAGCAAACCTATTCCACAAATAGTAACAATTAACAACCCACCAAAAGCTAAGCTCTTATTCTTTAACAAATACTTAACTCCCAAAATATACTTGTCTGTAAATCGATCAAAAGATGCATTAAAGGCAGTAAAAAATCTGTTTCTACATTTCTGAAATTTATTTAGTTTTTTCTCTTCTTCTATGTCCTCTGGATGAATAGGCTTTAATAACAATGCACACAAAGCAGGTGATAAAGTGAGTGCATTAAATGCTGAAATCAAAATTGCAGTAGCTAGTGTATATGCAAATTGCTTAAAAAATATTCCAGCTGGACCTTCCATGAAACCTACGGGCAAGAAAACTGCTGCCATTACCAATGTAATTGATAATATTGATCCTGTAATTTCAGACATCGTCTCCAGCGTTGCCTCTTTAGCACGCATACCTGTTTCATGCATTTTCTGATGAATTGCTTCTACTACAACAATAGCATCATCTACTACTATTCCAATGGCTAAAACTAGTGCAAACATGGTAAGCACATTGAGAGAAAAACCAAATAGGCTCAAAAAGAAGAAAGTACCAATCAATGAAACAGGAATAGCAATAGCTGGTATTAGAGTCGATCGAATATCTTGCAAAAAAATAAAAACAATTAGGAATACTAATATAAATGCTTCAAAAAGGGTGCTTTTCACCTGATTAATAGATTGATCTATTTGATCTCTTACACTATATGATATTGCATACTTTATTCCTTCAGGAAACGATTTTGAAATCTCTTCTAAAACTTCTCTTACAGCAATATCAATCTCATGTGCATTGGATCCACTTGTTTGTGTAATATTCAGTGTAAGCCCAGGGTGTCCATTAACTTTATTGTCACTCCCTAAATTTGTTGCACCAAATTCTATACGTGCAATGTCTCTTAAATATAATACTGAACCATCTTTATTGGTTTTTATTACCATATTTTCAAATTCCTCAGGTTTACTGAATCGCCCTTTATGCTTAATCACTGTTTCAAATACCTCGTCTGAAGTTTCACCGAACTTTCCTGGAGCAATTTCAAAATTTTGATCATTTAATGCTTTTGTAATATCTTGAGGGATAATATTATAGACAGCCATTTTTTCAGGATTTAACCATACTCGCATTGAATAATCACGTGCACCGACACGTGATACTTGAGCGACGCCATCAACACGTAATAATGGCCTAATTAAATTTATCTGTGCAAATGCTTGTAAAAATGTTTCATCATATACAGTATCTCTTCTGTCAGAAAAAATATTTATTGTCATAATTGCTCCACTTTGACGAGGTTGCACAGTGATACCATTATCATTAACTTCTGAAGGAATTGAACTAATAGCTTTTGATATTCGTGTTTGTACATTCACGGAAGCTATATCAGGATTTGTACCAGTCTTAAAGAATACTTGTACGCTACCAGCCCCTGAATTTGTTGCTGAGGATCGTATATACATCATATTCTCTACACCGTTAATCGCTTCTTCAATGGGAAGCAAAACACTTTCTGCTACAGTTTCTGAGTTAGCTCCAGGGTAACTTAGGGATACCACAACGCTTGGTGGTGCTATTTCGGGGAAGCGTGATATAGGCAATGTTTTTAACCCAACCAATCCTAAGATTACCAAGATCATAGACATTACTGTCGCTAGTACAGGGCGATTTATAAAGGTTTTTAGCATAAAAATGGATTGTTTAAGACATAGCTGTACCTACTCTGCTTATAAGCAGAGTAAATACGTATGATTGAATAATATTTAATGTATCGGAAGAATTTTTGTTCCTTCAGAGATTTTATCAAGACCAGTTAATACTATACGGTCTCCTAATTCTACACCATTTGATACAATGTAGTTGCTTTTACTTTTTCCAGCAATAGTGATAACTTTTCTTATTACACGATTTTCATCATCCAACATGTAAACAAAAGTTTTGTCTTGTAATTCACTTGTGGCTACTTGGGGAATTTGAAAAACATTCTTTTTAATTTCAGAAATCTTAAGAGTTCCAGTACTTCCGTTTCGTAATATATTATCACTATTTGGAAAAGATGCACGTAATGAAATTGCTCCTGTTGTACGATCGACTTGTCCGTTAATTGCATCCACAACTCCTTTTGCTGAATATTCTTCTCCATCCGCTAAAATTAAAGTGGCATCAGGAAAACTGAGTGAATTATTGTTTCGAGCAATACCATTTATACTATCTTCTTTGATTTTCAACTTGGAAAAATAAAGAAAATCAGATTCATTCATTGAAAAATATACATATACATCTTGAGCATCAGACAGAACAGTTAATGGTTCTTTATCACTTTTAGAAACTAAATTACCAATTCTTTTAGGTATACGGCCAATATAGCCACTTACTGTAGCCGTAATAATGGAAAAACCTTGATTAATTTTCGCACTTCCTACTGCCGCAGTAGCCTGATCTAGAGATGCTTTAGCTACATCGTAATCAGATTTTGCTGATTTAAGTTTGACATTGGAAATTACTTCATTATCGACAAGAGGCTTAAGTCTTTCAATTTCTAGCTTAGCATTCTCCAATTTAGCTTTAGCTACATTTTGTATAGCAATTGCATTATTCAGAGCTTCTTGATATGCAGAAGCGTCTATTTTAAAAAGCTTTTGTCCTTTGGTCACAAAAGTTCCTTCGTCTACATATATTTCTTGTAACAAACCTTCAATTTGAGGCCTAATTTCTACATTGATTTTTCCTTCGATTGTACCAATATAATTTTTAATGGTTTCTGCATTACTAGACTCTACAACATGAATAGGCAATGCTAATGGCTTTTCATTATGCTGGTGTTCTTTAGCTCTACCATGATTACAACTAACTAATAAGGTATTGGTAAATAATACAAGTGAGAGGGCTATTAAATACATTTTTCTACTGTTTCTTCTAATCATACAATTTGTTTTAACTATACCTATACACGTAACTAACTTGTGACAATTATATGTAAAATTGTTATTTAAACAACTAGTTTTGTTGTTTTTTAACAGACTTTAACAAAATAAATTATAGATAATAATAATTTAGAATGTACAATATCAAATTACAATAGTAGCATTTGAATAAATTAACAACTAGGATTAACGATATACAAACAGCAAAATAATCAAATAACATTTCCATTTAGAATCAAACATTAAAGTAACATTATAAAACTTTAGCAATCCTTTATAAATAGTTTAATATAAATTCATTTTGCTTTACATTTTTTATAATTTTAAACGTTATTTATCATCAAATAATCTCTAAAAAATTGACTAAAATACTCCTCATAGATGACGAAGAAAAGCTAAGGTCTTTGCTCTCTAAAATTATTAGTTTAGAAGGGTTTGAAGTACTTCAAGCTTCTAATATAAAATCTGGTTTGAAACGATTAGAACTCGAGGATATAGATATTGTGATATGTGATGTAAAACTACCCGACGGTAACGGAGTCGATGCCTCGAAACAAATAAAATCAAATCATCCATATATTGAAGTTCTATTGTTGACGGCTTTTGGAAATATACCAGATGCTGTTCAGGCAATTAAAAATGGTGCATTTGATTATATTATTAAAGGTGATGATAATAATAAAATTATACCATTACTATATAAGGCGAGTGAAAAAGTAAGTTTAAATAAAAGGCTACAACAACTAGAGAAACAACTGGGAGAAAAACATTCCTTTGATAATATTATTGGACACTCTCAACCTTTGCAGAAAGCTATAGATTTAGCAAAAAAAGTTGCACCGAGGAATACAACAGTTTTATTAACTGGTGAAACTGGAACTGGAAAAGAAGTTTTTGCGCAAGCAATTCATCAAGCTAGTGACAGGTGTAAACAAAATTTTATAGCTATAAATTGTTCTGCATTTAGTAAGGAATTATTAGAAAATGAACTCTTTGGTCATAAGTTAGGTGCATTTACGGGAGCTACAAAAGATCAAAAAGGATTATTTGAGGAAGCACATAAAGGAACCATCTTCTTGGATGAAATTGGCGAAATGCCCTTAGAATTACAAGCTAAAATATTGCGTGTACTTGAAACAGGAGAATTTTTAAGAGTTGGAGATTCTAAAGCAATAAAAGTTGATGTTCGTATTATTGCAGCAACCAATAGAGAATTGGAAAAAGAAATTGAAAGTGGGCATTTCAGAAGCGATCTATTTTATCGACTATCAGTATTCACCATTCTTCTACCCTCACTAAAAGAAAGGAAAAGTGATATTAAAACACTGGCAGAGTATTACGTGAATTATTTTGCTGTTAAATCAAACCGAAAGCCCTTTAGCCTTACTGAAGACTATCTTTCAGCGCTTGAAGCTAACGAATGGAAAGGAAATATAAGAGAATTAAAAAATGTTATTGAGCGCAGTGTAATATTGTCGGATGACCAAGAGTTACATATAGACACCCTTCCCATAGAAATGCAATATAAGACTAATACAGTACCCGAAATGTCTGCATTTTCGATGGCTAGTGTAGAGAAATTGCATATTCAAAAAATTCTAAATCATACAGCTGGAAATAAAGCAGAAGCTGCCCGATTGTTAGAGATAGGTGTAGCAACATTATATAGAAAAATCGAAGAGTACAAATTATCATAACCCATCCAAAAAATTAATGAGGCTGTCTAAAAAGGTCTGTTAATTAAAGAGCCCCGTCATTAAAAAATAATGGCGGGGCTTATGTTTTTTGTCCTCAATTTTTTGTAAATTGAGGTGCACCCAAAAAACGATATGAAAGTACAAT
>NZ_JADEYP010000031.1 GCF_020295405.1 Sphingobacterium bovistauri
AACAGACCTACCAATTGAGCGCTTACAGGATGATTATCCAAATATCTTCTTTAAAAAAAGCCCGAATTCCGTTGTCATTCGAGTACCCTCACGCACCAGGTTCCAATCTCTTGTGACGATCTCTCCGGTATCCAGTACCGTCCAGCGACGACGGCGGATATGTAGCGTAACTTTCTGACCTCGAATGGGAAAGTCTGAAATTTCAGTGGAAGGCATAAACCCCTTTGACTCCAACTTGCTGTTCTCATAACTTGTCGGAGCAATATTAAGCTCATCTAAATAAATATGGAGTTGATTGTCAACTTGATCGACTTCTAAAATCTGAAAATATTCCAAAAGCCCTTCGGGCATCAATAAGGATAGTAATTTACGTTCGGCTTCTTGCAAGGGATATCTGTATTAAGGATACTAAATTAAGAAATTTTTAACACTCCCCCCAAGAATTCAGCTTGATCCATACTAGATTCGGTATAGAAGCTACCCCTATGAATTTTTAGGATTGTTATTAAATAACAAATGAATAGAGCAATCTAATTCATTTGTTACTTTAACAAAAAAAAAGCCTCACATTACTGTGAAGCCTTTAGAAGCGGGTAAGTAATCGGGCTCGAACCGACGACCCTCGGTACCACAAACCGATGCTCTAACCAACTGAGCTATACCTACCGTGATTGTGATACAAAAGTAGCATAAAACCCCATTCTTTGCAAATATTTCCGCAAAAAAAACCTCATTGTGAAATAACACAATGAGGATTAGGGAATTATTTTTACAATACGATTAAATCATATCAACGCTGCGCTTCACAAATGATGTCAAATCAGCTCCTGTCAACAATCCACGGGACAATAAAGCAAGATCAAACGCTTGTTTTGCTAGTTTTCCACCTTCTTCTTCCGAACTTTCGATGATTCGTTTCACTAATGGGTGATTACCATTAACAGTCACTTTGTAATTGTCAGGTAAGTTACCATAAAAGCCCATACCACCGCCAGTTTTTGCCATATCTTTCATACGACGCATGAATTCATCTAACGTTACAGACACAGGCAATTCGTCAGCAGCTAGTGCTTCTACATTCACATTCATATCTGTACGACTGATTGCCTTAGTGAATAATTCGGATGCTTTTTTACTTTCTTCCTCCGACAACGTTAATTCTATTTTTTCATCCTTTTGAATCAATTTGTCGATTATATCTGAATCAATGCGCTTCAGTTGAACCTTCTCCCCTCCTTTTTGTTCCAAATAAGAAGTGAAGTGTGTATCCAACGGCCCATCCAATACTAATACTTCATAGCCTTTAGTCTTAGCCGTAGAGATAAATCCATCTTGCTGAGCCACATCTGAAGTATACAAATAAACGATGTTTCCATCTTTGTCTGATTGAATATCCTTTATCTTTTCGTAATATTCTTTGATCGTATAGTTTTCACCATCGGTATTTTTCAATAGACAGAATTCATTTGCCTTTTCTGCAAATTTCTCTTCGCTCAACATACCATATTTGATAAACAAACCGATGTCATTCCATTTCTCTTCAAAACCCTTGCGATCAGTTTTGAAAATCTCTTGCAACTTATCTGCTACTTTCTTCGTAATGTAGTTACTGATTTTCTTTACATTTCCATCTGCTTGCAAGAACGAACGTGATACGTTCAATGGGATATCTGGTGAATCAATTACGCCGTGCAACAACATCAAATACTCAGGAACAATGTCTTTCACCTCATCCGTGATAAATACCTGACGTGAATACAATTTGATTTTATTGCGTTGAATTTCTAATTCATTTTTGATTTTAGGGAAATACAGAATACCTGTCAAGTTGAACGGATAATCTACATTCAAATGAATCCAAAATAATGGTTCATCAAACGAATTAGGATACAATTCACGGTAAAAAGCCAAATAATCCTCATCTTTTAATTCTGACGGTGCTTTTGTCCATGCTGGATTTGTATTGTTAATAATATTATCAACTTCTACAGATTTGTACTTTGCTTTACCTTCTTCATCCTCACCATCCGGCTCAGACGTAGTTTTAGTACCAAAGCGAACTTGAACAGGTAAGAATTTAGCGTATTTATCTAAAATTTCCTGAAGTCTAAATTTGCTTAAGAATTCTTTAGAATCTTCGTTGATATGAAGAATCACATCTGTACCGCGTGTAGTACGTGTACCTGCCGAAATTTCATAAGAAGTGCTACCGTCACATACCCAATGTGCAGCTTCTGCCCCGTCTTGATACGACAAAGAATCTATTTCAACTTTGTCAGCGACCATGAATGCTGAATAGAAACCTAAACCAAAGCGACCAATAATTTCATTCGCGTCATTAGCCTCTTTAAATTTCTCCATAAATTCAGTTGCGCCAGAGAATGCAATCTGATTGATGTATTTTTTTATTTCTTCAGCGGTCATACCGATACCATTATCCGAAATAGTAATGGTTTTCGCTGTTTCATCAAACTTCACATCAACTACCAAGTCACCTACTTCGCCATTAAATTGACCTAAAGATGAAAGACGTTTGATTTTTTGTGATGCATCTACTGAATTAGAAACTAGCTCACGTAAGAAAATCTCATTGTCCGAGTAAAGGAATTTTTTGATAACGGGAAATATATTCTCGGTGTGAATCGAAATAGTACCTTTTTCTGTGCTCATATATATTTATTATTTCAAGTTTAAATTTTACAAGATAGAATCATCAAGGCACGTTCCAAAAGGTTTAGTTAAGACATTTTGACAGAAAAAGTGTCAAAATTTAATTTTATTTGCAAAAAGAAAAATAATCTACTACATTTGTAGAGTATTCAGAATTGCTAAGCAATACCAACCGAGTGTAGACACCGCGGTGGTAAAATAATACGGGTTCAACACCAAAATAAACGTTCTGAAATAACGCTTGTTTCCCAAAAATTTCTGAATACAATTTATGGTTTAACCTTTTAAATTTTTAAATTGTATGTCAAACACAATCCATCTTTATCAGCACTTAATCGAAAAATTCAGCAATTATTCGATTGAAGAACTTATCCAACTCAATAATGAAACTGTAAAAGGTCAAGGTTGGGGAACTACTAAAGCAACCTTTCGAACAGCTATTATCACCGCTTTTTCAAGAAAGGGCATTGATCTGTCACATATTATTTCCAAAGAAGATGGTTTTACTTCCGTAAAATCAGTACCAGTTCGGTTGGAAGACAATACACTTATTCCATTGGCCTATTAACTATTTCAAACACAATAATTTTAATCTTTTGCCAAAAGATTATGCACCAAAAAAGAGACGCGATGCGTCTCTTTTTTGGAATTGATAATTGTCAATTTATAATGACTATTTTTTAATACAACGACCATCAAAAAATATTAATTTGCTTTCGCCAGTGCATACAATGCGAAAGTCCCTAACCAATGCGACCCCATATAATCATCCTTTGCAGATAAATTTGGCAATGAAAAATTGACATGGTCATTAGCAATCACTTTTAAGTGTGATAGTTCGACTACTTTTTGACTTATTCCATATAAACAAGCAGCACGACTATAGTTCAAGCCGTCTAAATGCACTAATTTACCATCCGAACGATCTTTTACAATAGCCGGCTTTAGTTCGAAGTCTTTAGCAAACAAATTTGGCATAAATTTTTTCAACCAATTTCTATATATATCCCCATCTAAGACTTTTGACATAAAATAAGCTTCTTCCAAACAAGGCGAAAGGAAATCATAACCACTTGGCTCATATGCCAAATCACAATTCACATCGTGCTGAAAAAGTCGTTTACCATGTTCAATTATCGCATTTTCAAAAGCTTTGTCACCTACAGATCGAGCATAATCTAAAGATAGGGACAAACCAAAAGCTGAATTATCATGCTGACCAGCACGTATTGGATAAACTAATTTTGGCAAATAATCTATATAGCGTTGTACTAATACATCAACTAAAGGTTGTAAATTAGATTTCCATCGCTTCGCATCGGCATCATCCCATTTAGATAGACTCTCCTGCAACTTAAATAACCATGCCCATCCATATGTACGCTCAAAACTTGTATTATTTTCATCATTAAAAAACGACAATTCAACAACGACATTTTCTGCTGTGATATGCTTATTTAATAATGCCCTAATATTTCCATCTGCATCCAAAGATGGGTATTTTTGCATCAACTCTACAATAGACCAATAGCCATGCACGGAAGAATGCCAATCAAAACAACCATAAAATATCGGACGCAACTGTTTTGGAGATTTCAAATCTGCATCAGAACCCAAAACTTGCATCAATTTATTTGGATATTCGACCTCCAAACAATGTATTGGTAGTTCAAAAATACCCTTTGCTTTCTCTTCACTCAACACAATTTGCTTGACTGTATCTTGTTGATTTAAGGATTGATTAACCTTTGACGACTTATCACTACAACCCCAAAAAGATATTGCAAGATAAAACAATGGAATGGAAACAACTTTAAACTTCATTTGTTAGATTTATATGTTAATTATAACTTTAAAAGTAAAACAAATTTATAAACTAAAAAAACATGAATATTACAGACTTAATAACTGGCGGTATAGGTTCAAAAGCGATCTCAACTATTGCTAAAACTTTAAATATTGACGAAAGCAGGGCAAAATGGATTGTTGCAGCAGCTGTCCCTTTAATGATTGCTGCGCTTAATTATAATTCTAAAAAAAGCGCTGAAAAAGAAGAAGGAATCAACAAAGCATTAGAGCAGCATGGTAACAGCAGCATCTTAGACCAATTAGGTGGAATATTAGGTCAAGGTCCAACGGATGATGACAATAAAATTGTAAATCACATGTTTGGAAGGAATACTGAATTAGTAACAAATAGTTTAGCTGAGAAAACAGGTATATCTACTTCTCAAATCGGAGGTGTATTAGCTACTCTGGCTCCTATTGTAATGGGGTATTTAGGAAATCAAAAACAACAATCATCTGGAGGCGGAATTGGAGATTTAATAGGAAGTGTACTTGGTGGTGGTCAATCTAATTCTTCTGCTGGTGGTGGAATTTTAGGTTCTATTCTAGGTAGTGTACTTGGTGGTGGCGGCGGAAGTAACCAACCTACTTCTCAAGGCGACTTGGGAGGCTTAGCAGATTTGGCAGGTGATTTTTTCAATCAAGGAAACGACAATAATAAAAAAGGCTCAATCCTTGACTCCTTAGCTGGAATTTTCGGGAAATAACCTCCACTATTATAATAGAAAAAGCGATGAATGTACATCGCTTTTTCTATTGTATTTTTAAGTAGATAAAGTTATCTATATTTCTTCAAGCGATTTTCCTTTTGTCTCTGGTAGGAACAAAATAAATATAAACGAAAATACAACCATAACAGCGTAAAGAAGAAAAATGTAAAAACCTCCTTGGGCATTTCCCTCTACTATGATAGGAAATATCCAAGAGATCAACGCTGCAAAAACCCAATGTGTAGTACTTCCCAAAGAAGAGCCTTGGGCCCGTACTTCATTTGGAAATATCTCTGCCAGGAACACCCAAATTACAGCCCCCTGTGATAAAGCGAAACAAGCGATAAATCCTATGATGTAAAATAAAAGATAACTTGAAGCTTCACCTTTTAATCCATAAGCTGTTAACATTAAAAAAATAAACATTCCTATTGCCCCCCAGAGAAGTAACTTTTTACGTCCTACCATATCAATAATACTCATTCCTAAAAGTGTAAATAGAACATTTGTTCCACCAATAAATATAGGCTGTAAGTAACTTAAACCTGCATCAAAACCAGCCATATCAAATATCCGTGGAGCATAATATAATATAGCATTAATACCCGTCATTTGGTTAAAAAATGCCAACATCACCGCTAAAATGATTGGTTTAAAATATCTCGCTTGAAATAAAGATGTTACTTGAGTTTGCTTATCATTAACCAATGTTCTTTCAAGACCCAATTTATCAAATACAACATTCGCCTTTTCACTATCTCCATTCAATGCCAACCAACGTGGGCTCTCAGGAATATTTCTCAATAACGCATAAAATGCTATAGATGGTATCGCCATAATGCCCAACATGTATCTCCAAGCATTGTCCCCTAAATTAGCAAATAAGAAATTTGTTAGATAGGCTATGAATATCCCAGACACAATCATAATTTGAAATAACCCAGTTAATTTACCCCGGTCCTTTGATGGTGAAATTTCAGTGATATATACAGGACCAACGACTGAACTAATTCCAACAGATACTCCACCCAAAAATCTAAAAAATAAAAACATGGACCAGAATCCTGCAAGTGCACAACCTATTGCAGACAATAAATATAATACAGCAATAAAGAGCAACACTTTTTTCCTGCCATATTGATTCATAATTTTACCTGCATATAGAGCACCTAAAATTGTACCTATAAGAGAAATAGATACAGTTAAACCATGCCAAAAGGAATCCAAGTGCCATAGTTTTTGTATTATTCGCTCAGCTCCAGAAATGACGGCAGTTTCAAATCCAAATAGAAAACCTCCTAACGAAGCAATCAAAGCATATTTCCAAACATTTTTCATAATTAGTTGATTAAATTGACTCAGAATTTCTTGTTGTATATTCAATCATTCCTAAAAACATATTTACTTCGTCCATAGAAGCAATTTGAATTGGAATGGTACAACTTGATTGTAAATTTTCGAAAAATAAATTATGCGATTTTGCAATACTCCCTCCAAGAATAATTACATCTGGATTAAGTGGAATAATATATTGCGCAATAAACTGTTGTAAAGCAATACATAAGAAGTTGAAAGCTTCATTCTTTTGCACTTCCCATTGTGGATGAATCACCAAATCTTTAATCTCCTCAAAACTATCCTGATCTGACTTTTTAACTTGCGCCAACATTCCTCGCGTTGATATATAATCTTCAGAAATACCGTTTCTAAAAGGTGAAGAACCATAATTTAGATCTTTGACAAACCCATTAACATAAAACGCTGAACCTAAACCAGTTCCTAACGTCAATCCAACAACAGCTTTATCAAATTTATTCAACCCAAAAACTTCACCCAATAAAAAGGCTTGCGCATCATTATAGAAGTAGATTCTGTCTGAAGAAACTTTATATTTATCTGAAAAATAAGCCTTTAAATCCATATTCAACAACGATTGATATTTATGCATACCATCCATTAATGATATACCATGTATATAATCGAAGGGACCTGGAATAGACACATAAATTTCAGAAATAGCTTCTTCTATTTTTTTCAACACTGAAGAAATCGCCTTATCCCATTGAGATAAGACAATATTTCTATCTGCCATACTATCTAAATCTACACGTGCATACCCATCTTTATAAAGCTTTTTATCAACTTTATGTACAACTGCGCACGAAATATGTGAACCTCCTACATCCAAGCATAAAACTAAACTATCCATCATTACTATTTAGTGTTTGGAAGCGGATCGAAGTTTGTTGGGTTTTTGGGGTCAAAAACAGCCACAGCCACTTGTGAATCTGCACAGCCATAGTATAAAAACCATTTAGATTTATAATATGATAATCCTTGTATAAAAACAGTTCCATCAACATATTGGCCACTTTTTTCAAAATCTTCCATCGGTCGCAAAAAAGGAGTATCCAATCTCTGAATTACCTTTGTAGGGTCATTTTTATCAAATAATACTTGACCTGCACTATATGTTCCTAGTGTAAATCGCTGATCGGCTAAATCTTTATTATTTTCATTTTTTCCATTATAGAGCAGAAGGATACCCTTATCTGTTAACACTGCAGGTGGACCACATTCTGTAAGTGCACTATCAAAAAATCCAGGTCTAACTTCAATAAACTTTTTCAATTCACCATTCTCATCTAAAACAGGCTCCCAATCAACTAGATTATCTGATGTTGCCCCTTTCACCCCATGTTCACCCCAATACATCCAATATTTTCCATTGACTTTAGTAATAACAAGATTTCCATCTCGTATTGTAGTTAGAATTGATGCTGACTTATGAGACATCTCCATTAAAGGCTTGTAACTCGAATTTTCGAATATAGGCCCATGCTTCTCCCATTTTCGCAAATCTTTTGAAGTAGCAACACCTAATCTAGGTACTTTTCTATTCCATTGGGTATAGAACACTACAAAAGTACCATCTTCTGTAACCGCAACACGAGGATCTTCCACACCTCCTGGCCACTCATATTCCTTTTGGTTATCATCTGCCGGAAACAGTACAGGTTCAGTATATCGCTCAAAATTGATCCCATCAATACTACTTGCTAACCCTAATCTAGAAGTACGCAAACCTATTCCTGTAGCCGTATTGTCCTCTGCCCTATACAAGACAAATAATGTATCATCTTTTACTACAGATCCAGGATTAAACGCATCACTTTCCTCCCATTTTAACATTTTTCCAGCCATTGGGTCTAGAAATACAGAATTAGTATCTGGTTTAATTATTGGATTGACTCCTTCGGGTCTTTCAAAACCTCCAAGAACCCAATCTGGAATTTGATTAATGACTATTTCTTTCTTTTGTCCTGAACAAGAAATCAGAAATAAAGATGATGCTACAAATAATATATTTTTCATAATTAATAATCTGGATTTTGCGATATTTTACCTACTGTTTTATCTACTTCTGCTTGCGGAATTGGGTACAACATGTGTTTGTCTGCAAATGGTTTACCTAATGAGTTTAATTTCTGTTTAGCAATCCCCCATCGTCTCAAATCAGAAAAGCGATGACTTTCAAATCCAAGTTCTACACGACGCTCTTGTTGCAACCAAGCCATAGCGTCAGTTGCACTTGCATTTGATGCACGGTCAGGCAAAAGAGAATTATCTCCTCCACGAGCACGTTGACGTATTTTATTTATTATTGCTATACCTGCAGCCACCTGATTATCTTTAATCAAAGCTTCAGCTTTCCACAACAATATATCCGCATAACGAATGTAGATTCTGTTTACTGGCGAATTATCATTTCCTTTAAAACTACCATTTTGTGCGCCCAATAATTTATAAATCTGTTGATCAGTTATATTCACTGTTAGTGATTTTCTTGGATCACCACTTTCAAATGAATTTAAAAAATCTGCTGATGGCGCTATAAATCCCCAGCCGAGTAATGCTGTGAAACCATTACCACGACTAGGTTGCATTCCAGGTTGATGATCATAAATAAAAATATTCTCACGCTCTGTATAGGCTTTTGAATCATCAAATGCATCAAAATAGTTGACATTTAAGTCATAAAAGTTTAATTGTTCAATAGCATTTACCTGAGCTACAACACCTTTCCAATCCTCTTCAAATAGAGATACTTTAGCCAACAATGCCATAGCTGCACCCTTTGAAGCTCTCCATTTTTCAGAATCACTACTGAATCGAGCATTAGGCAACCCTCCTATTGCAATATTTAAATCCTCCTTAATTTGTTTGAAAACCTCTACTTTACTCGTTCTAACAGCAACTTCATAAGCCTCATTAAAATTTGATAAAGGTTTAAGTAATAAGGGAATATCTCCAAACAACTTCACCAAATCAAAATAGAAAAACGCACGTAAAAATGAAGCTTCTGCTAACAAACGCGTACGTTGCTCATCTTGTATATTCAACTTTGCTAAAGTAGTCGGATCTGTAAGTTGAAAGATTGCTGTATTACTACGTGATATTCCTTCATAATTATATTTCCATATTCCAGCAAAAGCACCGTTTTCAGGAGTAAAATTGAAATTTGCAATATCGTCCATCCAAGCTTGATCACCATCAGGCGACCATTTTTTAATAACATCTCCTGAAGCAATATCTTCTAATAAAAAATCTGGACGAACTACTAGACCGCCATTCCAATCCCAATTACCATAAATATTCAATGTATAAGACAAAGGACGGTAAGCGTTTTCTATACCTGTACGAACTGTTCCTTCAGTAGGATCCACTTGCACTTGTTCTTTTGTCAAAATACCAATAGGATCTTTATCCAAATATTTAGAACAGCCAGTCATTGTTATTGCCGCTCCTATTATATATAATTTAAAATTTCTCATGACTTAAAAATTAAAATTAAGACCTACCAAAATAGATTTAGACTGAGGATAAGTGCCTTTATCTATCAGATCAGTTGTTTCTGGGTCCAGCCCCTTGTACTTGGTCCATGTGAAAAGATTTTGACCTGATACATATAGACGAGCATTATTTACACCTAATCTCTTTGCATATTGACCAAATGAATAGCCGACTTCTAAATTCTTCACTCTCAAAAAAGATGCATCTTCGATGTAAAGTGTAGAGAACTTGCTTATCCCAGTATCCTCAAATGCAACACGTGGTAATGTATTCGATGACCCCTCTCCATCCCAAGCATCCAACATACGAGTAGTATAATTAAATGGGCGTGTATCAAAATCTATAATACGCATACCATCATTATAACGATCTACTTTACTTACTCCTTGAAAAAACACATTCAAATCGAAACCTTTGTAATCAAATCCCGCAAAGAAGCCATAACTTAATTTAGGTATTGGATTGCCAATAAATGTACGATCCATATCATTTATCAATCCATCAGCATTCAGGTCTCTGAATTTTATATCGCCAGGCTTATTCGATGGATTGGTAACACCATGTAAATGACTAGTTATCTCATTTTGATTTTGATAAATTCCATCCATTTGATAGCCATAATATACATCTAAGGGCTGACCAATTTCTGCTCTCGAATATGTCCCGATAATACGTGGTACATTTTCATGCAATGCAACCACTTTATTATCTATACTTGTTATATTTCCACCAAATGAATAATTGCCATCAGTTCCTAATCTATTTCTATATTTTGCTGTGAATTCAAACCCCTTATTATCAACTTGACCTGCATTCACATAAGTTGCATCAACATTTCCAATAAATGTAGGAAGACTTACTGCCAATAAAATATCTTTTGTTTTCTTGTGAAAAACATCAGCCGTAACCTCCAACTTGTTATTCATTAAACGTAAGTCAATACCCAAATTGTTTTGCAATGTACTTTCCCATCTTAAATCTGGGTTACCGTATCGTGTTATATTTCCCTCTCTGCTAAATAATGACAAATAAGCGTAATTAGGTATATTTTGATTACCCAATTTTCCTGAACTTCCTCTTAATTTAAGGAAATTCACAACACCATCGCTTGGGAAGAATCCCTCATTACTCACAGTCCAACCTAATGCAATTGAAGGAAAATATCCCCATTTATTATCAGATCCAAACCTAGATGATGCATCTGCACGTAAGTTTCCTGTTATATTATAACGATTTTTATAAGAATATGTAGCAGAACTAAATACAGAAAACAACCCCCATTCATTAGCAAATCCTCCATTCCATAAGTCTTGCCCTGTGCCACCTAAATCCATATATTGAAACCTATCAAGTGTATATTCAAATCTTCTCCGTGAAGCATTAATTGAATTACTTACATTGTTTATAAACTCTGTACCTACCAAGGCATTTAATAAGTGGTCACCAATAGTTTTATCATAACTAAGTATATTATTCCAAGTGATTGTATAATCCTCACCTCTATCTTCATTCAAACCATTAGGTCGATTATGCCTTCCTTGACCAATATCCACAGATGGATTAACTCTTTCATCATCACCAAAATTTTGCATAAACACCTTACTATGATTGAAATTTAGTTCAACACCAACATTTGATCTGAAACGTAAAGATTTATCTTTCAAAATATCTACCCCTGCTTCTACATTACCAAATAATTTGAATTGCCTCTGGTTATTATTTGAGTAATAAGCTTGAGCTATAGGGTTTTGAGACCATTCGTATAAATTAGATTGAAAATTTGTTGGGCTTACATAAAATGGCAAATCCGTAAATCGATTGTGCTCCGAATAAGTTGGATCATTTTGATCTCTATAGACACCCAATACAGGAGGTCTCAATAATGCATGACGTATAATCCCTGGTACATCTCCTCTAGAAGATACAACCATCTTATCTTGATGATTCAATAAGATATTAGTCTTCAACTCCACACGATCTGATAGTTTAGCTCTAACATTAGAACGCAATTCTAAACGTCTATATTTATCATTATTAAATTTTACTATACCATTTTGATCATAATATCCTCCAGAAAATAAATAAGATATCCGTTCAGTAGCACCTGAAGCAGATAATTGCAAACTGTTTGTTTTCCCTTGTTCAAACAATTCATTTAGCCAATTTGTATTTGAAAGATCAGTTCTATTCTTTTGAGCTGCATACGGATTATTTCCTGAAGAATTTGAATTAGCCCAAGCTCTTTCTAGTGTATTTAAATAATCTGTAGTATTCATCATTTCAGGAAGATTAACAGCGTTGTTTACACCCGTATATACATTCACATCAAACTTTGCACTTCCAACTTTTCCAGATTTTGTTGTTATTAAAATTACACCTGCTGCAGCTCGAGAACCATAGATTGCAGCCGACGAAGCATCCTTTAATACAGAAATTGATTCTATATCTGCAGGATTAATGAAACTAAAATTGGTTGTAGGAATCCCATCTACTACAAATAAAGGTGAATTATTACCAATAGTACCCACACCTCTAACCCTAATGTCTATTGCATCTCCAGGTTGTCCTGTAGATTGTGTAATATTAATACCACTAGCTTGCCCCTGCAACATCTGAGCTACATCCTGTACTCTTCGTTTCTCAGCAACTTTCATATCTACTCTACTAACTGCTCCTGATATATTTGACTCTTTCAAACTATTATATCCGACAACTATAACCTCTTCTACTTCCTGAGTATCAGAATCTAAAGTAATTTTAAGATCATTGTCTCTAGATGTAATTACATAATTAACTGTAATGTAACCGGTATACGTGATAATCAATTCATCACCTTCTTTCGCCGAAACACTAAACTTACCATCTGATTTAGTAAAAGTAACCGCATTAGAGGTTTTGTTACGTACAGAGGCGCCTACTAAAGGTTGCCCCTCCGAGTTAACGACACTCCCAACATAAGTCTGCTGACTCAAGGAAGTCACAAATGACACCCGTGTACTAGAATACGCATGATGTAGCGGGATACAAATGGAGACGGAGACAATACTACATAATACTGACATCCGTTTATTAAAAAACTTTAATCTGTTCATAATGATTTAAATTGGTTATATCATTAAATTGCAAAACCGGTTTTGCAATTTAATTTAAATTTAGATTATCTAATTTATAATTCCAAATTTATTTTTTTGAACTAGCTCTTATAATCAATTCTGAAGGAATTATACATTCTTCGATCAGCTCGATCGAATCATTTAAACGGCTTATGATCATTTTTACAATTTCATTTGCAATAGCTTCCAAAGGTTGTCTAATACATGTTATATTGGGAGTATAAAGTTCAAACAACTCGTGATCATCAAAAGCAGCAATTCCATAATTCGTTGACTTACCTATTGACTGTAAGACCTTCAAAGTCTTTACACATAAATAATTTGTGCTAAAGTATAATGCATCCAATTCTGGGTATTTATGCAAAAACGATAGTAATTCCCCTAAGCCTTTATCTTGATTAGATCTGTAAGGTAATTTCAAAGTGAAGCTTACTAAAAAATTATCATTTAAGACCTCTTCATAACCTCGCAAACGATCTGTCATTTGAGGCTGGTCTGAATCAATGGTGATCATGGCTATTTTTTTAAATCCTTGATCAACTAAATGTTGTACAGCCTTCTTACTTGATGAATAATTGTCTGTTCCAACATAATTAGTACTTAACCCAATAACTCTCCGGTCAAACACTACTAATGGGAAATTTTTATTACGAATTTTTTGAATATTTTTCAATTGTCCTACAGCAGGAGAAATTATAATACCTTCTACCTTTTTTTCTATCATAGTTTCTAGAATTTCGTTAGAAATCTTAGTATCCCCCATTGTACTACTATAGAAAACTTGGTATCCGTATCTTCTTAAATTCTCTTCTATATAAAGTGCGATAGGTCCAAAAAAAGAATCGCCTATGTTTTCAACTATCAAACCTATGGTTTTAGACTTACCTGTCGCCAAACTCTGTGCTAAAGCATTTGGTTTGTAACCAATCTCTTCGACATAGTCTAATATACGTTTTGCTAAAGCTTTACTAATACGCCCCTGCTCTGCCTTTCCATTTATAACTAAAGAGACAGTAGATTTAGAAACTTTTAAATATTTAGCAATTTCGTTTATAGACATTTAATGAATAATTTAATCAATTACAATATTAATAACTAATTATAATATGCTCAACACATTTTATTTATTTTATATGTCTACTATTCTTAAAGCTACAATAATCATTATGTATCATTAAGAAATCATTTAAACAATCTTAGTGTACTTTTTACAATAAGCTTTCATTTAAAACTATTCATTATCAGTTTATTTAGCTACATTTGCAGGGTCTAAAATAGTTTTATATGTCAATTAACAAAGGCTTGATAGCTCTTGCGTTCGGTGGTCTTGCCATTGGGATGACAGAGTTTACCATGATGGGTATTCTACCTGATATCGCTAAAGATGTAAATATCGATATCCCAACAGCAAGTAATTTAATAGGTCTTTACGCATTAGGTGTGGTAGTAGGCGCTCCTACTCTAGTAGCAGCTACATCCAAATATCCTGCAAAGAATGTGCTATTATTTCTTATGTTGTTGTTTTTTATATTCAATGCCATTTTCACATTTGCTCCCAATCAATGGAGTTTGTTTATCTCAAGATTTATTTCAGGTCTACCGCATGGTGCTTTCTTTGGAATTGGCTCAGTGGTAGCTGCTAAGTTAGCCAAACCTGGAAAAGAGGCACAAGCCATATCTATCATGTTTACAGGAATGACCATAGCAAATTTGGCTGGCGTGCCCTTAGGTACATACATAGGTCACCATTACGACTGGCGTATTACCTACGGAGTGATTAGCGTACTGGGATTATTAACTTTTCTCACTATTTATTTGTGGATGCCGACTTTCCCTGCGAGTAAGAATAATAATATTATCAAACAAATTAGTTATTTCAAGCGCTGGGACGCATGGTTAATGATAGCAATTATTTCAATAGGTACAGGAGGTTTGTTTGCCTGGATTAGTTACATCTCTAAGTTAGTCACCACTGTTTCTGGTTTGTCAGAAAACAGTGTTTCCATTATTATGATACTTATAGGTGCAGGTATGTGTGTAGGTAATTTATTAGGGGGCAAAGTCGCAGATTCATTATCACCAAGTAAAGCTGCTATCGCTTGTTTCCTAGCTATGGCAACCTGTTTATTAATTCTATTTTTTGTTGCTCATATTACCATCTTAGCTTATCCCATGGCATTTATTACAGGAATGATCGCGTTCAGTATAGCACCTTCTTTACAGATGATGCTTATTAATAATGCTAAGGGAGCAGAAACTTTTGCTGCATCAGCAGGACAAGCCGCATTTAATATTGGAAATTCAATTGGTGCATATTTAGGTGCTATTCCAATCATATATGGCTTTTCTTACAATTACCCATCTTTAGTTGGTGTGGTAATGGCAAGTATTGGTGCTGTATTAACGTACGTATTCTTAATAAAGGTGGAAAAGAAAGACAAATCTACTAAAATACCTTCATCAGAATCTATTAATCAATTTCAAGAAGCATAATAATACTTCTTAACAATACTCAGAAAGCTCAATTTTAGTAAAATTGAGCTTTCTGAGTATATATAAAATGTTTTAAAACTGAAATAATACGAAATCACTCCGCATTTAAACAACAAAAGCTTTGATTTATAACCAATTAATCATCACATTCAACAAGATTTAATTATATTTACGCACTAAATCAGTTTAAACAATAGTTTTTATCTACCTTTTAATACATCGATCTAAAAAGTGCGTATCGACATCTCTAAAGTATTTGATAATGAAAATTATCTTATTGCAAAGTTAGTGCAATCAGATCATCATGCATTTGAATATATATTTAACATGTACTACCCACGTATTTGTATTTATGCACTTCAATTTACTACTGAGAATGCCCAAGCTGAAGATATAGCTAAAGAAGCCTTTATTAGAATTTGGAAAGCTAAAACTGTGTTCAAATCAATCGAACATCTTAAAAACACCCTTTATCAAAGTGCCCGACAAATAGCCACAAATTATCAAGTAGCCAATCAACGTTCCATAAATCGTGAGCTCATCTACCAAATGAATCAAGAGCAACACGAGGAACATGCCATGCACAATATCATATATACAGAAGTAATGTCAGAACTGTATAATGCCATTCAAAAACTTCCAGAACAAGCTAAAAATGTCATAATATCGACTTATTTGGAAGGGAAATCTAATCAAGAAGTGGCACAAGAAATGAGCCTTTCGTTACAAACAGTAAAAAACTATAAACTTCGAGGAATAAAGCAGTTACGACAATTACTTTCTTCAGAAATTTATATACTACTTATTGCTACTAACTTTTTTTTAGAAAAAAATTAACTTCAATAAGTACTTTTCATATTCGGTATGGTAATAGTAGTATAAATCTACCATTAATGTACCAGAATCAACACGAACCACAAGAAATTGGTCAATTACTTTTAAAAAAAATAAATGGAAATTTATCATTAGAAGATGAACAAGTTTTGAAACAATGGTTGTCAGCGGACCCACGTAATCAAGCATTGTACGCGCGTTGTATTGATCCATTACAGCAGAAACAAGTGTATGCATTCTTAAATAAGATAGACACCTCTAAAGCTTGGTTAGAAATTCAAACAGATTTAGAAATCACTCCTACTAAAATTCATAAAAGTAATCGGTATATATGGCGATACAGTGTTGCAGCTGCATGTGCGTTATTAATAGGATCTATTTTCTTATGGACAAAGCATAACAACACCTTAAATAACACCGAGACTATCACTAAACTGGATTATAAACCCGCTTCGAATAAAGCAATCATAAAATTATCCAATGGTGAGTCTTTTACATTAGATAACAATCAAGATTTGGTTGAAGTTAACTCGAAATCCATCACATATAGCGATGGAAAGACTATAACTTCAACCGATGACATTACTTCTGCAGAAATCAACACACCTAGAAGTGGGTATTACAAAATAATTTTACCAGATGGAACACAGGCACAACTGAATGCCGAAAGTAGTCTTTCTTACCCGCTGACTTTCCATGGTCATACACGTGAGGTTTGGATTACCGGTGAAGTTTATTTTGATGTAAAAAAGAATGAAAAACAGCCTTTTGTTGTACACACCCAGAGACAAGAGATACAAGTTCTAGGAACCTCATTTAATGTAAATGCTTATGATGAAAAAAACAGTATCAAGACCTCACTAATAAAAGGAATTGTAAAAGTCGCTAACAAATCGAATAAAGCTTCTTCGTCAAAAATATTGTATCCTAATCAACAAAGTATTTTAAGCACGGGCAAAATACTTGTCAAAGAAATAGATCCAAAAGTCGAAATAGCATGGATAAATGGGAAATTTAATTTCGATGGTAAACATCTCAAAGAGGTCATGCTCGAAATATCACGTTGGTATGATATTGATGTATTTATAAGTAATGACGTACCTAATATTGAATTTTTCGGAGGTACATTCCGCAACAATAACCTATCGACTATTTTATCCTTGTTAGAACAAAACAACATATCCTATACAATATCAAAGGACAAGAAATTATATATCAAAATGAAAAATTAACCTAAAAAAATGAAAGGAGAGCCCATAAAAAAATAACAAATAATAAAAAAAGCAGAGAAATGAGGCAACATTTCCCTGCTCAAAAAATGGTTCAATTAAACTGAACTATAACCTATGTGTAAGTAACAGAACTCTAACTAAACCTTAACAAATTTAATGAATTTAAATTACTTATTACGAGTGATAAAACTAACCGCGTTCCTGTATTTTACAGCTTTTTTACAAATTAGCTTTGCTTCTAATGCGCAAACTATTACCCATAATTCCAAAAGAGAGTCTTTGGAAAAAATACTTCAGATTATCAAATCACAAACACAGTTTGAAGTTTTGGGTACTAAAAGTATGTTGGATAATAGTGTTCCAATATCCATTGATGCTAAAAACATGCCATTGGAAACTTATCTACGAAAAGCTTTTGAAAAGCAACCCGTGGGTTTCAGAATTGTAGATCATACAATTGTCCTCACCAAAAAAAACACGTATAAATCACTTGATGCAAATCGTATGGTATTGGAACAAAAACAATCACGCATTATTTTAAAAATAATAAATGAAAAAAAAGAACCAATAGCAGGCGCTACTATTGCCTCTACTACAATTAACCTAGGAAATACCAATGAAAATGGAGTGTTTCAAGTTGAAACAGCTCCAGCAGATGGTATTATCATTGTAAAAATGCTTGGCTACGAAACTTTGAGACACAAATTGGCAGAAGGAAAATCTGAGTTCACATTAAAACTTGAAGAAGAAGTAAATGAAGTAAATGAAGTTATCATAACTGGATATCAAACTATTAACAAAAATTCTTTCACTGGAACTGCAATTTCCAAATCTGGAGAAGAATTGAGACAAGTAAATCCACAAAATGTATTACAAGCGATACAGGTGTTTGATCCTTCATTCAAATTATTAGACAATAATTTATTGGGATCCAATCCTAATGCTATGCCTAATATCACAATAAGAGGAACTTCATCGTTACCTACAGGAAACAATGAGATATTACGTCGTGATAACATCACCACGAATACCAATATGCCTGCATTCATACTTGACGGTTATGAAGTCGGTGTGGGTAAAATCTTAGACTTGGATATGACCCGTATTGAATCAGTTACGCTACTTAAAGATGCGGCGGCTACTGCAGTATACGGATCTAGAGCAGCAAATGGTGTTGTGGTTATTACTACCAAAGCACCTAAGGAAGGTCAATTACGTATTAGTTATTCCCATGAAACTCACGTAAACACCCCTGATCTAAGAGATTATAAACTTCTCAATGCAGCTGAAAAACTTGAATATGAACGATTGGCAGGATTGTATAGCAATGAAAATCAAAATGTCTCTCAAATTGAGCTTGATAGGTTATACCACAATAAGCTAAAGAGTGTCGTTGGTGGTATCAATACGGACTGGATTTCACAACCGGTACGTACTGCTTTAGGACAGAAACACGGAATCTATTTGGAAGGAGGCGCTCCTACATTCCGCTATGGTGTTGATCTTCGTTATCAAACACGTCCTGGTGTAATGAAAGAGTCTTCTCGAAATCAATATTCTGGTGGTGTAAATTTAAGTTATCATCTTAAAAACAAAATCAGATTCCAAAATGAGCTTGCTGTTAGTATGGTCAATGGTCATGAGTCTCCGTATGGAAGCTTCTCAAGTTATGCCCGAATGAATCCATATTATAGAATGACTGATGATAATGGGAATATTATTCAGCAGGTAGGTGGCTGGAATAGGTATTATAGCAATGGAGCATCTGTAGCAGAAAATGTGTTAAACCCTTTATACAATGCAACATTAAGTAATTTCGATCAGTCGAAATATTCAGAAATCATGAATAATTTGGCTATAGATTATGAAATAGCATCCGGTCTTAGATTAAGAGGTCAATTGAGTTTATTAAAAAGAATGAATTTATATGATACATTCTTATCACCTAAATCAAACGAATTTTACAACTACCCAACATCTCAAACTGATCAAAAAGGAAGCTATTCGAGCGGTAACAACGACGAAATATATTGGGATGGTAATATCCGACTGAATTGGATGAAAAGCATTGGTAAAAACCTAATCAACCTAGTAGCTGGATCAAACATACGTAGTGATTTTTCCGACTACCGTATGTTTACAGCACATGGATTTGCAAACGATAGATTCACAAGCATAGGATTTTCAAAAGGTTACCTTGAGAATGCTAAACCATACAGTAGTTTGAATGAGTCAAGACTTATTGGTGCATTTTTGAGCAGTAATTATTCTTACGACAACAAATATCTACTAGATTTCACTGTTAGGGCAGATGGTTCTTCGAAATTTGGATCAAATAATAGAGTTGCTCCTTTCTGGTCTACAGGTATAGGTTGGAACACACACAATGAAGAATGGTTCGATTCAGAAGTATTTTCCTTGTTGAGATTTCGTGCGACTACTGGTATGACTGGTGCTGTTCAATTCTCACCGTATATGTCGCGTACAACATATAATTACGACCAGGGCAATTGGTATTCATCGGGTATCGGTGCTATTGTAAATAATTATGGCAATGAAAACCTAGGCTGGCAAAAAACAAGATCAACAGATATTGGTATTGATGCAGGCCTTTGGAAAGATCGATTAACTTTATCTGCAAGATATTATTACAAATTAACTAAGGACATTCTTGCGGATATAAATATAGCTCCATCTACCGGATTCGTCTCATACAAAGAAAACTTGGGAGATATGGAGAACAAGGGTATTGAACTTAATTTCAATGTTTTCGCTGTGAAAAACAGCGATTGGACAGTAAGTTTTATGGCCAATATTGTACGCAATGAAAACAAAATTGTTCGCATCTCCAATGCACTAAAAAGCTACAATGACCGTGTAGATGAAGCACAGGGCGAAAATGATTTAATGGGTGTACCATTGTTGAGGTATAATGAAGGTCAATCTGTAGATGCTATTTATGCAGTACCGTCTTTAGGTATCGATCCTGAAAATGGTCGTGAATTGTTCAGAAAACAAGACGGTTCACTTTCTTACAATTGGGATGCTCGAGATATAGCCGTTGTAGCAGTAGCCACACCTAAAGCCGAGGGATTTTTGGGTGCCACTATACGTTACAAACAGTTTTCTGCTGTTACATACGTCCAAGTTCGTGTAGGAGGAAAATCTTATAATCAAACATTGGTGGATAGAGTAGAAAATGCGGATCCAAGATACAATGTAGACTCTAGGGTATTAGAAGAGAAATGGAAACAACCAGGTGACCTTAGTTTTTACAAAAGTATCCGTGATTTAGGGCAGACTCGTGTTTCTTCAAGATTTATTATGGACGACAATTTAGTGAATTTACAATCCCTATTTCTATCCTACGATGCCAAACAAGAGTTTGCTCAGAGATTCAAATTATCAAATTTGAGATTTAATATCACTACCAATGATTTACTCAGATGGTCATCTATACAGCAAGAAAGAGGAATTAGTTATCCATTTGCACGTAGCCTAAGTTTCGCACTACAAGCATCTTTTTAACAGAATAAATATTTGAAAATGAGAAGATCACTATCATTATATATTATCATTACAACACTACTTTGTACCTCCTGTGCAAAATGGCTTGATATTAAACCTGAAACAGAAGTAGATAAATCACAATTATTCACGACAGAAGATGGGTTTAAAGAAGCCTTGTTAGGAATTTACATTAGAGGCAGTAAAACAGATTTGTATGGTAAAGAATTAACAGTGGGTATGCCTGAAGTATTGGCACAAAACTACACTATGGCAACATTTGATTCGCACAGATATAAAGCCACATCCCAATACAAATACGACGACCAATATTTTATCTCAAGAAAAGATAATATATGGAAAGGTCTTTACAACGGAATTGTAAATGCCAATTTGATATTAGAAAATATTGACCAACAGCGTCGACTATTCTTTGAAAACAATTATGAGCTAATAAAAGGTGAAGCACTAGGGCTACGTGCCTATCTTCATTTTGATATTTTACGTCTATTTGCGCCGAGCTATATTCAAAATCCAAATGCTAAAGCAATTCCTTATGTGACAGTGTACAGTAACCTTTCAACACAATTTGCTACAGTGGCGACAACTATTGATTCTATCGTTGTTGATTTAGAAAAAGCAAAAGTATTGTTAGCAAATGACCCTATTATCAAAAACTCCTATCGAATAGGTTATCCAAATCAAATAGATACATTATTAAATTCTGAAACTTCCAATCCTGATCTTTTTCTGCAAAACAGAAGACATCGAATGAATTACTTTGCTGTGTGCGCAACTTTAGCACGGGTTCATTTGTACAAAGGAGATTATGCAAAAGCATTGACAAATGCTAAAATCGTAATTGACTCCAAGAAATTTCCTTGGACAAATACGACAGACTTTATTGCTGTAGATGACAAAAACAAAGATCGAATCCTGTACAAGGAGATTCTATTCGGATGGTACATTCCATTATTGAATACAGAACTAAACACAAATTGGTTCTCCAACGGTAATTCTGGAATGTATTTAGAGCAAATTGATGCACAATCAATTTATGAGACCTCAAGTATAGGAGCAACGGATTTACGTTATAACCATTGGTTTATGACCGTAAGTAACGGTAACAATTATCTTTCAGAGATTGTCAAATACCGTCGTAATCCTCTATCTGATAATCAATCGGCCAATTTACACTTCTTGATGGCACCAGCTTTAAAATTAAGTGAAGTGTATTTGATAGCAGCAGAAAGCAGTTACGATAGTAACCCAACTCAGGCACTACAATATTTGGATGAAATCCGTAGAAATCGAGGTATCGGACAGCCTGTACTCGTTTCTAACAAACAAGAGTTCATTCGAGAAATTTTGAAAGAATTAAGGAAGGATACGTTTGCTGAAGGTCAACTTTTTTATGCTTACAAAAGACTGCACTCTCCTATTGCAGGATTACAAGGAACAACTATTCAGCCGGACAACAAAATATTTGTTTTACCTCTTCCAGACGATGAGATCATTTATGGAAATCAAAAAGATTGATGTATGAAAACAAATTTAAAATTAGCATATACAGTTTGGAGTATAATATTGACAGCAATTATTTTAACAGCCTGTCAAAAGGATGAGTTAACGACTTTTGATCACGACTCGGGAATTTACTTCGACCTATTAGGTGATGACAGAGATAGTATCATTTATACATTTGCCTACAATATGAATAAAGCTTCAGATACTGTACACATACCTGTAAGTATATCTGGAATTAGAGAATCTAAAGATAAATCATATAGCGTCTATGTAGAAGCTGACTCTTCAACTGCTAGTGAGGGCATACATTACCAAAAGCTATCGGAAAATTATATCGTGAGCAGTGGAAATGGTAAAACTACGCTGCCAGTAATCATACACAATACACCAGATCTAGAAGAAAAGAGTGTATCCTTAATTATCAAATTAAAGGAAACTAATGATTTTCACATTGAAAACCCTAGAATCATTCGCACTCGAGTGGTATTTTCAGCACGACTAGAGCAACCTATATGGTGGAGTATGTGGCTAGGTGAATATTCTAGAACCAAACACCAATTATTCATGATAGCGACGGAACAAACAACTTTGACAATGGATGGACTCGACGCTCCAAAAAACTTATTTTTTGCTGACATGCTGAGAATTATGTCAAATAATCCTTTCCAATGGGTGGATAGAAATCCTCTTAAGGGTTACGAAATCAAAACAGATGATAACGGTGCGACCTATAAATTCTTTCACAAAGAAAACCCAAATAGGACAATATTACTCCGTAAAAATGCTGGATCAGGATTATACCATTTTATTGACGAATTAGGAAGAGAGGTAAGATAATGAAAAGAAAAACACAGAGTTTAAGGATATTTCAATATAGTTTGGCTTTTTTATTCATATTAGTACTTGGATCTTGCTATAAGGACAAAGGAAACTATGCGTATAATATGCCTATTGAACCAAAAATTATAGGGCTAGATACCCTATACAATGCAATGGTCGGAGATAGCCTTATTATCAATCCAACTTTCGAAAATATTGCGAAAGAAGATATTGAATGTACTTGGGAAATTGCCGTACCTGAAGCGATAGACCCTACCCAATATAAGTACGTAGGCAATTCGGTACGTACTATCTTTGGTCTGCAAGCCAAATTATATAATGCGCGCCTCACCTTATTAAATAAATCAAATGGAATCAAATACTTTCACGACTTCAAGATTCAAGGTCAAACTGAATTTTCAAAAGGATCACTCGTGCTGAGTATAGAGAATGGTACTACTCAATTATCCTTTGTTAAACCAAATGGAGAGGTGCAGCCAAGAATCTATGAAGCTATAAATTTGAAACCTCTACCATCCATTCCCCTATCTATACATTACATCTCCAATAAATTCACAGGCAATACGCCTTTAGGCTACTGGATAGTGTGTAAAAATGATGGTGTCAGAATCAATGTCAATAACCTCAAGCAGGAAGAATTAAAATCTGGAACAATAAAAGATAACTTCTTCCTACCTCCCGCTTCTATAGATATTGGAAATCTACAAAAGCATGAGCAAGGAGTATTAATGGGTGTTATCAACAATAAATTCTATGGTGGTATCACGACGACTTGGGATCAAGCGAATACCTATGGAATGTTTGGAAATTATGCGGATGGGGATTACGAGCTAAGTGACAAATTTGTGATGCTGAATATCAACAACCAGGTAAGTTTCGTTGGCTTTGAAAAAACTAGAAAACAATTTTTACGTTTCAATGTCTACGGAGCACCGATGTATTTTGGCACACAATACACCGTATCCAGTACCGCTACATTTGATCCGACTAACTTAGGCTTAGACTTGCTGCACATTGTTCAAATCAACAATACTGATATTTACGCTTATGCAAAAGATGCATCAGGACAAATATTCGAATTGAAATTTAATGTGAATTTCAATGGTCCCTTTACCTTCACTCCTTTGCATAAAATAGCTTTTACAAACCAACAGATACTAAATGCAGCTAGCAAAATAGTAGCTACACGGGTAGGAAACATTTTCATCGCTAGTGGAAATAAGGTATACAGATACACTCCAATTAACCAGAACTTGACTGAAATAGAAACAAAATTCACAGCAGACATAACTATGCTCAAGCTTACAGAAGATGAGCAATCTTTGGTCGTTGGTGCAGGAACAAGTATTTATTACACCAATATTACGACAGGATCAAATGGTACACTCAAGGAGAAAATCGATGGTTTACCTGGTACAAGTATTGACATGACATGGCGTTAACCATCAAAAAAGAAAATTTTATGAAATCAATTTATTTAGTTTTAACTATAATATCGCTTGGTATCACAGCCAATGCTCAAAACCCAAGTTTCTCTATTGATGGCAAAGCCTCAAAAAAATTAGAAGGGAAGAAAATTTACATCGACTATGTGAGCGGCGGCTATTCTAAGGCCGATTCAACTGTCATTAAAAATGGTAAATTCTCCTTCACAGGTAATGTAGAGGAACCAAACTATGCTCGCATGATACTTGACACTGAAGGATTGGGTAAAATGAAAACTCAATACAACGGTGATAGATTGTATTTTTATATTGGAAATGAAAACTTCAAATTCAACATAAAAGATTCTATCAAAAATGCAGAAATTACGGGTTCTGATTTACACCAGTCCTTCGTAAACTATATAAAGTTTATCGGCGGTGACTTTATGGACATTATTGATCAAGGTAACGCTGCATTTAATGCTGTACCAGAAGATGCTGCAGACAAAAATGATCAATATGTAGCTATCAAAGCCAAATTCGATAAAAAATTTGATGACAGGAATGACAAACAGCTGGAATACGCAAAACTAAATCCAGCGTCTTTATTCGCAGTTGAGGGGTTGATAGAAGTAGCAAACAAAAGAGGTACAAAAGCAGTAGAACCAACATTTTCAGATTTAAGTAAGCCAATGAAGAGTTCTATTAAAGGTAAAGAACTAGAGGCTAGAATCTTTGCCGATAAGAATATTAAAGTTGGCAGTATAGCACCCAATTTCTCACAACCTGACCAAGACGGTAAAATGATTCAATTAACCGATTTCAAAGGTAAATTTGTCTTATTAGATTTTTGGGCCAGCTGGTGTGCACCTTGTAGAGCTGAAAACCCGAACCTTAGGAAAGCCTATATTAATTTCAAACCTAAAGGATTAGAAGTATTTGCGATCTCCATAGACGAAAACAACGGTCGTGACGCTTGGATTAAAGCGATCAAAGATGATGATCTTCCTTGGATTCATGCTGCAGACCTAAAAGGCTGGCGCAACGAGGCAGCCGTGCTTTATGGTGTGAGGGGCGTTCCTCAAAACTATCTTATCGATCCCAATGGTAAAATAGTAGCGATCAACCTCAAAGCAGAAAACCTGCACAAAGTATTAGCCGATTACTTAAAGTAATGTTGTATTAATTTTTAAATTGTGACAAACCAGATTATAGAAATATAGTCTGGTTTTTAAAAAATATAGGTTATCAGAATATATACTGTAAACAACAAAGCTCAACTTCTATGAAGTTGAGCTTTTATTTTTAGAGCCTCTTATCGGAATCGAACCAATGACCTACTGATTACAAGTCAGTTGCTCTACCAGCTGAGCTAAAGAGGCTGTTGGAGTGGAGGGAGAAGGATTCGAACCTTCGAAGCCGAAGCAACGGATTTACAGTCCGTCCCATTTGACCGCTCTGGAACCCCTCCAGACCTGTGAATTCTCACATTTAGAGCCTCCTATCGGAATCGAACCAATGACCTACTGATTACAAGTCAGTTGCTCTACCAGCTGAGCTAAGGAGGCGTATTATTTAAGAACGAGCTGCAAATATCTTAAGTTGATTTCAATAATGCAAATATTTACAACATAAAATCCGCCCCTAAATAGTAATAAACTGAATATCAAATCATTTTTTTTTGTAAAAAATAGTTTGAATTATTGCCCATAGCTAACTTTAACAGTGATATTCGCAGTTTTTGCTCTAGATGAAGTATTAAACACACCGCCATAAGAGAAATCTTCGTTATTATTTTGACCTGTAATTTGGAATACCCCTAGATCAGCTTTAAGCAATGCTCCTAAACTTCCCCCCGATTCTTTAGCAATATTCTCCGCACGTACTTTTGCATTTTTAGATGCTTCAGCGATTAATGCCAATTTCAAATCTTCCAACTTTGAATAATAATAACTAGGTGCATTGGAAGCTAATTCTATACCTTGAGAAATCAATGCTGAAATTTCACGAGATGCATTATCCACCTTATCCAAATCACGAGATTCAATACTAACTGTTTGATTCAAACTATACCCCGTAAATGTATTAAAACTATTGCCTCTCTCATCCGTATGGTAACTAAAATCACGAACGATATTTACAGCATCGAATAGTATTTCATTTTCCTTAATTCCCTTTTGAACTAGAAAATTTTTAACCAAATCACGATCTTGTTTTAGTTGTTCTGAAGCTTCGCTCAAGTTTATAGATTTGCGACTATAAGATGCAGACCATTTTACAATATCAGATTCAAAATCCTTCTTCGCATTACCTGTTACATTAATCGTATTCGACACTTTGAATTTGTACTTATATGCATTTCCTAACACCCAAGAAGCTCCTATTAGCCCTATAGCTGCTATAATACTGACGATAACCGTTGTTGATTTCATAATTTAATTTATTTTTTAGTGTATAACATATACTAATATAATTAACGTGCCAAAATTGTTGCAAAAGAATAATTATTTATTCTATAATTTTATTGTCACATTTAATGCATACCCAAATGAAAAATACTACTTTGTGCTGTATATTGATGTCGACCTTTTCTTTAACAAGCTTGGCACAACAAAAACCACCTATTGATCACACAACTTTTGATTCATGGAAAAACATATCTTCCCAAAACTTCTCAAAGTCAGGAAAATATATTTATTACACAATTTCACCGCAAGAAGGTGATGTTGTAACTGAATTAAAAGATCAACACAATAATTTACTTCTTCAATTAAACAGGGGTAACTCATCACGAATTACCGAAGACGAAAAATTTTTCATCAGTGTCATAAAACCTTTTTTCAAGGAGACTCGTGAAGCCAAAATCAAGAAGAAAAAAACAGATGAAATTGCAAAAGATTCTTTATCTGTTTTCAATATTGCGACTAAAGAAGCTATAAATCTTGGAGCCATCAAAAATTGGAAAACTCCACGTCTTAATAAAACCTATATTGCCTATCAGCAAGAAATTGAAATTACTGCTAAACAAGATTCATCTCAAAAAAAAGAAGCTAAATCTGATTCAACCATTACTAAAGCAGTAGCTAAAAAGTCAGCACCCAAAAAGGAAACAGTTTTAATAATTTATAATTTACAAACGAAAGATACTACGCACATATCGAAAGTCGATAATTACTATTTTGACGATAATGAGAAATACATTGTATACGACAGAAAGGGTACTGAAAAGGATACGACTAATCAAGCAGGTTTATATTTATATGATTTAGCGAATAAAACTCAAAAGAAAATTAGCAATGGTAAGGGCAACTACAAAAACATCACTTTTGATGATCAATCCCAAAAACTTGTATTCCTAGCCGATAAATCTCCAGAAAAATCACTATTAAAAGATTTTAAAATCTACAATTTTGAGTGGAAAACAGATACCGCAACGATTTTAATAGATAAACAATCTACTGGTATTCCGGAGAAATGGCATGTATCAGGAGATGGTAATTTATCATTCAGTGCTGATGCTAAAAAATTATTTATTGGCCTCGCTCCCATCCCCAAGGTAAAAGATACTACGTTAGTGGATTTCGAACATGCTAAAGTTGATATTTGGCATTGGCAAGACGACTACTTAATGACACAACAATTGGTTAATGCAAGCCGTGAAAGAGCTATAAGCTATGATGCAGTTTACCATTTCGCCAATCAACAACTGATCCCATTAACGGATAAAAATTTTGGTAGATTGTTCACCACGACGAATAGCAATGAAGAATGGGCTATAACCACAAGCGTAGCTAAAGAAGCTAAAATAGCTAGCCAATGGTCATTAGGTAATCCACAAGATATTTATCTTGTTTCAACTATCAATGGACGTAAAAAAATAATAAAATCAAATCACAAAGGTCAAGCTTACTTATCTCCAACAGCCAGTCATGTCGTTTTTTATGATGTAGAAAAGTCTTCTTGGTCGCTGTATGACATTACTACAGGACAAGAGATCGCATTATCTGATGGATTATCAGTTTCTTTTGCGGATGAATTGAATGATGTGCCAGCATCCCCAAGTTCCTATGGAATAGCTGGCTGGTCTCAAGATGGTAAAGGAATTTATATTAATGATCGTTATGATATATGGTATTTTTCATTTGATGGAAAGATAAAATCGAACATTACGCAGTCGTTCGGAAGAAAAAACCAAATTGTTTTACGTGCTCAATTATTCAAAAACAATGCGCCTCGTGCTATCACT
Source organism: Sphingobacterium bovistauri (assembly GCF_020295405.1). Taxonomy (GTDB): domain Bacteria; phylum Bacteroidota; class Bacteroidia; order Sphingobacteriales; family Sphingobacteriaceae; genus Sphingobacterium; species Sphingobacterium bovistauri. Next base: position 29,299 of record NZ_JADEYP010000031.1, read on the forward strand.
AATTATATTAACTTCAAAACTCCTCTTTTATTAACTTCTTTTAATGAAAAAACTAAACAAAACGGATTTTTCAGATTAGATCTATCCAAAAAGAATGGTCTGAAAGAAATTATCCAATCGCAAAATGTTTACAAAAGATTAATCTCCAATGATAACAACACAATTTTCGCTTTATCTAGAGAAAACTATGTTGAATATCCAGATCTATACCTTACAAAAGATTTTAGCAGCCTAACAAAGCTTACAGACATCAACCCACAGCAAAAAAACTACAATTGGGGTACAACTGAATTAGTAAAATGGAAAACACCAAATGGATATGATGCGGAAGGAATATTGTACAAGCCCGAAGATTTCGATCCGAATAAAAAATATCCTATTATTTCTTATTTCTACGAAACGCATACTGAAGGATTGTATAGCTATCATGAGCCGGCACCTACTCCATCGCGTTTAATGATCTCTTATTTCGTCAGCAATGGTTATTTGGTATTCTCACCTGATATTCGTTACCAAACCGGCCATCCAGGTAGAGCAGCGGAAGAATATGTAAACTCCGGGATGAAATATTTGACAAAATATCCATGGGTAGACGCCACAAAAATGGCTATTCAAGGTCAAAGTTGGGGTGGTTATCAAGTAGCTCACCTAATCACACGAACGGACATGTACGCTGCCGCTTGGTCTGGTGCACCTGTCGTAAACATGACTTCTGCATATGGTGGGATTCGTTGGCAAACAGGTATGTCAAGACAATTTCAATATGAACAAACACAAAGCAGACTAGGTGCAACACTATGGGAGAATAGAGACTTATACATTGAGAATTCACCATTATTCTTTATGGATAAAGTAAAGACTCCTGTAGCTATCATGCATAATGATAACGACGGCGCTGTGCCATGGTATCAAGGTATTGAAATGTTTACTGCACTACGTAGATTACAAAAACCTGTATGGTTATTAAATTATAATGGAGATGAGCACAATTTGATGCAACGTCAAAATCGTAAAGATATCCAAAAAAGACAAGCACAATTCTTTGACCACTTTTTAAAAGGTAAGCCAGCAGCAGATTGGATACAACATGGAGTGAAAGCCATTGACAAAGGAATTGATTGGGGGCTCTCAACAGAAGAATAAAAATCGACAATAAACAAAAACAGCCGTTAAAGTTTTGAACTTTAACGGCTGTTTTTGTTAGATCCAATTTATCTTATCTTCAATTAAGCATTGATATTTCTATTCTCCAATTTGCGCACGAATAAATTATAGTTTTCATGTTTCTCGACATAGATCGCTTCTCCTGCATCTATAAAACCGTCCAAAGCGACAGCATCATACCACACACCATCAATCTCAATCTTGCCAGATGGACGCAATACTGTTCTAGCTACCCCATCCTTATTCAGCAGGTTTAACTTAGGCACAGATGATGTATAACCAGTTTCTGAACGTTGCTCATCATCTAAAACTAAACGCTTGAAAGCAGATGATCGCATCAAGTTTTTTCCAAAAATCACCATAAGTACCACCGAGAGTACCATGGATCCGATTACTACTAAGAATGAATTCACTAATAAGCCTGGTTTAGATATTTTAAAATCAAAAAAATCATTCGCTAACATAGAAAATGAAAGACCACAAAGTACAAATATAATTCCTAATATACCTGCTATACCAAATCCTGGAATTACAAAAACTTCCAATGCCAATAGTATAACACCAATTACAAAAATAGCAATCTCCCAATGATCAGCCAATCCTTGTAAGTATAAAGGTGCAAAGAATAATGTCGCCGAAATAATAGCAATGACCAAAGCAAAACCTATACCTGGAGTTTGCAATTCAAAATATATTCCAGCGATTATACCCATTATCAAAAGTCCACTAACTAATGGATTTATTAAAAAACCAATGATAAAGTCTACCCAAGTTTTTTGATACACTACAATTTTAGGATCTTGTAAATTCAATTTCTCGTAGACATCATTTATGCTGGTGACTTCTGCATTGATAATCTTAGCTTTTGAAGCTTCTGCTGCCGTAAAAGTTAAGATTTTACCATCTTCCTTTAATTCTGGAATTGATACAGTACCGTCAACAAATGCTTCAGCGATTTTAGTATCTCGACCTTTTGCTTCGGCAGTCGCCCGCATCAATCCACGCATGTACGATTGATACTTTTCAGGCATCACTTCTCCCTGTGGATTGACCACACTCGCCGCACCTAAAGATGCTCCACTTTGCATAAAAATATAATCTGAAGCTAATGAAATTAATGTCCCAGCTGAGGCTGCGTTATTATTCACATACACAACAGTCTTAATTTTGGAATTAAGTAATAATGTACGTATAGAATCTGCGAAATTAACCGCCCCACCGAACGTATTCATCTCAATCAAAAAATAATCTGATTTATTGACAAGTGCCTGATCATACGACTTTTTAATAATACGCCATGAATTAGGTCCTACATCCTCTTTTAAGTCCGTTTTAAAAACTGTTTGTCCTTGCACAAAGGTTATCGCAATTAAAAATGAAAATAAAAGAATAGATTTAGTAAATTTGTGTAGCATATTTTTGAGCATTTGTATGAATAAATATACAATTAATAAAGCATTTGAACGAATTTTTCCATATCCAATATGGAAGATTGAGGTCGATTGTGCGCATGCTCAAATAGCAATAGAAAGTCGCAATCCACAGACTACATTACCTATATTTTCAGTGCTTTCATTTGAAGGAAATTATACACTTGAAAATTATGAAGTAGATAGTAAAGAATGGACTTTGGAGGATGTTCAAGGTGATTTTTTAATTCTTAAAAGGTATGGAGATTACTCGCCTGTTCAAGCCGGTATTCAAGTAATTCATACACCCTCGAGCACATCGATTTTTACCTATATGGAATATGTTATAAAAGAAGTCTATAAAGATGTAATTATAGCTCATCACCGCTCTATTCCTGCTGGTTTAGTATTCTACATCGATATTAAAACAGGCGAAATATCAAACCAAAACACAGAAATTCAAGAGTTTCCTTTTCGTAATATTCAATACCCCATTCCCTATCAAGGCAACCTGCCTTCATTTTTGAATGAAATATCCTATATAGATCAAATTTGGCTACAACCGTACCATGATTTATTCTTGTGGTCGTACCACAGTCAAACATCTAACAAGTATAATTTAAACCTTTCATTATCCTCAAAGAATGAATTATATGACAGTAAAGTAGTAATAAATGACATGGACAAATTAATCCCTCAACCCTATTTTACCGTCAAAGAGCATATTTTCTTTTTATCAAGTAATAAAATGAAAATTTCCTCGTATTTAGTATAATTGTAAGATATGAAGCAGAACAAAACTATTAAAACGTATCATAAGTTAACTTTTTTATTTGTTTTTGGATTGTCAATGCCTGCGTTTGCAGCTGCACATCATGATAATACAGTGATAAAACCAAGTTTATCGATAGCAATAGATTCCATAGGGACAGAAAATATTAATGGCAAAAGATTTTTAATCCATCGCTTGGCATCTAAAGAAACCTATTATCAGTTAAGTCGTATTTACGGTATTCCTGTAAACGACATTATGACCGCCAACAACAAAAAGAACCTTCGTGTAGGTGATAATGTACGTATACCTCGTGGTGCTGCCATAGAAGTTAAACCAGCTGCGGCAAACGTCAATAAAAATGGACAAAATCAAACCGCAAATCGACAAACAAATACACCTGTATTAATCAATCCTAATGAAATCACAGAGTATAAAGTCGGAAAAAGTGAAACTTTGTATGCGATCTCCAGAAGATTTGGAATATCTGTTCCCGATATTAAAAAAATAAATAACCTAACTTCAGATAGCCTTCGTGAAGGTCAAATATTGAAAATCCCTAATCATTCATTGCCTGTTGAAGAGCCTGAAGTACCTGTAGTCACACCTATACAAGAAGAGATAGAGGAAAATAATCCTATAGATGATTCAGCATTCAAGCCTAACCGCTACGGTATCAGCGAAACAAAAGAAAAAGGTGTAGGTGTATGGTTAAGTGATTTGGAAAATGATGGAAGTACAAGTTTGGCTTTACACAAGACCGCTCCTATAGGAACTATTCTAAAAATCACGAATCCTATGAATAGAAGTGTTACCTTTGCAAAAGTTGTCGGAAAATTTAACGACAATCATGACACACAAGGGGCAATAGTTATTCTATCAAAATCTGTAGCATCATCGATTGGAATCTTAGACAAAAGATTTCAAGTCGAAATCACTTATGGTGTACCCTTGAATTAAGAATTATTCATTAAATATAGTAAATGGACAAACCATACGTAATTGGTATAGCTGGAAGTAGTGGGTCTGGTAAGACATTTTTTCTTAAAAGCTTTTTAAATCATTTTGAAGAATCAGATATTACGTTGATTTCACAAGATGATTATTATATCCCAGCCAACACAAAGACACAGGAAGAAAATAGGCTGTACAATTTTGATTTACCGACAGCTATAAATCGTGAAGCTTTTTACAAAGACATCAAAGATTTATTCGAGGGAAAAACAATTCACAAAGAAGAATATACGTTCAATAATCCCAACATCAAACCAAAGATGTTGGAAATTAAGCCAGCACCCATATTAATTGTAGAAGGATTATTTATATTTCACTACACAGAGGTGAACGATTTATTGGATTACCGAATTTTCTTAGATGCAAGTGAGGATGTAGCATTAGAGCGTCGACTGAAAAGAGATTTATTGGAGCGTGGATACGATCACGATGATGTCATGTACAAATGGATCAATCATGTTGTACCATCTTACAACACTTACCTATTACCTTATAGAGAAACTACAGATAAGGTTATTATCAACAATACAGACGATCCAGCGACAATCAATTCAGCTACAGATTTAATTTCTCAAGATTTAAGAGAAAAATTAAACTTTGTTTAATTTAAAATCATTCTAAATAACTATCTTTGTAGCATGAGCATGCAAAGTGAGTTGAATCAAGACAATTGTATAATTACTGATATAAAAGAATCAGCAAAAGGATTTAATCCCTTTGCTGATTTTTCATGTTGCGCCCTAAAGAAATGTTGTAAAAAATATAAACGAGGCAAACGTTGTAAAAAGTGTCCTGATAGGTAAGGTTTGAATGACTTAAGATTTTATTCAATTGTTAAATTCATCAAAAACTACCGTCCAAAAACTTTCACTTAATGAACCTATAGTCTTATTAATTATAATTCCCTCATCAGTAATAATAAACTCCTCAGCTGGCTCATTAATTCCTAAACTCTTTATTTCTTCCAACAACAAATTACAAGAATCAAATATTTTAGGATTTAATTTTCTATAATCAGTCAAAACTCTTTTATAATCAATTCTGTCGTTACAATCACCAATTATTGAATACAGATTTCCTAAATATAAGTGTAGATTATTTAAATTCAATTTAGTCACCTTTTTATGGAAGTTATTCCCTTTTACTAACTCATAATCTACAATAAACCTATCTTTCATCCCTCCTATCTCTAAATAAAGATTATAAAATAATTTATGCTCAATGCAGTTAGAGATATGTTGAACACAATCTCTAGGTAAAAATTCTTTTAATTCATATGGCATCCTAATATAGAGATCAGGAAATACCCCACCAAAAACTTGATTTATACACAAATGACATAACTCATGGTTAAATGCGCTTACACACACTTTATTTAATCTAAATTCAACATTATCATCAGTTGTATATAATTCAGAAAAAGATTCATTCCATAATAAAACTTTTACGTTTTCTCTATTCCTAATCATATTCCATAATTCAGTATTAGTACTAGTAATTAACTTATTTAGAATATTCATTATTAATCAATTTGGTAAAAACATCATAACACTACTCCTCATTATAATTTAAATCCTTATCAAAACTTTCTTTGAGTTGAGATAATGCAAATATCGCTATACCACTAAGCAAAATTAAGGTAATTCCTGCTGCCCAAATTATTCCATATTGATTGACCAAGTAGCCGTATAGCATTGTGGAAGGAATTAATGCGCCACGTACAAAGTTAGGTGCTGTGGTTGCTACTGTAGCACGAAGGTTAGTTCCAAATTGCTCCGCTGCAATGGTTACAAAAGTAGCCCAATACCCAACGCCCAAGCCCATTAGAAAAGCCAACAACATAAACTTCTCCTCTGTAATTCCTTGGCTTGTTAGATACCAAATCGAAGTAAGCAAAATCATGATTTGGCAAATAAACACTACTTTTTTACGTGACTTTAACAATTGTGCCAATAATCCAGCAAAAAAATCACCAACCGAAATACCCAAATAAGTAAACATCACACCCTTCCCTGCACTCAACAATACAGGTGCACCAAGAGCCTTTCCTATTTCTGGAGATTGTGTAACCAACACCCCTACAACGAACCAAATGGGCAATCCAATACACAAACAATAAATATATCGTACAATACGTTCTTTGCTCGCAAATAATAATTTAAGGCTTCCTTTTTGAATATGTTCTTGCGAAGCTGTTTTAGAAAACATCCCTGACTCAAACGTCCCCACACGCATCAACAACAATAGCAATCCCATACCTCCGCCCACAAAATAAGCTGTACGCCAATCAAACCATTCGGAAACAAAATAAGCTAATATAGCCCCCAACACCCCCACGCCTGCTACAATCATGGTTCCATAGCCACGCTTATTCTTTGGCATACTCTCACTAACTAGGGTAATGCCAGCCCCTAGTTCGCCAGCTAAGCCTATACCCGCTATAAAACGTACAATGGCATAGGTATTTACATCTTGAACAAACCCATTATAGATATTGGCTAATGAATACAGTAATATCGAGCCAAATAGCACTTTGATTCGTCCATATTTATCCGCTATAACGCCCCATATTAACCCACCCAACAGTAATCCTCCCATCTGCATATTCAGTACAAATTCACCCTTGCTTCGCATCAATTCTTCAGGAACACCAATATCTTGAAATGACTTGATCCGTACGATAGAAAATATAATGAGGTCATAAATATCTACAAAATAGCCTAAGGCAGCTACAGTCACTAGTAAAACTATATTGCTTTTCTTCTCCATGTTTAGGTTGATTATAAAGGAAAGATAGCACACAAAATTATTTTAAACAACATATTGCGAACATTTGACGATTGTACTTTCAATAAGTCGTACTTTTGCGCCATGAAATTATCACCATCAAGTCTTAAGTGGGTTTTGCGTACTTATCCCCCATTTTTCTTTCAAAGAATATGGGTAAAAGAAATCTATGCAAATTTTAGAGGAGCTGAGGTTAAGATTTACAAAAGTTTTTTAAATATCAACTCCAACAAAACAGTTTTCGGAGGAACTATTTTTTCAGCATTAGACCCCATGCACTCTATTCTTTTGGATCAGGTATTTAAGCAAAAAGGGCTAAAGAAAACCGTCGCTTGGTTAAAATCTGCTAAAATTGATTATTTGAAACCAGGAACAACAGACTTAACATACCGCATTAATATTAATGAAGATGAGTTAAATGAAGCGTTCCAAACGATAAAAGAAAACGGCAAAGTCATCAAAACTTTTACTACAGAGGTGTTTGATATGAAGGGTGTGAAATGTGCCGTTTGCCAAAATGAAATTTATATACGAGATTTGACATTTGATTTTAGCAAATTAAAACACCTTATTAGAGAAAAAAATAAAACAGCATAAACTGTATTCATATGAAAAAAATTATTTTAGCAGGAATCGTTGGCCTAATCACTTTCAACAGTTGCCAACAAAAGTCAACTAAAGACTCTACAGAAATTCAAAAATTATCAGCTGAAGCTATTGTCGTGCATGATGAAATAATGCCCCAAATATCACACTTCGACCGCGCTACAATAAAAATTGACTCTATATTAGAAAATCTAGCTGGTATAGCACAGAAAGATAATACTATTGACACTGCGACAGTAAAGTCTGATTTAGAAACGCTGAAAGTGAATTTGGAAGATGCAACAGATAATATGATGACTTGGATGCGTGACTACGCCCCTGATAGCACTGACGTATCTTACCAAAAAGTTGAAATTGAAAAAATAAAAGCTATGAAAAAACAATTTGAGGACGTTTCACTAGAAAGTAACACAAAATTAGGCAAATTCTAATCCTATGATAAGAAATTTTTTAGCAGTAGCTGCCGCTACAATTGTTTTTCTATCTTGTGAATCTCAAGCTCCAAAATTGCCAATCATTGGGGACAGAGAGGTGATTGAAAAAGTAGTTGATGGCAAGTCGGTAGTCGATACTATTTATCCAGCTATTCCTGATTTCAAGTTTTTAAATCAAGATAGCGTACTGATAAGCAATAAAGACTTTGACAATAAAATATATGTTGCCAACTTCTTTTTCACACATTGCCCAAGTATATGCCCAACTATGCAACGTAATCTGTTAAAAGCATATCAAAAATATAAAGGTAATGAGGCTATTGCTTTCTTATCACACAGTATTGATTTTAAATACGATCATCCCCATGTCTTGAAGTCTTACGCTACTAAATTAGGCGTGGAAAACGACCAATGGCAATTCGTGACAGGATCTAAAGCTGACATTTATGGTATTTCAGATAAATACCTGATTTTCACAAAAGAAGATGAAAATGTCGCAGGTGGTTATGACCATTCAGGTTATTTGGTTTTAATAGATCACAACAAGCACATTCGTGGTGTCTATGATGGAACTAATGACGAAGAAACGGAGAAACTTTTAAAGGAGATTGATATTTTATTAGCAGAATATAAGTAAGATGAAATTCATTTATACACTGCTAATTTTTGGTTTGATGATAATTGGTTTCAGCCAGTTATCATCTTGCCATAATAATAACCTAAATATTCAAACAGCACAATATGCTGTAAATGGGCAAAAACTCTATCGTACACATTGCCAAAATTGTCACGGTGCTAAAGGTGAAGGTTTAGGTAAACTTTATCCCCCACTTACTGACAACAAATATCTTACAGATAATAGAAATAAACTAGCCTGTATTATTAAGAATGGTTTATCAGGAGAAATTGTGGTCAATGGCGAAATCTATAATCAAGCTATGCCAGCTATAGCTACATTGACAGATTTAGATATAGCGTATATTTTGACCTATGTGACGACACATTTTGGAGATTCTGATTCAACTTTTACCCAAGAAGAAGTTAAAAAAAACCTTTCTAACTGCACAAAATAGACTACTTATAAATCAATGTTCACTTAATTTTAGGATTAAGCAATGATTTTAAAAGGAAGTATTCTGTCTATCTTAATCTATTTAATTGTATCTGCTAGTTACAGGGAATAATGGTGTTCTCAAATTTCACTATCATATCCTATTTCTATTACTGCTTACAATATCTTATTAGCTATTCACAATTGGTTTTATCCTCTTATCAAATTAGCTGATGGTACAATCGCATTCTATACATTTCTAAATAAAGCAAATACACTAAACACAACAGAAATTAAATTAGAATATAGAGCCCAAGATTAGCTAGTTATAACTGATAACTAACATTTCATATTGGTAAATCAAAAAAAAGTTAAATACATTGAAAACAGTAAAAACAAATCGATTTATAGTCAAAATTTAGTTACTATATAAAAAAAGAAAGGTTTTCAAACGGGGAGAATGAAAACCTTTACTAACCAATTATAAACCTAAATTATGATAGTACAAATATAAGTGTAATCAATACACTATGCAAGTGATTTTGTTGTTTTAACAATTATTTAACATTGGAAAATAATTTTAATAGTTTTATCACAATAATTTGACAGTTTAAGGTCATTACATTGCGTACATTTGCAAACCGAATGAACGTTCAATTTACAGATAAAATAGATAATATCTTTAAAAGTACATTACACTTAATTAAAGATAACGGCTTTCATGGCACACCAATGAGCCAGATTGCCAAACATGCCGATGTAGCTATTGGCACTATTTACCATTACTTCCCTTCTAAAGATGAGCTGATATTAGCCCTATTTGAATATTGTAGAAAAGAATTGTATGCCCATATATTTCAGCATGTAAATCAAGAAATGGATTATAAAGAACAATTCTACTCTGTATTTAAAAGCTTCTGCACATTTCATATTCATCAACGTGAGTATTCTTGTTTTTTCGAACAATTTTACAACTCACCATACAATGAGATTATACGCCAGAAAGAATTTTTGGAAGGTCCTTATGGGCAAAATACATTCATGAAGTTTATTCTTCGTGGTATACAAGAAAACCATTTCAAGCCTTTGGATGAGAAAATCATTTGTTCTGCCTATATAGGAGCAGCAATCTCATATGCAAAGACCGTTGTTTATGGTAAAATAGATTTTAGTGAAAAAGAATTAACAGATTTGATAGACATCATCTGGACTGGAATAAAAAATAATGATTAATTATGAAATATAGATTTAAGTATCTCCTTCCCTTATTATTTTGTGCTATAACAGGAACATCTATTGCACAGTCTCAACCGGAGCTGGGTAGCAATGCTACACTAGACGACTTAATTAGCTATGCATTGCGCAACAAAATTGATTTGAAGCAAGCACAATTAGATAAAGAAATTGGCGAAAAAGAGATTGCTTCTGCCTTATCAGGCTGGTTACCACAGATCAATGCTACTGGTAATATTGCTCATGCGCTTCAATTACCTACTGTAAATATCGGAGGTAATGACATCGCAATGGGACAAAAAAACACGACTGCCCTGACATTCCAAGCCGAGCAAGCTATACTAAGTCCGCAACTGTTTCAAGCATCTAAAGCTTCGAAATTCGTACGAGAGAAAAATGATTTAAATGTCGAAAGCACAAAAATCAATACTATCGTGGATGTGAGTAAAGCATATTATGATATTTTGACAACCGAAGAACAAATCAAAATTATCAATGAGAATATTGCACGATTAGAACGTCAATTGACCGAAGCTACTTCGCGTTACGAAGTCGGTTTAGTCGATAAAACAGATTTCAAAAGAGCGCAAATCTCTTTGAATAATGCTAAAGCAAGCTTAAAATCAGCTACAGAGAATCGCAAATTCAAATACGATTACCTTAAATCTATATTAAATATCCCTACAGAATCTAATGTATCGTTATCTTTTGCAAACCAAAGTATGGAAAGTAACATCCTATTAGATACTGCGGAATTGGTACAAGTAGCAAACCGAGTAGAATATAAACAAATTCAAAATTTGCAAGAAATCCAAAAATTGAATACCCAATATCAAAAATGGAATTTCCTACCCAAATTGAATGCTTTTGCAAATTATGGAATGAATTATCGTGATAATGAATTCTCTAACCTTTACAACAATAACATCCCTTCCTCAAGTGTTGGATTAAGCCTATCTGTTCCGATTTTTCAGGGTGGAAAACGTATCCATGAAATTCGTAAGTCAGAGTTGCAAGAGCAACGTATAGAATTGGATTTGCAGAATTTGGAAAATCAAATCAGTGCACAGTATTCTGCTGCCATGGCTTCTTACCGTGCGAATATGAATGAATGGCGCAATGCAAAAGGTAATATGGAACTTTCGGAAGAAGTATACAATACGATCAAACTACAATATGATGCTGGTGTCAAAACATATTTGGAATTGATGACAGCTGAAACAGACTTAAAAACCTCTCAATTAAACTATTTGAATTCTTTATATGCAGTATTAGTTAGCAAACTAGATATTCAAAAAGCTTTGGGAACAGTAACAACAAATAATTAAAAAAAACCTTTTCAGACAAGAAAAATACGATGAATAAAACGCAATTATTTTCAGCATTATTGATAAGTTCGGGATTGATAGTACAATCGTGCAATTCAAAAGATAATAAACAAACTGCGCAAGCACAACAACCTGCCGCTGCTACTCCTGTAAGTATGGCTGTAGTAGGAAAAGAAATAGTGACTGGCATAAAAACATACCCTGCAAATGTAGTTCCTTTACAAGAGACGGAAATTCGTGCGGAGGTATCGGGATATATTACCAACATTTACGTGACAGATGGTGCTTTTGTGAGCAAAGGTCAACGATTGTACGAAATCGACCGTACACGCTACCAAGCTGCTGTAGATCAAGCCAAAGCTAATTTAGCTATTGCTAAAGCTAATTTGGAACGTTCACAAAAAGATTTACAACGTTACCAAACGTTAGCAGAGAAGGATGCGATTGCAAAACAAACTTTGGATTATGCTTTGACGGATGTAAACAACCAAAAAGCACAAGTACAAGCCGTAGAAGCTGCTTTGACTACTGCAAAGACGAATTTACAGCGATCAGTAATTGTTGCCCCATTCTCAGGGTCCATTGGTATTTCACAGGTTAGAAATGGTGCTTTGGTAAGTGCTGGTTCTACTTTATTGAACACAATCTCCTCTACAAACCCTATAGCTGTTGAATTTCAAATTAGTGAAAAAGAAATAGCAGAATTTACAAAATTGCAAGCTAACGCATCTGGTTCTGAAATTTATGCAACACTTCCTGATGGATCACGCTATCCAGAAGCAGGTCGTATCACAACAATTGATCGTGCTGTAGATAGCCAAACTGGTACTTTAAAAGTCCGTGCATCTTTCAGTAATAATGCCAATATATTACGTTCAGGATTAAATACGACTTTAAATTTGGCTAGTACTTCAGCTCAAGAAGAGCTTGTTATTCCTTACAAAGCTGTATTTGAGCAGTTGGGGATATTCAATGTCTATACAGTTAATGACAGTAGCAAAGTAGAATTAAAACAAGTGACTTTAGGTAATAAAATCGAAGACAAAGTTGTTATTAGCGCAGGATTAGAAGCTGGACAAAAAATTGTATTAGATGGAGCTGCTTCATTACGTCCAGGTACTCAAGTTGTAGACGCTACCGTTCAGAACAAAAAATAATATTTGCCAAAACTTTAAATAAATAATAATGATTTCAGAAGTATTTATTAAAAGGCCCGTAACGGCAATGGTAATTTCCATATTGATTACGATCATTGGAGCCATTTGTATTACGACCTTACCGATTAGTCAATACCCCTCTATTGCACCGCCAACAGTAACAGTTACAGCGAACTACACTGGAGCAGATGCACAAACAGTAGAGCAAACGGTAACGACGCCTATAGAAAGTCAAATCAACGGTACACCAGGCATGATATACATGTCTTCAAATAGTATGTCCAATGGACAAGCACAAATTACTGTGACATTTGAAGTGGGCACAGATATCGATATTGCGACACTTGACGTACAAAACCGTGTAGGAATTGCAGAACCCTCCCTACCTGAGGCTGTTCGACGTTTAGGAGTTACAACACGTAAAGCCAACTCAGATATTTTGATGTTAGTGTCATTGGTCTCTCCTAATGGAACACGTGATGATAAATTCTTAGCCAACTATGCGAGTTTGTATCTGAAAGATGCATTGATGCGTGTAAAAGGTGTAGGTGATGTGACTGCATTCGGCCAGCCATTCTCGATGCGTGTATGGTTAGATGCGAATAAACTAGCTAACCTAAACATGACCCCAGCAGATGTATCTGCAGCCATAGCTGAACAAAATATTCGTATACCAGGTGGTTCTGTCGGTGGTCGTCCTCAAGAATCAACAACAGTTTTTGAATATCCTGTTATTACCGATTCAGATCTTTCTGAAGTGGAAGATTTTGAAAATATTGTCGTAAAAACAAATACCGACGGCTCTTTAGTCTTATTGCAAGAAGTAGCGCGTGTAGAGTTAGGACAATTTAACTACGGTTCTACTACAAAGGTAAATGGTATGCGCTCAACAGGTATGATGATCAATCAAACTCCTGGAGGAAATGCTGTTGAAACTGCTGATGGTATTTATCAAACTTTAGATAAATTAAAGCAATCATTCCCAGAAGATGTAGACTATGTTATCGGATATGAGACAGTTTCTGTTGTTAATGCATCGATTGAGTCAGTTATCATGACCTTAATAGAAGCTTTGATATTAGTAACTGTGGTTGTGTTTTTCTTCTTACAAAGCTGGAGAGCAACCTTAATTCCTGTATTAGCTATTCCAGTATCGATTATTGGTACGTTCATATTCTTTACCCTATTTGGATTTTCTATCAACAATTTGACCATGCTAGCCTTTGTATTGGCAATTGGTATTGTGGTAGATGATGCTATTGTAGTAGTTGAAGCCGTTCAACATTATATCGATCATTATAAAATGTCGGCTAAAGAAGCTACCATACGTGCAATGAAAGATATTACGGCACCTGTTATAGCTATTGCTTTAATCTTAGCTGCTGTTTTTGTTCCTGTTGGCTTTATTCCAGGAATGGTAGGGCAATTGTACCAACAATTTGCGATCACGATTGCTGTATCCGTAATGCTATCGGCATTTATTGCCTTGACATTAACGCCAGCATTATGTTCAATCATGTTGAAACCTACAGCTGTAAACAAAGAATCAAAAGGCTTGAATAAGTTCTTCTACAAATTCAACCTATGGTTTGATAAGGTTACCTATAGATATTCTAAAGGCGTTCAGAAATCAATCAAGGCCGCTCCTTTAGTTTTAATCATTTTACTATGTATTTTCATTGGAACAGGTTGGATGTTCCAAACTAAGCCTACAGGTTTTATTCCTACAGAAGATGGAGGGATGTTCTTTGCTGGGGTCAACTTGCCAGAAGGTTCATCATCTGGTCGTACCAACGAGATTTTGGAAGAACTAGAAGTTGAGTTGCGTAAAGATTTTCCTGAAATCAAATATGTAACCACGATCTCAGGAATTAACATCTTAAATCGTTCATTCAAACCAAATGGTGGTTCATTATTTGTTTCACTAAAACCTTGGAAAGAAAGAACGCGTACTGCAAGTCAAATCACAGGTGCTATAATGGGTAAATATGCTTCATATTCCAAAGCACGTGTTTTAGCGGTTACTCCTCCTGCTATCCCGGGATTAGGTTCTACTGGAGGTTTCTCTATGCAAATCCAAGATTTACAAACGGTAGATATCAAACAATTCGAAGCACAAGTAGGTAAATTTTTAGCGGCAGCGAATCAACGACCTGAAATTGGCATGGCTTATACCTTGTTTAATTCAAATTCTCCAAACTATAAATTGGAAGTGAATCGTGAACAAGCCAAAAGAATGGGGGTGCCTATTTCTAGCATTTATTCTACTATTTCAGCATACCTTGGAAGTAGTTATGTAAATGACTTTACAAAATATGGCCGTAATTTCCGTGTCGTGACACAAGCAGATACAGAGTACCGTATGAATATTGAAGACATCAATAAATTATACGTAAAAAATGTCCAAGGTAATTCTGTTCCTATGGGTGCATTGGTAAGCTATGAGTTGACTACCATGCCATCTATCATTAATCACTACAACATCTTTAGAAGTATTGATTTATCAGGTAGTGCTGCGCCAGGTTACAATTCGGGTGATGTGATCAATGCATTGGAAGAAGTAGCTGCAGAGACTTTATCTGATGGTTTTGACTACCAATTCTCAGGCTTATCATTACAAGAGAAGCAATCTGGTTCGAAGACTATTCAAATCTTTGCATTATGTATCTTGTTTGTATTCTTGTTATTGGCTGCATTGTATGAGAGTTGGTCAGTACCATTCTCTATTCTACTTTCAGTTCCTTTAGGTATTTTCGGAGCGATTCTTACGTTGATGTTTATACCTTCATTGGATAACAACATCTTTGCGCAAATTGGTTTGGTAACGATTATTGGTCTTGCCGCGAAAAATGCGATTTTGATTGTTGAATTTGCTAAAGAACGTGTGGATATAGGTATGAATTTAGTTGATGCGACTATTGATGCTGTAAAATTGCGTCTTAGACCAATTATCATGACCTCATTAGCCTTTATCTTAGGTATTATTCCGTTAATGCTTTCTACTGGTGCAGGAGCTGCTTCACGCCAAACTATAGGCTGGACAGTATTCGGCGGTATGACTGCTGCTACTTTCTTAGCTATTTTCATAGTTCCTGTGTTATTCGTAGTTATTACACGTTTAGCATATGGTAAAAAGAAATTAGCTGAATTAGAAGCTTCATTTGATGAAGAAAAGAAAAAGCAGTTAAGTGCACATTAACATACAAATATTCAAAATAAGAAAAGCCAGCATTTGGACATGCCCCAAAAAGTTAGACACTTATTTGGGGCATTTTTATGAGAAAAAATCAGAAGTATAATTTCAATTTTAAGTTACGTTTAGTAACTATTCTTCAGCAGGGCAAAGATAGTATTGGAGGT